>JAEZYE010000007.1 GCA_023419315.1 Pseudomonadota bacterium
GATCACTCCGGGTCGTAATCCAGATTGGAAGCCAGCCAACGCTCCACTTGCGCGAGGCTCACATTTTTCCTGCGCGCGTAGTCTTCGGCCTGTTCCCGCGAGACGCGGCCGACGACGAAGTACTGGCTTTGCGGATGGCTGAAGTAGTAGCCGGAAACGGCGGCCGTCGGCAGCATCGCAAAGCTCTCCGTGAGCGTCATGCCGGCGTTGTGTGTCGCATCCAGCAGGCGGAACAGCGTGCTCTTTTCGCTGTGCTCGGGGCAGGCCGGATATCCCGGTGCCGGACGGATACCGCGGTACTGCTCCGCAATCAGTGCGGCATTGTCGAGCGACTCGTCGCTGTGGTATCCCCAGAATTCCTTGCGCACCCGCTCGTGCAGTCGTTCGGCGAACGCTTCGGCCAGGCGATCGGCCAGCGCCTTCAGCAGGATCGCGTTGTAGTCGTCGTGGTCGGACTCGAAGCGTGCGACATGGGCGTCAATGCCGAGCCCGGCGGTCACTGCGAAGGCACCGATCCAATCCTGCTTGCCGGAGGTCTCCGGTGCGATGAAGTCGGCGAGGCAGAAGTCCGGACGCTCCACCGGCTTGTCGACCTGCTGGCGAAGGAAATGCAACGTCTCCTCGCCGGCATCGGTGTGGATGACGACATCATCGCCGCGCGCATGCGCGGGCCACAGGCCGAACACACCGCGCGCCTGCAACCAGCGTTCGGCCACGATGCGATCCAGCATCGCGCGGGCGTCGCGGTACAACTCGCTTGCCTGTGCGCCGACAACTTCGTCGGTCAGGATGGCGGGGAATTTCCCGGCCAGTTCCCACGCCTGGAAGAACGGGGTCCAGTCGATGTACTCGATCAGCTCCGTCAGCGGATAGTCGTCCAGCACGGTGACGCCGGGCGTGCGCGGTGCGGGCGGCTCATACGTTTCCCAGCCGCCATCGAAACGTTGTGCGCGCGCCTTGGCGAGCGGCACAAGCCGCTTGGCGTCGCCACGGTTGCGATGGCGTTCCCGGATTTCCGCATAGTCCGCGTCGTTGGCAGCAACGAATCCTTCGCGCATGTCGCGCGAGATGAGCGACTGCGCCACGCCGACCGCACGCGAGGCGTCCTTTACCCAGACGGTCGGCGCCTTGTAGTGCGGATCAATCTTCAGCGCGGTGTGCGCGCGTGACGTGGTCGCGCCGCCAATCAGCAGCGGCGTGTAAAAGCCCTGCCGCTGCATCTCGCGCGCGACGTGGGTCATTTCCTCCAGCGAGGGCGTGATCAAGCCGGACAGCCCGATGAGGTCGGCGTTTTCGGCGCGGGCCGCGTCGAGGATCTTCTGCGTCGGGACCATCACGCCGAGATCGACAACCTCGAAGTTGTTGCAGGCAAGCACGACGCCAACGATGTTCTTGCCGATGTCGTGGACATCGCCCTTGACGGTGGCCAGCACGATCTTGCCGTTGGATTTTCCAGCGTCGCCGGTCTTCTGCTTTTCCGCCTCGATGAAGGGCAGCAGGTACGCGACGGCCTTCTTCATCACGCGCGCGGATTTCACGACCTGCGGCAGGAACATCTTGCCGGCGCCAAACAGATCGCCGACGACATTCATGCCGTCCATCAGCGCGCCCTCGATGACATCCAGCGGACGCGATGCCTGCTGGCGGGCTTCCTCGGTGTCTTCCTCGACGAAAGCGTCGATGCCGTGCACGAGCGCATGCGCCAGGCGTGCGCGGACCGGCTTCTCGCGCCAGGCGAGGTCCTCGGTCTTGCTTTCGCCCTTCTTGCCTTTGTAGCGATCGGCGATTTCCAGCAGGCGTTCGGTGCCGTCCTTGCGCCGGTTGAGGATGACATCCTCGACGCGCTCGCGCAGTTCGGCGTCCAGATCGTCGTAGATCGGCAGGCCGCCCGCGTTGACGATGCCCATGTCCATGCCCGCGCGGATCGCGTGGTACAGGAACACCGTGTGGATCGCCTGGCGCACCGGCTCGTTGCCACGGAAGGAGAACGAGACGTTGGAAACGCCGCCGGATACATGGCAGTGCGGCAGCGTCTGCTTGATGATGCGCGTGGCCTCGATGAAGTCCACGGCGTAGTTGTCGTGCTCTTCGATGCCGGTGGCGACCGCGAAGATGTTGGGGTCGAAGATGATGTCTTCCGGCGGGAAGCCGACCTGCTCGGTGAGGATGCGGTAGGCGCGCGAGCAGATCTCGACCTTGCGCGCGCAGGTATCCGCCTGGCCGGTTTCGTCGAACGCCATCACCACGGCCGCCGCACCGTAGCGCAGGACCTTGCGGGCATGCTCGATGAATGCTTCTTCGCCTTCCTTCAACGAGATGGAGTTGACCACGCCCTTGCCCTGCAGGCATTTCAGGCCGGCTTCGATCACGCTCCACTTCGACGAGTCGACCATCACCGGGATGCGCGCGATGTCCGGCTCGGAGGCGATCAGGTTGAGGAAACGCACCATCGCCTTTTCGGAATCGATCAGACCCTCGTCCATGTTGACGTCGAGAATCTGCGCACCGTTGGCGACCTGCTGCCGCGCGACCTCGACGGCTTCCTCGTAGCGCTCTTCCTTGATCAGCTTGCGGAACTGGGCGCTGCCGGTGACGTTGGTACGCTCGCCAACATTGACGAAGAGCAGGTCCGGTGTGATGACCAGCGGTTCCAGGCCGGACAGCCGGGTGTATCGCGGAGCGGGGGCGGGGGTGTGATCCATGTCTTCGGGTCCTGGGGCGGCGTCAGGCGGCCTGCGCGACGGGCGTGCGCAGACGACGCGGCGGAATGTCGCTCACCGCTTCGGCGATGGCGCGAATGTGCGCCGGCGTGGTGCCGCAACAGCCACCGACCAGATTGAGCAGTCCGGATTGCGCGAACTCGCGCAGCGTTTCGGCCATTTCCTCGGGGGTTTCATCGTACTCACCGAAGGCATTGGGCAGGCCCGCGTTCGGATGCGCGCTGACGTAACCGTCGGCGACATTGGCGAGCGTCTCCACGTGTTCGCGCAGATCCTTCGCGCCAAGCGCGCAGTTCAGCCCAATCGAAAGCGGGCGGCTGTGCGCCATCGAGGTGTAGAACGCTTCGGCCGTCTGGCCGGACAACGTGCGGCCGGATGCATCGGTGATCGTGCCGGAGATCATGATCGGCAATCGTGCGCCGCGTCCGTCGAAGGCTTCCTCGATGGCGAACAGCGCTGCTTTGGCATTGAGCGTGTCGAAGATGGTTTCCACCATCAGCACGTCGGCGCCACCGTCAATCAGGCCGTCGATCGCTTCGCGATAGGTGACGCGCAATTCGTCGAAACTCGTGTTGCGGAAGCCCGGATCATTGACATCGGGGCTGATCGACGCGGTGCGGCTGGTCGGGCCGAGCACACCGATGACGAAGCGGGGCTTGTGCGGTGTCCGGGCTTCGACGGCGTCGCAACAGGCGCGCGCGACTGCCGCGCCGGCCTTGTTGAGCTCGTAGACCAGATGCTCGAGATGGTAGTCGGCCTGGCTGACCGAGGTCGCATTGAAGGTGTTGGTCTCGACAAGATCCGCACCGGCTTCCAGATAGGCGGCGTGCACGCCGGCGATGACTTCGGGCCTGGTCAGCAACAGCAGATCGTTGTTGCCCTTCAGATCGTGGCCGCAGTCGGGACCATGCACATGCGCGTCATGCTGGCTGTCGAAGCCGCCGGCGAAGCGTTCGCCGCGGTAGTCCGCTTCCTGCAGGCCGTGCCGCTGGATCATCGTTCCCATCGCGCCATCAATGATGAGGATGCGTTGTTCGAGCGCATCCAGCAGCGCCTTCGTGCGTTCGGGGCGGAGCCAGGGCAGCGTCTTCATGGTTTGACTCCCAGCAGCGAGATCACTTCGAAGTGTGGCGGTCGGCGCTCGCGCGTCACGGTTTCGGCGTTCGCGATTTCCAGTCCGGCCTTTTCTGCAAAGCGCCGAAGTTCCTTTTCACTGAAACCCAGGTTCACGTGGCCATACGACTCCACGACGGCGCGATGCTCATGCTTGGCGAGGCTGCTCAGCAGCAGACGGCCACCCTTGCGGAGCACGCGGGCCGCTTCGGCGACCGCCTTCGCCGGGTGCTGCGCGTAAGTGAGCGCATGCATCAGTACGACCAGATCGAAACTGCCATCCTTGAAGGGCAGGGCGTGCATGTCGCCCTCGCGGACTTCCACGTTCGGGAACCGGCGCAGTCGCTCGCCAGCGGCGGCCACCACGCGCGCGCTGGTGTCGATGCAGACGTAACGACGCGAATGCGGTGAGAGCAGTTCGGCGAGCACGCCATCGCCGGAGGCGATGTCGAGCACGTCACCGGTTTCGAGCAGCGGCAGCGCGGTTCGAGCGAGCGCTTCCCACGTGCGTCCCGGCGAATAATGGCGTTCCATGTCGCCCGCAACGGAGTCAGCCCAGTTCTGGTCGGCGGCGCGACTTGCGAGCACCGACGGCACGCGTTCGGCGTCTTGGCGCAGCAGCGGATCGTCGCTGCCTTCCTTCAGGGCGCGCCACAGATCCCGCTGCGCCGCGTCGAGCTTGTCTTCGTCGAAACGGTAGTACGCGGACACGCCCGCGCGACGATCGCGCACCAGCCCGGCTTCCTTGAGCTTGGCCAGATGGGTCGACACGCGGGGCTGGGCGAGCTGGGTGATGGCCGACAGTTCGGCTACCGTCAATTCTTCCTGGGACAGCAAGGCCAGCAGGCGCACGCGGGTGGCGTCGGCGAAGACCTTGAGCCGCACGGACCAAGCTTCGAGATCCATAATATCTTCCTATCGCGATATAAAGATATTGTCCGGCCATCAAGGGTTTCGGGTCAAGTCGGGCATACGTCGCCGGATGGTGGCGGGTTACAATTGGTATTCAAGAATTTTCGTGAGGGGTGGTAAGTGGATTTCGCGTTCACCGAAGAGCAGTTGATGATCCAGGACATCGCGCGCCGGATCGCCCAGGAGAAAATCGCGCCGAGTGCCGAGCATCACGACCGCACCGGTGAGTTTCCGCTCGACAACATCCGCCTGCTGGGTGAAAACGGTCTGATGGGCATCGAAGTGCCGGCCGAGTACGGTGGTGCGGGCATGGACCCGATTGCCTATGTGCTGGCCATGGTCGAGATCGCCGCCGGCGACGCCGCGCATTCGACCATCATGTCGGTCAACAACTCGCTGTTCTGCAACGGCATCCTCAAGTTCGGCACCGAAGCGCAGAAGCAGAAGTACGTGCGCGCGATTGCCGAGGGCCGCGAAATCGGTGCGTTCGCGCTGACCGAACCGCAATCCGGTTCGGACGCCACCGCGATGCGTTGCCGCGCCGTGAAGCAGGCCGATGGCAGCTTCGTCATCAACGGCAAGAAGAGCTGGATTACCTCTGGACCGGTGGCCAAGTACATCGTGCTGTTCGCGATGACGGATCCGGACAAGGGCGCGCGCGGCATCACCGCGTTCCTGATCGATACGGCGAATGCCGGTTTCCACCGCGGCAAGACCGAACCCAAGCTCGGCATCCGTGCGTCCGCGACCTGCGAGATCGAGTTCACTGACTACGTGGCTGCCGCCGAGGATGTGCTGGGTTCGGAAGGCGAGGGTTTCAAGATTGCGATGGGCGTCCTGGATGCCGGCCGCATCGGCATCGCATCGCAGGCCATCGGCATTGCCCGCGCGGCGTACGAGGCGACGCTGGAGTACGTGAAGGATCGCAAGGCGTTCGGTGCGCCGATCGGCACCTTCCAGATGACCCAGGCGAAGATCGCCGACATGAAGTGCAAACTGGATGCCGCGTTGTTGCTGACGCTGCGCGCGGCATGGGTGAAAGGGCAGGACCAGCGTTTCAGCAACGAGGCGGCGATCGCCAAGCTCACCGCATCCGAGGCGGCCATGTGGATTACCCATCAGGCCGTGCAGATTCACGGCGGCATGGGCTACTCGAAGGAAATGCCGCTCGAACGCTATTTCCGCGATGCCAAGATCACCGAGATCTACGAGGGCACCAGCGAAATCCAGCGGCTGGTCATCGCACGCAACGAAACCGGACTGCGCTGAGCCCGTTCACGGGTTTCAAAGAAAAACCCCGGCAATGCCGGGGTTTTTTGTTGGTGCAACAGGTCATGCGGATGAGCGGTCATTCCACCCAGAATCCGCTCAACAGGTCTGCAGGCCGGCTACGTGCCCGTACGTGTGCACTGTCTTCCCACGCGTCGCGCCGCACCGCCAGTCCGGCGCGCACGCCCCACGACGCACCGGCGCGCAGGTCGCCCTCCGTCTCGACACCTTCGCCGACGCGAATCATGCCGTCCGCGATGATGTCTCCCTGCGCGCGAATGCCCCAGCCCGCATCCAGATGCCGGCCGGCATGGATGGCGCCACCGGACTCGATACCTTGCACGGCAATGACGTCGCGGCCCGCGAGGATGTCCTCGCCACTCTTGATGCCCAGGCTCGCCCGGATGTCGCCCGATGCCTGGATATGCCGGCCCGCATGCAGGTGGGTCGCGGTCACGTCACCGCCGGCCTCGATGTCCCAACCCGAGCGCAGTTGACCCGCGGAATGGATTCCCGTGACCGCATGCACCGCCCATTGCGCGCGCAGATCGTCGCCGCACCGGATCGCATCGCCGCTGACCACCATGCCGTCGCTGCGCAGTTCGCCGCCCACGACCAGATTGCCTGCGCGCACTCCCGTTGCGTGCAGGGCGCGGCCCGTACGCAGCAGGCCGTCCACTTCCGCCAGTCCGCGGACGATGAGCGTGCCGGCGAACACAAGTGCGTTCGATTCGAGTCCATCCAGCTCCAGCACCGCATTGGTCGCGCCGAATTGATCCATCAGCCAGCAGGCATCGTCGATGCGGCCCTCGGCGACCAGCGCGTCGAGCATGTCCTGGTAGTCGCGACCCTGCATCTGGTTGCGCAGGAACCAGCGATAACCCGCGGCGCAAGGTTCCTTGGCCTTGATGAAGTTCTGGGTGAGTTGCATGCGCACGATCATGGCCGACGCTTGCACGCGAACCCATAGGAACAGTCCGATACAAATCGCGCGGGCAAAGAAAAAACCCCGGCCTGGGCCGGGGTTTTCTGTTTTAAGGCAACACCGCCTGCAATCAGCGCGAGGTCGGTGCGTTGTGGTGCGCCAGGTATTCCTTCGAGGGCTCGTCCATCTTGTCGCCGAGCATGCGGCGCACGGCGATGAAGAACACCGGAATCATCAGCAGGCCGAGGAAGGTGGCGAACACCATGCCGCCGATCACGCCCGTACCGATGGCGTGGCGCGCGTTGGCGCCGGCGCCGGTGGAGATGGCCATCGGCAGCACGCCCATGATGAACGCGAACGACGTCATCAGGATCGGGCGGAAGCGCAGGCGGGCCGCTTCGATCACCGAATCACGCAACGTCTTGCCTTCACGTCGCTGTTCCACCGCGAACTCGACGATCAGAATCGCGTTCTTGGCCGCCAGGCCGATGATGGTGATCAGGCCGATCTTGAAGAAGATGTCGTTCGGCAGACCACGCAGCAGGGCGAACACGATGGCGCCCAGCACGCCCAGCGGCACGACCAGCAACACCGCCACCGGAATCGACCAGCTTTCATACAGCGCGGCCAGGCACAGGAACACCACGACGATCGACAGCACCAGCAGCAACGTCGCGGTATTGCCGGCGAGGATTTCCTGGTACGACATGCCGGTCCAGTCGAAGCCGAAACCCGGTGGCAGATCCTTGTTCACGATGTCTTCCATCGCCTTCATCGCTTCACCCGAGCTACGTCCGGGGGCCTGCGAACCGACGATGTTCACCGCCGCATAGCCGTTGTAGCGCGTCAGCGACGGCGAGTTGGTGATCCACTCGGCCTTCACCACGTTGCTCAGCGGAATCATGGCGCCGTTCTGCAGGCTGCTGGGCGTGTAGAAATTGCCCAGCGACTCCGGCCCGGTGCGATAGGGCGCATCGGCCTGCATCGAGACGCGCTTGATGCGGCCTTCGTAGAAGAAGTCGTTGACATAGACTGGCGCCAGCATCAGGCCGATGGCGTTGTAGATGTCGGACACGGACAAGCCCATGGCCTGCGCCTGCACGCGGTCCACGCTCAGCTTCAGCTGGGGCGCATCTTCCAGGCCATTCGGGCGCACGCCGGTCAGCAGATCCTGCTTCTCCGCCGCCTTGCCCAGCAGGATGTTGCGGGCCTGCGTCAGCGCCGCCTGGCCCTGGCCGGTGCGGTCCTGCAGGTACATGTCGAAGCCGCCGAACTGGCCCAGGCCGTTCACCGTGGGCAGGTTGACGACGAAGATGCCGGCTTCCTTGATGCCGAACAACGCGCCGTTGGCCTGCTGGATGAAGGTCGCCGCATCCACATCGCGCTCGTCCCAGTCCTTGAGCTTGATGAAGGCCATGCCGACGTTCTCACCCTGGCCTACGAAGCTGAAGCCGGTGACCTGCATCATGCCCTCGTAGCCTTCCATCTTTTCGAGGATGCCGCGGATCTGGGTGAACACCTTGTCGGTGCGTTGCATCGACGCACCCGGCGGCAACTGCACGATCGCGAGCGCATAGCCCTGATCTTCTTCAGGCAGGAAGCTGCCGGGCATGCGCGTGAACAGGAAGCCGCACAGCAGCGCGAGTCCCGCGAACACGACCATCCAGCGCGGCGCATGCTTGACCGCACTGCCGATATGGCCGACGTAGGTGTGGTTGACCTTCTCGTAGTACTTGTTGAAGGTGCGGAAGATGATGTTCTGCTTGTGGTGGTCCGTCGGCTTGAGCAGCGTCGCGCACAGCGCCGGGGTGAAGCCCAGCGCCAGGAACGCGGAGAACACCATCGCGATGGCGATGGTCAGCGCGAACTGCTTGTAGATTTCACCGGCCGAGCCGCCCTGCAACGCACTGGGGATGAACACCGCCGACAGCACCACGGTGATCGCGATGACCGCACCGGTGATCTGGTCCATCGCCTTGCGCGTGGCTTCCTTCGGTGGCAAACCTTCCTCGGTCATGATGCGTTCGACGTTCTCGATCACCACGATCGCGTCATCCACCACGATGCCGATCGCCAGCACCATGCCGAACAGCGTGAGCTGGTTGATGGTGAAGCCGATGACCGTCATGCCCAGGAACGTGCCGAGCAGCGCGACCGGGATGACGAGGGTGGGGATGATGGTGGCGCGGATGTTCTGGAGGAAGATCAGCATCACCAGGAACACCAGCAGCACCGCTTCGAACAGCGTCTTGACCACTTCCTGGATTGAGATGCGCACGAACGAGGTGCTGTCGTATGGCGAGAACCAGCTCACGCCCTGCGGAAAGCTCGGCTGCAGCTCGTCCATCTTGGCGCGCACGGCCGCGGCGACGTTGAGCGCGTTCGCGCCCGGCAGCAGCATGACCGCGAAGCCGCCGGTCGGGGCGCCATTCCATTGCGTGTCGAAACCGTACGAGGTGGCGCCGATGCCGACGCGGGCGACATCCTTCAGGCGCACGGTGGTGCCGTCGGTGTTGGCGCGCAGGATGATGTTCTCGAACTGCTCCGGCGAGGTGAAGCGACCTTCGGTGGTGACCGTGGCGGTGAAGCCCTGGCCTTCCGGCGCGGGGTCGGTACCGATCGAGCCGGCCGCGAACTGCACGTTCTGGCCGCGGATCGCCGCCAGCACTTCCGAGGTGGACAGACCGAAGCCCTGCAGCTTGTTCGGATCCATCCAGATGCGCATCGCGTATTCGCTGCCGAACTGCTGCGTGTTGCCGACGCCCGGGATGCGCGCGATCTGGTCAAGCACGCGCGAGCCGATGAGGTCGTTGAGCTGGTGGCGATCGACCTGCGGGTTTTCCGAACGCAGCGCCGCCACCATCAGGAAGCCGGCGTTGGACTTGGCGACCACGACGCCCTGTTGCACCACCTCGGTCGGCAGGCGCGGCTGCGCCAGCGCGACCTTGTTCTGCACCTGGACCTGGGCGATGTCGGGATCGGTGCCGGTCTGGAAGGTCAGGGTGATGCTGGAACCGCCCGTGGCGTCGGACGAGGAGCTGAAGTACAGCAGGTTGTCGATGCCGGTGAGCTGCTGCTCGATGACCTGGGTAACCGCCTGCTCGGTGGTTTCCGCGCTGGCGCCGGGGTAGGTGGCATTCACCACGACCTGCGGTGGCGCGATGTTGGGATAGGACTCGACGCCGAGGCCGAAGATCGCGATCACGCCACCGAGCGAGATCAGGATCGCCACCACCCAGGCGAAGATGGGTTTGTCGATGAAGAACTTGGGCATGGGGGGAATCCCTTACTTCGATTCGGCGGCAGGTGCGGCCGGAGCGGCGGGCTGGCCGCCGGCGGGTGCGGCCGGCTTCCACGGCGTCGCCTTGGCCGGCGCACCGGGCTGGACCTTCTGCACGCCGGACACGATGACCTGATCGTTGGCCGCCAGGCCGCTGGTGATCACCCACTTGCCATCGCGCGGGTTCTCGGCGGTGACGTTCTTGCGCGCGACCTTGCCGTCGGCGCCGACCACGTAGACATAGGCGCCCTGCGCATCACGCAACAGCGCTTCCTGCGGCACGAGGAAGGCGTTGAGGCGCTCGCCCAGCACGGCCTTCAGGGTGACGAACATGCCCGGCAGCAGCGTCTTCTGCGAATTAGGGATCAGCGCACGCAGCGAGACCGCGCCCGTGGCCGGGTCGGCGACCGCACCGGAGAAGTCCAGCGTGCCGGCTTCCTGGTAGACGCTGCCATCGGTCAGCACGACCTCCACCTTCGCATCGCCCGTGCCGGTCAGCGCGACGCCGCCACGGCTCTGCGCGGCGCGCAGTGCTTCCAGTTCGGACACGCTGAGCGAGAAGTTCACGTACAGCGGGTCCAGTTGATCGACCGTGGTAAGCAGGGTGGCGTCACCCTGGCCCACCAGCGCGCCCTCGGTGACCTGCTGCTTGCCGGCGCGCCCGGAGATGGGAGCGGTGACGTTGGTGTAGCCGAGGTTGATGCGGGCGCTCTCGACACTGGCGCGGGCCTGCTGCACGGCGGCGGCGGCGCTGCGCTCGGCGGCTTCCGCGTTGTCCAGGTCGGCCTTCGATACGTAGTTCTGCGGCGCCAGCTTGCGCGCGCGATCCGCGCTGACCTTGGCGTTCGAATAGGTGGCCTGGGCCGACGCCAGGTTCGCCTGCGCGGCGCTCAGCGTGGCCTGCAGCGGCGCGGGATCAATCTGGAACAGCACCTGGCCTTCCTTCACGTCGGTGCCTTCCTGGTAGACGCGCTTGACCAGCACGCCGGGTACGCGGGCGCGCACGTCGGCGGAGCGGAACGGCGCAAGCCGGCCCACCAGGTCGCGCGTAAGCGGCACGTTCTGCGCGGCGGCCTTCACCACGCCGACTTCGGGCGTGGGCATCTGCATCTGTTCCTGCTTCTTGCAGGCGGCCAGCGCCACGGCAATGGCGCAGAAGAGAATGACGGAACGGGGGGCTGTCATCGGTGGAGCTCCGGGTCAGGATTTGGAAATCTTGTTGGTTTTGTTGCCAGCATCCGCGGCAGCGTTCGCACCGGGTGAGAACGCGCGGAGGAACGCATCCACCGCGAAATCCGCCCAGCGGCGGCGGGCAATGACGCTTTGTCTGTGCGGAACGGAGAAGCGTTGGCGTTCGAAATCGAGACCGACGATCATGCTCAGCAGCAACTCCGCCGCCAAGTGCGGTTCGTCACGTCGCAGCAATCCGCGATCCATCGCTCCCGACAGCCAGCGTGCCAGGCGTTGCACCAGCCGTTCGCAGGAATCCCGGTAAAGCGTCTGCGCTTCGTCGGGAAACTGGTGCGCCTCGGCTGTCAGCAACTGGCTGGTGGCGACCACCGCAGGATCGCACAGGTGCGACAGATGCTCCATCGCGAAGGCGACCAGCGGCCCGCGCAGATCCTGCGCAGGTTCGTCCAACCGCACGGTGGCAATGTCGATGTGTTCCTCCACCATGCTCCGCAGCAGCGCCTGTTTGCTGCCGAATTGCGCATAGAGGGTCTGTTTGGAGCAGCCGGCGCGCTGGGCGACCGCCTCCATGCTGATGCGGAATCCCTGTTCGGCCATCAACTCGCGCACAGCCGCATGGACGCGCTGGCGTCGTTCGACCGCGGCGGGGGAAGGCGCAAATGTCGACATAAGCGCTGGACTATACCGTCCAGTTCAGAATTTGAGAAGGCTTGCATGCCTGCTTCGACTGTGGACAAAGCGCCGCCCATCGCGGCGGTCGCATGCATCGGATTCGAACGGGGGCAGACACGCCCCGGCCTCGCCTAGTCGCTTTGTCATTGCATTGCAAGCGCGCTTTATGACGCCGCGCAACAAGGGCGACATCTCAACGAGCGATACAATGACCATTCGACTACCAATCGTAGAGTTCCCAACTGCATGAACGCTGTGCGCAGCTCGAAGAAGTCCGCCAAGCAGGCTCCCAAGGCAACGGTCGCGAAGACGGCCAACCCGGCAACGACGCCGAAGAAGAAGACGCCGACCCGCAAGGTGACTGCCCGACCGGACGCCGCGGCGACGGCCTCCGCCGTCGTCAAGACGACTCCGGGCTTCTCGCTGCAGCCGATTTTCAGCGCGATTCGCAAGCGCGTCGCCGCTACTCGCCAGGCCGAAGCGCAGGCGTTCGCCGAAGCGTTCTACAAGCGCATGGAAGCGGACGAGTATCCGCAGCACAACCCGGCCTCGTGGGCGGCCATCGCGCTGGACATGCTCGACTTCGCTTCACTGCGCAAACCGGGCACGGCGAACGTGCGCGTGTTCAACGCGTCGGCCAAGTCCAACGGCTGGGAATCCCCGCACACCGTGTTGCAGATCGTCAACGACGACATGCCGTTCCTGGTCGATTCGGTCAGCATGGCACTGGCCGAACTCGGCATCGGCGTGCATGTGCTCGGCCATCCGCTGGTGCGTTTCAGCCGTGACAAGGTGGGCCGCGCAACCGCAGTGGGCGAGGGGAAGCCCGAATCGCTGATGATGCTGGAGATTGATCGCCAGCAAGCGCAGGACATGCCGCGCATCGAGCAGCGCATCCGCGCCGTGCTCGAGGAAGTCCGCTCCATCGTTCGCGACTGGGGTCCGATGCGCGAGAAGATGCTGGCGGTCGCCGACGACCTGGCCACGCGCCAGTTGCCGGTCAGCGACGCCGGCCGTCGCGAAGCGCAGGAGTTCCTGCGCTGGGCGGCCAACGATCACTTCACCTTCTTCGGCTACCGGGAATACCGCGTGGAGAAGGGCAATGGCGACGGCATCCTGAGTGCTGTCGATGGCAGCGGCATGGGCCTGTTGCGGGGCAAGGACGCCACCGCGCCACGCAACGTCAAGTCGCTGGCCGCGCATTACATGCCGCAATCCGGTTCGGTCGACGCGTTGATCCTCACCAAGACCAACCGCCGTTCGAACGTGCATCGTCCCGGCAACATGGACTACATCGGCGTGCTGGAATTCGACGCGAAGGGGCAGCCGATCGGCGAACAGCGCTTCATCGGCCTGTACACCTCGTCGGCCTACAACCGCCGTCCGTGGGAGATCCCGCTGGTGCGGGAACGCCACGAGTTCGTGATGCGCCAGTCCGGCCTGTCGCCGAACAGCCACAGCGGCAAGGCGCTGCGCCACATCCTGGAATCGCTGCCGCGCGAGGAACTGTTCCAGTCCAACGAGGAAGAACTCAACCGCACCGCGATGGGCATCCTCGGACTGCAGGAGCGCGTGCGCAGCAAGCTGTTCCTGCGCCGCGATCGCTACGGTCGCTTCTTCTCGGCGCTGGTCTACATTCCGCGTGATCGCTTCAACACCGATGTGCGCCTGCGCATCGAAGCCCTGCTCAAGCAGGCGCTGCGCGGTGAATACGTCGACACCACCGTGCAGTTGGGCGAGTCGCCGCTGGCGCAGTTGCATCTCACCGTGCGCCCGAAGGCAGGCGAACATGTCGAGGTCGATACCTCGGCGCTGGAAGCCGACATCGCGCACTTGTTGCGCAACTGGCAGGACGACCTGCGCGAGACGCTGATTGCGCGCCACGGCGAAGCCGAAGGCCTGAAGCTGATGAGCGGCTTCGGCCGCGTGTTGCCGGCGGGCTACATCGAAACGGTGTCGCCGGAATTCGCCGCCAACGATGTCGAGCACCTGGCCGCGCTCGACGGTCCGGACGCGCTGCGCCTGAGCCTGCACAAGTCGCGTCGCGCGCGCGCCGGCGAAGGCCGCCTGCGCCTGAACCTCTATCGCCAGGGCATCGACATTCCACTGTCCGACGCGCTGCCGTTGATGGAGAACATGGGGCTGCGCGTGATCTCCGAACATCCGTTCCGGCTTGAAGCCGGCGCGACGCCGGTCTACATCCAGGAATTCGAAGTCGAATCCGTCAACGGTGAAGTCGACATCGAACGCCAGCATGCGGCGTTCGAGGAAGCGTTCGCGCGCGTCTGGAAGGGCGACGCGGAAAACGACGGCTTCAATCGACTCATCCTGTCGGCCAGCCTGGACTGGCGCCAGGTCGCGATGCTGCGCGGCTACTGCAAGTACCTGATGCAGACCGGCGTGCCGTTCTCGCAGAGTTACGTCGAGGAAACGCTCAATCGTTATCCGTTGCTGGCGCGCCTGCTGGTGGAGCTGTTCGAGGCCCGCTTCGACCCGGCCACCGGCCGCGAGAGCAAGGCCGAAATCCGTGCCGGGCAGGAGCGCTTCGCTGCGCAGCTGCGCGTGCTGGCGCAAGGCGATGAGAACGCGCTGGTGGTGCTGCGCCCGATCCTGGATGCACGCGAAGGCAGCCGCGATGCGCAGATCGACACCACGCACAAGGCGCTGCTGAAGTTGCTGGATCGCGTGTCGAGCCTGGACGAAGACCGCATCCTGCGCGGCTTCATGGGGGCGATCGAGGCAACGCTGCGCACCAGCTACTACCAGACGGACGCCGGTGGCGAAGCCGCACACACGATCAGCTTCAAGTTCGATTCGGCGAAAGTGCCGGACCTGCCAAAGCCGCGCCCGTATCGCGAAATCTTCGTTTACGGCCCGCGCGTGGAAGGCACCCACCTGCGTTTCGGACCGGTGGCCCGCGGCGGTCTGCGCTGGTCGGATCGCCGCGAGGATTTCCGCACCGAAGTGCTGGGCCTGGTGAAGGCGCAGATGGTGAAGAACACGGTCATCGTGCCGGTCGGCGCGAAGGGCGGTTTCTTCGTGAAGCGTCCGCCGATCGGGGGCGACCGCGATGCGGTGCTGGCCGAAGGCATCGCCTGCTACAAGATGTTCATCCAGGGCCTGCTCGACATCACCGACAACATCGTCGATGGCCGCATCGTGCCGCCGGTCGGCGTGGTGCGCCATGATCAGGATGATCCGTATCTCGTGGTCGCCGCGGACAAGGGCACGGCGACGTTCTCCGACATCGCCAACGGCCTGGCGATCGCGCATGGCTTCTGGCTGGGCGATGCATTCGCTTCCGGTGGCTCGGTCGGCTACGACCACAAGGGCATGGGCATCACCGCGCGTGGCGCATGGGAGTCGGTGAAGCGCCACTTCCGCGCCATGGGCCGCAATTCGCAGACCGAAGACTTCACCTGCGTCGGCATCGGCGACATGTCCGGCGACGTGTTCGGCAACGGCATGCTGCTGTCCGAACACATCCGCCTGGTGGCTGCGTTCGACCACCGCCACATCTTCCTGGACCCGACGCCCGACGCGGCGCGCAGCTTCATCGAGCGCCAGCGCCTGTTCACCGTGCCGCGTTCCAGCTGGGCCGACTACGACGCGAAGTTGATCTCCAAGGGGGGCGGCATCCATCCGCGCAGCGCCAAGGCGATCGAGATCACGCCGCAGGTGCGCGAGGTGCTGGGCCTGCCGGAAGGCGTGAAGTCGATGACGCCGAACGAACTGATGAGCGCGATTCTCAAGTCGCCGGTCGATCTGCTGTGGAACGGCGGCATCGGCACGTACATCAAGTCCAGCAGCGAGAGCAATGCCGATGTGGGCGACCGCGCCAATAACGGCCTGCGCGTGGATGGCCGCGATCTGCGCTGCAAGGTGGTGGGCGAGGGCGGCAACCTCGGCATGACCCAGCTGGGCCGCATTGAAGCCGCGCAGCACGGCGTGCTGCTCAACACCGACTTCATCGATAACTCCGCCGGCGTGGACACCTCGGATCACGAGGTCAACATCAAGATCCTGCTCAACGGCGTCGTGCAGAAGAAGAAGCTGCGCATGGAGGCGCGCAACAAGCTGCTGGCCGACATGACCGACGAAGTCGCCCAGCTCGTGCTGTGGGACAACTACCGCCAGAACCAGGCGTTGAGCCTGATGGAGCGGATGAGCGTTTCGCGCCTGGGTTCCAAGCAGCATTTCATCCAGACGCTGGAATCGCAGGGCCTGCTGGATCGCCAGATTGAATTCCTGCCATCGGATGCGGAACTGGCCGAGCGCAAGACGCGTGGCCAGGGGCTGACGCGTCCGGAGCTGGCGGTGCTGCTGTCGTACTCCAAGCTGGTCGCGTTCCAGCAGTTGCTGGATTCGGACATTCCGGAAGATCCGTACCTGTCGAAGGAACTGCAGCGCTACTTCCCGAAGCCATTGCAGAAAAAGTACGCGGACGAAATGGAAGGCCATCGCCTGAAGCGCGAAATCATCGCCACGGCCGTGACCAACACCACCATCAACCGCATGGGTGCGACCTTCCTGCTGCGCATGCAGGAAGACACCGGCCGCAGTCCGGCCGAAGTCGCCAAGGCATTCACCATCACGCGCGAAACCCTGGACGCGCGCCTGCTGTGGAACCAGATCGACGCGCTCGACGGCAAGGTGCCGGAGTCCGTGCAGATCGATGCGCTGCAGGTGATCTGGTCGATCCAGCGCAGCTTCACCCGCTGGCTGCTGGTGCGGCAGGGTCCGATTCCGGCCATCGCCACCGCCGTGGAGCGCTACTACGAAGGCTTCAACGAAATCCGGGCCGCCGATGGCGTGCTGCCGGATTCGCTGCGCCCGGACTACAACGCCAGCCTGCAGGAATGGAAAGCCAAGGGATTGCCGCCGGCGCTCGCCGGCCAGATTGCCGCGCTGCCGTACCTGGAGCCGTCCTGCGACATCATCGAACTGGCGCGCGCCCGCAAGCTCAAGCCGGTCGAAGTGTCGAAGGTGTACTACCGCCTCGGCGAAGCGCTGCACCTGAGCTGGTTGCTGGAGCAGGTCGATGGATTGAAGGTCGACGGTCGCTGGCACGCGGTCGCACGCGGCGTGCTGCGTGACGAGCTGACCAACCACCAGCGCACGCTGACCGGCCAGGTGCTGTCGATGCCGGGCGCCACGCCGGATGCGAAGGTGCAGGCGTGGTTGCACCGCGATGACGCCGGCCTGCGTTTCACGCTGGCGATGCTCAACGAACTGGCGGCCCAGAAAAAGCTGGATTACCCGACCGCCTCGGTCGCGGTGCAGCGACTGGGACAACTGGCCTCACAGGGCTGATGCAGACAGGACAGGCCGGGATTTCCCGGCCTGTTCCTTTTCGGGAAACGGAAAGCCCCAATCACGACGTTCGTGCCGGTATCCTCTGGCGACGCCACAGGGATTTCCGGATGAGTCAGACACCGCGTATCGCCTTCCTCGCCAGCCCGGCTCCCGAAGCCCAGCAGGCGCTGGAGGTGTTGACGAAACTGCATGGAGGCGCCACGCCCGAAGACTCCGACGTGCTCTGCGCACTCGGCGGCGATGGCTTCATGCTGCAGACGCTGCACCGCCATGGCAGCCTGGGCAAGCCGGTGTTCGGCATGAAGCTGGGCACGGTCGGCTTCCTGATGAACCAGTTCCGCGCCGAAGGCCTGCTGGAGCGCATCGCCAGCGCCGAACCCGCCACGCTGCGACCGCTGGAAATGCTGGCGCTCACCGAATCCGGATCCACCACCGGTTCGCTCGCCTACAACGAAGTATCGCTGCTGCGGCAGACCCGCCAAGCCGCGCATATCCGCATCGATCTGAACGGCCAGACCCGGCTCGACGAACTGATCTGCGATGGCGTCCTGACCGCCACGCCGGCCGGCAGCACCGCCTACAACTTCTCCGCGCACGGCCCGATCCTGCCGCTGGGCTCGAACACCATCGCCCTGACACCGATCGCGCCGTTCCGTCCGCGCCGCTGGCGCGGCGCCATCCTGCGCGCCAATACAGAAGTGCGCTTCCGCGTGCTCGACCCATACAAGCGGCCGGTCAGCGCCACTGCCGACTCGCACGAGGTCCGCGACGTGGTCGAAGTGACCATCCGCGAGTCCCACGACCGAACCGTGACCCTGTTGTTTGATCCCGAGCACAATCTGGAGGAACGTATCCTCAGCGAGCAGTTCGTGGTCTAAACAATCGGGGGAGCGGCGCGGGGAGCGCCGTACGGTTGGCCTGCCGTTTCGCATCGGGAGGAATGCGGCGCGGCTTTTCCGCAACGAGAGGAGTCAGGGGATGAAACGCTGGTGGCTTTGGGGATTGTGCGCGCTGCTGCCCGCACAGATGGCCGGTGCCTGCAACTTGAATACGCACATGCGGGCCTTCGAACTGCAGGAAGGCGCCGCACCGAAGGATGCGCCCGAGGATACGCTGCGCACGCCGGAACTCCGGGTTACCGAGGTGACGCGCGGCCTGGGCGGTGCGCCGGGCACCTGCGATGGATCCGGACTGCTGGGCATTCGCCTGGACTGGCCGCGCGGCGATTACAAGCTCGAAGACATCGGGTTCGAATTCCGTGTGCTCTCGGCCGAGACGTCCTATGCCGTATTTCCCGCCGAGCCGGTGGCCGTCGTCAGCGATTCCCGACGGGCGGAGCTGCTGTTCCTGTGGCCCGACGCCGCGCCGGGGGAACAGAAACCGTTGCGGATGGAGGTGGAGGTGCGCGCCGTGACGCGTGACTATCTGCGCGGCCCTCCCGTGCGATTGGCGATCGACTCGACCAACCTCGACGACTGACGCAGTGCACGTACGACGCGGCGGGAACTCGCTGCGTCCGTCGTGATGGCCGATACTGGCCGCATGCCTGACAACACGCCCCGCCTGCTGACCGTCGCGGTGACTTCGCGCGCGCTGTTCGATCTCGAAGAGAGCCATGCGCTGTTCGAGCAGGAAGGCGTGGATGCCTACAGCGATTTCCAGCGGTTGCACGAAGACAAGGTGTTGCAGCCGGGCGTTGCGTTCCCGGTGGTCCGCAAACTGCTGGCGCTCAACGCGGGCGCGCCCGCCGATTCGCCGCGCGTGGAAGTCATCCTGCTTTCGCGCAACTCGGCCGACACCGGGCTGCGCATCTTCAACTCGATCCAGCATCACGGGCTTGGCATCGTGCGCGCGGTGTTTACGTCCGGCGAGCCGACCTGGCCGTATATCCGGCCGTTCGGCGCGGATCTGTTCCTGTCAGCCAATCCGGACTCGGTCCGACGCTCGCTGGAACATGGCATCGCCGCGGCGACCATCCTGCCGGCGCAGATGCATCGCCAGCATCATCCCGATCAACTTCGCATCGCCTTCGACGGTGACGCCGTCATCTTCGGTGACGAGAGCGAACGCATTTCACGCGAACAGGGCGTGGAAGCTTTCGGCCGCCACGAGCGCGAGCATGCGCGTGCACCGTTGTCGGGCGGCCCGTTCAAGGGCTTTCTCTCCGCCCTGCATGAACTCCAGCGTGTGTTCCCGGCGGGTGAGCAATCCCCGATTCGTACGGCCCTGGTGACCGCGCGTTCCGCCCCCGCGCACGAACGCGTCATCCGCACGCTGCGCGACTGGGGCGTGCGGCTGGACGAAGCGCTGTTCCTGGGCGGGCGACACAAGGGGCCTTTCCTGGAAGCGTTCGGCGCCGACATCTTCTTCGATGATTCGCAGCACAACATCGACAGCGCGCGTCCCCATGTCGCGGCCGGACACGTGCCGCACGGCGTCGCCAACGATCCACGGCCCTGAGATGGGCGGACGCGATCCGACCGGCAAGCCTTTCGTCCGGCGCGGCGCGTGGTACACCGCTTTGCAGTTCACCGACTCGGTCACGCAGAGCCGCATGTACACGTGGTGGCCGGATCGGTTGCAGGTCGGCTACACGCGCACGATGTTCGCGGCCCTGCTGGTCCAGCCACGGCCACGCCGCATCGGCATTTTCGGGCTCGGTGGCGGTTCACAGGCGAAGTTCTGCCATCGCTACCTGCGTGATTCCCATATCGAAGTCTGCGAGCGCAATGTCGATGTGCTGGCACTGCGCGACGTTTTCCACATACCGCCGGACAGCGAGCGATTCACCGTCATCTGTGCCGATGCCGCACGTCTGGTCCGCCAGCGCCGGGAGTGCTACGACCTCATCCTGCTCGATGCGTACGATGTGTTCGGCATCCCGCCGTCGCTCTCCACGCAGGCGTTCTATGACGCGTGCCGGGAGGCGCTGTCGCCCGCCGGCATCCTCGCCATGAACCTGTACTCGACGAATGCACGGCGGCACATCGCCCGCCTGCGCAAGAGTTTCGAGGGCCGCATGCAGGTGCTGGACGAACCGCATGACGGCAATCGCGTCGTCTTTGCCTGGCGGGAGCAGGCGCGTGCGCATGACACCGCAGCGGTATTTGCCGGCTGGCCGTGGTCGGCGCGCAGGCAGATCGCGCCATCCATACGACGGTTTGCTGGGTCGCTCGAACGGCGACCGTGATGCAGCCGCGCTAGCGCGTCGATTCGGGATTCGAGAACGGCAGCCGGATATCGGTCAATCGCCAACGCAATCCCTGGCGACTCAGCACGAACACGATGGGATCGCCGTTTTCATCGTGGATCGTCGCGGTGAAACGCGACGGTGACTCGTAATGATGCTCGGCCTCCTTCAGCGGATCGGCGGGCACGGCAGGCGCGTAGGTGTCGCCGCCGATCGTCTCGCCGATGGCCTGCTTCCACATCGAGCGGCCCTGCAGCAGCGCGGCGACGCCAAGTGGCGTCACCATGGTGTCCACGCCGCGTCCGGCCACGCGATTGACGACCGCCAGCGCAAACGCCCCCAACAGGTTCGATTGCACGTCCGGACCGGCACGCCGCGCCAGGTAGTCTTCGACCTGTGCACGCAGGTTGACCCGCACCGCCGCGAAATCCACGTAGCGTTCCAGCTTGGCGGTGTCCTGTTCGGCCAGCGCACTGCGGATGCCGTGAATCGCCAGATACGGACCCGCCGCCACATAGCCTGCGAACAACAGGACGAAGGCCAGCAGCAGCGCGATCCATTTCTTCATGGCGATGACCTCAGAACTCCAGATCCAGCGCCGCGCACAGGTAGTCGACGAACGGTGCGAGGGCAGCGATGTCGGTGGCGATAATCTTGCGCAGGCGCGGGCCGGTCATGGTGGCGTCGTCGAGGGAGCGCCAGAACACGAAATTGCGGTGCTTGAGGTCATCGATGAATTCGAAATCGGCCGGAAAGCCGCGCGGTGGACGGGTGAGCTTTTCACCTTCCTCGAACTCGAAGCGGCGACGGAACGCACTGGCATGCGCGGCCTGTTTCCAGGCGGCGGGATTGTCGAAGATGAACTGTCGGACGCGACGCTGGGTATCGGGTTCGGGATGCCACAGGCCGGCGCCGACGAACGATTCGCCCGGTTGCAGGTGGATGTAGAACGAAGGGGCGGCCACCTGCTTGCGACGCTCGTGATACAGGCGCGCGCCTTGCCAGGGTTTGTACGGGGATTTGTCGGTCGAGTAGCGGGCGTCGCGGTAGATGCGGAACAGGGAGCCGCCGACCGTCTTCGGATCGGAGCGGAAATGCGGCGACACCCGTGCCAGGTCGCCTTGCAGATCGGTCAGCAGTTGCAGGAAAGGCCGCTTGACGTGGGTTTCGTACTGATCGCGGTGGTCGTTGAACCAGGTCTTGTCGTTGTGGCGCGCCAGTCCGCGCAGGAACTTGAAACTGGCGTCCGAAAAATAAGCGGTCAAAGCGAGTGCTCCAGTGCCTGGCCCCACGCCTGCAGTCGATCGAGCAGGGCCAGTTTCGGGGCATCGGTGGGAATCGTGGTGCGCAGTTGGGCGATTTCGTCGTGGAAGGTCTCGAAGCTGTACTCGGACCAGCCGCGATCACTGCCCAGGCGCTGACGACGGTAATCATTCCAGCGCTCGTGTTCGTTGGCGGTCAAGGTGGCCGGCCAGTTGCGTGCGCGGTAGCGGAACAGCAGTTCCGGCAGGCGCGCGTCGCGGAAGCCGAAATCGCGCAAACCCAGTTCCGCCGGCGGCGTCGCGCGCACATCCTGGAAGCGCTTGCGATCGCCGTCGGCCAGGAAGCCACCGTACAGCGAGGCATCGGCGTCCGGTGTCTCGAACGCACGCTCCTTGCCGAACACCTGGCGCACTTTCTCGGCGAGCGCCGGACCGTGCGGACGCAGCCGTTCCGCCCGCGCGCCAATCGCATCGGCGTCGATGCCCAAGCGGTCATAGTCGTTTGCGCGCAGGTGCGCCTGCGCGACCAGGATCGGGCAGCGATTGACGTGGACTTCCTTCAGTGGCACACGCGCTTCGCCTTCAGGCAGATCGGCGGCCGACACGTACAACCGGTCGGCGATGGCGTCGGCGCCAAGCGAAAGGAAGGCTTCGGGATCGCCGTCGAGGTCGAACACGATGACGCGGTTGTCGTACCGCGGATGGCGTGCCACCGGCAGCACCATCGCGGCGCAATGCCGCTGCGCCGGATAGCGCTGCGAAACATGCAGCACGGGCGTCATCGCCACGGTATCGAGCAGGCTGGCGGCGAAGCGCTTGTCACGCAGGCGCAGCGCGTATTCCCACAGACGGGGCTGCGACTGGCGCATCAGGCGGCCCATGCCGATGGTGGCGAACACGTCGGACATCGCTTCGTGGGCATCGCCTTCGCGCACGCCGTTGAGCGCCGCCAGTTGTTCCAGGCGGAAGGACGTGTGGCCATCCTCGCGACGCGGCCACTGGATGCCTTCCGGGCGAAGCGCATGCATCAATCGCATCACGTCGAGCAGATCCCAGCGCGAGTTTCCGCCGCGCCACTCGCGCTCGTAGGGGTCGTGGAAATTGCGGAACAGGCCGTGGCGGACGAACTCGTCGTCAAAACGCAGCGAGTTGTAGCCCAGCGTGCAGGTTTCCGGACGCGCCATTTCCTCGATGATGCGTCCGAATGCGGCCGCCTCGGTGATCCCGCTTTCGTCCGCGTGCTGCGGCGTGATGCCGGTGATCAGCGTGGCGGTGGGCGAGGGCAGCAGATCATCGGCCGGCTTCACGTAGAAGGTCACCGGGTCTTCGATCGGGTTGAGCTCCGCATCCGTGCGTTGCGCGGCGAATTGCGCGATGCGCGTGCGGCGCGGGTCCGCACCGAAAGTTTCCAGATCGTAGAACAGGAAACTGGCTGTCACCGGATTTCGTCCTGCAGCGGTTCCAGCCGGCGAAGGACTTCCGCGTCCACCCATTCCCAATTGATCTCGTGCAGGTGCTCGCGCCCGCGCGTGGCTTCAACCAGCAGTTCGCGCTGCACATGGCTGCGCGCGAAGGCGACGGCATAGGGAATGCGCATGAAGCTGACCATGGTGTAGTGCGGGACGAAGCGTCCGGGATGGCGCTCCTGCAGGGCGCGCTCCAGTTCGCGTTGCAGCAGGAACTCGGCGTCGTCGACGCGATCGCGCATCTCGATGTAGTTCTCCAGCGCCATCGCCTGGATCGCACTGGCATCGGGCTTGCGCTCGCGTTCGAATGCGGCGAATGCGGTTGCGTGATCGGCATGCCGCTCCAGTTGTCCGGCCAGCGCCACGCAATCCTCGAAGGCGCAGTTCATGCCCTGGCCATGGAATGGCACCATCGCGTGCGCGGCGTCGCCCAGCAGTACGGCCTGGCCGCCGATATGCCAGCGGTCCAGGTACAACGTCGCGAGCAGGCCGATCGGGTTGTTGGCCCAGTCGCGTTCCAGCGCAGGAATCAGCGGCACGGCGTCGGGGAAATCACGCTCGAACAGCGCACGCGCTTCCGCCGGCGTGCGCACGCGGTCGAAGCTCGGTTCGCCCTGGTTGGGCAGAAACAGGGTGACGGTGAAGGTCTTCTCGTCGTTCGGCAGCGCGATGCACATGTAGTGGCCGCGTGGCCAGATGTGCAGCGCGTTGGGTTCGATCTGGAACGCGCCGTCCGGCGTCGGCGGTATTTCCAGTTCCTTGTAGGAGTGATCGAGGAACTCAGTGCGCTCGCCGAGATCTGTGTGCTTCATCATTGCGGCGCGCAGCGACGAACCCGCACCGTCCGCGCCGACCAGTGACTGGAAATCCCGTGTGTGCGCGGAGCCATCGCGTTCGTCCACGAAGCACACGCGTCCGGAGGCAAAGTCCACCTCGTCCAGGCGGCGGTGGAAATGCAGCTGCGCGCCGGCCTGTTCGGCCAGATCGAGCAGCGTGATATTCAGATCGCCGCGATGCACCGACCAGATGACTTCCGAATCATCGCGTCCGTAACGCTGCAATTGGCTGTGGCCTTCGCGGGGATGCACCATGCGACCACGCATCATGACCGCGTGCCGCATCACCGCGTCGTCGGCATCAGCCTGGCGCAGCGCGTGGCGGCCCCGTTCGGCCAGGGCCAGGTTGATGGAACGACCACCTGCATACCCTTGCACGCGCGGGTCGCCGCGCTTTTCATACACGTCGACCTGCCAGCCCTTGCGGGCGAGCAGGGTGGCGAGCAGCGCGCCGGCCAGGCCGGCGCCGATGATGGTGAGGGACGGCGGTTGGGCAGTGCTCAAGACAGTTCTCCGATCAGAAGCCCTTCCAGGCTTCGACTTCTTCGATGAAGCGGTATACGTCCATGTAGCGGTTGTACAGCGGGGCCGGCGAGATGCGGATCACGTCCGGTTCGCGCCAGTCACCGAGCGTGCCGACCGAAACGAGGTAATCGAATAGTTCGCGACCCCGCTCGCGGCCGCCGATGACGCGCAGCGAAAGCTGTGCGCCGCGCTGCGCGGGATCATGCGGCGTGATGATCTCCAGCGCATCGTGCAGGCGCGTGCGGATGAGGGCTTCGAGCAGGCCGGTCAGCTTTTCCGACTTGCCGCGCAGCGCGGTCATGCCACCGGCGCGTTCGAACATATCCAGCGAGGCGCGCAGCGGTGCAAGCCCGAGGATGGGCGGATTGCTCAATTGCCAGCCGTCCGCGCCTTCGGTCGGCACGAACTGCGGCCCCATCTGGAAACGGGTGCGTTGATCGTGCCCCCACCATCCGGCGAAGCGCGGCACGTCCGCTTTGGCGTGCCGCTCGTGCACGAAAGCGCCAGCGACTGCGCCCGGACCGGCGTTCATGTACTTGTAGTGGCACCACACGGCGAAGTCCGCGTTCGCGTCGTGCAGTGCCAGGTGGAGATTGCCGACCGCATGGGCGAGATCGAAGCCCACCCGGGCGCCCTGCGCATGCGCCAGCCGCGCGATGGTGGACAGATCGAACGCCTGCCCGGTGCGGTACTGGATGCCGGGCCACAACACCAGCGCCAGGCGGTGGCCGTGTTCGGCAATCGCGCGTTCGATCGCCTCCATCGAGAGCGTGCCGTGGGCGTCGTCGGCGACCAGTTCGATCAGGTCGGTGTCGGGATTGAAGCCGTGGAAACGGATCTGCGATTCGACTGCGTGACGATCGGAAGGAAATGCGCCGGCTTCCATCAGGATCGCCGGACGCTCGGCGCTCGGCCGGTAGAAGCTCACCATCATCAGGTGCAGGTTGGCGGTCAGCGAATTCATCGCCACCACCTCCTGCGGCAGCGCACCGACCACGCGCGCGAGCGGTTCGCGCACCAGTTCGTGGTAGGTCATCCACTGGGCCTGGCCGGTGAAGTGGCCTTCGACGGCTTCATTGGCCCATTTGTCGAGCACCTCGTTGATGTGCTGGCGGACGCCGCGCGGTTGCAGCCCGAGCGAGTTGCCGCAGAAGTAGAGCTGATCGTTGTGCTTGAAGCGGGGAATCAGGAATTCGTTGCGCAACGCGCGCAGCGGATCGGCGGCATCCAGAGCGATGGCATGGGTGCGCGACAACAGATCGGTCATGGGACGCTCGATGGAGGGGCGTGGAAGAGGGGCATGGGGTGGAGGTCGTGAAGTGCGTTGACTTGCAGGTACGGCGCCGGATCGGACAGCGCTCGTGGCGCGGATGGTTCGCTGTGATGCCGGATCACGCAGCGCATGTCGCGCTCATTCAAAACGCTGGCGGGACAGACCCAGCCATTCCAGCGCGGTGCCGTGGTAGAGGCGTGCCTGTTCGGCTTCGCTCAGCCCGAGTGCGGCGATGCCTGCACCCGGCTCCTGTTCGCCCAGCGGGAACGGGTAGTCGGTGCCGAGCATCACGCGGTCGGTGCCCACGGTGTCGAGCAGGTAGCGCAACGCGCGCGGATCCGCGACCCAGGAATCGAAGAACACGCGGCCCATGTACTCGCGCGGATTGCGCGGGTTGTCGGTCGCCACCAGATCCGGGCGCATGTGGAAGCCGTGTTCGATGCGGCCCAGCGTGTAGGGAAAACTGCCGCCGCCATGCGCGAAGCAGACTTTCAGATCGGGCAGACGCTCGAGCACGCCGCCGAAGATCAGGCAGCACGCCGCGCGCGATTGCTCCGCGGGCATGCCGACCAGCCACGGCAGCCAGTATTTCGGCATCGACGCCGCGCCCATCATGTCCCAGGGATGCACGAGCAGGGCCGCGCCCAGTTCGCTCGCGGCCTGGAAGAACTCGAACAACTCCGGCGCGTCGAGATTCCAGTCGTTGACGTGGCTGCCGATCTGCACGCCCTGCAGACCGAGTTCATCCATGCAGCGCTCCAGTTCCTGCACCGCCAGGCGCGGCGATTGCAGCGGCACCGTGCCCAGGCCGGCGTAATGGCGCGGATGTTCGCGGCATGCCGTGGCGGTGTGGTCGTTGAGCGACTGGTGCAGTTCCAGCGCCTGGTGCGGCTTGGCCCAGTAGCTGAACATCACCGGCACGGTGCTGATGACCTGCACCTGCACGCCGAAGTGGGCGTAATCGGCGATGCGTTCCATCGGATCCCAGGTCTTGGGCCAGATTTCGCGGAAGAACTTGCCGTCCTTGTAGATGCGATGGCGGCCATCATCGCCGTGATGGATCACCGGGAAGCGGACGTCGCCGTACTTGCTCGCCAGATCGGGCCAATCGCGGGGCAGGAAGTGCGCGTGCGTGTCGATTTTGAGCATCGCGCGAGTGTATCCGACCGTCACCACGCGGGGCACGATGCAGCGCGGGAATGGCCGGGCTCGTCCGCCGGCCGCGGCGGAATCAGGTGTCGGCCATCACGTAGCGGGACGGCGCCGGATTCAGGTGCCCGCATTGCCCGCAGGTGCGCAGGGGGCGCGACGAGTAGAAACGTTCGAACACCGGCGGGAAATCGGTCTCGATGTTCTTCAGCGTGAAGAACTCCTCGTAGAGCTTGTGGTTGCACTGGTCGCAGAACCACAGCAGCCCGTCCTGCTCGTGCGGCAGCCGGCGCCGCTCGATCACCAGGCCGATGGAGTCGGGCATGCGCTGGGGCGAATGCGGCACGCGCGGCGGCAGCAGGAAGATTTCGCCGGCCTTGATCGGAATGTCGCGGACCCGGCCTTCTTCCTGGATGCGCAGCACCATTTCGCCTTCAAGCTGGTAGAACCACTCCGGACCTTCGTCCCAGTGATAGTCGGTGCGCTGGTTGGGACCGCCCACGACCATCACGATGAAGTCACCGGCATAAATGACCTTGTTGCCGACAGGCGGCTTGAGCAGGTGCCGGTGTTCTTCGATCCAGGCGTGCAGGTTCAACGGGCCGGGCAGCATGTCAGCGTTCCTCGGTCAGGGCAGCCACGCATTTCAGTTCGATGGCGATCGGTGTGGGCAGGGCGGTGATGCCGAGCGTGGTGCGGCACGGCGTCTGTGCGGCATCGGGGAAGTACTCGGCCCAGATCCGGTTGTAGGCAGCAAAGTCGCGCGCCATGTCGGTGAGATAGACGGTGACGTCGACGAGATCGTCCCAGCGTGCGCCGCTGGCTTCCAGCACGTGCCGCACGTTGGCGAAAACGGCGTGCGCCTGCATCTGGATGTCGTAATCCACGAGCCGTCCTTCCGCGTCATGCACGTTGCCGGCAATGGCGTTCGTGACCGGGTCACGCGGCCCGATGCCGGACAGGAACAGCAGCGCACCCACGCGCCGCGCATGCGGGTAGGCGCCGACCGGTGCTGGCGCGGTGTCCGCGTGGATGGATTCACTCATCGTGCGTGCTCTTGGGCGAGATCCCGGCGAGTGCGCGCGCATAGGAAGCGTGCAGGGTTTCCGCCGAATCCACGTCCATGCCCAGTTCGCGCACGCGGCCATCGAACAAGCTGTACACCCAGCCGTGCACGGCCAGCGGCTGTCCGCGCGCCCAGGCGTCTTCGACAACGGTGGTCTGGCACACGTTGAACACCTGTTCGATCACGTTCAACTCGCACAGGCGCGCGTGGCGCAGCGATTCGGTATCCACGTCCCGCAGCAGTTCGGCATGCTTGGTCGCCACGTCGGCCACATGGCGCAGCCAGTTGTCGGCCAGGCCGACGCGCGAGCCGGTGAGGGCGGCATGCACGCCGCCGCAGCCGTAGTGGCCGACCAGCAGGATGTGTTCGACCTTGAGGATGTCGACCGCGAACTGGATCACCGACAGGCAATTCAGGTCGCCGTGCGACATCACGTTGGCGATGTTGCGGTGGACGAAGACCTCGCCGGGGTCCAGTCCCAGAATCTGGTTGGCCGGGACGCGGGAATCGGAACAGCCAATCCACAGATAGCGGGGCGATTGCTGTTGCGAGAGACGCTTGAAGAAGCCCGGATCCTCGTGTTTGATCCGTTCGGCCCATTCGCGGTTGTTGCGCAGCAGATTCTCGAGTTCACTCACGGGCGGTATCCGGTTTTGCGGGTCGGGGCCGTTTCCACGGCCGGCGTAGTGTGCGCTGATCGGTCAATTGCAGCCAAGTACGGCTATCCCGTCGAAATGCCGACGTTGCGCGCTTCGGTGAAGAAACGCATGGCGTCGCTGCCGCCTTCGCGCCCCACGCCCGATTGCCCCGCGCCGCCGAACGGCGTGCGCAGGTCCCGCATCAACCAGCTGTTGATCCAGACGATTCCCGCGTTCACCTGCGCGGCCAGGCGATGCGCGCGCGCCAGATCGCGCGTCCAGATCATCGCAGCCAGCCCATAGTCGCCCGCGTTGGCCAGATGCAGGGCTTCGGCCTCGCTGTCGAAGGGTTGCAGGGTGACCACCGGGCCGAAGATTTCCTCGCGATTCGTGGCGCAATCCGGTCCGAGGCCCTCGATCACCGTGGGCGCAACGAACCAGCCGCCCTGCGCGGCCGGTTCATCGCCCAGCAGCACGCGGCCGCCTTCCTCGCGTGCACGTGCGATGCATGCGCTGACCTTGTCGAAGTGCGCTTGCGAAACCAGTGGCCCCAGTGTGGTGGTCTCATCCGAGGGATCGCCCAGCCGCAAAGTGCGTGCCTGCTCGACGAACGCGTCGCGGAACGCGCTGTAGGCGGAGCGCTCGATGAGGATGCGCGAACCGCACAGGCAGATCTGCCCGGAGTTCTGGAAGGCCGAGCGCACGATGACATCCAGTTGCACGCGCCAGTCGCTGTCGGCGAACACCAGCGTGGGATTCTTGCCGCCGAGCTCCAGCGAGATCTTCTTGAACTGCGGTGCCGCCAGCGCGGCGATGCGCTGCCCGACGCGCGTGCTGCCGGTGAAGGACACCGCCTTGATACGCGGATGCTCGACCAGCGCTTCGCCCACGCGCGGGCCGGTGCCCTGCACGAGGTTCAGCACGCCGGGCGGGAAGCCGATGTCGGCCGCCAGCTGCGCCAGCATCGTGGCGGTCAACGGCGTCACTTCCGATGCTTTCGCCACGACCGTGTTGCCCGCGGCAAGCGCCGGGGCGATTTTCCAGGTGAAGAGATAGAGCGGCAGGTTCCAGGGCGAAATCGTCGCCACCGCGCCCAACGGCAGCCGCAGCGTGTAATTCAGTCCGGCTTCGCCGTGGTGCGATTCGCTTCCGAATTGCGTGGCCGCATGCGCGAAGAACCGCAGGTTCGCCACCGCGCGCGGAATCTCCACGGCGCGCGCGAGCGTGATCGGTTTGCCTGCGTCGAGCGATTCGGCGCGAGCGAATTCTTCCAGCCGCTGTTCGAGCGCCTGCGCCAGCCGTTCCAGCCACAGCGCGCGTTCCGAATTGCGCAGCGAAGACCAGACCGGAAACGCACGGTCCGCGGCCTGCACGGCCGCCTCGACGTCGCGGGCGTCACCGTCGGCCAAACGTGCGTGCACATGGCCATCGGCCGGCGCGTGCACGTCGATCCAGCCGTTGCCCGTCGCGGGCCGCGGCTCTCCATCAATCCAGTGGGTGAGTGTCTGCATCGGCGCAGGTTACCCGGTCCGGCGTGGACGCCCTGTTGCGTTGCGGGGTGAGACCGGTGAGTCAGATCGACTGCATGCGGCCGCCGTCGACCGCGAGGCTCACGCCGTTGATGTAGCCGGCGGCGGGCGAAGCGAGGAAGGCGATGGCGGCCGCGATTTCCGTCGCTTCGGCGAAACGCCCGGCCGGCACCGACGCCAGCATGGCGCGGCTCACCGTGGCTTCGTCCTGTCCAGTCGCGGTGCTGCGATCGGAAAGGATCTGTTCCAGCCGGCGCGTTCGCGTATAGCCGGGCAGTACGTTGTTGACGGTGATGCCGTCGCCGCCGAGTTCGCGCGAGAGCGTCTTGGCCCAGCTTGCGACTGCGCCGCGGATGCTGTTCGAAACCCCGAGATTGGCGATGGGTTCCTTCACCGACGTCGAAATGACGTTGATGATCCGGCCCCAGCCGGATGCGCGCATGCCGGGAACGAGGTTCTGCACGAGCATCTGGTTGGCGAGCAGATGGTGGCGGAATGCATCCAGGTAGGCGAGCGCCGGTGCGTCGATGGCACGGCCGCCCGGCGGACCGCCGGTGTTGTTGATCAGGATGTGGCAGGGCCGGTCGGCGAATCGCTGCACGGCGACCTGCAGCGCGGCGGGATCGGCCACATCCACCGCCAGCCAATCATGCTTCTGCAGACCGTCGATCACAGGCAGCGATTGCGTGACCGCCTGCAGGGCTTCGGCACGACGCGACAGCACGGTGACGCTCGCACCCAGTTGCGCGAGTTCATGCGCGGCCGCGCGACCGATGCCTTCCGATGCACCGCACACCAGCGCCTGGCGCCCGGACAGATTCAGATCCATGTCATCGTCCCGCGTTGCCGAAAGGGCGCAGTGTACGGGATGCGCGCGTGCCTATCCGCGACGATCCAGTCGTTCCTGCATGAGCCCGGCGACTTCATCGTCACCGTGTTCGCGCAGTCCCGCGATTGCGCCGCGCACGTTGGCGTCCGGATGGTTCTGCGACAGCTTGAACTTCAGCTGCACGCGCTCGACTCGCAGGCGAAGGCCGACGATGCCGCGCAGCTGCGAGCGATGCGATTCGCGGCCGTACTCGAATCGCCAGTCCTGGCCGACGCGCTGTTCGTTGCGGAGACTCAGGCGATCCACCAGATCAGCGAGTGCGGCTTCATCGGTGAACGCCTCCAGCGTTCCACGCAGATGCGCCACCGCATAATTCCAGGTCGGCACGCGCGAGGCTTCTTCCTTGTCCGGATACCAGCCCGGCGATACATACGCGTGGGGTCCGTGCACGATCGCCAGCGCGGGGCCGACGTGATGCACCTGCGGATTCGGGCGCGCCCAATGGCCTTCGATCACGATGCGATCGCCGTCGCGGGCGTAAAGGACTGGCAGATGACTGGCGAAAGGTGCGCCATCGGCATCCACGGTCACCAGCGTGATGAAGGCATCGCGCTCGATCAGGCGATCCAGCGCCTGCAAATCGGTGTCCGCGAAAGCGCGCGGCGCGTACATGCTCAGGCGCGCGCGCCCAGCACCTGCACCATCATGGAGTGCAGGGCGGCATCGGAATCGGCGCGCGGCGGCGCAACCTCGTGCAGGGAAAATCCGCGCGAGAGCGCGTCTTCCTCGTCCAGTCCTTCATAGGACACGAAATCCGCGTCGAGCAGCGCCGAACGCGCGCTGTCCTCGCTGTCGTAGGCCAGGGTATTGCCGTCGCTGTCCAGCACTTCGGCGGTGCCGGCTTCGCGCACGCGCATGCGCGCCCAGATCAGCGTGCGGCCGAGCGTGGCCAGGTACCAGAAGTCGTGGGCGGCATCAGTCATCAAAGCACCAGCGAAACGAGGGTCAACAGACCGGAGAGGAGCAACGCGGCCACCATCACGATCAGGGAAATGCGCGCCGGCGTGGCCAGCCCGCTGAGCGATGCGTCACCGCAGGCCGCGTAGTTGCCGGACAGCAGCCAGCGCAGCGCGATCGGCTTGAGGAATGCGCCGTCGCCCCATTGCGTGCCGAGCGCGGCATGGCGGTCGCGCACGTGCACGAGGGTCAGCGGCCAGAAGATCACGAAGGCCGAAAAACCGGCGATGGCAACGCCGACCAGGCAGAGCGCGAAGAACAGGAGCATCGACGCGCCGATCAGAATTCCGCGCTGCCGGGCGCGCGCGGATAGGGAAGGGCGTCGCGGATGTTGGACAGACCGCAGACGTATACGACCAGCCGCTCGAATCCGAGCCCGAAGCCGGCATGCGGCACCGAGCCGTAACGACGGAAGTCGCGATACCACCCGTAGTGCGCCGGGTCCAGCCCGAACTGGGCCATGCGCGCGTCCAGCACATCCAGGCGCTCTTCGCGCTGGCTGCCACCGATGATTTCACCGATGCCCGGGGCCAGCACGTCCATCGCCGCCACGGTGCGGCCGTCATCGTTCAGGCGCATGTAGAACGCCTTGATGTGTTCCGGGTAGTTCATCACCACCACCGGGCGGCCGACGTGCTGCTCGGTCAACCAGCGCTCGTGTTCGGTCTGCAGGTCCAGGCCCCATTCGACCGGGAAGTCGAACTTCTTGCCCGACTGCTGCAACAGCGTGATGGCCTCGCTGTAGTCGATGCGCTCGAAGGGCGCGTTGATGAAGGTTTCCAGCCGCGTGATCGCGTCCGGCTGCACGCGTTCGGCGATGAACGCCATGTCGTCTGCGCGCTCGTCGAGCACGGCGCGGAACAGATACTTGAGGAAGTCCTCGGCCAGATCCGCATCGGCGGCGAGATCGGCGAAGGCGATTTCCGGTTCGATCATCCAGAACTCGGCCAGATGCCGCGTGGTGTTGCTGTTCTCGGCGCGGAAGGTCGGGCCGAAGGTGTAGACCTTGCTCAGCGACAGGCAGTAGGCCTCGACGTTGAGCTGGCCGGACACGGTCAGGAATGTTTCCTTGCCGAAGAAGTCGCGCGAGAAATCCACCGCGCCCTTGCCATCGCGCGGCAGGTTCGCCAGATCCAGCGTGGACACGCGGAACATCTGTCCAGCGCCCTCGGCGTCCGAGGTGGTGATGATGGGCGTGCTGATCCAGTAGAAGCCGCGCTCATGGAAGAAGCGGTGCACGGCCTGGGACAGGCAATGGCGGATGCGGGTGACCGCGCCGAACAGATTGGTGCGCGGGCGCAGGTGGGCGAACTCGCGCAGGTATTCCAGCGAATGCTGCTTCGGCTGCATCGGATAGGTCAGCGGGTCTTCGACCCAGCCGACCACTTCGATGCGGCTGGCCTGCACCTCGAAACTCTGGCCCTGGCCCTGCGACGGCACCAGCGTGCCGGTGGCAATCACCGAACAGCCGGCGGTGAGGTGCTTCACCTCGGACTCGTAGTTGTCGAGGCTGTCAGGCGCGATCACCTGGATCGCCGCAAAGCAGGAACCGTCGCTGACATTGACGAAGGACAGGCCCGCCTTGGAATCGCGCCGAGTGCGCACCCAGCCGCGTACCGTGACCTCGCCGCCGGCCGGGATCTTGCCCGCCAGCGCATGTTCGACGCTCACCACCGTCATGACTTGAATCCTTCGGTAACAGAACCATTTAGGGGACGTGGAGTTTACCGGAGCGACGGGCCCAGCGTCCCGCGCCCTCTATAATCGACAGCCCCCGCAGGAGAACCGCATGGCCATCACCCTGACCCCCGTCGCCCTGGAACGCGTGCGTCGTTTCATCGAGCAGACGCCGGGAACGCTGGGCCTGAGGTTCGGCGTCGCCCGCACCGGCTGTTCCGGCTGGGGACATGTCGCCGATCTGGCGCGTGACGAGCGCGAGGGCGACACCGTGTACGAATTCGAAGGCGTGCGCATCTTCGTCGACGCCCAGAGCCGTCCGCTGGTGGACGGCACCGAGATCGACTTCGCCAAGCAGGGCCTCGGCGAAACCTTCCTGTTCCGCAACCCCAACGCCACCGCCGAATGCGGCTGCGGCGAAAGCTTCACCACGCAAACCGACGCGGCCTGATTACGCGATCGTCCGCGGCACTGCCGCGTCGAGCCCGCTGCGGCTAAGCTTCCCGGCTTTCGTGGACCGGGGAGAAAGCGATGTTCCGAACCCTTTTGCTGGCCTTGCTGGCCTGCGCGGCATGGATTTCGCCCGTGCAGGCCCAGTCGGCCGAGACGCGACACGAGGCGCTGCGCGCATTGTTCGCGGAGGAATGGGAACGCGGGCTGCGCGAAAGTCCCGAGAACGCCAGCTACAACGGCGACGTCCGCTACAACGATCGCTGGAGCGACCGCAGCCTCGACGCGATTGCACGCACCGAGGCCAATGATCGCGCCGCGCTCCAGCGCCTGCATGCCATCGGACGAAACGGGCTGAGCCCGGCGGACCAGCTCGATTACGACACCTTCGAGTGGAATCTCCAGCAAGCGGTCTCGCGCCAGCGGTTCAAGGAATATCTGCTGCCGATCAGCCATCAGAGCGGGGTCCAACTGGCTGATGGCATGTCCGAAGTGGTTCCATTCGAAAGCACGGCCGATTACCGCAACTGGCTCTCGCGCATGCGCGGGATAGACGTGCTGATTGATCAGACCCTGGTGCTGATGCAGCGTGGCGTGGCCGAGGGCAGATTGCAGCCGCGCATCCTGATGGAACGGGTGAAAGGGCAGATCGCGGCGCAGATCGTCGAAGACCCAAGCCGCAGCGCGTTCTACCGCCCGTTCCTGAAATTCTCCGATGGCGTGCCGGAAGCGGATCGCGCCGGACTGCAACGCGAAGCCCTGGCGATCATTCGCGACGAGATTGTCCCGGCCTATCGCAAGCTGCAGGCCTATTTCGAACAGACCTACCTGCCGGCCAGCCGCGAGAGCATCGCGATCACCGATCTGCCGGATGGACCGGACTATTACGCCGCCCTGGCGGCGTACTACACGACCACGCCGCTGACGCCGCAGCAGATCCACGCCATCGGCCTGAAGGAAGTCGCCCGCATCCGCAACGAGATGGAGAAAATCAAGGCGCAGGTCGGGTTCCAGGGCGACCTGCACGCATTCTTCGACCACCTGCGCACGGACCCGAAGTTCTTCCACAAGACGCCGGAGGAACTGTTCCAGGCCTACCAGGCGCTCTCCAAGCGCATCGACCCGGAACTGGTGAAGGTGTTCCACATCATTCCGCGGCTGCCCTATGGCGTCCGGCCGATTCCCGACAACGTCGCGCCCGACAGCACGACCGCGCTGTACCAGCCGGGCGCAGCCGACGGCAGTCGTGCGGGCTTCTACTACGTAAACCTCTACAAGCCGGAAATGCGGCCGAAGTGGGAAATGATGGCGCTGTCGCTGCATGAGGCGGTGCCGGGACACCACTTCCAGATGGCGCGCGGCATCGAGTTGCCCGAGCTGCCGATGTTCCGCAAGACCGCCTATTTCGTGGCGTACGGCGAAGGCTGGGGTCTGTATGCCGAGCGGCTGGGCTACGACATGGGGCTCTACGACGACCCGTACGACCGTTTCGGCCAATTGACCTACGACATTTGGCGTGCCGTGCGCCTGGTGGTGGATACCGGCATGCACTCCATGGGCTGGAGCCGCGAGCGCGCCATCGCGTATTTCAAGGACAACGCGGCCAAGACCGACCAGGACATCGTCAACGAGATCGACCGCTATATCGCGTGGCCGGGGCAGGCGCTGGCGTACAAGATCGGCCAGCTGAAGATTTCCGAGTTGCGCGAGCGCTCGGCCAAGGCGCTGGGCCCGAAGTTCGACCTGCGGGCATTCAACGACGAAGTGCTCAATACCGGCTCGGTACCGCTGGAAGCGCTGGAAAAGCACATCGACGCCTGGATTGCGGCGCAACAGGGCGGCAAACAGACGAAGTGAGGTCGTCGCGAGCGCCTGATCTCAGCCGGTCAGGAGAATTGGCGGGCGCGGGCGACAGGCGGCCCGTACCTGCGCGTTGCCTGCAAGCCCGTGGGCTGCCATAATTTCCGGCTCCTTGTCGCCCGCGTGGCGGCAGGGCCCTTGCTCCACCGCTTGGCCGTCCGTCCGGACGGGATGTCGGGGAGCTGTCCCGCCCGGTCCACAAAGGCCGGGCCCACATCCGAAAGGTAAACAACGATGCGTCACTATGAAGTCGTGTTCCTGGTTCATCCGGACCAGAGCGAGCAGGTGCCGGCGATGATCGAGCGCTACAAGGGCCTGGTCGAGAACGGCAGCGGCAAGATCCACCGTCTGGAAGACTGGGGCCGCCGTCAGCTGGCCTACCCGATCCAGAACCTGGTCAAGGCCCACTACGTCCTGCTCAACATCGAAGCCGATCAGGCCGTGCTGAACGAGCTGGTCGAGCTGTTCCGTTTCAATGACGCGATCCTGCGTCACCTGGTGATCAAGCGCGATGGCGCCGACACCGAGCAGTCCCTGATCATGAAGAACAAGGACGAGAAGGGCGACAAGGCCGAGCGTGGTGAGCGCCGCCGTCGCGACGATGAAGAAGGCGAGAGCAGCGAAGCTGCGACCGACGCCGACAACGCTGAAGCCGCCTGAGGAGCCTACCCATGTCCAAGTTCTTCCGTCGCCGCAAGTTCTGCAAGTTCACCGCCGAAGGCGTGAAAGAGATCGACTACAAGGATCTCAACACCCTGCGCCAGTACCTGACCGAGACCGGCAAGATCGTCCCGAGCCGCGTCACCGGCACCAAGTCCCGCTACCAGCGCCAGCTGGCGACCGCCGTCAAGCGCGCCCGCTTCCTGGCCCTGATTCCGTACACGGACAACCACGACGTCTGATCCGGATGGCCGGCCCGGCCGGCCTTCCCACCGTCCTATTCGGACAGCCAACGTTGCGGCCCGCGGGCCGCTAACGAATAACGGAGCAATACGATGGAACTGATTCTTCTGCAGAAAGTGACCAACCTCGGCGTCCTCGGCGACAAGGTCAACGTGAAGCCCGGCTACGGCCGCAACTACCTGATCCCGCAGGGCAAAGCCGTGCCGGCCACCGCCGCCAACCTGGCCGAGTTCGAAGCCAAGCGCGCTGATTACGAAGCCAAGGCCAAGGCCGTGCATGACGAGGCCGAAGGCCGCGTCTCCAAGCTCGAAGGCGCCAGCGTCACGATCAAGGCGAACGCCTCGACCGAGGGCAAGCTGTTCGGCTCGGTGGGTCCGCGCGACATCGCCGAGGCGTTCACCGCCGCCGGCCTGCCGCTGGAAAAGAGCGAAGTGGTGATGGGCGAAGGCCCGATCCGCAACGTGGGCGAGTACGAAGTGATCGCCAAGCTGCACGCCGACGTCGAAACCACCGTCAAGGTGGTCGTCGAAGCCGAAGCCTGATCCGCTTCCGGCAACGGCATCCGGACGGGCGCCGAAAGGCGCCCGTTTTGTTTTCCGCAACCGGCGATTGCGTGCGAAAGCGCCACGCCTGGACGCGAATCGCGTCTTTGCGCTCAATCTCAGCGGACGAGATTCCCACCGGTTATCCACATGGTTATCTGCAACTGCCGGAAGGCGGACGCACTACCATGCTTCGTTCCGTTCCGTCCGCAATCCGGCTACAGGAGTCGCTGTTCCCCATGTCCGCCCGGCCAGGTTTCCGCAACGATCCGCATGACGCCCGCATCGAGCAACTGCGGATGCCGCCGCATTCCATCGAAGCCGAACAGGCGGTGCTCGGCGGCCTGATGCTGGCGCCGGAAGCCTACGACCGCATCAACGACAAGCTGACGGACAAGGACTTCTACCGCCGCGATCACCAGCTCATCTATCGCGCGATCTGCGAACTGGCCGAACGCAATCGGCCGTACGACGCCGTCACGCTGGGCGAGTGGTTCGAATCGCAGGGCCATCTGGAACAGGTGGCCGGCGGCGCGTATCTGATCGAACTGGCCAGCAGCACGCCTTCGGCCGCCAACATCACCGCGTACGCGGAAATCGTGCGCGACAAGGCAGTGATGCGGCAGTTGATCGATGTCGGCACCGACATCGTCAACGACGCCTTCCAGCCGGAAGGGCGCGAGAGCGCCGAGTTGCTGGCCGTCGCCGAGCAGAAGGTATTCGCCATCGCCGAAGCCGGCGCGCGCGGCCGCACTGATTTCGTCGGCATGAACACCGCGCTGAAGGACGCCTTCGAAGTCCTGCAGAACCGTTTCGAGAACGGCGGCAACGTGACCGGTCTGCCGAGCGGTTATACCGATTTCGATGAAATGACCGCCGGCCTGCAGCCGACCGATCTCATCATCCTCGCCGCGCGTCCGGCGATGGGAAAGACCACCTTCGCGCTGAACATCGCCGAGTTCGCGGCGATCAAGTCGAAGAAGGCGGTGGCCGTGTTCTCGATGGAAATGTCGGCCGCGCAGCTTGCATTGCGCCTGATTTCCTCCAATGGCCGCGTCAACGCGACACGCCTGCGCACCGGTCAGCTGGAAGACGAGGACTGGAGCCGCGTCACCAGCGCCATCCGCATGCTGAAGGAAACCAAGATCTTCATCGACGACACGCCGGGCCTTTCCCCGGAAGTGCTGCGATCCAAGGCGCGCCGCTTGAAGCGCGAACATGACCTGGGCTTGATCGTCATCGACTACCTGCAGCTGATGTCAGTCCCCGGCAACAACGAGAACCGCGCAACGGAAATCTCCGAAATCTCGCGCTCGCTGAAGGGGCTGGCGAAGGAGCTCAACGTGCCGGTGATTGCGCTGTCGCAGCTCAACCGCTCGCTGGAAACACGTACCGACAAGCGTCCGGTAATGGCCGACCTGCGCGAATCCGGCGCCATCGAGCAGGACGCCGACATGATCGTCTTCATCTACCGCGACGATTACTACAACAAGGAAAATTCGCCGGACAAGGGCCTGGCCGAGATCATCATCGGCAAGCAGCGTAGCGGCCCGACCGGCTCGTGCAAGCTCAAGTTCTTCGGCGAATACACGCGCTTCGACAATCTCAGCCACGATTCGATCGGCAGTTTCGAGTAAGCGCGCATGAGCGTCGCGATCGTCTGGTTCCGCAACGACCTGCGCCTGGACGACAACCCGGCGTTGCGGATGGCAGTGGAGGCGGGCCATACACCGCTGCCGGTGTACGTGCATGCGCCGGAGGAAGAAGGCGCGTGGGCGCCGGGTGCGGCCTCCGAAAGCTGGCGCCATCATTCGTTGCAGGCGCTGCACGATGATCTGAAGGCGCGCGGCTCGGCCTTGCAGATCCTGCGTGGTCCCAGCGAACGCGCGTTGCAGCGGGCGATTGAACACAGTGGCGCGGAAGCGATTTTCTGGAATCGCAAGTACGAGCCGGCCACTCAGCCGCGCGATGCGGCGCTGAAGAAGCAATGGAAGGAACACGGGCTGCACGCGGAGAGTGCGAACGGCGCGCTGCTGTTCGAACCCTGGGATCTGGCGACGCAGCAGGGCGGGCCTTACAAGGTGTTCACGCCGTTCTGGCGCGCGGCGCTCGCGCGTTGGCTGCCGCCGGCACCGTGGAATGCGCCGCAACGCTTGCCCCAGCCCCCGCGACTGGCCGACGCCGTGCCGCTGGATGCGCTGGCCCTGCAGCCCCGTCCGCGCTGGGACACGGGATTCTGGGAGGCGTGGCGTCCCGGTGAAGCCGGTGCACGTGAAGCACTGGAGATCTTCATCGACGGAGCACTGCGCGGGTATCGGCAGGATCGTGATCGTCCGGATCGCGTGGGCACGTCACGGCTGTCGCCGTATCTGCATTTCGGGGAAATCGCGGTGTGGCGCGTGGTGGATGCGCTGCAGGCCGAACGCAGCGCCGCCAATGCGACCGACATCGACGGCTTCATCCGTGAGCTGGGCTGGCGCGAATTCGCGGTCCATCTGCTGCATCACTTCCCGCATACGCCGGCACAGAACCTCAACCTGCGCTTCGAACATTTCGAGTGGGCGGAAGCGACCCCGGCCTTTCTCGATGCCTGGCAGCAGGGGCGTACGGGTGTCCCGATTGTCGATGCGGGCATGCGCGAGTTGTGGGCCACCGGCTACATGCACAACCGTGTCCGCATGATCGTCGCCAGCTACCTGACCAAGCACATGCGACTGCACTGGCTGCACGGCGCGCGCTGGTTCTGGGACACGCTGGTGGACGCGGATCTGGCCAACAACACGTTGGGCTGGCAATGGACCGCGGGCACGGGCGCCGATGCCGCGCCGTACTTCCGCGTGTTCAATCCGGTCAGCCAGTCCGAACGTTTCGACCCCTCGGCCGAATACATCGCGCGCTGGGTCCCCGAGTTGCGCGCGTTGCCTGCCAGGGCACGTTTCGCACCGTGGCAGCATGCAGGCGCGGCCGCGCTCGCGCCGGGATATCCGGCGCGTCCGCTGGTGGATCTGGCGGACGGCCGCAATGCCGCATTGGCCGCCTATCGGGCGACCGGCGTGGTTTGACGCGTTTCGCGCGGGCGTGCTTCACTCGCCGAAACGAGGGAGGCGCGCATGGCAAGCAAGCAGAGGCCGGTCAAGCCGCGCCGTGAGCCGATGTCACGGGTCGACACCGCCTGGCTGCGGATGTGCCGGCCGACCAATCCGATGATGATCACCGGCGTGCTGATGCTTGACGAGCCGATGACGCTCGAACGCCTCAAGCAACTCGTCCGCCAGCGTTTCCTTGCTTACCCGCGCTTTCGCCAGAAGGCGGTCGATACCGCGGCGGGCGCATCGTGGGTGGACGATGTCGACTTCGACATCGACTGGCATGTCTGCCTTTCCGCATTGCCGGGCCGCAGCGATCCGCGTTCGGAAAAGCGCGCGCTTGAACGTTTTGTCAGCCAGCTCGCGTCCACGCCGCTCGACAAGAGCAAGCCGCTCTGGCAATTCCATCTGATCGAGCGCTATCACGGCGGCTCCGCGCTGGTGGCGCGCATCCACCACAGCTATGCCGACGGCATCGCGCTGGTGCAGGTGCTGCTTTCGCTCACCGACACCACGCGCACGCCGGCCAAGCGCAGCGAACTTCGCGCGGCATGGCTGAAGCAGGACGGCGTCGAAGTGGTGCGCCGCGTCGGTGCGATCGATCGTTACGTGAAGCTCGGTGGCCGCATGCTGGGCAAGGGCATGGAGATGTATCGCGATCCATCGTTGGCGACGATGCTGGCGAAGGAAGGCGGCGAGATCGGCCGCGAACTGCTCAATGCGCTCTCCCTTTCCGATGATCCGCAGACGCTGCTGCGCGGTCCGCTCGGCGTGAGCAAGCGGGTGGCGTGGGCCGAGCCCTTGAATCTGGACGACGTCAAGGCGGTCGGGCGCGCGTGCGATTGCACCGTCAATGACGTATTGATGGCGACCGCCGCGGGCGCATTGCGGCGCTATCTCATCGAACGCGGCGAAGACGTGGACGGCGTGACGCTGCGCGCCACCGTGCCGGTCAACCTGCGGCCGCTGGAACATGCGCGCAAGCTCGGCAACCATTTCGGCCTGGTGTTCCTCGAGCTTCCGGTCGGCGAAGACAACCCGGTGCGCCGGCTTGAACGCGTCGCCGCCTGCATGGAGCAGTTGAAGAACTCACGGCAGGCGATCGTGGCGTTCGGCCTGCTCGCCGCCCTCGGCATGGCGCCGACCGCCTTGCAGGGCGTTGCGCTGGAACTGTTCAGTCGCAAGGCCACGGCCGTCGCCACCAACGTGCCCGGCCCGCAGCAGTTGCTGTATCTCGGCGGAAAGCCGGTGCGCGAGATGATGTTCTGGGTGCCGCAGACCGGTTCCATCGGCATCGGTGTCTCGATCCTCAGCTACAACGGCCGCGTGCACTTCGGCCTGATCGGCGATGCACGGCTGGTGCCGGATCCGGATGCCGTGATGCGCCATTTCGGTCCGGAGTTCGAGAAGCTCCTTTACCTCGCGCTGATGGGCAATTGGGATTACGCACTGGACGCGCAGGCGGCAAAAGCCCTGGTGCAGGACGCAAACTGAACCTCGCATCGCTTCTTCGTGCGGCCTTCACGGGCCCTTAGCTAACACTCACGCGTCAGTCGTTATGTTGACGCCGCTTGACGGGCACGGTGCCCGGCGAAAAGGAGATGTCCATGAAGCAGCACGCCACGAAGACCTTGTTGATTGCGCTTACCGCCAGCCTGATGCTCGGCGGGTGCGCCAGCTATACCGGGCAGACCAGTGATCCCAATGATCCGAATCGCACGCGCACCGGTGCACTGATCGGCGCCGGCATCGGCGCGGCGGTCGGCCTGCTGAGTGGCAGCGACGCCACCGAACGCCGTCAGCGCGCGCTGGTCGGTCTGGGCGTCGGCGGCGTGGCCGGTGGCGCGATTGGCGCCTACCAGGATCGCCAGGAAGCCGAACTGCGTCGCCAGACCGCGGGTACCGGCGTGGATGTCAGCCGCGAAGGCGACGTCATCAAGTTGAATCTGCCCGACGGCGTGACCTTCGATTTCGGCAAGGCCGAGCTCAAGTCGCAGTTCTATCCGGCACTCAACAACATCGCCAGCACGCTGAAGCAGTACGACCAGACCATCGTGGAAGTGACCGGCCACACCGACAGCATCGGTACCGATGCGGTGAACCAGCGCCTGTCCGAACAGCGCGCTTCCTCGGTCGGCAACTACCTGATCGGCCAGGGCCTGATGCGCGAGCGTTTTGAAATCGTCGGCATGGGCAAGCGCTATCCGGTCGCCAGCAACGATACCGATTCCGGTCGCGCGCTCAATCGCCGCGTTGAAATCCGCTTGCTGCCCGTGCGTTCGTAAGCACGTCGCAGATCGCTTCCCGGAAGGCCGCGCAAGCGGCCTTTCGTTTTGGGCGGTACATGGGATCGGATAGACTCGCCGCCGGTTCCGGGGAGGCTGGGCAAGGCTTTGGGCAAGACGAAAACGCACGCGCCACTGCGGCGCGGTCTGCTGGTCCTGGTGGGGTTGCTGCTGTTGACCGACGTGGTCGCACTGCTGGCGTTGCGCGTGTTCAACGTGGGCGTCGCGGCGCCGGCGTTGCTGGGCGGGGCCGCCCTGTTCATCGCGTGGCGCTGGGAATCGCTGGCGCAGCGCAGGCGGAACAGCCCGCTGTGCACGGCGTTGTGGCGCGGCGGCTGGATGGCCTTCGTACTCTGGCTGGTGTCGCTGGCGTTTTTCTTCGCCGCCATCCAGCGCAACAGCTTCGATGAAGCCGCGCCCACCGATGATGTGCGCGCCATTGTCATCCTCGGTTCGGGCTCGCCGAACTGCGCCGCGTCACCCACGCTCAAGGCGCGACTGGAACGTGGACGCGAACAGGCCCGGCGCTGGCCGTCGGCGCGCATCGTGGTCAGCGGCGGTCGCGATTTCCGTGGCAGCGCCTGCAGCGAAGCGCAGGTGATGGCCGACTATCTGGCCGCCCGCGGTCTCCCGCGCAACCGCATGCTGCTGGAAGAAAACAGCACCAGCACGGACACCAACCTGGCTTTCAGCCGCCGTCTTCTTGAGCAGCACGGCATTGCGCCGAACGCGAAGATGCTGCTGATCACCAGCGACTTCCATCTGCTGCGCGCCGAGCGCATCGCGATGAAGGCGGGGCTGGTCAACATGGTCGGCGTAGCGGCGCCGACGCCGATCTACATCCGCTACAACTCGTGGCTGCGCGAGTACTTCGCCACCTTCAGCAGCTGGGTGCTGGGCGAATTCTGACGATCAGAAGCCGCGCATCCGGCATTCGCGATCCAGCCGCCGGGCATCCACATCGCGGCTGTAGTTGGCGGCGATGTCGGCAGGCAGGCCTTCGATCAGGCTCTGGTACATGCCAAGCCGCTTGATGCGTTTGCCCAGCGGCCCGCGCACCTTGTTTTCTTCGGCGACCATGCCGGCGTAGAGGATCGTCAGCAGCCGATCCACTTCCAGTGCATCGTCGCCGTACGTGGCCGAAAGCCCGGTGATCCAGGCCAGCACGCCGGGATGCGCTTCCTCGCCAGTGCGGTCGTAGACGCGCACGAAATCCTCATACAGGCGCCACGCGCCGTGCTTGCCGGCGAGCTTCTGCAGTGCTTCGAAATACCAGGCGTCGCGGGGCGCGAAGCGCGGGGTTGCCGGCGTGGTCAGGTAGACGCACCAGTCGTCGAACTGGCCGCGATCGAATTCGATCAGCGAGCCGTCCGACAGTGTCTTGAAATGACGTCGCATGCTCAGGCCGGAGCGGCGAAGCGATCGGCGAGGGCATCGGTGGCCTGCACCAGCGCATCCACGATGGCAGGATCGGCGGCGCTGTGTCCGGCCAGCACCACGCGCAGTTCGGCCTCCGGCCACGCACGCGCCAGATCGCAGGCGCTCTTCATCGGGCAGATGATGTCGTAACGGCCGTGCACGATGGTCGAAGGAATATGGCGAATCCGGTCGAGATCGCGAATCAGCTGATCCGGCTCCAGGAACACCTCGTTGCGGAAGTAGTGCGCTTCGGCGCGGGCCACGTTCAGTGCGACCTGCGGATCCTCGAACTTGCCATGTTCGTCGGGATCATGCACCAGCGTCGTGCTGCCGCCTTCCCATTCGCTCCACGCGTGCGCGGCTTCGAAGCGCACGGCGAGGTCGGGATGATCGAGCCGCCGCCAGTAGGCTTCCACCATTTCACCGCGTTCGTCTTCCGGGATGTAGTCGGCGTAGCGCTGCCAGCGTTCCGGGAAGATCGACCGCGCACCGCCGTCGAATTCGTTGAACCAGCGCAATTCCTCGCGACGGCCCAGGAAAATGCCGCGCAGGACCAGGCCGAGCACGCGCTCGGGATAGCGTTGCGCGTAGGCCAGCGAAAGCGTGGAGCCCCACGAGCCGCCGAACACGACCCAGCGCTCGATGCCCAGATGGCGGCGAATCGTCTCGATATCCTCGACCAGATGCCAGGTGGTGTTGTCGCGCAGTTCCGCCGGCGGCGTGGAGCGGCCGGCACCGCGCTGATCGAACAGCACGATGCGGTAGCGCGAAGGATCGAAGAAACGACGGTGGAAATCCGACAGGCCCGCGCCCGGCCCGCCATGCAGGAACAGCACCGGCAGGCCGTCGGGCCGGCCGCATTGTTCCAGATACAGCGTGTGGAGGGCGTCGACCGGCAGGAATTCGTGATGGAAAGGCTGGATGTCGGGATACAGCTCGCGCACGTCGATGATTCCGGGTGTTTGCGCACAGGATAGCGCAGGGGATCCGCTGCGAATTCCGCCTGGACCCCGCCCGGATCTGGGCTCATGTCAAGATTTCGCCGGCGCGCCGACGTTGCCACAATCGGCGTTCCCTCGTCAGACCGGTCATCCCGCACCGACGCAATGCCAGTGAAAAATTCCAGTCTCGCCCTGCAGATCGCCACGACCATCGCCACCGAAATCGGTGCGCAGACCGCCCAGGCCCAGGCCGCCATCGCGCTGCTCGATGAAGGCGCGACCGTGCCGTTCATCGCGCGCTATCGCAAGGAAGTCACCGGGGGGCTGGACGACACCCAGTTGCGCAACCTCGAAGTGCGGCTGACCTATCTGCGCGAACTCGAAGACCGCCGCGCCGCGGTGCTGGCAAGCATCGAGGAGCAGGGCAAGCTCACCGACGAACTGCGCGCCGACATCGAAGCCGCCGACAGCAAGGCGCGGCTGGAAGATCTGTACCTGCCGTACAAGCCCAAGCGCCGCACGCGCGCGCAGATTGCGCGTGAAGCCGGACTGGAGCCACTGGCCGATGGCTTGCTGGCGGATCCGTCGCAGGCGCCGGAAGCCGCCGCGGCCGCCTATGTGGATGCGGAGAAGGGCGTGGCCGACGTCAAGGCGGCACTCGAAGGCGCGCGCGCGATCCTGATGGAACGCTGGGGCGAGAACGCCGCGCTGGTGGGCGAACTGCGCGACTGGATGGGCGAAGTCGGCGTCATCCGCGCCCGTGTCGTCGAAGGCAAGGAGGAGGCGGGCGCGAAGTATCGCGACTACTTCGATCACGCCGAAGCACTGGCGAAGATTCCGTCGCATCGCCTGCTGGCGCTGTTCCGCGCGCGGCGCGAGGAAATCATCTACCTGGATCTGGATCCGGGCAGCGAAGCCGAGGCTGGCCATCTGCTGGCCGAGGGTCGTGTCGCCCGGCATGCCGGCGTTTCCGCGCAGGGCCGCGCGGCGGACAAATGGTTGCTGGATGCGTGCCGACTGACCTGGCGCGCCAAGTTGCACATGCACCTGCTGCTGGATCTTTTCAACCAGGCGCGCGAGAAGGCCGAGGCCGAAGCGATTGCGGTGTTCGGCGACAACCTCAAGGATCTGCTGCTGGCCGCGCCGGCCGGCCCGAAGTCGGTGCTGGGACTGGATCCCGGGCTGCGCACCGGGGTGAAGGTGGCCGTGGTGGATCGCACCGGCAAGCTGGTCGATACCGCGACCATCTATCCGCATGAGCCCAAGCGCCAGTGGGATCAATCGCTGCACGTGCTGCGCGCGTTGTGTGCCAAGCACCAGGTCGAACTGATCGCGATCGGCAACGGCACGGCGTCGCGCGAAACCGACAAGCTGGCCGGCGATCTGATCAAGCTCGCGCCGGAACTGAAGATGCAGAAGATCGTCGTCAGCGAGGCGGGCGCGTCGGTGTATTCGGCCTCCGAATTCGCGGCGAAGGAATTCCCCGGCCTCGACGTGTCGCTGCGCGGTGCGGTTTCGATTGCGCGCCGCCTGCAGGATCCGCTGGCCGAACTGGTGAAGATCGAGCCCAAGGCGATCGGCGTGGGGCAATACCAGCACGACGTCGATCAGTTCCGGCTGGCGCGCGCGCTCGACGCCCGCGTCGAGGACTGCGTGAACGCGGTCGGCGTGGACGTGAACACCGCGTCGGCCGCCCTGCTGACGCGTGTTTCGGGTCTTTCCTCCACGGTGGCCGAGAACATCGTGGTCCACCGCGATGCGAACGGGCCGTTCCGCAACCGCCGCGAACTGCTCAAGGTGGCGCGGCTGGGCGAGAAAACGTTCGAGCAGTGCGCCGGCTTCCTGCGCATCGCCGACGGCGATCAGCCGCTGGATGCTTCGTCGGTGCATCCCGAAGCGTATCCGGTGGTCGAGCGCATCCTGGACAGATGTGGCCGGCAGGTGAAGCAGATCATCGGCGATGCGCCGTTCCTGCGCGGCGTGCGTGCGGAGGATTACACCGACGAACGTTTCGGCGTGCCGACCGTGCGCGACATCCTCAAGGAACTGGAAAAGCCCGGTCGCGATCCGCGCCCCGAATTCAAGGCCGCGCGATTCGCCGATGGCGTCGAGAACATCAAGGATCTGCGTCCGGGCATGATCCTGGAAGGCGTGATCAGCAACGTGGCCGCGTTCGGTGCGTTTGTCGACATCGGCGTGCACCAGGACGGGTTGATCCACATCTCCGCGCTGGCCGATCGCTACGTCAAGGATCCGCGCGACGTGGTGAAGGCCGGCGACATCGTCAAGGTGCGCGTGCTGGAAGTGGACGTGGCGCGCAAGCGGATCGCGTTGACGCGTCGCCTGGACGATACGCCGCCACCGCCGCGCGAGGAGCGTGGCGCACCGGCAGGCGGGCGTCCGGCTTCCGGACCACGCAACGGCCGTGAGGCAGGCCGCGGCGGCGGGCAGGGCGCACGTCCCGCAGCGCCGCCGGCGGACAACGCGCTGGCCGCCGCGTTCGCCCGGGCCCGCGACAACCGCTGACGTTGCCCAAGGCGGGCGGCCCGCAGGCCGCCCGTCGAGACAAAGGCCGGGTGCCAGGCATCCGCCAATTCATCTTTTCACCCTTGGATTTCACCTTTTTTGGTGAAAGACTGTGCGGGTGAGCCTGAACCTGACTTCCCGCCAAGCCGCCATCCTTGCCGTCGTGCGCGAGCACCTGGCCGCGACCGGCGTGGCGCCGACCCTGCAGGAAATCGGCGCGGCGGTCGGCATCGCGCACGTCAGCGCGGTGTTCAAGCACATGGAGGCGCTGGAGAAGAAGGGCTACCTGAGCCGGGATCCCAGCCGCCCGCGCGGCATCCGGCTGCTGGCTCCGGCGCTGGGTGAAGCCGGCCAGGCGCACATGCTTCCGGTAGTGGGACGGGTCGCCGCAGGCCAGCCGCTGCTCAGCAGCGGTGAAGTCGAGCAGCACCTGTGGGTGGACGGCAACCTGTTCCGCCTGCGCCCGGATTACCTGCTGCGCGTGGAAGGCGATTCCATGCGCGATGACGGCATCCTCGATGGCGATCTGGTCGGCGTCCACGTCACTCCCGAAGCCCATCACGGACAGATCGTCGTCGCCCGCCTCGGCGACGAAGGCATCACGATCAAGCGCCTGCACCGCACCGCGACCGAATTGCGCTTGCTGCCGCGCAGCGCCGGCCATCGGCCCATCGATCCGGATCCGACCGAGGATTTCGCCATTGAAGGCCTGTACTGCGGCCTGATCCGGCAGGACTGATGGGCGCCGTCGTTGCCATCGATTCCCTGCTGGCCGCGCAGACGCTGTGGCATGCGGGGCGCAGCGCCGTTGTGGGCGGGGAATGCGAGAGCACCGGCCATGCCGCGCTGGATGCCTTGCTGCCGCAGGCGGGCTGGCCAAAACGCGCGCTCATCGAATTGCTGTGGCCGGCCGACGGCATCGGCGAGCTGGCGCTGCTGCTGCCCACGCTCGCGCGGCTGACCCAAGGCGGCGATCCGGTCGCGATCATCGCGCCGCCGTACATTCCCTATGCACCGGCATGGCAGGCCGGCGGCGTGGATCTGGCGCAACTCCAGATCATCGAAGCGGCGCCGCGTGATGCGCTGTGGGCGTTCGAGCAATGCCTGCGCAGTGGTGCGTGCGCGGCGGTGGTCGGCTGGCCGGCGCAAGCGGACGGTCCGGCGCTGCGGCGCCTGCAGGTAGCGGCCGACAGCGGCGATTGCCTGGGTTTCGCCTTTCGCGATCGGCGGCATGCGGCCAATCCATCGCCCGCCGCGCTGCGCCTGGAATACGCGCGCACGGCTGAAGGCGAGGGCGCCTGGCATGTGCGCAAGTGCCGCGGCGGGCATCCGCCCGCGCGCGCATTCGCGCTGGCGCGACAGTGAGGCACGCGCATGTTGTGGGCCTGTGTATTGCTGCCTCAGCTGGCGCTGGACGCCGTCCTCCGCCGACGGCCTGATCCGCAGGCGCCGCTGGCGCTGATCAGCGGCTCCTCGCAATTGCGCACCCTGCATGCGGTGAATGCGGCCGCGGCGGAAGCCGGCCTGCGCGCCGGCATGCGGCTGACCGCCGCGCATGCCTTGCTGCCCGAATTCGTGATGGCCAATTACGACGCGACCAGCGAAGCGCGCTGGCAGCGTTTCCTCGCAGCGTGGGCCTATCGCCACAGTTCGCTGGTGAGTGCGCAGTGGCCCGGCTGCATCGTGCTGGAGGTGCGCGCCAGCTTCCGCCTGCTCGGCCCGTGGCCGCGCATGGAAGCGCGCCTGCGCGAGGAATTGACCGCGCTGGGGTTCCAGCACCGTATCGCGCTGGCGCCCACGCCGCGCGCCGCGCATGTGTTCGCCGGCCTGCGCGATGGCCTGGCCTTGCCGCATCCGGGCACGATGGAAGACACGCTCGACCGTGTGCCGGTGCGCCGTGCACGCCTGCCCGGCGAGGCGGGTGAGCGCCTGCATCGCATGGGCATCCGCGATCTGCGCACGTTGCGCGCATTGCCACGCGACAGCCTGCGCCGCCGCTTCGGGCTGGAGGTGCTGGAACACCTGGATCGCCTGTATGGCGTGGCCGAAGATCCGCTGGACCATTACGCGCCGCCGGATTATTTCGATGCGCGCGTGGAACTGGGCCACGAAGTCGAAACCCATACCGCGCTGCTGTTTCCGCTGCGCAGGTTGATCGGCGATCTGTGCACCTACCTGTCGATCCGCGATGGCGGCGTGCAACGGTTCCAGTTGCGGCTCGAACATGAAAGCGGCCACACCGCCGTGGACGTCGGTCTGCTGGCGGCCGAGCGCGAACCGGCGATGCTGTTCGAACTGACCCGCAATCGCCTGGAACGCGCCAGCATCGATCAGCCGGTGATCGGATTGCGGCTGCTTGCACGCGAACTTCCGCCCTTCGTGCCGGCCACGCGCGATCTGTTCGATCTGCGTGCACAGCAGGGCGTTTCGTGGGAATCCCTGCGCGAACGCCTGCGCGCGCGGCTGGGGGACGAGTCGGTGTACCGGGTGATGCCGGCCGGCGATCCGCGACCGGAACGCGCCTGGCAATGCGTGCCTTCCGATTCGACGGCCATCGTCGCCGCGCCACCGCGTCCACCGCGCCCGGCGTGGTTGTTGCCCAAGCCCGTGCCACTGCGTGATTCGCGCCTGCGCATCGTCTCCGGTCCGGAGCGGCTGGAAAGCGGATGGTGGGACGGCGAGGACGCACGCCGCGATTACTACGTGCTGGAAACTTCGCAGGGCCAGCGCGCCTGGGCATTCGCCGCACCGGGCGAGCGCACCGGCTGGATGCTGCACGGATGGTTCGCATGAGCCGGCACGAAGAACGCAGCGATCATCCCGGCGCGCAGGTGCCGCGTGCGTGGCAGGTGGCGCAGCGCATGGGGCTGCACGCGGCCAACGATGACGATGCAACGCCGGCCGACGGCTTTCCCGCCTATGCCGAACTGCATTGCCTGTCCGATTTCTCCTTCCTGCGCGGTGCGGCCGATGCGGAGCAGCTTTTCCTGCGTGCCAAACGCTGTGGCTATGAAGCGCTGGCCATTACCGACGAATGCTCGCTGGCCGGGATCGTGCGCGCCTGGGAAGCCGCCAGCGCCACCGGGCTGAAGCTGATTGTCGGCAGCGAATTCCGCCTGACGTGCGGCCTGAAGTGCGTGCTGCTGGTGGAAACCCACGCCGGTTACACCCGCCTGTGCGAACTGATCACGCAGGCGCGCCGCAGTGTCGCGAAGAAAGGCAGCTACCGGTTGACCCGTGCGGATGTCGAGCGCGTGATCGGCGGACACCGTGGCGCGGCCAGCGGGTTGTTCGTGTTGTGGATCCCGTCCGACGAACCGGATCCCGCGCAGGGCCGCTGGCTGCAATCGCTGTGGGAGGACCGTGCGTTCCTCGCGGTGGAACTGCACCGCGATCAGGACGATGAGGCGCGGCTGCAGCAGCTGATGGCGGTGTCCGCGCAACTGGGCATGACTGCGCTCGCGTCCGGCGATGTGCACATGGACGTGCGTCGCCAGCGCGTGCTGCAGGACACGATGACCGCGATCCGCCACAACCTGCCGTTGGCCGAATGCGGCGAGCATCTGTTCCGCAACGGCGAACGTCATCTGCGCACGCGGCGCGCGCTGGGCAACATCTACCCGCATGCGTTGCTGGAAAATGCCGTGCAGTTGGCCAGGCGGTGTTCGTTCGATCTCAAGAAGGACATCAAGTACGCCTACCCGGACGAACTGGTGCCGGCGGGGCATACGCCGGCTTCCTGGCTGCGGGCGCTGACCGAAAAGGGCATGAAGGAACGCTGGCCCAAGGGGGCGCCGGAACACATCGTGCGCCAGATCGATACCGAACTGGCACTCATCGCGAAGAAGGAATACGAGGCTTTCTTCCTGACGGTGGAAGACATCGTCCGCTTCGCCAAGGAGCAGGACATCCTCTGCCAGGGACGCGGTTCCTCCGCCAATTCGGCGGTGTGTTTCGCGCTGGGAATCACGGTGGTCAATCCGGTCGAAACGCGGCTGCTGATGGCGCGCTTCCTGTCCGAGAACCGCAACGAGCCGCCGGACATCGACGTCGATTTCGAACACGAGCGGCGCGAGGAAGTGCTCCAGTACGTCTACCGCAAATACGGCCGCGATCGCGCGGCGCTGGCGGCGACCGTGATCCGCTATCGCGGCAAGAGCGCGGTGCGCGATGTTGCCAAGGTGTTCGGCCTGCCGCCGGATCAGATCGCGCTGCTGTCCGAGTGTTTCGGCTGGGGCAACGGCGAAACACCGATGGACCAGCGCCTGCGCGATGCCGGCTTCGACCCGGAAAACCCGCTGATCCGCAAAGTCCTGCTGATCGCCGACGAACTGCAGGGACATCCGCGGCACCTGTCGCAGCATGTCGGTGGCTTCGTGATCGGCAATGCGCCGCTGTCCACGGCGGTGCCGGTGGAGAACGCCGCGATGGCCGAACGCACGATCATCCAGTGGGACAAGGATGATCTGGAAACGATGCAACTGCTGAAGGTCGATTGCCTCGCGCTGGGCATGCTGACCTGCATCCGCAAGGCGGTGGATCTGATCGAACGGCATCGCGGCATCCGCGTCGATCTGGCGCGGTTGCCGCGCCGGGATCGGCATACATTCAAGATGATCCAGACGGCCGACACCGTGGGCGTTTTCCAGATCGAATCGCGCGCGCAGATGAGCATGCTGCCGCGCCTGAAGCCGGAGAATTTCTACGATCTGGTCGTCGAGGTCGCGATCGTCCGGCCCGGCCCGATCCAGGGCGACATGGTGCACCCGTATCTGCGCAGGCGGCAGGGCAAGGATCCGGTGACGTATCCGTCCGAAGGCGTGAGGGAAATCCTCGGCCGCACGCTCGGCATTCCCCTGTTCCAGGAACAGGTGATGGAACTGGTGATCCATGCGGGTTACTCGGAAGCCGAGGCCGATGGCCTGCGGCGTTCGATGGCGGCCTGGCGGCGCGGCGGCGACATGGAACCGCACCGGGTGCGGATCCGCGAACTGATGGAGAACAAAGGCTATTCGCCCGCCTTCATCGATCAGATTTTCGAGCAGATCAAGGGCTTCGGTTCTTACGGTTTTCCGCAGAGCCACGCGGCCTCGTTCGCCAAGCTGGTCTACATCAGTTCCATGATCAAGCGGCACGAGCCGGCGGCGTTCGCATGTGCATTGCTGAACTCGCAGCCGATGGGCTTCTATTCGCCAAACCAGATTGTCCAGGACGCGCGGCGGGGGAAGGGCGAACGCGGCGGCGTGGACATCCTGCCGGTCGATGTCGCGTGCAGCGACTGGGACAGCACGCTGGAAGGCGGGCGTCCGCGCACCGGCGTGGATGATGGCGGGCAACCGATGATCCGGCTGGGCCTGCGCCAGGTCAGCGGCCTGTCCGACGCGGTGGCGGCGCGCATCGTGGACGCGCGCCGGCAGCGGCCTTTCCGCGACGTGCAGGATCTCTGCCTGCGCGCGAATCTCGATGAAAAGGCGCGGCACGCCCTGGCCGAAGCCGGCGCCCTGCAATCACTGGCCGGCCATCGCAACGCCGCGCGCTGGGCCATGGCCGGCATCGAACGCCAGCGCCCGCTGTTGCCCGGAAGTCCCGATGAAACCGCCATCGAACTGCCGGCGCCGGGCCGTGCGGAGGACGTGCTGGCCGATTACCGCTCCATCGGCCTGACCTTGAACGCGCATCCGATGTCGCTGCTGCGCGAACGCCTGCGCCGGCAGCGGGTGATGGATTCGAACCAGTTGCGCGACGTGCCGCACGGCCGCGGTGTGCATGCGGCCGGCATCGTCACCCAGCGCCAGCGTCCCGGCACCGCCAAGGGCACGATTTTCGTCACGCTGGAAGACGAGCACGGCATGGTCAACGTGGTGGTGTGGTCGCACCTGGCCGTGCGCCAGCGCAAGGCCTTGCTCGGCGCGCGCCTGCTGTCGGTGCGCGGGCGCTGGGAACAGGTCGACGGTGTCCAGCATCTCATCGCGCAGCATCTGGAGGACATGAGCCATCTGCTCGGCGAACTCGATACGCCTTCGCGGGATTTCCACTGATGGAGCTGTTTGCCGATTCGCTCATCCAACTGGTCGATGACGCCCAGGGCGGCATCCGCTACTGGCCGGGCTTCGTCGACGAGGCGCTGGCCGCGCAGTGGTTCGAACAACTGCAGACGCGCGCACGCTGGAGTTCGATGCAGCGCCCGATGTACGACCGTGTGGTGGACGTGCCACGCCTGCTTTCGAGCTGCGACGTGGAGGAGCTTCCCGTAAACCTGCCGCTGGCCGACATCCTCGAGCGCGTGCAGGCGAAGGCGCCGGCGCCGTATTCGCGCATCGGCATGAACCTCTATCGCGATGGCAATGACAGCGTCGCCATGCACAGCGACAAGCTGCACATCCTGCGCGAAGGGCATCCCATCACGCTGGTCTCGCTGGGCGCGCCGCGCCGGATGCTGATCAAGGCCAAGGCGGCCGGCAGCAAGGCGATCGCCATCGATCTGATGCCGGGCAGCCTGCTGAGCATGAGCCACGCCTCGCAGCTGACCCACGAACACGGCATCCCCAAGACCCGCAAAGCGCAGGGGCCGCGCATCAGCGTGGTGTTCCGCGTCCGTCCGTGAGCGACCGCCGCCTGCGCGAAAAAGCGCCGGCAAGCCGGGAGGCGTAAGATCGCCGCGCGGTGCGCATTGCTGGCAGGAGGCCAATCCATGTACATGCCCGAACACGCCATCGGCGACGTCGTCGTCATTCCCCGCCATCACGGTTCCGGTTCCGGCAAGGTGGGCCGCATCTGCGATATCCGCACGACCGATGTGGGCGTGTTCTACCTGGTCGATGTCTCCACCAGCGCCATCTACGAAAAGATCCGCGTGCTGGCGTGCGCGCTGGACGAGCAGCAGCGCGGCTGAAACCGTAGCCGCGCAACCGTCGCACTTCAGCGCGGCGGTTTGACTTTCTGCTGATAGGTGCCCATCAGCACGCCTTTCGCCAGCACGTGGCCCTTGGCCGCTTCGAGCAACGCGTCGCGATCGCTGCCGGGTGGCAAATCCAGCGTGGTGTCGAGCGCAAGCACGAGCACGTGGTAATGGTGCGGCGGATCGCCGACCGGCGGGCGCGGGCCAAGATAGCCGACGGTACCGCGACTGGTGCGGCCCTGGGTCAAGCCGGGCGGCTCGGTCAATCGCAATTGCTCGGTGATGCCTTCGGGCAATGCAGTGACCGGTATGTTCCAGGCGACCCAGTGCACGAAGGGTGTAATCGGCTTCGCGTCCGGGTCTTCCATGATGATCGCGTAGGTTTTCGCGCCCTCCACCGGCGTCCACGACAACGGCGGGCTGAGGCCGTCGGCGTATTCGCTGTGCCGCCGCGGAATTGCCTGGCCTGCCTTGAACGCGGGCGAAGTCGGCGCGAGGGCGCCTGTCGCCTGTGTTTCGGGCCGGTCGTTGGCGAGCGGAACGCCCACGCCACGATTCGCCTGCGTGCGCATGGCGTCGGCGGGCGGATCCGGCAACGCGGTCGAGCCCGCGCCGGTGTAGCTCACGCGATAGAGCACGCCGTTCGCATCGTCGCCGACCAGCAGCGCGCCATCGGCGGCGACCGCCAGGCCCATCGGACGTGCGAAGTGGTGCTTGCCACCATCGCTGAGGAAGCCGGTCAGGAAGGGCTCGAATGCGCGGGGCGTGCCGTCCTTGAAGCGGACGCGCACGACTTCATAGCCCGAGGGCGGACGCCGGTTCCATGAGCCGCGCAGGGTGACGAAGGCATCGCCCTGGTAATCACGCGGAAACTGCGCGCCGCGATAGAAGACGAACTGCATCGGCGCGGCGTGCGCGGTATAGCCCAGCGTCATCGGCGTGCTGAGCGTGCGCCATTCTTCCTTGCTGACGCCCGCGGGCGGCGTGCTCTGCGGATACAGGCGGCCATCGCCATACACGTGCGGCCAGCCGTACTGTTGGCCCTGGCGGATCAGGTTCAACTCTTCGGCCTGTTCGTCGTCGCCGAGGAAATCGATGCCGTGGTCCATCCCCCACAGTTCGCCGGTGGACGGATGCCAGTCGTAACCGATGGTGTTGCGCAGGCCGCTGGCGACGATGACGCGGCTTTTGCCGTCCGGTGACAGGCGCAGCAGGGTGGCGTGCTCGGGATTGGTTCGTTGCAGGCATTGCAGCTGGAACCGATGCTCGCGTACAGCATGCCGTCCGGTCCGAATGCGAGCGTGCGGTTGGGGTGCTGGCCGCCGTCGGGCAGATGGCCCAGCAGCATCGTCGCCGGCCCGAGGCGACCGTCGGCCTGGATGTCGGCGACGAAGATCTCGCGCACGGTCGCCACGTAGAGCTTCTTTCCGCGGATCGCGAGTCCGTGCGCGCCCGGCCGGTGCAGCACGGTCTCGAATGCGCCGTCGGCGCGGCCGTCGCGGTCGGTGTCCTTCAGCAGGATCACATCCCCCTGATCCCGGCGCGTGGCGTACACGTTGCCGGCCTCGTCCACTGCAATCACGCGGATGTTCTGCAGCTGGTCGGCGAACACGTTGATCGAGAAACCCTGCGGCAGTTTCAGGGCGCGGATGCGTTCCGGCGTGGCGGGCACCTTGGCCGGCTTGACGATGCTCACGCGTGCGCTGACGTCGGTGCCGTCGTTCTGTTGCGACCAGGCGGGGGTGGTGAAGGCGAGGGCCATGCAGATGGAGGGGAGGATCCTTTGCATGTGGGGGGTCCGGTGGGTGGGGCGTTTGCTAGGTGACGATGGGGGGTGTGAGTAGGGTGTGGATGGGGTGGAGGTTTTGGGGAGGCGGTCGCAAGTGTGGGTGGCTTTACCTGTTTGGGGTTGGGTGATCGCTGCGGCGATGGGCTGGCAATCGCTTGGGGTGCAACAAATGTGGTCCGTTGCGCTGCTCTTTGCAGGTTTTTTGGTGAGCAGCTGAAGTGCGAAGCACAGCCCGTAGGGGTCAAATAAGCGAAGCGCATTGCACCGTTCTTGCTGGGGAGCAGCTAAAGCCCAGAGCCAAGAGCAAGAGGCAGAGCCAGAGCCAGAGCCAGAGCCAGAGCGAAAAGCTTTCGCGCTTTGCGCGAGTTCCTTTTGTCTTGTCAAAAGGAACCAAAACCGTTGGCGCCCGACAGTCGCCGGAGCTGCGCTCCGGTGCCCTGCGCTTCTCGCCGTCCGGGGCACGGCGCCCAAACTCGCTGCGCTCAGACAGGGGCGCCTCTACGACCCCGGCCGTCTGCGATGCTCGGCTCCCTTTAGGGCGCTGGGAGGTCAAGAGCGGAGGCAACAGCCAAGCAACAGCCAAGCAACAGCAGCAACAGCAGCAGCAACAGCAACAGCAACAGCAACAGCACGGGTTTTGGCCTTTGGCCTCACCCGTTTGAGCGGCTGCAATGGTGATGTGCTTGCAAGCTGCGCTGATACGGCAATCGCGCAGCGTGCAATAAGCGGAGCGCGCATTGACCGTTCCTGACGGTTCGCTGGGGAGTAGTGCACAGGGTGAAACAAGTGGAGTGCGTGGTTCCGTTCTCTGCGGGTTCGCTTTTCTTCTCGATTGATTGCAGGTGAGGGTGGCGAGCGGGCTGGGCTGTATCCGGTACTTGTGCGGTGCACATTGGATTTGGGCGGTTTTCACTTGGTGTTGTCTGGGGCTGGGCTATCTGTCGTGCGTCACGTCGATGCAAGGGAGCCACCTCGTGAGTACTGCCCGTACGTTGCCGGTCTGGGATTTCAATGCTGACGACAGCGCGCGCTGGTTCGAGACGGCTGCGGACGGTCGTGCGGAGGATGTGGTCGTCGTCGGGGCCGGTGTCGCCGGTCTGACGACGGCGCTCTGCCTGCTGCGCGAAGGAAGGCGGGTGCTGATCATCGAGCGGGAAGGCGTGGGTGCCGGGGAAACCCTGCGCACCACGGCGCATCTGGCCTCGGCGCTGGATGATCGCTACACCGTGCTTGCGCGCCAGCACGGTGAGGACGGTGCGCGGCTTGCCGCGGCCAGTCATGCGGCGGCGATCGACTGGATCGAGGAACTCGCGCATGCGGCGGAAGACGCCTGCGGATTCCAGCGGGTGCCGGGTTATCTGTTCACCTGCCGGGATGACGTCGACGGCTTGCGGAAAGAAGCCGAGGCGGCGCGCGCTGCCGGACTGGACGCGCGCTTCGTGGAGGCGGGCGACGACCTGCCGGAACATTTCGGGCCGGTGGTGCGCTTCGAGGCGCAGGCGCGTGTGGACATGGGCCGTTACCTGGCCGCCCTTGCGGATGCAGTGAACGATGCAGGTGCGCGCTGGTTGCGTGCCGAGGCGATCAACGTCGAAGGCGGCGAACGGCCGCGCGTGGTGCTGCGCAACGGCGAGTTGAGCGCTGCCGCCGTCGTGGTCGCCAGCAACGTGCCCTTCAACGAAACCGGCGCGACCTACATGAAGCAGGCGCCGTACCGCAGTTACGTCGTCGTCGGCGAAGGCGCGCGCGAACAGTGGACAGACGCGCTCATCTGGGACGATGGCGATCCGTATCACTACGTGCGCCTGCTCGATGTCGAAGACGATCCTGCGCGCGTGCGCATCATCGTCGGCGGCGAGGATCACAAGACCGGGCAGGACGATGATCCGGAAGCGTACGTGCGATTGCAGGAATGGACACGGGCGCGATTCCCCGGCGTGGAGCGCTTCACCCATGCGTGGTCGGGGCAGATCATCGAACCGGTGGACAGCCTGGGCTTCATCGGGCGCGATCCGGACAACGACAACGTCTGGCTGGTCACCGGCGATTCCGGCAACGGCATCACCCACGGCACCTTGGCGGGGCTGCTCATCACCGACCAGATCCAGGAGCGCGCGAACCCCTGGAGCGGGCTCTACGATCCGGGCCGCAAGCCGTTGCGCGCAGGCGGCGAATGGCTGCGCGAAAACGCCAACGCGGCGCTGCAGTTCCGCGACTGGCTCAAGCCGGGTGACGTCAAGGATGCAGGGAGCCTCGCGCCCGGCAATGGCGCGGTGCTGCGGCGCGGCCTGCATCGGGTGGCGGTGTATCGCAGTGGCGACGGCGAACTGCACGCCTTCAATGCGCGATGCCCGCACCTGGGATGCGTGGTGCGCTGGAGCAGTGAGGAAAAGTCGTGGGACTGCCCGTGCCATGGTTCGCGTTTCGAAGCCGCGACCGGGGCCATCCTCAATGGGCCGACCAGCCAACCGCTGGCGCCGTTCGAAGGCGATGCCGACCTCGGGTGACGGCATGACAGGGGCATCGGCGGCCGCGATGGGTTACGGGCTCTGGCTGGTCGCCGGCCTGGCCGATTTCATCCTGCACCGTCGCGCGAATCTCGCGCATACGTCGGGAATGGCGGAATCGGCGTTGCATCTGCTGCAACTTCTGCTGGTCGGCCTGGGCATCCTGCTCTGGCTGTATCTGCAACCCAGCCGCCCGCTGTTGATCCTGTGGACGGCCATCGCGACGCTGCATGCGGCCGTGGGCTATCTCGATACCAGCGTCGCCTATCCGCGTCGCCGCATCGGTCCGCTGGAACAGCACGTGCACAGCGCGCTCGACATGGCGCCGTGGATCGCCGTGGCGTGCTTGTGGTGGCTGCATGGCCGTGAGGAATCCACTGCCGCGATCGCGCTGCGCGAACCCGCGTTCTCGACGCTGCACCAGGCCGGCGTGTTGCTGCCGGCCGCCGTGCTGACCGGCGTGCCGGCAATGGTCGAATTCGTGCACGCGTGGCGCGTGCGAACGCGCCGGCACTAGCGGCGATGCATGCGGTCCGCCAGGTACAGGCCGAGTGCGAACGCCGCATAGGTGGCCACCATGCCGCGCGTGCCGATGCGGTGCTCGAAGCCCGGGCTGAGCCGCTTCGGGACGACGTGGTAGTCGACCACGTAGGCCAGCGTCGCCATCGCGGCGGAACGCGCCAGTGGTTTGTGCGGCGTGGCGGCGACCTTCCATGCTTCATGCCCCATCGCCCAGAACAGCGAACTGGCATGATGCACCGCGTACCCGACGGCCGTATGCCGCCAGCTCCAGCCGCGTGCGCGACGCGCCTGCCTGTCCCAGAACCACTGGCTGGCGGCGTTGGTGCCGGCGGGTGTCGCGCCATCGTGGCGTCGGCTGAACCACATGATCATGACGGTGGACAAGGTGCTGGCGATCGTTCCTGAAACACACGCATTGCGGAACACGCGACGCCAGGGGAACCCCTGATGCGCGTGGTCGTCGCGGGTGCGAGTGGCCTGCTGGGAGCGGCCCTGGTGCAGCGGCTGGAGCGTGCGGGGCATGTCGTGATCCGGGCGGGGCGGGGTGCGGAACTGCCGCTGGATTACCTTGCGCTGCCGTCCGTGCAGGCGCTGGCGCAGCACCTGCGCGGCGTCGACGCGGTCGTCAATGCGGTCGGCATATTCCAGCCTTCAGCAGACCAGAGTTTCGATGCGCTGCATGTGAAGGGACCGCAGCGACTGTTCGATGCCGCGGTGGCGGCCGGTGTGCCGCGGCTGCTGCAGATATCCGCGCTGGGCGCCGACGCCGGTTCCGTTGTCGGCTACTTCCGCAGCAAGGGCATCGCGGATCGGCACGTGCTCGCACTGCCGGCATCGGTGGCCGTTGTGCGGCCCTCGCTGGTGTTCGCACCGGACGGCGCCAGCACGCGGCAGTTCGCGCGCTGGGCGCTGTGGCCGTGGACGCCGCTGCCCGCACGGGGTGCACAGCGCGTCCAGCCGATCCACATCGATGATCTGGTGGCACTGCTCGCGCGCCTGCTCGAAGGCGATGCCACCACGGGCGTCATCGACGCAGTGGGTCCGCGTGCGTTGACGCTGCGCGAGTACCTGGGTGGATTCAAGCGTGCATTCCGGCGAGCGCCGCGTTTCATCCCGATACCGGCTGCGCTCATCCGCGCCGTCCAGCCGATCGCTTCGCGCCTGAGCGGTGGGCTGGCGAGCGCGGACGCGATGGCGATGCTCGAAGCCGGCAGCACCGCGGATGCGACTGCGGCCACGCGCATCATCGGCCGCCCGCTGCGTGACCCGGCGGACTTCTTCGACCGCGCGACCGCGAACCTGTTGCGCATGCCCGCGCAATGGGCGCAGTGGCTGACGCTGATGCGGCTGTCGCTGGCGATCCTGTGGCTGGGCACGGCCTGGGTATCGCTGTTCGGTTGGCCGCGCGCCGACAGCCACGCCATGCTCGCCGAACTCGGCCTGTCCGGCGCGTTCGCCGAAGCCGCCTTGTGGTCGAGTGCGTTGCTGGATGCGCTGTTCGGCGCGGGGTTGTTGCTGCTGCGCCGACGGCGCTGGCTGTACCTGGCGCAGATGCTGCTGGTGTGCGCGTACACGGTGCTGATCAGCGTCGGCCTGCCGGAACTGTGGCTGCATCCGTTCGGGCCGGTGCTGAAGAACATTCCGCTGCTGGCCATGACATACGCCCTTTATTGCCTGGACCGGAACGATGGATCCCGTCTTCGTTAAATACCTGCACATCCTCTCGTCGACCTTGCTGTTCGGCACCGGCATCGGTTCGGCGTTCTACCTGCTGGTGACCAGCCTGACGCGCGACGTGCACGCAGTGGCGTCCGTGGCGCGGTTGGTGGTGATCGCGGACTGGCTGTTCACCGCGACCACGGTGGTGATCCAGCCGCTCACCGGCTTCTATCTGGCGCACCGGCTCGGCGTGCACTGGACGACGCCGTGGCTGTACTGGTCACTGGTGCTGTACGCGATCGCGGTGGGGTGCTGGCTGCCGGTGGTCTGGCTGCAGATGCGGCTGCGTGACATCGCGCGCGCGGCCGCGGGCGATGGCGTCGCGTTGCCGCCGCGTTACGCCGCACACCTCGGTGCGTGGGCGGCGCTGGGCGTGCCGGCGTTCTTCTGCTTCCTGCTGGTGTTCTACATGATGGTGGCCAAGCGCGTTCCCTGGCTGGAGACCTGAGCCGCGCATTCACGCGCTCGCCACCGGTGCCTGTCCATGTTTCCGCCATGCAGGCACGTACATGGCGATGATCGGATACCACGCGTCCCACGAACAATTCAGTCCCGCGCAACTCCTTGCCTGTGCGCGGCGCGCGGAATCCGCCGGATTCCAGTCGGTGATGTGCTCGGATCACTTCCATCCCTGGTCGCGCGCGCAAGGGCACAGCGGCCATGCGTGGAGCTGGCTCGGGGCGGCGATGGCGTCAACGGCGTGTCCGTTCGGCGTCGTCAATGCGCCGGCCGGTCGCTATCACCCGGCCGTGATCGCGCAGGCCGCGGCCACGCTCGCACAGATGTTCCCGCAACGCTTCTGGTTGGCAGTCGGCAGCGGCGAAGCGATCAACGAAACCATCACCGGTGACCCGTGGCCCGACAAATCGGCGCGCAACCGGCGGCTGCGCGAGGCTGTCGATGTCATGCGCGCGCTCTGGCGCGGCGAAGAAGTGGATCACGACGGCGCGTTCACCTTGCGCCATGCGCGGCTGTATTCGCTTCCCGATGCGCCGCCGCCCCTCTACGTGGCGGCATTGTCGGCCGCAACGGCGCGCTGGGCGGCACCGTGGGCCGATGGACTGATCACCCTGGGCACACCCGAAGCGCCGGTCGATGACGTCATCCGCGCTTTCCGCGAAAACGGCGGCGCAGGCAAGCGCGTGCTGGTGCAGGTCAAGGTGTCCTTCGCCGAGGATGATGAGCGTGCGCTGCAATCGGCGTTCGAACAGTGGAAGTTCAACGCCGTGCCGCGCACCGATTCGGAAAACCTGGAAACCGTCGCCGATTTCGAACGCAAGGCGGCCAGGCTGGCGCCCGATGACGTCGCCCGCGTCGTGCATGTCAGCGCCGATCCGCGCCGGCATGTGGAATGGTTGCGGCGTTACCGCGATCTGGGTGCGGACGAAATCCATGTGCACAACGTCAGTCGCGCGCAGGAGGCGTTCATCGATGCGTACGGCCGCCACGTGATTGGAGCGCTGGAATGAGCCGCCAAGGAACGGGCATCCGCCATCTGATCGGTGCGATGCCGTGGCCGGCGGATCTCATCCGCCTGCGCACGCGTGCCCCGGAGATCACCATCAGCCATGGCGACACGGCGCTGGTGATGGGAATCGACGGTGCGATCACGCCGCACAGCGATGGGCACGGCCTGTTCGTGCGCGAGACGCGAGTGCTGTGCGAGCACCGCTTCCTCATCGACGGCCAGCCGGTGATTCCCGTCAGCCATTCGGCCGTGCGCCAGGACCGCTGGCTTGGCTATTTCATCGTCCAGGCACCCGGCGGCGAGGACAAGGAAGGCGACAGCCGTGAACAGATCGCCTCGCAGGATCCGCTTGAGCTGCGCGTCATCCGTACGGTCGGCGACGGCATGCACGAAGATCTGCTGCTGAGCAATTATTCCGGTCGAGCCGTGCGCGCGTCGCTCGCGGTACAGGTGGACGCGGATTTTCTCGGCACCGATGAAGTCCACGGCGGAAGCCGGCGCGGCCGCACGCGGCGGCGCATCGTGCAGACCGCGCGCGGGTGGGAATGCCAGTGGGACCATCGGGCGCACGGCACATCGCGCGGCTCGGGCGAACCCCGCGTCCTGCATCGCCGTTTGATGCTGCGGGCGCGCAGTCATTCGGATGCCTGGCTTGAAGGCGATTGCCTGCGGTTCGACATCGAACTCGAAGCCGGCGGGCAGTGGCAGGCCTGTCTGGAATGGGCGGTGGATATCGAGGACGAACCTCTGCGGCCGCCGCCATGCGTGCGCGACACACACGGAGAGGAAATGGCGCGCAGCCATCCGCGCTTTCTGGATCGCGCCAGCGCATTCCATTCGCCGGAAAGCACCAGCGCGGCGAGCTGGTTGATCCCGGCGCTGGAACGTTCGCGGCGCGATCTGCTCGGGCTGCGGCTCAATCGCCTCGACATCGACGAAGACAACTGGACGGTGGCGGCGGGCGTGCCTGCGTACATGGCGTTGTTCGGCCGCGACGTACTGACCGCAGGCGTGCAATCGGCCGTGCTCGGGCCGGAAATCCTTGCCGGCAGTCTGGAAGTGATGAAGCGCTGCCAGGGCACGCAGCGCGATGACTGGCGCGATGAAATGCCCGGACGGATGCTGCATGAGGCGCGCGTGGATCCACCGGCCACGCTGGAGGAACGGCCGACCGGCCGCTACTACGGCGCACTCACGTCGGCGGGCCTGTACGCGCTGGGCGTGGCCGAGTTGTGGCGCTGGACCGGCGACCGCGAGCGGACGCAGGCGTGGATCGAACCGGCGATGGCGGCGCTGCGCTGGCTCGATACCGGAACGCGACAGGTGGCGGGCATTTTCCACGCCATCACCACGCGTTCTCCGCAGGGCCTGCCGAACCAGACATGGAAGGATTCCACCGAGTCTGTGGTCGATGCGGATGGCCGCATCGTCGAGCAGCCCGTGGCGTCGTGCGAAGAGCAGGGCATCGCCTATCTCGGCCAGTGCGAACTGGCGAACGTGCTGGAAGCGTTCGATCGCCACGATGACGCGCGCGAATTGCGCCGGCAGGCGCGCGAACTGAAAGCGCGCTTCAACGACGCGTTCTGGCTGGAGGACGAAGGTTATCTGGCGATGGCGCTGGATCCACGCGGCAAGCCGGTGCGCAGCCTGGGCTCGAATGCGCTGCGTTGCCTGGCCAGCGGCATCGTTGACGAATCGCTGGCCACGCGCATGACCGAGCGATCGTTCCAGCCGGATCTGTTCAGCGGCTGGGGCATGCGCACGCTGTCCGCCGCGCACCCGGCCTTCAATCCTTATGGCTACCATCGCGGCACCGTCTGGCCGGTGGAACACGGCCCGTTCGCCATCGGATTGCGGCGCTATGGCCTGCGCGAACACATGTGGAAGATCTGCCGCGCCCAGATGGAATTGCTGCGCCTGTTCGAAGGCTATCGCTTGCCCGAATGCGTGGCCGGCCATCCGCGCGACGACGCGCATCCGTTTCCCGCGGTCTATCCGATGGCGAACGCGCCGCAGGCGTGGTCAGCCGGCACGCCACTACTGCTGATGCAGGCGCTGCTCGGCTTGCAGCCGCAGGCCGAGTCGAACACGTTGCGGGTGGATCCCTGGCTGCCGGAATGGCTGCCGCAGATTTCGATACGCGGCCTGCGTGTCGGCGCGGCGAAGGTCGATCTGCGTTTCTGGCGCGACATGGACGGCAAAAGCCATTACGCCGTCGTGGATTGCGAAGGAACGCTCCGCGTGGAGCGCCGCGAACAGGACTGGGATCTCGGCCTCGGCCGCTAGTCGCGGCGCAGCGGATCGACGCCGTCGCCGGATCGCGGAGCCGGCTCGCCGGAACGCCAGCGACGCGTCGTGCGCTGGAAGAACTGGCTGTTGGGCACCTGCAGCACGGTGTCGCCGAACGCGCCGTCGGTTTCCAGCAACGTGGTGTAGAGCAGGTTGATGTCGATCACGCGGCCGCGCAGGCCGGGCTTGTCACCGTTCTCCAGCACCTCGATGTGATCGTGCACGCGGAACGGGCGCGTGGTCAGGATCAGCAGACTGCAGAAGAGGTTCGACAGCACGCTCCATGCCGCGAAGAACGCAACGGCCGCCACCGCGGTGAAGCCGGTCAACGCAGTCCACAGCACGCTGCCCGATACACCGAGCCGCGCCAGCACGAGCATCGTCGCGCTGGTGTAGATCAGGACGCCAATCAGCCGGCGCGCACCGATGGCGACTTCGGCCGCCAATCGGTAGCGATCGCAGACCCGCTTGATGACGCCGCGCAGCACGCGCCGCAGCAGCCACGCCGCGATCAGGATGAGCGCGCATTCCAGCAGTGGCCAGCCGACCTGCGTCCATTCGCGCACCCAGGTTTCCCACCACGAGGATTCGTTCACCCGATGCATCGGTGACGCCTCTTCAGAGCGTCACTGCGCCGCCTGAAACCGTCAGCAAGGCGCCGGAGGTATAACTGGAAGCGTCATTGGCCAGCATCACGTAGGCCGAAGCCAGTTCAGCCGGCTGTCCCGGCCGTCCCATCGGCGTGTGCCCGCCGAAGTCCTTCACTTCTTCCTCGTCCATGCCGGCGGGAATGAAGGGCGTCCAGATGGGGCCAGGCAGCACGGCGTTGACGCGGATCTTCTTCTCGGCGAGCAGGCCGGCCAGACCGATGGTCAGGTTTGCGATCGCGCCCTTGGTCGCGGCATACGGCAGGATGTTCGGACTCGGCTTCTTCGATTGCACCGACGCGGTGTTGATGACCACGGCGCCCTCGCGCAGATGAGGCAGCGCCAGCCGCACCAGGTTGAACGGTGCATGCACATTGGTGGCGAACGTCTTTTCCCATTCTTCGAGCGTGATTTCCTCGAAGCTCTGGTAGTACTTCTGGTACGCGGCATTGTTGACGAGCACGTCGAGCCCGCCGAGTTCGCTTGCCACCGTTTCGATCAACGCCGCGGCCTGATCGGGATCGCTGATGTCGCACGCATGACGGGAACCCTGGCGGCCGGCATCGCGAATCAGCTTGACGATGCGTTCGGCATCCTGCTCCTCGGTCGGAAGATGTGCGATCGCAACGTCGGCGCCTTCGCGCGCGAAGGCGATTGCCACCGCCGCACCGATGCCGCTGTCGCCACCGGTAATCAGCGCCTTCTTGCCTTCCAGCAGTCCATGTCCCTTGTAGCTCTCTTCACCGTGATCCGGGCGCGGATCCATCTTTTCCGTCTTGCCGGGAAAGGACTGCTGCTGCGGCTTGAACGGAGGCTTCGGATAGTCGGGTACCGTCATGGGGATTCTCCTGTGGGGAATGCAAGCCAGTCTGCGGGCGCGTACGTGAGATGCATGCGAACAGCAGTGCGCGGAAATCTTCCCGGGCACTGCACACACGGCTCTACGCGGGAAAACCCATCGCCGTCATCAGGGCGTTCTCGGCCTGGCGTGAATCCAGTCGCGTGTACTGCACGACCACCGGAACCGAAGATTCGATCACGCTGGCATATGGCGTATCGCGCGGCACCGGTTCGGGATCGTCGAAATCGTTGTAGCGCAGATGACAGGTGCGGTTTGCCGGCACCCGGAATCGATACGGTCCGACGGGATCGCGATCGGTGTAATAGAGCGTGATGCGGATGTCGGCGTCCTGCGGCCCGGCATTGAGGATGCAGCAGGCTTCGTGGCTTTCCAGTTCCGGCTTCGGGCCGTGGCTTCGGCCGGGCAGATAGCCTTCCGGGATCACCCAGCGCAGATGGCCGGGCGCGTTCGCATTCGGTGTGTCATGCACGTCCATGGCGATCAGCTTCGAATGAAAAAAGTGATGAGCGTGTCGATGCCCGGATCATCACGTGCCGGTCTGCGAATGCGGCGCGGCCAACGGCTTGGATTCCGGTGACTTGTCCTGCCGCAGGAAGATCGACAGCAGCACGATCGACAGTACGGCGAGGAACTCGCTCTGCCAGTTCTGGAACGATTCGAACCAGAACTGCGCGCCGGTCAGATGATGCATCAGCGAGATGGCGGGCTCTCCCGCAGCGAGGCGCTCGTCGTTCTCGTGCACCCAGCTGCCGTAGCCGTGCAGCGCGAACGAGATGAAGAACAGCAGGAAGAAGGCCGACGCCAGTGAATGCGCGTACAACGCTCGCCAGATCCCGCCCGCGCGCACCGGCCAGGGCGTCGGGCCGGGCTCGATGTTCTCTTCTTCCTTCGCCGGGTCCAGCGGACGCGACTCGGCCGAGCCACGCTGGCGCAGCCACACCGTCAGCAGCACATACATGCCCATCTGCAGGAATTCGCTTTCCCAGTTCTCGAACGTGGCCGAGATGAAGTGGCCACTGCCCAGATACAGCGCGAGCGTGGCCGGAGCTTCACCCTCACGCAGGCGATCCTCGTTCCATGCCGCGTGGCCAGCCAGCGTCTGGAAGACGAGGAACGCGATGAAGAGCGCTGCGAGCGTGAGCGACAGACCGTTGCGTCGCCAGAAGGAAGCCGAAGAATCCGCAGTCATTGCATGGAGAAGTGGCGCTGGTGTCCAGCTTGCAGACAGACCATCCTCCCGCCGCCGCCAAGGCGCTGTGAACGATCATGCCGGTCGTCGTTGCCGGTTTCATGCGGGTGGCATCGCTGTGGCGTGCCGTTTAACCGGGCATTGATGCGCTTGTTCGCATGATGTCCAGCGCGCGATCAAGCGTGCCTCGGCCAGGTGCTATCGCTTCGGGCATAGCCGGCATCCGTGACCAGAATCGTGGACGCGCTCGCTCGCCCGGTGCGCCATCACCGCTGTAACGGTGCGGTTACAGCCGAGTCGCCGCGACTGGACCGTGCGAAGGAATCCGCCATGAGGCCCTCGTAGAAGGGCCTCTGTTTTTCACGGCGCCGGTCTTGGCCGGGCGACGCGGTACTGCTGCCGATCGCCATGACGCGCCCCCTTTGTGTCGGCGTTGACGCAGAGGCGTTCCCCGCATAGCTGCACATCCGAGGCGTTGTAGGCGCGGATGACCTGCGCGATGTTCGCTTGCTGGTCGAGTTCATCCTTCAGTTCGGCCAGCTGATCCCGATGATGGTCCAGCACGAACGTTCCGCCGACCAGCACCAGCGCGACCAGGGCCGCGGCCGCTCCGAACGTGGTCCACAACACGCGGCCCGAGCGCTGCAGCTGGTTCGTCATCCGATCGACGCTCTGTTCGTAGCGCGTGGTCGCGGGCTTCAGTGCCTGCATTGAATGGCTCGCAATCTGCGCGCCGGCCTGATCGACCAGGGCGGCGAGTTGCTTCTCCAGCCGGGCAATCTCGTTGCGCAGGTGGGTGACTTCCTTCTGTACCGACGCTTCCATGCGCGCGCCGCGCTCGTCGGTCTTCGCCGCCAGCTTGAGCAGGGCGAGGGTGAGGTTTTCGTTCGGCGAAGCCGTCGCTGATCCGTAGGACATCGGAACTCCTGTGTTGATTCAGAGCGAGCGCCCGCGCGCGGGCATCGGTTGTGCGTCTGCTTCCTGTGCGCGCTGCCGCGTGCGCTCCTGTTGCAGCAGTTCGTTCGCCAGCGCGTCCAGCCGTTGGCCTTCGGCCGAGTCGGAGAAGCGATGCGCGGCGCGCATGAAGGCGTCGTCATCGCCTTTCAGCACGGCATTGAGCGCGTCCATTGCGAATGGATTGCGGAACACGGGCGCGCGGTCGGACCAGGACAACGGATCCAGCCGGGCTTCGTGGGACGGTGGGGTTTCCGGACGCGTGCCATGGAACTCGAAGCCCCCTTTCATGCGCTCGTCCACCACTTCCGCGTTGTAGCCGTCCGTCGTGCGCTGCAGCCGTGCTTCCGGCACCAGATGCTTGAGATGGCCTTCCGCCTGAAGCCGATCGACCTTGCTGGTGGCGCGGTAGACGAGCATGCCTTCTTCGGAACGGTGCACCACGTTCAAGCGCGGATCGTCCGGTTCGGCGCGCCGCTGGAGGAACGGCGTGTCGCTCAGCCGGTTGAGGTAGTCCATCACCAGGTTGCCGCTGCGCAGGCTCAATCCATTGCGGTGGTAGCCGCCGCCCAGATCCGAATGTGCGCCGGCCACCACCATGCCGAGGAAACGGCCGTCATCACTTGGACCCGGATCGATGATGTGGGTCGCCTTGAACAGCGAACGCCGCTCATCCTCGGCAATGAGCTGGATGCCCGAGATGACCGAAGGCGGCAGCCGGCGATCATGCTTCTTGACGGGTTCGCCAGTGCCGACCGGATCGATCAGCGCCACGACCTGCGGTGTCTGGCCGGGCGGGACGAGGGGCGGGAGGGTGTAGGTGGTCCCGACCACTTGATCCCGTGCGTTGCGGACTTTCTGGACACCTTCAGAGTCCTGGATGCCGCGCTCGTGCAGCAGGCGGGTGAAGCCGGCGGCTTGCTCGGCGCCTCGGCTGAATCCAATGCTTGCTACGCGGATCTCGGCATCCGGGTCTTCGTCTTTCCATCGCTTTACCTGATCGGCGAGCAGCACATACATGCGCTCCATGCGCTCTTCATAGGTATGACCTCGCGCTCCATCCCAGGCGGAAGCGATGAACCCCCTCTGTGTCCCGGGTCCTTCTACGTAAGCCGCCTTGATTCGGTGCTTGGATTCAACAGGAAGTGATTCAATGGCATCGCTGATATGTGCAATGTTGGTGGCGTGTTCCGGGTTGCTGTTCTTGTCGTTTCCGGTGCCATCGAAACATGCGACAAACAATCGGTCATTCGGACCGATATCGCGGAGCAATATGGGAATGTGGAACTCAGACAGGGCCTGGCTCGCCTCCGAGTACGTTTGGATGTCGTGTGCATCGGCCGGATAGGTCGAAACGCCATCTTCCCGATATCCATCTGCTGCGATTCTGTGCTTCTCGGACATGACGCTCAGTACGTCCGTGACCAGGCCAGGTACAGGTCATTCCGGAATCGGCTATGACGATTTCCCGGCTTCTGCTCCGAGCGTGTCAGTACCGACGTACCGATGTAAACGTTGATGGTTCGATCGTGCACTTCGAGGAAGATGCTCGGGTCATTTCCAATGTTCATTGCGTTTCCAGCCTCATCTACCGACTGGTAGACGATTTGGTCGGCGGAAACCTGATGCCAGACAAGCTGCTCGTGGAAAATTCGGGCAATGTCCACCTTGGCATGGTGCTCAACACCATCGGCCGAGCGCCAGCGCACCTCTGCCGGTGCGGGAAAGTTCGGTACACCCAGATAGGAAGCAAGGCCCCAGGAGTCGCGATAGCCGGGTTCCGGTGCCGGCCTCAGTTGCGCTCTTGCTTCCTCGTCATCCCCTCCCACGAAGAAGGGGTGGCCGTTGTAGAGCACACGACAGCCGTAGACGTTGTATGCACGTACCGAAAAATTGTGCTCCACAAACCGCAACGGCACCGAGAACGTCTGCGGTGGCGGTGGCAGGTGATCGGGGGAGGACGGGGTGGTCATGGCGGTCTGGCATCCGGTGAAGAACAGGCCGGTCACGGCGACCATGCCTGCATGGCGCAGGACTTTCGGAATGGAAGGCATGCGGTTCCTTGCAATGTCATCGGGACATCGAGCGCGCGTGGCGTTGCTCGCGTCCGAGCATGGCGATGCATCTGTCCACTGGCAATGCGATGGCGAGCAATGTGAGGTCGCGCCATGAACGAGCAAATGCGGAACACGATCAGAACGCGCGGCAAGTCCACTCGACGAGCCGCCGGGTCGCGGCTTGTTCCGGAAGAACGCCGGTCGCCCAGTCCTATTCGTGCATCAGGTTTTACGCACGGAACGATTCGTGCGGCGCAGTGCGGAGTTTCTGGCGACAAGGCCGCGATCGCATCCGGGCATCGCAACACGGTCTGGCGACGGGTGCGCAAAGGATGCGTCTGCATGCCGCACGGGTTTCGTCGCGCTGCATGCGCTTGCCGAAGTACAGCAGAGGCTTCGGCGGGGCGCGCGCGGCCACGGCAGTGGCCGCTCCACTTGACGTGGATCAAGGTCGGGCGGCGAGGGGGCTGCGCAGAATGCGGCTCCCCCGGCGCTATGGGATGGCGACATGTCCTTTCACGATCTGCGTGGATTCCTGGATCATCTGGCTGCGCATGCGCAGCTGCTCGAGATTGACGCCCGTATCGAGACCGAACTGGAAAGCACCGCGCTGAGCCTGCGTGCATTGCGGGCCGGCGGGCCGGCGTTGTTGATGAACAACAACGGTTCGGGGCATCCGCTGCTGGGCAATCTGTTCGGACATCGCCGTCGCATCCAGCTGGCGCTGGCGGATCGTCCGCTGAGTTCGTTGCGCGAGCTGGGCGAACTGCTGGCCTCGCTGAAGGAGCCGCGCTGGCCGTCGAGCCTGCGCGGTGCGCTGACGCAATGGCCGGAACTGGCGCAACTGGCGCATGTCGCGCCGCGCCGCGTGGATGAGGCCGAGTTCAATGACATTGTGCTGGAAGGCGACGACATCGATCTGTCGCGTTTGCCGATCCAGCGCTGCTGGCCCGAGGACATCGACCGGCTGATCACCTTCGGCCTGGTGATTACGCGCGGCACGCGCCAGCAGCGGCAGAACGTGGCGATCTACCGGCAACAGGTGATCGGCCGCAATCGCGTGATCATGCGCTGGCTGCCGCATCGCGGCGGCGCGCTGGACTATGCGAGCTGGCAGGCCAGCCATCCGGACGAACCGTTCCCGGTGCTGGTCGCCATCGGGGCCGATCCGGCCACGCTGCTCGCGGCGGTGGCGCCGGTGCCGGATACGTTGTCCGAGTACGAATTCGCCGGCCTGCTGCGTGCGGCGCGTACGCGCGTGTGGCGCAGCCAGTTGACCGGCCTGGATGCACCGGCCGGCGCGGAAATCCTGCTCGAAGGGTTCATCCGGCCGGGCGACACCGCGCTGGAAGGCCCGTTCGGCGATCACACCGGCTACTACAACGCACAGGCGCATTTCCCGGTGTTCACCATCGAGCGCATGCGCATGCGCCGGGATGCCGTGTACCACGGCAGCTACATGGGGCGCGCGCCCTTCGACGAGCCGTCGGTGCTGGCGATGGCGCTCAATGACGTGTTCGTGCCGATCCTGTGCAAGGTGTTCCCGGAGATCGTCGATTTCTTCCTGCCGCCCGAAGCGTGCTCGTACCGCATCGCCGTGGTCAGCATCCGCAAGCAGTACGCCGGGCACGCGCGGCGAGTGATGATGGGCATCTGGTCCTATCTGCGCCAGTTCACCTACACCAAGTTCGTGATCGTCACCGATGACGACATCGACGTGCGCGACTGGTCGCAGGTGATCTGGGCAATCTCCACGCGCGTGGATCCCGCGCGCGACAGCATGCTGGTCGAGAACACGCCGATCGACTACCTGGATTTCGCATCGCCGGTATCGGGTACCGGATCCAAGCTGGGCCTGGATGCCACGCGCAAGTGGGCCGGCGAAAGTGATCGCGAATGGGGCCGTCCGATCACGCTGGATCCGCAGGTCGAGCAGCGCGTGGATGCGCTGTGGACGCAGATACGCCGTTCCTATGAAGCCGCGAACCAGGCCTGAGCGCCGGTCGCGGCGGTTTTCCGCAACGAGGTAGTCCATGCAACTTGTGTGTCCCGCCGGCAACCTGCCGGCCCTGCGAACCGCGATCGATGCCGGCGCAGATGCGGTCTATGCGGGTTTCCGCGACCAGACCAACGCCCGCGCCTTTCCCGGCCTGAATTTCGACGACGACGAACTGCGCGAAGGCATCGCCTATGCGCACGCGCGCGGACGCCAGGTGTATCTGGCGCTGAACACCTATCCGGACAGCGGGCGGCTGCCGATCTGGCATCGCGCCGTCGATCACGCGGCCGAACTCGGTGCCGACGCGATCATCGCGGCGGAGATGGGGGTGCTCGACTACGCATGCCGCCATCATCCGCAGCTGCCGCGGCACCTGTCCGTGCAGGGTTCGGCGACCACTGCGCCCGCGTTGCGCTATGCCTTCGAACGCTTCGGCATCGCGCGTGCGGTATTGCCACGCGTGCTGTCGGTGCAGCAGGTCGAACGCCTGTGCCAGACCTCGCCGGTGCCGCTGGAAGTGTTCGCCTTCGGCAGTTTGTGCATCATGGTCGAGGGCCGCTGCCAGTTGTCCAGCTATGTCACCGGTGTGTCACCGAACCGGCATGGCGTCTGCTCGCCGGCCTCGTTCGTGCGCTGGGAGGAACACGCCGACGAGCAGCGCACGGTGCGGCTCAACGGGGTGCTTATCGATCGCTTCGACGCGACCGAGCCGGCAGGCTATCCGACCGTCTGCAAGGGGCGTTACGCAGTGGGCGGAAACATCTTCCACGCGCTGGAAGAACCGACCAGCCTAAATACGCTGTCGCTGCTTCCGCGCCTGGCCGAAGCCGGCGTGGTCGCGCTGAAGATCGAAGGACGCCAGCGCGGCGCCGCCTACGTCGGCAGCGTTGCACGCACCTGGCGCGCGGCGATCGACGCCCATGCCAAGGGCGCGCCGTGGCAGATGCGGCCGGAGTGGGAGCAGACGCTCGCCGCGCACGCCGAAGGCCAACAGACGACGCTGGGGGCGTATCACCGTGCCTGGCATTGACGCGATGAAACTCAGCCTCGGGCCGCTGCAGTATTTCTGGCCGCGCGAACAGGTGCTGGCGTTCTACCGGCAGGCCGCGCAGTGGCCGCTCGACATCCTCTACCTGGGCGAGACGGTGTGCAGCAAGCGTCGCGAACTGCGCACGCGTGACTGGCTGGCGCTGGCGGAGGAGCTGGCCGAGAGCGGCAAGCAGATCGTGCTCTCGTCACTGGCGCTGATTGAAGCCGAGTCGGAACTGGGCGCCGTGGTGCGGCTCGCCGAGAATGGGCGCTTCCTGCTGGAGGCCAATGATCTGTCGGCAGTGCAGCTGTGCCGCGAACGCAAGTTGCCGTTCGTCGCCGGGCCGACGCTCAATGTCTACAACCACGTCACGCTCGGCCTGTTGATCGAGGACGGTCTGGTGCGCTGGGTGCCGGGCGTGGAGCAGGGACGCACGCTGCTGCGGGACATCCGCGATGGCATCGAGCAGGACGGTCGCGCGATGCCCGAACTGGAAGTCCTGGCGTGGGGGCGACTGCCGCTGGCGTACTCGGCGCGCTGCTTCACCGCGCGTGCGCTGAACCTGCCCAAGGATGTCTGCGGCTTCCGCTGCATCGAATACCCGGACGGCATGCCGCTGGCCACGCGCGAAGATCAGTCCTTCATGATCATCAACGGCGTGCAGGTGCAGGGTTCGGAAATCATCGACATGGCCCCCGAACGCGACGAACTGATCGCCAGCGGCGTGGACATCCTTCGCCTGTCGCCGCAGGTCGAGGACATGCACGCGGTGGTCGATCACTTCCATCGCATGCTGCGTTCACCCGTCGCGCCGCCGCGACTGGGCGCACGCAACGGTTACTGGCACGGCGAGCCGGGCAAGGCTTCGCTGGTGCGTTCGATGCTGGAATGAACGAGGCGGGATTGAAGCGAGGCCCGCGCGGCTGTCCAGCGTGACAGCCGCGGCGGGAATCAGCCGAGCGAGTCGCTGCGGAAATGCGCGCCCAGGCTGATGCGCCGCTGCCGTGCGGCGGCGAGCATGCGCAGGATCAGTTGCGATTGCCAGGCGCGCGACAGTTCGCGGTCGTCGCGGATCAGCTGTTCGGCATGCGCCATGGTGGCCTCGTCGCGAATCGGACCCAGTGCGCGCCACGCCTGTTTGCGCAGCGTCGCCAGTTGCGCTTCGTCCGCGGCCGCGCCACGTTCGACCCAGCGACCGCCCTCGGCCCCGTGCGCGCGGCGGACATGCACGAGGCTGCGGCCGAGACGGCGACCGAACACGACGCCCTCGAGCAGCGAATTGCTCGCCAGTCGATTCGCGCCATGCACACCGTTGCACGCCGCTTCGCCCACCGCATACAGGCCGGGCACGCTGGTGCGGCCATCCAGATCCACGGCGATCCCGCCCATGTGGAAATGTGCGGCCGGCGTCACCGGAATCCGCTGCGCGCGCGGGTCGATTCCGTGCTGGCGACAGATGCCGTAGACCGTCGGGAACTGCATCAGCCATTCGTTCTGCAGATGCGTGGCGTCCAGCCAGACGCGCTGGCCGCGCTGCTGTACTTCCCAGACGCGGCGGGCGACGCGATCACGCGGCGCCAGATCACCGAGTGGATGATGGCCTTCCATCAGCAGTTGCCCGTGATCGTCGAACAGGCGCGCGCCCGCGCCGCGCAGCGCTTCGGTGATCAACGGCAGCGCGCCGGTCACCGGCACTTGCAATGCGGTGGGATGGAACTGCATGAACTCGATGTCGCGCGCACCCGCGCCTGCGGCGAGCGCCAGCGCCAGCCCGTTGCCGTCCGCGCCCGAAGGATTGGTGCTGGCGGCGAACAATGCGCCACAGCCCCCAGTGGCGAGCACGACTTCGGACACGTCGATGTCCTCGCGCGTTCCGGTCTCGTCGCGCAGGCGTGCACCGTTGATGCCGTTGTCGTCCACACGCAGCGCATCCAGTTGCCACGGCGCGCACAGGCGGATGTGCGGCGCCTGTTCTGCGACGCCCAGCAGGGCGGCCAGCAGTGACGCGCCACTGGCGTCGCCGCCGGCATGCACGACGCGGTGGCGGTGATGGCCGCCTTCGCGCGCGAGCAGGAAATCCGGGCCCTGGAGATCGAACGGAACGCCCTGCAACTGCAGCCAGCGCACGGCCAACGGCGCGTGTCCGACCAGATGGTGGACGGCGTCGTAATCGTTGTGATGCGCGCCGGCCACCAGCGTGTCCTGCGCATGATCGGCCGGTGTGTCACCGCGACCGAGCGCGGCGGCGATGCCACCCTGCGCCAGCGCCGTGCACGCGCCCGTGCCGGGCGGCGCACGGCCGATCAGCATCACCGGGCGAGGAGCGGCCGACAATGCGACGCTGAGGCCGGCAACGCCGCAGCCGATGATCAGCAGGGGACGTTCGTCCGCACTCATACGCGATCGCGCCGTCCCACGGCCAGCATGCGTTCCAGCGCCGCGCGCGCACGCACCGAAACGTCTTCGGGGACATGCACTTCGTGGCGCATGTCGCGCAGGCAATCGAAGATGTTCGGCAGCGTGATCCGCTTCATGTGCGGACACAGGTTGCAGGGCTTGATGAACTCGACGTTGGGGAAGCGCGACTTCAGGTTGTCGGCCATCGAGCATTCGGTGATGAGCGCCACGCGCGCGGGCTGTTCGCGCTCCAGCCAGGCGCCCATCGCCGTGGTCGATCCGACGAAGTCCGCCTCTTCCTGCACTTCCGGCGGGCACTCGGGATGCGCGACGACGCGGGCGTCGAACTGTTCGCGCACGTGCCGTGCCTGCGAGCGGGTGAAGCGTTCGTGCACTTCGCAACGACCGTCCCACAGGACGAGCTCGACGCCGGTCTGCTCGGCGACGTGATGGCCGAGGAATGCATCGGGCAGGAAGATGACGCGCTCGGCGTTCATGGCTTCGACCACCTGCACGGCGTTGGCCGATGTGCAGCAGGCGTCGGATTCGGCCTTCACGGCGGCGCTGGTGTTGACGTAGCTGACCACCGGCGCGCCGGGATACTGCGCGCGCAGGCGGCGCACGTCGTCGGCGGTGATCGAGCTGGCGAGCGAGCAGCCGGCTTCCGGATCCGGGATCAGCACGCGGCGATCCGGCGCGAGGATCTTCGCGGTCTCGGCCATGAAGTGTACGCCGCACAGGACGATGGTTTCGGCGTCGCAATTCGCGGCGGCCTGCGCGAGCGCCAGCGAATCGCCGGTCACATCGGCCACGCCGTGGAAGATTTCAGGCGACTGGTAGCTGTGCGCCATGATCACCGCACCACGCTCGCGCTTGAGCATCTGGATCGCATCGATCCACGGCAGGTGCAGCGGCCATTCCAGGCACGGCACGGCGTCGCCGACGCGCTCGGTCACGTGGGCGTAGCGTTGTTCGAGTTCCTCGCTCCAGCGGGGCACCACGGACGCCGCGCTCATGCGTTCGCTCCGCGTCGGCCGCGGTATTGATCACGTGCTTCGCGCAGCAGCCGGCTGCCCCGCTGCAACACGATGCGCGACGCCAGCGGCAGGCTTTCCCACGGCAGGCGGTCGAGCAGGTTGCGCAGCAGCAGGCCGAGTTCGGTATCGCCAGTGAGCTTCAGGCGACGCTGGAAGAACAGCGTGTCCGCGTCTTCCTGGCGACTGGCCAGTAACAGCAGATCAGTGGCGCTGCCGCTGACGGTGGCTTCGGCATCGCCATCGGCGATGAGCACGCGGCCGTCGCGCAGTTCCAGCGTCCAGCGCACATCCAGATCATCGACGTGGATGCCGAGTCGGCGGTGCGCGATCGGCTCGAGTGCCCTGCGTGCTTCCGGCGATGCCAGGGCGGCGGTCAGTGCACGCAACAGCAGCTTCGCCTGCCAGGCGTCCGGCACCGCTTTCAGGGCGCTGCGCCAGCGCCGCGGCGGCGGCAGGCAGCGCAGCATCACGCTGCGGGCGAGGGTCGGGAGCGTTGCGTTCATCGGCGTTTCCGGCAAGTGGGTCGGGTGGGGCATGGAGCGGGATTGATGTCGGTGCGCTTCGCCGATCAGCAGATCGATCAGGCGCGTGGCGCTGTCCTCGGGCAGGCCGCTGCGCCGCGCGACGCGCCACGCGCGTGCGTGCACCTCGCGCTCGCGCGCGTCGTCGCGCTGCGGACACCCATGGCTGCGCTTCATCCGGCCGGCCACGCCGGCCAGGCGCTGCCGCGCGGACAACAGCAGCACCATCGCGTCATCGACGTGATCGATGGCCGCACGCGTGCCGCGCAGCGTCCACGTGCTCAGCGGCGGCATGGCGCACCACGCCGGGCAACCGGACACGCGAAGGCGGGAGTTCCAGCGAAGGACGGCCGCATGACGCTCGGACTGAGGTGGGGTGCGTGATGTTAGACAGCCGCGGCAACGCCGCCATTGACCCAGATCAAGCCGGACCGGGGGCGCCTGCGGGTGGCTGGAAATGCAGGGCATCGCGCCAGCTCCGCACGACGGCGTGCAGGGTGGCCGCATGCGCGGCGGCAAGTACGAGGCCAGCCAGCGGCACCAGCGTCGGCAGGGCGAGAGCGGCCAGCAGGAGCATTCCGGAGGCGACGTGCAACCACCACAGGCGACGCTTGTGTGCTTCCTCCATCAGCCTTCCGACCCCCGGCACGCGCACGCCGCGCGGATGCCGGCGGCGCAGTTCGATCCAGGCGAGGAAGCCGACGATTTCCACCAGCATGCCGATCACCAGCCAGGGCAGGCCGAGCATCAGCGCCAGCGTGCCGATCCACGATCCGTGCACTGCGCCATCCAGCGGCAGCAGCGGCGCGATGGCCGCCAGGCCCAGGCACAGCAGCCCGGCGTTCCAGAAGCACCGCAGCGTCGAATTGCGCGAGCGGGGCGCATTCCATTGCAGCACCGCCAGGGTCATGCACAACAGCAGCACCGGCACGCACAACGTGTAGCGCAGGGCATCGTGCGCCGGTTGCCGTGTCGCCAGGACGACCGCGCCCAGCGATGCACCGAGAATGGCCCACCACAGCAGCAGCCAGCGCCCGCGCAGCGAACGCGTCCCCTGCAGCATGGGCACGGTGATGCTGGCTACCGAGGCCAGCAATCCGACTACCCAGCCGACGATGCCGAACGCCGCATGCAGATCCGCCAACGGCACCAGCAGCCCGCTGGCGTGACCGGTGAGGATGGCGAGCATGCGTGCGCCCAGCAGCACGGTGACGCACAGGCAGGCCAGCGCCAGCGCAATGCCGGTGCGGGTTGCGCGCGCACCGCTGCCGCGAACGAGTGCGTGCACGCCGGTGGCGGCGATCAGCAGCAACGGCGGCAGCAACAGCGCCAGCGCGGCGATCATCCAGCCGCCGCGCGGCCACAGGAATGCCGCAAGCAAGGGCACGATGCCGAGGTTGAACAGCACGTGCGTGAGCGGCGCCAGGCGCGCCAGTCGCAGCGGACTGCCCGCGGCGACCGGCAGGAACTGGTACAGGCTGCCGACCATCGCATTGCCCAGCACGCCGAGCGCGAACACATGCACTAGCACCAACGTGGCGGGCGCCCAGCGCGAGGCCAGCACCTGATCGCCGCGCAACAGCAGCCACAGACCTGCCAGCACGCCCCAGCATAGCGCGCTGACCAGGAAACGCAGGGGATGCGAGGGCGGAGGCGCTTGTGCGAACGCCAGTCCGGTCATGCCGCGCGCGGAGGCTCCAGCGCGTCGCGATCATCGGCGTGGCAGATCGCGATGCAGGCGTCGCCGGCCGGCAGATCGTAGACGCGATAGGCGTAGCCCCACGCATCGAGCAGCGACATCAGCGGCAACGGCCGGAATGGCGTCAGCGCGACGAGGCGTCGGCCGTTGCCCAGTTCCTGCAGCGAATCGATGATCCGCTGCATCGGTTCCGGCGGCGAAAGATCGCGCAGGTCCAGTTGCGTCAGGCTCATGTCGGCATGTCCTCTTCGGACGGTTCATCGCAACGCGTGGAAAGGCCCGCCGCATCCAGCGACTCGATCATCCATCCGGCGACGGGGCTGGCGGTATCGGGCATGTCGGGGTGGTCCTGCATGGCGTGACCTCAGAGGAAGTTGAGAATTCCGGCGGGGTGATGGCTGCGCGCGATCGCATACACCTGCACGAAGCAGAGCAGCGCGGCGATGTACAGGGCGATCTGGCGAGCGCCCCGCGCGGAGGTGCGGAACGTCAGCAGGCCCAGCGCGACATAGGCGACGATGAAACCGACTTTCACCAGCAGCCAGCCATTGGCGAACAGCGCAGCCGGCAGGACCGTCAGCAACATCATCGCGGCCGTCAGCAGCACGGTGTCGATCGTGTACGACAGATAGCGGACAAGCGCGGCGCGCGGCCAGCGCATGCCCAGCAACAGCGCGAGGCCGCGCACGGCGAACACGCTGCCGCTGATCATCGCGGTGCTGACGTGGACGAGCTTGATGTCGGGATAGAAGGTAATCATCGAATCAACCGGGACGTCCGTCGGCGCGTGGATTGAGGTAGATCCAGCCCAGCCGGATCGCCCAGGGAGACAGCGCCAGCAACCAGCCGAAGGCGGCGATTGCCTGCCATGCCATCGAGTCGGGCGCCAACTCGGCAACGACGCGCGTCACCGCCACCAGTTGCAGGCTGTAGAACGCGAACCATGCGACTTTCGGCATCACCAGCGCACGGCCGGAGTGGCCTTGCGTCACCCGCGTCACCATCGCCACCAGCACGCTGCCGAAGAAGCCGATGAACATGGCGTGCATGGGCGCACGCCCGAGCATGAACTCGCCGGTGAGCAGGTAGAGCACGCTCTGGCCGGTGTAGAGCGCGAAGGTGATCGGCATCCACGCCATGCCCAGGAACAGCACGGACAGCAGGCCCGGCATGCGGCCGCGCGGCCACCATTTCCACAACGCGTAGCTGGTCAGGCCCAGCAGCACGGCGTCCGGCAGCCACAGCCAGATGTAGGCATGGAACAGTTCCAGCGCCAGATGCACCAGCGCGGCGACCCAGACGGCGCCCAGCCAGCCCAGCGGACGCCACGCGCGATAGCCCGGCACCACGTTCGCGGCGAAGAACGGAAACATGCGGTGCGCCACCGTCAGGTAGATCGGCAGCAGCAGGCCCATGCCGCCGATCTTGATGCTGGCGAAGGCGAACATCGCATTGCCGCCCAGCACGAACACCACGAACAGCAACAGGCCGATGTAGCCCAGTGAAAGCGCGGCGAAGCACGAACGCGAATGCCAGGTGCCGGCCTTGTCCTGCATCAGCAGGCGACCCAGCAGGAACAGCGCGGCGCTCCAGCCGGCCACCGCCATCCACAGTCCCACGGTGAAGGCGGCCTGCCAGCCGAGCGTCGACAGCAGGATCGCCAGCTGGCCGCCCATCAATCCCGCGCCCACCGGCAGGTAGCGCCAGCGCGGCAGTTCTTCCAGGCCCATCCAGCGCGGGAACACCGTCAACAGGAAGCCGAACACGAAGCTCGGCAGCACGAGGTACTGCATCACGAAGGCGTGCAGCCAGCCGCCGTAGATCTGCGTTTCCGGCATCGTCCACAGACCCCATCGCGTGGCGACGAGCCATGCGGTCCACCACAGCATCGCCAGCAGCAGATTGCCCGCGCCAATGAAGAACAGCAGCCGATGGGGCGCCTGCGCCAGTTGGCCGATCGAGGGCCTGGGCGGCACCGGGGCAGGGCGGGAATTCAGAGGAATCGTGCGCATGGGTGCAGTGTGGGGGGGGAATTCCGGCGCTTCCTTGACCTGGATCAGGACTACGCCATTTCGTCCGTCACGACGCCGTGCAGGGGGAGGCGGACCGCGTAGGATCAATGCCGTCGCGATCCGGTCGTGCTGTGATCGCGCCACATCACGGGTTCATACACACAGAGGCAACACATGGGCGGTTTGAGCATCTGGCACTGGGTCATCGTTCTGATGGTGGTGCTGCTGGTTTTCGGCACCAAGCGCCTGCGCAACGTGGGCCAGGATCTGGGCGAAGCGATCAAGGGCTTCAAGCAGGGCATGCAGGACGACAAGGCGCCCGTCGCGCAACTCCGCGACGGCAGCCGCAACGAGCACAGCGAACAGCGCGAGCAGGAACGCAGCGCGAACTGAGCACGCACGCGCCGGCGTTTCCGGACGGCGGCGCGATGCGAAGGAGAACCGCGTGATCCGGAACGCCGTGATCGCGCGCAATGCCCTGCATTGAATGGCTGCCGGGCAGCCGTGCCGGGCGTTCGGTCCGATGGATGTGCGCCGCGTGAATCAGCAGTGCGGCGGATCGCCCGCCTGAGCGCCGGCCGGTGCGGTGGAAGGCAACTGGAAGTGGTAGCCGGCGCGCAGCTTGAGCCGTCGCTGCATGGTCGGCGTCGCCAGCAGGCGGCCGTCATGCGTCAGCAGCATCGCGCAACGCAGGCCCATGCGATGCGCCAGGACATCGAAGCGCTCCGGACCGGCGACCATCAGCGTCGTTCCCGCCATGTCCGCGAGCACGGGATCGTGGCTGATGATGGTGGCGGCCGCACTGCGCTGCTGTGGACGTCCGCGCGCGGTGTCGATGATGTGGCCTTCCGCCTTGCCGGGATCCGCGCGTCGCCGCTGGTAATCACCTGAAGACGACAGCGTTTCGCCATCCTGCAGCAGCACATGGCCGATGGCGCCATCCGGGCCACGCACGCCGACCTGCCAGGGCTGCCCGCGATCATCGCCAATGGCCATGATCAGGCCGCCGATATCCAGCAGTGCATTCTCGATGCGGCGCTGTTCCAGCATGCTGCGCAGCTGCTTGGCGGCGTAGCCTTCGGCCAGTGCATTCAGATCCAGCTGCACCAGCGGGTTGTCGCTGCGCACCTCGCCCTGCGCGCTGACGTGCACGTTCTTCATCGTCGGCGGATTCGCCTGCAGCCGCGCGAGTTCATCGTCAGCGGGCGCGGCGGTGCGGACCGGGTACTCGCTGGTGTGGAAGCCCCAGGCGCGGATCAACTTGCCGGCGGCGGGGTTGAACAGGCCATCGCTCAGTGCGTGTCCGCGCTTGGCTTCGCGAACCAGGTTCGCCAGCGCCGGATCCACCTGTCGCGAATGGCCGGCGGCGAGATCCGCGTTGAGTGCGGTGAGATCGCTCGGTTCCCACGCATGCCAGCTGCGGTGATCCGCAGCCAGCTGCTGTCCCGCCTGCGCCAACGCCGCTTCCGCCTGCGCGGGGTCCAGCGCCAGCAGGCGAACCCGCGCATGCGTGCCGAACACGACGTATTCCGCCTCGAATTCCATCAACGGGCGCCACCACAGCAGCAGCGCCGTTGCGGTGACGCCCAGCAGCACCGCCAATCCCAGTGCGCGCAGCGCGATCGGTACGCGTCGCAGCATCGCGCGCATCACCGCCCCCGTTTACCAGTCGAACGACCGGCCCAGCGCATCGACGATGTGCTGGACGATCGCGGCCGGTTCGAGGTCCTTCGACAGCGCCAGCGGATCGGCGACGACGCTGCCGTCCGGCCGATGCAGGTGTGCGTGCGTATCGACGCCGGCATGCGCGACCGGCGCGGTATCGAGCCGCCAGCGCCGCTCACCGTGCTGCCATTCCACCGACCAGTGCTGGCTGGACACCACGCGCAGCAGCACGTCGACGCCATCGGCGCTGCGCAGGCCCAGTCCATCGGCGGGCAGCGAGAATTCCTGTTCGAAGTTGTCCGGCAGGTCCAGCGTGAGCGCGATGGCGTCCATCGGATGCGCGGACTCGGTGTTCTGTGTTTCGCCGACCGGATTCCGGCACCGCCAGTCCAACTGCACGCGCAGTGTTTCCAGCTGTTCACCGGACAGCTGCGAGGCCAGCCAGATCTCGTAGGCCGGGTGTTCGGCGACCTTGCCGTCGGCGATGGCCGCAAGCAGCTCGTCGCTGTCTTCGAAGCCGATGTCGGTCAGCCACAGCTTGCGTTCCTCGCGCAGCGTGTACATGCGGCGCGAAAGGTCGGCCATTTCCATGACCGTGGTGGGCGCCAGCCCGGCGAAGAAAGGTTCCATGGTCGTCTCCTGGATGTCATCGACGGCCGTCAGGCCGCGCGGGGTTTACATGCCGCTGTCATGGTGGGCGCCGCCATCCAGGCTGACCTGGTCGGCGGTGATGTCGGCGAATGCGATGACCTTGCCGCCGTACTGGCCGGCGAAGGCTTCCGCATCGCTGCGCTGCGAGAAACTCGCGAGGGTCGGGCCCATGCTGCCTTCGCGGCTGGAGCCCTCGACGAAGAAGGCACTTTCCAGCGGGATCCACTGGCCCTTCGGCGCATCCCAGTTGGCTTTGGCCATGTCCTGGGTGAACGCGCCCTTGATCGCGCGCACCTGTTCCGGCGCGAGATAGATCGAAAGCAGTTCCTGCGTGTCGCAGAAGTAGTCGATGTGGCCGTCGGCGTACTGGATCTGGCCCTTGGGGCCGGGATAGTCGCCCAGCACCATGCCGTCGAGCGAGCAGTACGCACCCTCGGCCGGATCAATGGCACGCGTATCGCCGGCCGGCGCGGTGCATGCGGCCAGCACCAGGCACAGCGCGAGCGAGGCGTGCAGTCGGTGGCGGAACAGCTTCATCGGAATCTCCACAAGGCAAGGCCCAGCGGTGCGGTGATCCAGCCCAGCATCACCGTGCACAGCAGGACGGGGTTGTTCCAGTGCTCGGGCAACAGCGTGCCGAGCCCGAACGTATTGCGCAGCGCGTCGCTGCCCATCACGTTGAGTACGCGGAACACGTCCGCGGGATTGAGCAGCAGCGCATACGGCGCCCACAGCGAGGAACCGCTGCCGGCCGATGCCACCAGCACGCCCAGCAGCGCCAGATCGAACACCAGCACGAAGGCGAACCAGATCGCGATCGCCGAACCGGACGCGCGTGCGCGGTCGCGGCTGATCACCGACACCAGCACGGCCAGGCTGAGGAACGAAAGGCCCAGCATGATCGCGCTGCCGACGAAACGGACGTACAGCCACGCCGCGGCCGCGTCGAAGGAATGGAACAGCGGCACCGCCGCCGCGCCAAAGCCGACGACGATCGCGATCGTCAATGCGGCGGCCAGTCCCACGTATTTGCCGAGCAGGACTTCGGCGCGCGTCACCGGCAAGGACAGCAGCAGATCCAGCGTGCCGCGCTCGCGCTCGCCGACGATGGCGTCGAAACCGAGCAGCAGTGCGATCAGCGGAATCAGGTAGATCGCCAGGCTGGTCAGGCTGGCCACGGTGACGCCGATGCCGCGGAAGCCCACTTCACCCGACTGCGCGCCACCGAAATAGGCGATGAGCAGCGCGAACAGCGCAAACACCAGCGCCACGGCGAGCACCCAGCGATCCCGCAGGCGATCCCGCAGTTCCTTGCCGGCCACCGCACAGGCGAGGCCGAATTGCCAATCCGCGATCATCCTCGCTCTCCCCAGCGCTGGTGATGCAGGTAGACGTCTTCGAGCGAGGGCTCCTGCAGAACATAGTCGGTCAACTGGTCGCCCAGCCCGCCCATCAGTTGCAGCAGCGCGCGGCGGCGACTGACCGGAACGAGGACTTCCAGCGACTGCGCGTCTTCATGACGCACGTCGAAGCCGGCATCGACGAGCAACGTGCGCACGCGTCGCAGCGCCGCTTCGTCCAGATGCAGCCGCGCACGCGCGGGCAGGCGCGCGCGTGCGGACAGTTCGCTGACGGTGCCCTGTGCGACGAGGCGACCGTTGGCGATGATCGCCAGCTGGTCCACGCGCGACTCGATCTCCGCCAGCAAGTGCGAGCTCAGCAGGATCGTCGTGCCTTCCGAACGCAACTGCACCAGCGTGTCGTAGAAGTCGTGCGTGGCAACCGGGTCCAGGCCATTGGTCGGCTCATCGAGGAACAGCAGGCGAGGGCGGCCGAGCAGCGCCTGCGCGAAACCCAGCCGCTGGCGCATGCCCTTGGAATAGCCGCGCACGTCGCGGTGCATGGCATCGGCCAGCCCGACGCGATCCAGCAGCGGCTCGCATTCGGCGATGTTCACGGACTTGAGCCGCGCGAAGAAGCGCATCGTTTCCAGCCCGCTCAGATGGTCGTACAGCGCCACGTTCTCCGGCAGGTAGCCGACCTGGCGGCGCAATGCGCGGAAGCCGCCGGCCCCGACTTCCTGACCGTTGAGCCGGATATGGCCGTGGCCGATCGGCAGGATGCCGAGCATCATCTTCATCAGCGTGCTCTTGCCCGCGCCGTTGTGTCCGATCAGGCCGAAAATCTGGCCCGATTCCACGCGCAGGTTGATTGCATCCACCGCGTGCACCGCGCCGTAGCTCTTGCTGACCTCCTCCAGCTCGATGGCCGTGGCGGCGGCATCGACAGTGGCGGTCGCCATCTCCAGGTTCATGGGGGATCTCCGGATTCGGGGGAGGACAGCCAGCGCCGCCAGTCGGCGTGATGCGGTTGCATGGCCGGCGCTGCGTCGAGAATGGTGGGTACGCGAAGTACCGGGAACTGCCGCGAGATCAATTTCAGGGTCTGCAGCGCCGGGCTGCTGTCGAGCAGCTTGACGAACGGATAGCGCGAAACAAGGCGATCGCCGACGTCGCTGGCTTCATACGGCGTGTCGCCGCGACCATCGCCGTCCTGGTCCCAGCCCAGGTAGTTGCTCCAGTAATTGCCGGCGCGCTTGCCCCATTCGACATCGCGACTGGCGACATAGCGCACCTGCTCGCCGTTGAGGACGAAGTCGTTGCCATCGACCGCGTTGTCGTAGGACCCGGCCCACAGGTGGATGCCGACCTGGTTGCCGACCAGCAGGTTGCCGCGCAGCGTGCTGTAGCTGACGTCGTAGATGAAGAAGCCGCGCGCGTTGTTGGCGGCGACATTGTTCTCGATCACCGAATCCTGCAACGTCCGCAGCATGATGCCGTGATCGGTGTTGTTCCAGGTGCGGTTGCCGCGGGCGGTGATGTCGCGCACTTCCATCAGCGCGAGGCCGCCGACGTTGTTGTAGCTCGCGTTGTTCTCCCACAGGTTGTGGTAGGAGTTCATGTAGTGCGAGCCGTAGCGCACGTCGTGGATGCGGTTGCCCACGAATTCGGCGTGGTGCGAGACGTCCACGTAGATGCCGTCGCGCGTGAAGCTGATGTGGTTCCGCGCGATGCGCGCACCTTGGGTGTTGTACAGCTGGATGCCGTTGCCGCGCTGGGAGGAGAACTTCTCGCGCATGCCGGTGATGAGGTTATCCTCCACCTTCACGTCGTTGGCTTTTTCGATCCACAGACCGAACAGCACATGGGCAAAGTCGCAACCGCGTACCTGCGCGCGGTGCGCGCCCGGCTGGATGTAGATGCCGGCATGCTGCTGGCCCAGGTCGTCGCCACTGTCGCGGACAATCAGGCCTTCGATGGTGACGTCCGGTGCGACCACGCGGATGACGTCGCCTTCGCCGCCGCCGTCCAGCGTCGGCTTGCCGATGCCGCGCAACGTCAGCGGCTTCTCGATGCGCAGCGATTCATGGTAGACGCCGCGTTCGATTTCGATCACGTCGCCTGCGCCGGCCTGCGCGATGGCGTCACCGATGCGTTCACCGGGACGCACGCGCAGCGTCGCCGCCGATGCCAGCACCGGCATCAGCGCCAGCAGGCAGAGCAGGGCGCGCCGGTATCGGGTCGGAGGCTTCATTCCACCAGTTCCAGTGGAATGAAGTGGCCGTCGCGACCGACGGGCGTAAGCGGTTGGCCGAACTTGGCGCGGCGCTTGCGCTCCTGCGCCAGCGGCGGGCACGAATGGTCGTCGTAGTACAGCACCATGCAATCCAGGCACTGCATGCACTCGGTCGGATCGATGCGCCCCTGCGGATCAATCGCCTGCGAACCGCAACCGTTCGCGCAGGCCTTGCACGTGGTGCATTCGGCCTTGCGCCACAGGCCGAACAGGCGCCAGCGCGAAGGAATTGCCAGGCTCGCACCGAGCGGGCACAGGTACTTGCAGAACGGGCGTTCCATGAACAGCGACAGCGCAAGCAGCACGGCCCAGAACAGGATGAACGGCCACGCGCGCGTCCAGATCGGCACGAAGAACGTGCTCTTGAACGGCTCGACTTCCGCCAGGCGTTCGGCCAGCGCCATCGAATGGAACGAGGCCACCACCAGCACGGCCAGCACGATGTACTTGATCCAGCGCGCACGCATGTGCCAGCGATACGGCAGCTTGAACTGCCAGCGGGCCAGCCCGACCTTGCCCGCAGCCTTGTACAGCAGCTCGCTCAACGAGCCGTACGGGCACAGCCAGCCGCAGAACACGCCGCGGCCCCACAGCACGATCGTGATGGCGATGAAGATCCAGAAGATGAAGATCAGCGGGTCGCTCAGGAACAGTTCCCAGCGCCAACCGTCGCGCAGCGCATGCAGCAATGTCAGCGCCTGCACGATGGACGGCTGCCCCAGCTCGGAGAAGCCGAGGAAGCCCACCGCCAGGATCCACACGGTGATATGCGGCCACAGGATGCGGCGCTTGTCGGTGCGGCGCGACTTCGCGGCCCAGCGGCGGTGCAGCGCGTAGAACACGAACACGAACGAGAGCAGCGCGACCATGCCGGCGATCGACCAGGCACGGGTCTTCCACACGCGCACCCATGCCGGCGTTTTCGCTTCGACAAGCGGACGGCCGCCTTCCAGGTATTGGCCCGGCAACCAGTACTGTGCATCGAAGTTGGCGAAGTCGCGGTTGCCGGCATCGCTGCTGCGATGCGCCAGGAATGACAGCTTCCACGGATACGCGGCGGAGAACGAGTCGCTGCGCAGGATGAAGATCGCCGATTCGCGATAGGCAGGCGCACCTGCCGCACGTACGCCGTAGAGGTTGCGGTAGTCGGTGTCGCGGAAGTGATGGACGTCCACGTCCTGCGAGACCTGCAGGCGATCGTAGATGCCGCCGCGAACGAACGCCGAACCCTTGAACGAACTGGTGCCATCGCCGATCACGAACAGGGCATGTTCGCCGGGCTTCAGTTCCGACATCAGTTGCCGGTAGACCGCATCGCCAAGAATGCTGCGGCCGATGGCCGGTGCGTTGAGATAGCCGAACCACAAATCGATCAGCGGTTCGTCGCCTTTCTCGCCGATCTGCGATTGGCTGACGCTGAGGCGCTGCACGCTGCCTTCGTTGACCAGCGTCGCCCAGTCGCGTGTTGAACCGTCGTCACCGATCAGGCGCGCCTGGGGACGCGCGACGGCTTCGACCAGACCGACCTGCCGCGCCACCGCGAAGCTGCCGCGGCCGACCAGCTGGTTTTCCGCCATCACCGTCACTGTCGCGCCGCTGATGACTTCCATCGAGACTTCATCGGCCTCGGCCTGGCCGAGCTCGAAACGCGAACCGGCGGGCTTGCCGAGATACTGGCGGACGTACTCGTCCAGACGCGATTCGGGAATGCCCGCGAGCAGGATGGGTTCGCTGTGCTTGAGGATGCGCACGCCGCTGATGAGGCCCTTCGCATCCATGCCGACCAGCGTGACCATCGGCTTGCCGGAATAGCCGACGATGTCGGGCGCGACATCGCTGGAGAGGAAGACGTAACCCACCGTTTCCTCACGGCCGCCGGCGTCGCGCAGTCCGCGCACGAATGCGGGATTGCCTTCGCGCATGCCGAAGCGGGTGACCTGTGGCAATACGCTGGCGCAGGGCGCGTATCGACACAGGTCCGGATCGCTGAACATCGCTTGTGGCAGTTCGGCTTCATACGAGCCGGCCTGCGCCAGCCCCGTCCACAAGCAGAGGAACAGCGCGATCCATCCGAGCAGGCCACGACGAGTGGGAGCCGTGGATGGAGTTTTCTGTTGCGTTTCCATGACAGCGGATGCGTCTGCGATTACTGCGACTGCGCCACCATGTAGTCCACGGTCGACTTGATCGCTTCGTCATCCAGGCTGGGGTTGCCGCCCTTGGCGGGCATCACGCCCTTGGCGCCGCTGAAGCCTTCGATGGCGTGCTTGTACAGCGTGTCCTTGCCTTGCGCGATGCGATCGTGCCAATCGTCTTTCTTGCCCACCATCGGCGCACCCATCGCGGTCGTGCCGTGGCACATCGCGCAGGTTTTCTTGTACGTCTCTTCGCCGGCGCCGGCGACTGCAGCGGTGGCCGGGGCCGCCGCTTCGGCCGCGGGTTCTTCGACCGGCGCAGGCGCGGCTTCCGCCGGTGCGGCGGCTTCGCTGGGCGCGCTGTCTTCGGCAGCCGGCGCGGACGCATCGGAAGCAGCTTCCGGGGTCTGTGCGGAGCAGGCGATCAACAGGCCGAGGGACGTGGCGAGGGAGAGCAAACGAACAGCGGAAAGTTTCATGGCTGGGTCCATTCGGGAACAGGAATCCGGTGCAACGTGCAGTGCAGCGACGGTGCGTGCGAACGCGTTGCAAGGTAGTGCCTGGCAACTGGAATCACCTTGATCTGAATCAAGATGTCGGCATGCCGTTCCGAAGTATGTTGCCGTCCGGGAAACAACCCACCCGGCTATCGGGTTATTGAGGAAACGCAGCATGAGTACCAATAGACAGACAGAGCTCAGCGATCCTTCGCGCAGAAAGATCCTTGGGGGCGCCGCCGCACTGGCCGGCGCGGGATTGACCTTGAGCCTGACGGGCTGCGGTTCGCAGTCCGATGGCAAGGCGGCCGCAGGCGGTGCAACCGCCGCCGGTGCAGCCGGCCACAAGGGCAACTACGAAGTTGCACCGGGCAAGCTGGATGATTACTACGTGCTTTCTTCCGGCGGTCACTCCGGCGAGATGCGCATCTACGGTTGTCCTTCGGGCCGCACCATCAAGCGCATTCCGGTGTTCAACATCGATCCGATGGTGGGCTGGGGCATCACCAACGAATCGAAGGCGATCATGGGCACGCGTCCGGACGGCCAGCTGAAGTACTGGACCGGCGACACCCACCATGTGCACGGCTCGTACACCGACGGCACGTACAACGGCAAATACTTTTGGGTGAATGACAAGCTGCACAGCCGCGTCGCCCGCGTGCGTGGCGATACGTTCGAAACCGATCGCATCGTCGAACTGCCGAACGTGCAGGGCCACCACGGCATCTTCCCGGACAAGTGCGATCCGGTGGACAAGGCGATCAACCACACCACGCGCGTGTTCGCCGGTGCGGAGTTCCACATTCCGCTGCCGAACGACGGTCGCGACATGGAATCGCCGGATGCCTACGGCTGTCTGTTCACCTGCCTTGACGCCGAAACGATGGAAGTGCGCTGGCAGTGCCGCGTCGACGGCAACATGGACCTCGTGGCGACCACGTACGACGGTCGTTTCGCGGCCTCCAACCAGTACAACATGGAAGGCGGCGCGCATTACGAAGACATGATGTCGGCCGAACAGGACGCCTGCGTGTTCTTCGACATCGCGCGCATCGAAGCCGCCGTTGCCGCCGGCAAGGCGACGACGATCGGCGATTCCAAGGTGCCGGTCGTGGACGGCCGCCGCGCCGCCAACGCCGATCCGAAGACCGCGCTGACCTGCTACGTGCCCGTGCCGAAGAACCCGCACGGCGTGAACGCCAGCCCGGATGGCAAGTATTTCGTCTGCTCCGGCAAGCTGTCGCCGACCTGCTCGGTGATCGAGTTGACGAAGGTGGCGCAGTGGTTCGACGGTGAACTGAAGAATCCGCGTGATGCCGTCATCGCCGAGCCGAACCTGGGCCTGGGCCCGCTGCACACCGGCTTCGACAACAAGGGCAACGCGTACACGACGCTCTTCCTGGACAGCAAGATCGTCAAGTGGAACGTCGACGCCGCGATCGCGCAGTTCAAGGGCGACAAGAACGCCAAGGTCGTTCTCGACAGCGTGGATGTGCACTACCAACCGGGCCATGGCTACACCTCGATGGGTGAAACCAAGAACGCCGACGGCCGTTTCTTCAATTCCGGCAACAAGTTCTCCAAGGATCGCTTCCTGCCGGTCGGCCCGCTGCACGTGGAAACCGAGCAGCTGATCGACATCTCCGGCGAGAAGATGGTGCTGGTCCACGATCACACCGCGTACCCGGAACCGCATGACGCGATCATCGTGTCGCCGGACGTGATCAAGACCCGCCAGATCTACAACCTGGACGAGTTCCCGAATGCGGTCTCGGCGGAAACGGCCGGCATCGAGCGCGACGGCAACAAGGTGCACATCCGCCTGACCTCGCAGGCACCGGCGTACTCCATGCGCGAGTTCAAGGTGAAGAAGGGCGACATCGTCACCATCACCCTGACCAACCTGGACAAGGTGGAAGACCTGACGCACGGCTTCGGCATTCCGAAGTACAACGTCAACTTCATCGTCAACCCGCAGGAAACCAAGTCGGTGACGTTCCTGGCCGACAAGCCCGGCGTGTACTGGTGCTACTGCACGCACTTCTGCCACGCGCTGCACCTGGAAATGCGTTCGCGCATGATCGTGGAAGGTTGATCGCTTCACTCTGCTGGACCCGCACTTCGCCCACGTTCGTGGGCGAAGTTGTTTCCGGGGGCCGGAAAACGCGTATCTCCGGCTGCACGCGCCGGAATTCCGGCGCCGGCTTGATGCAAATCAACGAGCCGGCCCCGCCGGCTGCCTATAGTCGAGCCGCGCCATGCTCCTGCATGGCCGTCCCCATGACAGGAACACAGACATGACCCAGGAAACGGTGGCGCAGGCCACACCCGAAGAACGCTGCCTCTCGATGACCCGCGCCCTGCGCGACTGGGATCCGGATGCGGAAGTGCAGCTCGACAACGAGAGCGGACGCCTCAGCATCATGACGACCCTGCCTACCGAGCGCGTCGTCTCGCTGCTGCACGCCATCGGCGAAGCAGTCGAACTGGAAAGCAGCAACGCCGAACCGCGTGAAAGCTGCTGCGGCTGCGGCTGCAAGCACGGCGACTGACTCGGCAACATCGGGATTTTCGAGGGGAGCCGCGCATGCGGCTCTTCTGCGTTTCGGGCGCAGGCCGTTTTTGATGGCCGGTGGTGCACCGCAGCGTCTGTGGGGCATTGAGTCGCCGGGGGACGGGTACTCCCGAAGACCGTCCGTCTCGATCAAGCCCGCTCTTTGTGGATGGCGTCGAACTTCCACATCATCATTGTCGTCGCGACGGGTTGTACGATGCCGCTGTCCTTGCGGATACCTTGGCGGGGCCAGCCTCATGACGACAGGCTCTGCATTTGTGGAGCAGGGCTGCAACTTTCTTGGCGAGGCGTCGATGCACATGGAACGTACAGAGCACAGTACACAACTCTGGATTCTTGTATCCAGCGTGCTCGGATTTTCATTCGGCATTCAATCGATGGACAAATCCATTCGGGCCGGCTACCCGATATTCGAACTGCGTGGCCTTACCTATACCGGTGGGCTTGCTGTTTTCAGCATCGCTGCGCTTGTTTGCGTATCCGGGGTCCTGCTGGTTTCCAGTCTCCGCAACTTGCGACAATGAGCGCCAGGTGCGCGTGCATCTGCACAAGCTCCATGAGGCGTGAGCCGTGTTCCGGAAGAACTCCGTATCGTGCGTCCGCCCTGGGCGCGACGTATGGATGGACCATAAGGAGAAGGTCGATGTCATTGGAAATGATCCCCTTTGTCGTATTCGCCGTGTTTGCTTTGGTCGGCCTGCTGGCGAAGCTGCTGCCGAAGCGCAAACCGAAATCCCCTGTTTTCAAGTGCAGTCGCTGCGGTACTGCGTCACGCCACGATGAACGCACGTCCGAAGCCTGGCGTCGCGGAAAGAAGAAGTTCTTCTGCCGGTCCTGCCATGTCTCCTGGCTCCAGTCGCGTCCACAACATTCGAACGATGTCAGCGCGAAGGGCGGCGCGGGCTGCCTGGGCGTAGTGGCACTTTTTTTCGTATTGCCATTGGCGGGCGCGCTTGCGTGGGCCTTTCGTTGATTCAGTCCCGACGATCACCCGTTCGCAGTTCGCTCACGGTGACGTCAATGCGATACGGCACGGGCGCGACCGCCGCATCCTGTATGGAATCGATATCCCCAAGCCCGGGATTCATCTCCCGGCTTGCGCTGGCGCACGCACACCAAACACCAGCAGCCACAGGCAAGTGCCGATCTCGCCCAGGGTTGCGGGCAGGGTGATGTAGCCCGCCATCGGCGTGGCAGCGAACTCCGGCGCCAGCACGCGCACGAATACGTCGATGACGTAGCCGAAGCAACCGAGCATCAGCAGTACGCCGAGCGCACGCGGCAGCAGACGTGACGTGAACACCAGCCAGCCGAAGGGCAGCAGCCACAGCCCCCAGAACAGCTTGGACACCAGCAGGCCGTTTCCGTACGCCTTCAGTGCAAGCATTACCTGCGCAGTGACAAGTTCCGCGCCGAAGGCATGCAGCTCCGGTGCGTTGCCCAGCAGGGTCAGCACGTCCAGCTTGTGGGTCAGGTTGAACAACGAGACCGGCACACTGGCCGCGGCCAGCGCCACCATCAATACGGCGGCGGTCCTGCCGTGCGGGTGCAACAGGCGAAACAGGGCCAGTAGCAGCAACAGGAAGGCGGTGTAACAGACCAGCCCGGCCGCGACGCCCGCCCGGAACAGTCCGGTGTTGGCGGTGATTTTAGCGACGGTCGCTGCGGCATCACCGGCGACCTGTGTCTGCGAAGGCACGTAGGCGATGCTGAAGATCCCGGCCAGGACCACGACGAGATAGAGCAGGCCGGCGATGCGTGCAATCGTGGTGCGGGCTACTGTGTCCATGGCGGCGTCCGTCAAGGGAGAAGCGGTCAATCGGCGGTCGTGGACAGACAGCGCACGCCCGCGACCGGACGTGGGCGCACGCTAGCAGGTCAGCGCGCATGATCCCCATGCCGGAAGGGGGAGGGCCGGGCGACACGCCCGCAGGCGGAGCTGCGTCGCCGGTGGCGGGTATATGCTGCCGCGCGCGTGTTTCAGCAGGCCATTGGCCGGAGGGTCCGCATGGAAATCAGTGCCCATATCGTCAGCGGTGCATGCGAACACGATGTGCGGGTCCGCAGCGGCCGCGTCACCCGACAGATCCCCGTGCCGTCGAAAGCGTCGGGTACCGGCAGTGCGATCAACGGAGGCGAGTTGCTCATGGCCGCATTGGCGACCTGCTATTGCAACGACCTCTATCGGGAGGCGGCGCGGCTGGGGGTCGACATCACCGCCTGCGAAGTCGTCGCCACGGCGCAGTTCGATGGCGTGGGCCGGGGCGCCGAAAACATCGTCTACGCCGCGCGGGTCGAATCCAATGCCAGTTCCGCGCAGATCGAACAGTTGCTGTCGGAAACCGATGGCCGGGCGGAAATCCACAATACGCTGCGCTCGGGCTGTCCGGTGCAGCGGATAGCATGGAGTGAATCCACCGGCTGACCCCGGTCCCGTCCGCCCCGCAAGCGTCCGTTGACAGCGCCCTGACGGCTGTACAGACTCGCCCGCACATCAGGCTGGGGAGCGCTGCAAATGAAGAACGGTTTCAGGGGATTGGCCGGGACGATGCTGGCATGTGCGGCATTGCCCGCGTTCGCGGCAGACGGCGAGCCGTGGATGTGCCGGTACAAGGGGTATACCGAAGCGGGACAGTACTACTACATCGCGGTGAAGCCGTTCGAGGGACCGGCGAGCCAGTACCAGGAGCTCAACAGCCACGAGTTCGCCAAGGCATTGTTCGCGGACCTGGCTCCGGGCAAACGCTTTTCGGGCGAGACCGCCTGCGCGCAGCGCCCGCGCGAGGCCACCGAACAATGGTTCAAGAAGCTGCTGGCGGGCGACGACATGTTCAGTTCGACGTACAACACGACCTTGGCCGAGTGGCGCGATGGCCGGCTGGTCGAACTGGCATGGCCGAAATCAGCGAAAAAGTAGGTCGCAGGCATCTATCGAACCCGCCGTTCGCCTCCGGGATTCGATGCATGGCAAAAGGAAAGGCCCGCACTGCGGGCCTTCCTCGTTTCGGGGAACGGTGGCTCAAGGCTGCGGAATCCGCTGGCCCTTGCGGCTTTGCATGCGGTTGCCGAAACGTGGCAACAGCATCGGAACCTCGCGGCGATATTGCGCGTATTCCGGCAGCGCATCGATCAGGTCGCGTTCTTCCAGGCGGATGGCGACGAGGATGTAGGCCGTCGTCATCAGCGCGAAGACGAGATGCGTGAGCGTCATCGTGGGCGTCGCCCAGAAGGCGAAGAACCAGCCCACGTACAGCGGATGGCGCACCAGCCGATACGGCCCCGGCGTCTTGAACGGCAACGGCCGGTAAGGGCGCCCGCGGAACTGCAGCCACACCTGGCGCAGGCCGAACAGATCGAAATGGTGGATGAGGAAGGTCGCGATCAGCACCAGCGTCCAGCCGAACGCGCACAGCGTGTGCAGCACGACGCGGCCGGCCTCGTCCTCGACATTCCAGATCACGCCGCCGAGCGGCCGCCACTGCCAGAACAGCAGGATCAGCGCCAGGCTCGACAGCAGCGTGTACGTGCTGCGCTCGGCGGATTCCGGGATGACGCGGGTCCATGCACGCTTGAACGCCGGCCGCGCCATCACGCTGTGCTGCAGCGCGAACACCGCAAGCAGGCCGAGATCGATGAGCAGGGCAGCCCACAGACCGGTGTCGCGTGGCGAGTCCATGCTCTTGGGCACCCCGAAATTGCCGACAAAGCCGATCGCGTACAGGAATGTCAGGAAGAACACCGCATAACAGACCACACCGTAGAGCAGGATCAGGAAGCGCTTCATCATTGGCCTCGATGCGCACGCGCATGCGTTGGGGGAAGAGCGGGCAGGATCGCGATGGGCGCACGGCGGGCACAGGGGAAGGACGTCCCGGCGTGCGACCGGACGCACGGCAATCGCGGGAGGTTTGTCCCGAATAGACTGGTGGCAGCCTTGCGAGGGCCGGAACATGAAGCAGTCGATCCGCTATCTGACCACCGCCGAAGGCACGCGCTTGGCCTGGTCTTCGATGGGGGCGGGCATGCCGCTGGTGAAGGCGGCCAACTGGCTGAGCCATCTCGAATACGACCTTCGAAGTCCTTTGTGGCAGCACTGGACGCAGTTCCTCGGCGGCAACTTCCGCTTCATCCGCTACGACGAGCGCGGTTGCGGCATGACCGGAGGTGACCCGCGCGGCCTGTCACTGCCGAACTGGCTGGCGGATCTGGAGGCCGTGGTGGACGCCGCGGAAATCGAAGGGCCGTTCGCGCTGCTGGGCATCTCGCAGGGCGCGGCCGCCTGCGTGGCGTATGCAATGAAACATCCACAGCGTGTCTCGCACCTGCTGCTCTACGGCGGCTACGCACGCGGTGCGTACGAGCGCGGCAACGACGAAGCCGCGCGCATGTATCGCGCCATCGTCGATATCGCACGCGGCGGCTGGGAGGATCAGAACCCGGTGTTCCGCCAGGTCTTCACGGCGCGCTTCATTCCCGACGCAACCGACGCGCAGGTGCAGTGGTTCAACGAGCTGGCGCGCATTACCACCCGCGCAGAAGCCGCCGGCGCTTTGCTGGAGGCCCGCGCGCACATCAACGTCACCGCGCTGCTGCCCGCGCTCGCCGTGCCCACGCTGGTGATGCATGCGCGGCAGGATGGTGTCGTGCCCGTCGAGGAAGGCCGGCTGCTGGCCACCCATATTCCGGGCGCGCGTTTCGTCGAACTGGAATCGCGCAACCATGTGCTGCTGGACTACGAGCCGGCGTGGTCGCGGTTCCAGGAAGAGACGCTGAATTTCCTCGGCGTGGACGCGCAAGCTGCGATGGCGGCACTGACCGATCGCGAGCGCGAGATCATCAACGGCGTGATCGCGGGCCGCACGAATGCGGAGATCGCGGCCTCGCTTTTCATCAGCGACAAGACCGTACGCAACACCTTGACACGCATCTTCGAGAAGCTCGGCGTGCGGTCGCGCACGCAGGCGATGGCGCTGCTGCGCGACAGCGATGCGCGCGGCGGATGAGCCCGCAAAAAAAGAGAGCCGCTTTCGCGGCTCTCCCAATCACGTCATCGACGCGAAAACTCAGGCGCTTTCAGGCAGTGCATCGCCCACGCGCTTGCGCGGCGCAATCCACAGTCCGGCGACGAACAGGACCAGCGCCACCGCACCCACGCTGAACAGCGTGTCGGACGGAACGCGCAACCACACCAGCATGTCCACGATCGGCTGCTGCATGAACTCGGCCGAACGCGCGTACCAGTAACCATGCTTGAGCGCGGCGGTGAGCTGCAGGATGCCCAGCGGCAGCAGGGTGAACAACGCCATCCCCGACAGACCGATGTTGAGCGACCAGAACGCGGTCTTCAGCAGCTTTTCGTTCCACACCACGTCCGGCTTCAGGCCGCGCAGGCAGAACAGCATCAGCCCGATGCCCAGCATGCCGTACACGCCGAACAGCGCGGTGTGGCCGTGGGTGGGCGTGAGGTTCAGGCCCTGCATGTAGTACAGCGACAGCGGCGGGTTGATGAGGAAGCCGAACAGGCCGGCGCCCACCAGGTTCCAGAACGACACCGCGATGAAGAACAGGATCGGCCAGCGATAGCGTTCCATCCACGGCGTGGCCTTGCCCATCTTGTAGCTGTGGTAGGCCTCGAAGCCGACATAGGCCAGCGGCACCACTTCAAGCGCGGAGAAGCTTGCACCCAGTGCGATGACCGCGGTCGGCGTGCCGGTGAAGTACAGGTGATGCAGCGTGCCCAGCACGCCACCGGCCATGAACACGATGGTGGCGAACAGCACCGCGACCGTCGCCGTCCGGGTCTGCAGCAGGCCCAGGCGGGTGAACAGGAAGGCGATGACCGCGACCGCGAACACTTCGAAGAAGCCTTCCACCCACAGATGCACGACCCACCAGCGCCAGTATTCGACCATCGACAGGTGCGTGTGCTCGCCCCACATCAGGCCGGCGGCATAGAACAGGCCGATCGCGACAGTGGACAGGAACAGCAGTGCGACGATGGAGCGCGATTCACCGCCGTTGCGCATGGCCGGCCACAGCGAACGTCCGACCAGCACCAGCCACAGCGTCAGGCCGACAAACAGGAACCACTGCCAGAAGCGGCCGAGATCGACGTACTCCCAACCCTGATGGCCGAACCAGAAATTGCGATCCAGGCCGAGCTTCTGCATCACCGCGAACCACTGGCCCGCGAAGGAGCCGACCACGATGATCAAAAGGCAGACCCACAGGAAGTTCACGCCCAGTCGCTGGAATTTCGGCTCGTGGCCGGAAATCGCCGGGCCGATGTACAGGCCCATGCCCAGCCATGCCGTAGCGATCCACAGCACCGCGAGTTGCGTGTGCCAGGTGCGCGTGAGCGAGTAGGGCAGAACGTCGGCCAGCGCGAAGCCGTAGGCTTCCTGGCCTTCGACCTGGTAGTGCGCGGTGATGGCGCCCAGCAGGATCTGCACCAGGAACAAGGCAATCACCACCCAGAAGTACTTCGCGGTGGCGCGCATCGACGGCGTGATCTTGATGTCGGCGAGCGGATCGCGCTTGGGCAGGGTCGGAGCGAATTCGTCACCGTGATTGACCGCGTAATGCCAGCCCAGCAGGCCGATGCCCGCGATCAGGAACAGCACGCTGAACACTGTCCACAGGAAGGCGCTCGGCGGTGCGGTGTTGCCGACGAGCTTGTCGGCCGGCCAGTTGGCGGTGTACGTCAGGTCCGAACCCGGACGCTCCGTCACCGACGACCACGACGCCCACCAGTAGAACCCGGTCAGCATGCGGCGATGCTCGGCGTCCGGCACCGTGTTGTTGCGCATCGCATAGGCTTCGCGCAGCTTGGCGGTTTCCGGATCAATGCCAAACAGGCTGGCGTAGTGCGCCGCCACGATGCGCGTCGCTTCGGCGCGATCCGCGCTCAGCGTCACCGTGCCGGTGCTCGCGTCGTAGGTGTTCGGACGCATCAGGTCCTGTACGCGCTGCGCGTAGGCGGCCTGCGTCGGCGCGTCGAGATCCTTGTAGCTGTCCGCGCCGTGTTCGCGCTTGGCCCAGATATCTAGAATCGCCTCGGCTTCGCGATGCAGCCAGTCCGCGCCCCAGTCGGGTGCGACGTAGCCGCCATGGCCCCAGATCGAGCCAAGCTGTTGTCCGCCGATCGACTGCCAGACCTGGCGGCCGGTTTCGATGTCCTTGCGGGTATAGAGAACGCTGCCGTCCTCGGCGACGACCTGTTCGGGCAAAGGCGGCGCCTGCCGGTGGATCTCGCTGCCGACCCAGAGCAGGACGGCGAACGAGGCAATGAGCAAGGCGGCGAGCCCGACCCAAAGCTTGCGTGTTGAATTCATGGTACGGACTCCGTGGGAACCGTGGGCATCTTCCGCCCGCGTTCCCGGCGTCTCCATGACGTATGTCAAGCGCCGTGGGAATGGGCTGGCGGCGTGGAAGGCCGCTGGCGCGTGAGCCGGAAGATCGGAGCGGGGGAAAGCCGTCATTTCGGGCGTGGAGAAGCGGCGAGTTCCAGGTGCGGAACCGAGAGTGGGAGAGCGGTTGCGCTGATCGCCGGGTCGGCGCCGTAAAAGGCGTGCCTTGCATCGGATCCACGGCACGGCAGACTCGTCGGGATTGGCGGCGATCCGCGACGTTCAAAACCGTACTGCGGCGTACATTTTTCGCGCAATGAGCGGGGTTCGATTCGCCCATCAGTGCGGCACGTCATGGTTTTGATTTTGCGGAATTTGCCGATATCTCGCGCGCGAACTCACTCCGAAAATCGATCGGGTCCACGACAAGCCTGTGTCGGTCGTAAAAATCGCAACGGCAAAAGCAGTTGCATGTGAGGTGTGGGAATTTTCCTCGGGAAATTCCTATTTACTTGTTGCGCCGCGCCTTCCTAGCCTTCCCCGCGTTGACATGTCCACGCGACATGCATGCACGAGGACAGGGATGGGTTCGGGAAAGGCCAAAGGAGGGTTCGCATTCGTCGCGCTGGTGATCGCGGCAGTGGCTGGCCTGTACCTGTCCGGCGGTATCACGCTGATGCTGCTGAAGCTGGATGCGCCGCTGAAATGGAACACGTGGCTGGAGTACTGGCAGGCGCTGTCGCTGCCGGACGTCGCGCCTTACGCAAAGACCATCCGCATCGGCGCCTCGCAGGGTTCGGCCTGCCATTGCTGCTCTGGCTGCTGTTGCTGGTTCCGTTGTTCAAGTCGCGCAGGCCTTCGACGCACGGCGACGCGCGCTTCGCAACGCGAAGTGACCTCGCCCGGCTCGGACTGCTCAAGGATGATCCGCAGGGCATCATCGTCGGCAAGTCCGGGCGCCGGTTCCTGCGCATGTCCGGCACCCGCCATGCATTGCTGGCCGCACCGACCCGCTCGGGCAAGGGCGTCGGATTCGTCATGCCGAACCTGCTTGACTTCCGCGGTTCGGTGGTGGTGCTGGACATCAAGCAGGAGTCATTCGACATCAGCTCCGGCTGGCGCCAGCAACTGGGCCCGGTCTACCTGTTCAATCCGTTCGCTGATGACCTGCGCACCCACGCCTGGAATCCGTTCGACTACGTGCGTACGGCGCGCACGTTCCGCACCAGCGACCTGCAGGCCATCGCCGATTGCCTCTACAAGGAAAGCGCGGGGCAGGACCCGTTCTGGCTCAACATGGCGCGCTCCACGTTCGTGGCGATGGCGGGCTATCTGTTCGA
>JAEZYE010000028.1 GCA_023419315.1 Pseudomonadota bacterium
GTCCAGCCCACCCGCCTGGCGCCGCTCCGCCCAATGGGGCCAGCCCCCCGGCATGCTGGCCCAGGACACCGCCCCCGACAACTACGGCCGCACCGTCGGCACCGGCCAGCGCCAGGGCAACCACCAGGGCAACGCCGCCGCCCCCAGCATGGAAGTGGACGGCCACCAGATCTACTACGACCTGCGCAACGAACTGAAAGTCGCCGACTGGCAGGCCCAGGGCATGAAGGAAGTCTCCTTCCCCCTGCCCGGCCGCCGCGAACTGATGGTCTGCGCCCTGGAGATCGTGGCCACCCGCGGCTCCGGCGGCTGCCGCCTGATGCAACCCGACGACCCCGCCCTGGCCACCATCGGCGACGCCCGCGACGTGGTCAACGTGATGCGCATCTACCGCCGCGGCGAACTGATCTGGCGCGGACCGGGGGCGTACCGCTAGTGCTTTTCCTTCTCCCCGCCTGCGGGGAGAAGGTGCCCAGCGGGCGGATGAGGGGCAGCGCGCGGTAACGAACCGGGCGCCGAGGCATCCCCACTCCGCTCGCCCCTCACCCGCCTTCGGCACCCTCTCCCCGCTACGCAGGGAGAGGGAGGTTAGGTTGTTCTGCCGCAAGAAAAACCCCGCCGAGGCGGGGTTTTCTATTCGTCGGCTTACCTACGCTGGCAGCACCAAGCGTAGGACTGCACAACTTAAGGCATCACGCACCGATCAGGCTTTCCGCCGGGATGCCGAGGTTCCGGTGCAGGTTGCGGATCATCTCAAGGGTGAGCCCGCGCTTGCGACTCAGCACCTCGTAGACGCGGTTGGGCTGCCCGATGGAAGGCACCAGGTCTTTCACGGTCAGGCCACCCAGCTCCATGCGAAAGCGGATCGCCTCGATGGGGTCCGGGGCCTCGATGGGAAAGTGCTTCGCTTCGTAGGCTTCGACAAGCGTGGCCAGAATCTCGAAACGGTCCCCGTCTTCCGTACCCGGCGTGGGCTCATTGTCGAAGTAAGCCGACAGCTCGTGCAGCGCGGCCTTGTAATCCTTGTCGGTGCGGATGGGATGGATGTTCATGGAGCCTCCACGGTGGCGGCATCCACCCGGTCGTACTCGGTATGGGTGCCGATGAACTTGATGTAGATGGCCTGGAATCGGTAAGCCACCGCGACGATGAGCCGATAGTCGTTGCCCTTGATGTTGAACACCACGCGGTTGTGACCGACGAAACTGGCGCTGGCGTAACGCTGGCGGATGTCCTGGGGCGTACGCCAGACGGCGTGCTTGGCTTCGTCGTACCACGCCTTCAGGGGTTGTTCGGCGTCCGGGTGGCGCGCCCAGAAATCCCTCAAGGTGCCCACGGCGATAACCTTCATGGCGCCATGCTAGTCCCAAATTGGGACTAATGCAAGACGGTCCCCGGAGGCGGGCAGCACCGTAGCCGGCTTCGTGATCCGCCAAGAAAAACCCCGCCGAAGCGGGGTTTTCGTTTTCTGCGGCCTACATGTTCCGCCGGTACTCGCCACCCACGTCGTACAGCGCGTGGCTGATCTGGCCCAGGCTATGGGTCTTGACCGCCTCGACCAGGGCCTCGAACACGTTGCGGCGCTCGCGGGCGGTACGCTGCAGGTAGGCCAGGCCGTGGCCGTCGTGGACTTCCGGCTCAGCGTGTTCTTCCATCGCCGCGGCGTGGCTGTGGTCGGTCTCGCCTTCCGGCGCCAGCCCGTTACGGCTGGCCTGCCACGCGCGGACGTTGGCGATCTGCTGGGCCTTCTCTTCTTCGGTCGAGCGGATCAGCTCGATCTCGGTGGCGATCTCGCCGCCGTGCTCACGCGGCAGGAAGGTGTTCACGCCCACCAGCGGCAGGCTGCCATCGTGCTTCTTGTGCTCGTAGTACAGCGACTCTTCCTGGATCTTGCCGCGCTGGTACATGGTGTCCATCGCGCCCAGCACGCCGCCGCGCTCGCTGATCGCCTCGAATTCCTTGTAGACCGCCTCTTCCACGATGTCGGTCAGCTGGTCGACGACGAAGCTGCCCTGCCAGGGGTTCTCGTTGAAGTTCAGCCCCAGCTCCTTGTTGATGATCATCTGGATGGCCACCGCGCGGCGCACGCTTTCTTCCGTGGGCGTGGTGATCGCCTCGTCATAGGCATTCGTGTGCAGGCTGTTGCAGTTGTCGAACAGCGCATACAGCGCCTGCAGCGTGGTGCGGATGTCGTTGAACTGGATTTCCTGCGCGTGCAGCGAGCGGCCCGAGGTCTGGATGTGGTACTTCATCATCTGGCTGCGCTCGTTGGCGCCGTAGCGCTCGCGCATGGCACGCGCCCAGATGCGACGCGCGACGCGGCCGATGACGGTGTACTCCGGGTCCATGCCGTTGCTGAAGAAGAACGACAGGTTGGGCGCGAAATCGTCGATCTTCATGCCGCGCGCAAGGTAGTACTCGACGATGGTGAAGCCGTTGGACAGCGTGAACGCCAGCTGCGAAATCGGGTTCGCGCCGGCTTCGGCGATGTGATAGCCCGAAATCGACACCGAATAGAAGTTGCGCACGCCGTTGTCGACAAAGTACTGCTGGATGTCGCCCATCATGCGCAGGGCGAATTCGGTGCTGAAAATGCAGGTGTTCTGCGCCTGGTCTTCCTTGAGGATGTCGGCCTGCACCGTGCCGCGTACGGTCGCCAACGTTTCGGCTTTAATGCGGGCGTAGGTGTCGGCGTCGACCAGCTGATCGCCGGTGACGCCCAGCAGGCCGAGCCCGAGCCCGTTGTTGGTGGCCGGCAGTTCACCGCTGTAGGTCGGGCGCTCGCGGCCTTCGAACAGGGCGTCGATTTTCTTCTGCGCCTGCGCCCAGCGGGCGTCGTCGGCCTTGAGGAATTTCTCGACCTGCTGATCCACGGCGGTGTTCATGAACATCGCCAGGATGATCGGTGCGGGGCCGTTGATGGTCATCGAGACGGAGGTCGTCGGCGCGCACAGATCGAAGCCGGAGTACAGCTTCTTCATGTCGTCCAGCGTGGGAATGTTGACGCCGGAGTTGCCGATTTTTCCGTAGATGTCCGGGCGCGGCGCGGGATCTTCGCCGTACAGCGTGACGCTGTCGAAGGCGGTGGACAGGCGCGCGGCCGGCTGGCCGACGCTCAGGTAATGGAAGCGGCGGTTGGTGCGTTCCGGCGTGCCCTCGCCCGCGAACATGCGGATGGGATCCTCGCCGGTGCGGCGATACGGATACACGCCGCCGGTGTACGGATAGCTGCCCGGCAGGTTTTCCTTCTGCAGGAAGACCAGCAGTTCGCCCCAGCTTTTGTAGGCGGGCGCGGCGATCTTGGGAATCTTCTGGTGACTGAGCGATTCGCGGTAGTTCTGGATGCGGATGGTCTTGCCGCGCACTTCGTATTCGTTGACCTCGTCGGTCACCGCTTTGAGGCGCGCAGGCCACTCGCGCAGCAGCTTGAGCGCTTCGCTCGACAGCGATTGCACCGCGTCGTTGTAGCGCTGGCGCAACGTGAGCAATGAGCGATCGGCCTGAGCGCCCTCGCCCAGCAGCGCGTCGGCCGGATACAGCTCCAGGGCCTTCGGTAGCGCGGCGTCATCCAGTTCGCGCAACGATTGCCACAGATGCTGCGCGCGGCTGGCGGTTTCGGATTCGGTTTCGATGCGGCGGTTGATGCCGCGCCCCTGTTCGGCGATCTCCGCCAGGTAACGCACGCGACTGCCGGGAATCAGCACGGTGGCGCGCGGTTCCTTCAACGCGGTGTCGATCTGCGGCGTCCACTTTTCGGCGGGCAAGCCCAGCTTGTCGCGCAGCAGACGGCAGAGGTTGGCGAACATCCAGCTGATGCCGGGATCGTTGAACTGGCTGGCGATGGTCGGATACACCGGCACGTCGGCGTCCGGCGTCTGGAAGGCGACGCGATTGCGCTTCCATTGCTTGCGCACATCACGCAATGCGTCTTCCGCGCCGCGCTTGTCGTACTTGTTCAGCACGACGAGTTCGGCGAAATCCAGCATGTCGATCTTTTCCAGCTGGCTGGCCGCGCCGTAATCGCTGGTCATGACGTACATCGGGAAGTCGACCAGATCGACGATTTCCGAATCGCTCTGCCCGATACCCGCGGTTTCGACGATGACCAGATCGAACGCCAGCGATTTCAGATAGGCGATGCAGTCCTTGAGCACGGCGTTGGTCGCCACGTTCTGCCGACGCGTGGCCATGGAACGCATGTAGATGCGTTCGCTGCGCAGCGAGTTCATGCGGATGCGATCACCCAGCAGCGCGCCGCCGGTGCGGCGACGCGTGGGGTCGACCGAGATCACCGCCATGCGCATCTGCGGGAAGCTGGACAGGAAACGATTGAGCAGTTCGTCGGTGACCGACGATTTGCCCGCACCGCCGGTACCGGTGATGCCGATGACGGGCGTGGAGCGTGTGCGCGGGAATGGCGAATGCGCGCCGGCGCTGGCCCATTGCTTTCGGAGCTTTTCCAGCTCTGCATCCGAATACACGCCGTCCTCGATGGCGCTGAGCACGCGACCGATGCCGATTTCGTCGGTGTGCGCGCGGTCGCCGGCCGGGATGTGGTCACGCGGGCCGCCGCCCTGTTCGCGTGCATTCTCCGCGCGCTCGACGACATCTTCGATCATCTCCACCAGCCCCATCTTCATGCCGTCATTGGGGTGGTAGATGCGTTCGACGCCGTAACCTTCCAGCTCGGCGATTTCTTCCGGTGTGATGGTGCCGCCGCCGCCGCCGAACACGCGCATGTGGCCGGCGCCGCGCTCGCGCAGCATGTCGACCATGTACTTGAAGTATTCGACGTGACCGCCCTGGTAACTGGACAGCGCGATGCCGTCCGCGTCTTCCTGCAGGGCGGCGCGGACGACATCCTCGACGCTGCGGTTGTGGCCCAGGTGGATCACTTCGGCGCCCTGTCCCTGGATCAGGCGGCGCATGATGTTGATCGCTGCATCGTGGCCGTCAAAAAGACTGGCCGCAGTGACGAAACGCAGCGGCGATGCATCAGCGCTTGCTGCAGGAAAACGGGAAGCCGGTGTGCTCATTCGCGCCCTCACTCGCGATGTTGCAAGAAGCGGAATTGTAGCGCGGGCGACCGCCGGCCCATGAAACGCGTGTCCGGACGCACCCTACGGCAGCGTGCGGGAAGCAGCGCACGCCGCCGCATTGCCTGTTCAGGCAATGCCGAACGGCAGGTTCGGCGAGGACACCACGCGCTCGCCCACCGTCGCACCGTTGAGGAAGTCGATGACCCGGCGAATCACCTCGGCGTCGGTGAGGATGCGGTTGTGCCCGAGCCCGCTTGTCGTGAGCAGGCGCGCGTGCGGCCAGTAGCGCGCGTAGCGTTCGCCTTCGGACCACGGGACTTCGCGATCTTCCAGGTCGTGCACGACCAGCGCGGGACTGGCGATGCATGGCGCGGCCAGGTGCGCCTGCAAGCCGCGTGCGGCAATGCCGGTCAGCGATTCGAATTCCTCGAACAGCCGCGCCGACAGATGCGGCGCGAGGCCGACGATGCCGCCGAAACGGCGCGCGGCTTCGAACGGGTCCGCCGCCGGTGCGATCAACGCCGTGCGCTTCGCGCGCAGTCCGCGCACGAGCGCGACGGTCGTGGCCGCGCCACCGAGCGAATGTCCCATCACCAGATCCGGTGTGCGATGGCATTGCGCCACGCGCTGCAGCACATCGGCGAACATCGGCAGCGTCGCGCGCTGCCCGCTGCTGCGTCCATGCGCGACCTGATCGAACGTCACCACGGCATAACCGGCCTTGCGCAGCGGTTCCACCCACGGCAGCCATTGCAGGCCGTAGCCGGACCAGCCGTGCGCAAGCAGCGCGATCGGCTGATGTTCGGTGTCGCCCCACGAATAGCAGGCCACGCGTGCGGACCCGAATTCGATGTGTCGCAGCGTGGCACCCGCGGTGTCGGCCGCTCGTGCGCGTGCGCGGCTGCCGGGCATCGGCGTGCCGAACAAGCGGAAGCCACGTTGCAGGGTCGCCTGCGGCATCAACCAGCTGCCGAGCGCGAACGAGGTACGCAGCGTCGCGAACCGGACGGAATTTAGAACGGTCGTGCTTTTTCGTGGCGAAGCGATAGCGGCCATGGGCGTACTCCGTGGGGTCAGGCGGCGTAGGAAGCGAACAGGTGATCCACCGCGCGCCGCGCCAGGGCTTCAGCGTGTTCGGCGTCGTAGAAGCGCGTGTTGTGCAGGCCGGTGGTGATGGAGAACAACTGGAAGGACGCGAGATCCGCATCGGTGCCGGCAGCGAAGTCGCCACTGTTGATACACAGCTGCACGGCCTTGGCGATCGTCGCGCGCCATTCGGTCAGCCATCGGGTCACGCGATCGTGCATGACGCCGGGTCGTGCGTCGTACTCGCCGGCCGCACCGAGCATGACGCAGCCGTCGGGGTTCGCGCGGATCCAATCGAAGCAGCCGTCCATGATGGCGCGCAGGCGGGCGATGCCGCGTGGCTGGTGCAGGGCCGGACGCATCACCGCTTCGGCAAAACGCTGCGCCGTCCAGTCCAGCACGGTGAGCTGCAAATCCTCGCGCGAACCGAAATGCGCGAAGACGCCGCTCTTCGACATGCCCGCCGCGTTGGCGAGTTCGCCAATCGACAGGCCTTCGAAACCATGGCGGCTGGCGATCGCGTAGGCGCGCTCCACGATCATTTCGCGGGTGGCCAGGCCTTTGCTGGTGGCGGGGGCAGTCATGGGCGGCAGAAATAGCACGCTCGTTCTATTGTGTCCAGCCCGGCCGGATCGGCGACGCGCGCCTGCCCGACGCCGAATCCATTAAACTGCGCGCCTGCGACGACCACGGCCTGCCCGGAAACGTCGCTTTTTTGTTTTACAGCCCCCGTTGGCAATTGTCGGCAAACCCCGCGGCCCCCACCGCACCGGAGTCAATGATGATCTTCGAAACACTCGATACGTCCGGCCACGAGCAGGTCGTCTTCTGCCACAACCCGGATGCGGGCCTGAAGGCCATCATCGCCATCCACAGCACGGTGCTCGGCCCCGCCCTCGGCGGCGTGCGCATGCGCCCGTATGCCGACGGCCAGACCGCGTTGACCGACGCACTGCGGCTCAGCCGCACGATGACCTACAAGAATGCGCTGGCCGGGCTCAATGTTGGCGGTGGCAAGGCGGTGCTGATCGGCGACAGCACGCAGGACAAGACCGAAGTGCTGTTCCGCGCGTTCGGCCGTTACGTGGATTCGCTTGGCGGCCGCTACATCACGGCCGAAGACGTCGGCACCGACGTCAACGACATGGAGAACGTCTACCGGGAAACCGAATACGTGGTCGGCGTGCACCAGGTCCATGGTGGTTCGGGCGACCCGGCGCCGTTCACTGCCTACGGCGCGTTGCAGGGCCTGATGGCCACGCTCAACCGCAAGTTCGGCAACGAGGAAATCGGCAAGTACAGCTTCGCCGTGCAGGGCCTGGGCCATATCGGCATGGAGTTCGTGAAGCTGCTGAAGGAACGTGGCGCCAAGTTGTTCGTCACCGATCTCAATCCCGCGCTGGTCGAACACGCGGTCGAGGAATACGGCGCTGAAGCGGTGAAGCCGGATGAAATCTACGACCTGCCGGTGGATGTGTTCTCGCCCTGCGCGCTCGAATACGCCATCAACGCTGAAACGCTGCCGCGCCTGAAGGCCAAGGTCATCTGCGGCACCGCCAACAACCAGATGTCGCACGTCACCGGCGTGGAAGCGGCCAAGCGCGGCATCCTGTATGCGCCGGATTACGCGGTGAATGCCGGCGGCGTGATCAACGTGTCGCTGGAAATCGACGGCTACAACCGCGAGCGTGCGATGCGCATGATGCGCACGATTTACCACACGGTCGGCAGGATTTTCGATCTGGCCGAGCGCGAGAACATCGCGCCGCAGTACGCGGCCGATCGCATCGCCGAGGCACGCATCAACGCCATCGGCAAACTCAAGCTGCCGCTGGGCCGCACCGCGCCGCGCTTCATGGGGCACTTGCGCGGCGAGCGATGAAGTAACTCCAATACAGGCCGCACAAGGAGGGAGGACCGAATGCGACCCGCAGCCACACATGCTTTTCCCCTCGGGGAAGAGATCGACGCACTGCGCGAAGCCGTGCGTCGTTTTGCAGACGCCGAAATCGCACCGCGCGCCGCGCAGATCGATCACGACAACACCTTTCCACAGGATCTCTGGCCCAAGCTGGGCGAGATGGGCCTGCTCGGGATGACCATCAGCGAGGAGTTCGGCGGCAGCGCGATGAGCTACCTCGCCCACCTGGTGGCGATGGAGGAAATCTCGCGCGCCTCCGGCTCGGTGGGGCTGAGCTACGGCGCGCATTCCAATCTGTGCGTGTCCAACCTGTTCCTCAACGGCACCGACGCCCAGCGCCGCAAGTACCTGCCGAAACTGTGCAGCGGCGAGTGGAAGGGCGCGCTGGCAATGAGCGAACCCGGCGCGGGCTCGGACGTCGTGGGCTCGATGGGGTGCCGCGCCGTACTGCGTGACGGCGTGTGGGTCGCCAATGGCAACAAGATGTGGATCACCAACGGCCCGGAAGCGGACGTGCTGCTGGTCTACATGCGCACAGCCAACAAGGATGCCGGCAGCCGCTGCATGACCGCGTTCATCGTCGAACGCGGCATGAAGGGGTTTTCCACGGCGCAGAAGCTGGACAAGTTCGGCATGCGCGGCAGCAACACCTGCGAACTCGTGTTCGAGGACTGCGAAATTCCCGTCGAGAACGTGCTGGGCGAAGTGAACCAGGGCGTCCGCGTGTTGATGAGCGGGCTCAATACCGAACGTCTGGTGCTGACCGGCGGCCCGATTGGATTGATGCAGGCGGCAATGGATGTCGCCCTGCCCTACGTGCGCGAACGCCGCCAGTTCGATGCGCCCATCGGCACGTTCGGGCTGATGCAGGGAAAGATCGCGGACATGTACACCGCGCTGCAGTCCAGTCGCGCGTTCGCCTACCAGGTAGCGCGCGACTACGACGCCGGCCATACCCTGCGGGCAGCGGCCGCGGGCTGCCTGCTGCATGCCTCGGAAGCGGCCGTGCAGGTCACGCTGGAAGCCATCCAGACGCTCGGCGGCAACGGTTACATCAACGAGTTCGACACCGGCCGCCTGCTGCGCGACGCCAAGCTCTACGCCATCGGCGCGGGCACCAACGAAATCCGCCGCATGCTGATCGGCCGCGAGCTGTTCGAAGGCCGCGGCTGACCCTCCGGCCGTGCCAAGGCACGGCCTTTCCGCCGCCCGCGATTGCTGCACCGCATCGCGGGCGGGATAATCCCTGCATTCCTATCCGAGGTTCCGTTCCATGTCCGATATCGTCATCGCCGCGGCCAAGCGCACCGCCATCGGCTCGTTCCTGGGCCAGTTCACCGGCGTGCCGACGCCCGTGCTGGGCGCCGCTGCCATCCGCGCCGCGCTGGAGCAGTCGGGCGTCCCGGCCGACGCTGTCTCCGAAGTGATCATGGGCTGCGTGCTGCCGGCCAACCTCGGCCAGGCGCCCGCCCGTCAGGCTTCCCTTGCCGCCGGTCTGCCGGCCGGCACCGGCTGCACCACCATCAACAAGGTGTGCGGTTCGGGCATGAAGGCGATCATGCTGGGCCACGATCTGATCAAGGCCGGTTCGGCCGACATCGTCGTCGCCGGCGGCATGGAGTCGATGACCAACGCGCCGCACATGATTCCCAACTCGCGTACCGGCAATCGCTATGGCGGTTTCCAGGCCGTCGATCACATGGCGTGGGACGGCCTGACCAATCCGTATGACGGCCAGGCGATGGGCGTGTTCGCCGAAGCCACCGTCGCCAAGTACGGCTTCACCCGCGAGGAGCAGGACGCCTACGCGAGCGAATCGGTGCGTCGCGCGCAGTCGGCGCAGCAGTCCGGCGCGTTCGATGCGGAAATCGTTCCGGTCAAGGTCGCGACGCGCAAGGGCGAAGTGGAAGTGAGCTCGGACGAACAGCCGGGCAAGTCGGACATCGCCAAGATCCCCACGCTCAAGCCTGCCTTCAAGAAGGACGGCACGGTCACTGCCGCCAGTTCGTCCAGCATTTCCGACGGCGCCGCCGCCACCGTGTTGCTGACCGCCGGGGAAGCCGAGCGTCGCGGCCTGCAGCCGCTGGCGAAGATCGTCGGCCATGCCACGTTCTCGCAACAGCCGGAGTGGTTCACCACATCGCCGGTCAGCGCAATCGAGAAGCTGCTCAAGCAGGTGGGCTGGCAGGTGGCCGACGTGGATCTGTTCGAAGTCAACGAAGCCTTCGCGGTCGTGGCGATGGCGCCGATCAAGGACCTGGGCATTCCGCACGAGAAGCTCAACGTCAATGGCGGCGCGTGCGCGCTTGGCCATCCGATTGGAGCCTCCGGTGCCCGTCTCGTGGTCACCCTGATCCATGCCCTGCGTCAGCGCGGTCTGAAGCGCGGCATCGCTTCGCTTTGCATCGGCGGCGGCGAAGCAACCGCCATCGCGGTGGAAGTCATTTAACTGCCAGCGAAGCGTTGAAGCCCCGGGAATCCGCACAATTTCCGGGGTTTTCCAAGGGTTGGACCGATGGCCGGCAAACAGGGCCCGATGCGTTTAACGTTGGATTGACAAAAATTACCCAACGACCGCTTGACAGCCGTAACGGGCGCGTCATCATGTTGCAGGCGCGCAATTGCGCGTTGCCTAACTAACGACGAGGAAATGCAAGATGACCATGAACAAGGCTCTGATCGCGCTGGCCCTGGCTGCTGCCCTGGCTGCGTGCTCGAACCAGGAGCAGGCTGCTGACGCCGCTGCTGACGCCAACGCCGCCGCCACCGAAGCCCAGGCTGCCGCCGACGCCGCCGCCGCTGCTGGCGACGCCACCGCCGACGCTGCCCAGCAGTCCGCTGACGCCGCTGCCACCGCCGCCGACGCCGCTGCCACCGCCGCGACCGACGCTGCTGCCGCTGGCACCAACGC
>JAEZYE010000004.1 GCA_023419315.1 Pseudomonadota bacterium
TCTTGCCCTGACTCATTGCTGCATTCCTCTAGATGAATTCTTGTGACTACGCGCGTCAGACTGCCGCCGCGCCGCCGACGATTTCGGAAATTTCCTGGGTGATCGCCGCCTGGCGGGCCTTGTTGTAGACCAGCTGCAGGGTACCGATGAGCTTGCTGGCGTTGTCGCTGGCGGCCTTCATGGCCACCATGCGCGCCGCATGCTCGGACGCGATGTTCTCCAGCACAGCCTGGTACACCAGCGACTCGATATAGCGCGTGATCACGTGCTCCAGCACGGTCTGCGCATCGGGTTCGTAGATGTAGTCCCAGTCATGGTGGGCCACCTGGGTTTCGGCGGCCGGCAACGGCAGCAGCTGATCGAACGTCGCCCGCTGCGTCATGGTGTTGACGAAGCCGTTGTAGACCAGGTAGACGCGATCCAGCTTGCCCTCGGTGTAGGCGTCCAGCATGACCTTGATGACGCCGATCAGCTGGTCCAGCTTCGGGTTGTCGCCCAGATGCGACACGCTGGCGGTCATGTTGACCTTGACGCGGCGGAAGAACACCGACGCCTTCTGGCCAATCGTCACCACATCGATTTCCGCGCCCTTTTCCTGCCAGCCACGCACTTCACCCAGCATGCGGCGGAACAGGTTGTTGTTCAGGCCGCCGGCCAAACCGCGATCGGAGGAGATCACGATATAGCCGACGCGCTTCACTTCCTGGCGTTCGACCATGAACGGGTGCTGGTAGTCGGTATTGGCCTGCGCCAGATGGCCGATCACCTGCTTCATCGCGCGCGCATACGGGCGCGAAGTCTTCATGCGTTCCTGGGCCTTCCGGATCTTGGAAGCCGAGACCATTTCGAGCGCGCGCGTCACCTTGCGGGTGTTCTGCACGCTCTTGATCTTGGTTTTGATTTCGCGTCCGCCTGCCATTGTCTCGCTCGCGTTGCTTGCTTCGGTTGAAGCGGGTGGGAGTCAGCGGACCGGGAAGGCCAGGAAGGCTGCGGTCATTGCAGCCGCGCCGTCCGGTTCCTGCTCCCGATTCCTTTCCCGCAGTCGCCTTTACCAGGTACCGGTCTGCTTGAACTCGCTGATGCCGGCCTTGAAGGTGCCTTCGATCTCGTCGTTCCAGTTGCCGGACTTGTTGATCGTGTCGATCAGCGCGCCCTGCGTGTTGACGAAATGCGCATGCAGGCCTTCTTCGAACGCGAGGATCTTGTTGACCGGCACGTCATCGAGGTAGCCCTCGTTGACGGCGTAGATCGACAGGGCCTGCAGCGCAATCGGCATCGGTGCGTACTGCTTCTGCTTCATCAGTTCGGTGACGCGCTGGCCGCGTTCCAGCTGCTTGCGGGTCGCTTCATCCAGATCCGAAGCGAACTGGGCGAATGCAGCCAGTTCGCGGTACTGCGCGAGCGAGATGCGGATACCACCGGACAGCTTCTTGATGATCTTGGTCTGGGCGGCACCACCGACGCGCGACACCGAGATACCGGCGTTCACGGCCGGACGAATGCCGGCGTTGAACAGATCGGTTTCGAGGAAGATCTGGCCGTCGGTGATCGAGATGACGTTGGTCGGGACGAACGCGGACACGTCGCCCGCCTGCGTTTCGATGATTGGCAGCGCCGTCAGCGAACCGGTCTTGCCCTTGACCTCACCGTTGGTGAACTTCTCGACATATTCCTCGGACACACGGGCAGCGCGCTCGAGCAGGCGGCTGTGCAGGTAGAACACGTCACCCGGATAGGCTTCGCGACCCGGCGGACGCTTCAGCAGCAGCGAGATCTGGCGATAGGCGACCGCCTGCTTGGAGAGATCGTCGTACACGATCAGCGCGTCTTCGCCGCGGTCCATGAAGAACTCGCCCATGGTGCAACCCGAATAGGCCGAGATGTACTGCATGGCGGCCGATTCGGACGCGGTGGCGGCGACCACGATGGTGTGGGCCAGCGCGCCGTTCTCTTCCAGCTTGCGCACGATGTTCGCGACGGTCGAAGCCTTCTGGCCGATCGCCACGTACACGCACTTGATGCCCGTGCCCTTCTGGTTGATCACGGCGTCGATGGCCATCGCGGTCTTGCCGGTCTGGCGGTCGCCGATGACGAGTTCGCGCTGGCCGCGGCCGATCGGAATCATCGCGTCGACCGACTTGTAACCGGTCTGCACCGGCTGGTCGACCGACTTGCGCCAGATCACGCCCGGCGCGACGCGCTCGACAGGCGCAGTCAGCTTGGCTTCAATCGGGCCCTTGCCGTCAATCGGCTCGCCCAGCGCATTGACGACGCGGCCGAGCAGTTCGCGGCCCACCGGCACTTCCAGGATGCGGCCGGTGGTCTTGGCCACGTCGCCTTCGCGAAGGTGTTCGTAATCGCCGAGCACCACCGCGCCGACCGAGTCGCGCTCCAGGTTCAGCGCAAGCGCGAAGGTGTTGTCCGGCAGTTCGATCATTTCGCCCTGCATGACGTCGGCCAGGCCGAAGATGCGCACGATGCCGTCGGACACGCTGGTCACGGTGCCTTCGTTGCGCGACTCCGCGGCCAGCTTGACCTTCTCGATGCGGTTCTTGATCAGGTCGCTGATTTCAGAGGGGTTGAGCGTGGTAGCCATGTTGGTTTCCTGTAGGGCGGACCGCAGTCCGCCGGCATGTTCGGCGGGCCGGAGCCCGCCTGCGTTCGTTTTGTCAGTGGGTCAGCGCAGTCTGCAGGCGCGAGAGCTTGCCCTTCAGCGACCCGTCGATGACGACATCACCGGCATCGATGATGGCGCCGCCGATCAGCGACTCGTCGACGGCGACTTCGATCTGGATTTCGCGTCCGAGGCGCTTCTTCAGCGCACTCTTGATCACGTCCAGCTCTGCCGCCGGCAACGCCACGGCAGAGGTCACCTTGGCATGCACCACGTGCTCGGCTTCCGCACGCAGCTCCTCGAACAGCCCCGCGATTTCCGGAAGCTGCGGCAGGCGGTGCGCCTCGGCCAGCAGGTTGAGGAAACGGGTGAACGATTCACCGGCACTTTCGGGAGCCAGCAGCGCGACGGCTTCGGTCTGGAGCAGTTCCGGATTCGGGAGCAGCGCAGCCACGCGTGGATCCGCAGCGACGCGCGCGGCAAAACCGAGCGCGTCCGACCAAGCGGCGAGATTGCCCTCGTCGCGCGCGGTGCCAAAGGCAGCGCGAGCGTAGGGGCGGGCGACGGTAAGGGCCTGGCTCATCGTCAGTGCTTCCGTCAGATCTCGGCGGCCAGCTCGTCGAGCAGCGCCTTGTGGGCGTTGGCATCGATTTCGCGCTTGAGCAGCTTTTCCGCACCACTGATGGCCAGCGTGGACACCTGCTTGCGCAGTTCCTCGCGCGCCCGGTTGGCGGCCGCGTCAATCTCGGCTTCAGCAATGGCCTTCTGGCGGTTGGCTTCGGCGATGGCTTCGTTCTTGGCCGCATCAACGATCTGGTTCGCACGCGTATGCGCCTGATCGATGATTTCATTCGCCTTGAGACGCGCTTCCTTCAGCGCCTCGTTGACCTTTTCCTGAGCCTGCGCGAGATCCTTCTGGCTGCGATCGGCGGCGGCCAGGCCCTCGGCGATCTTCTGCTGACGTTCTTCGATGGCGGCCAGCAGCGGCGGCCAGATTTTGGTCGCAATGATCCAGATGAGGCCAGCGAAGGCCAACGCCTGGGCGAACAGAGTGAGATTGATATTCATCGTAATCCTGCCGGTCATGAAGGGCCGCGCACATCGCATCGGCCCCAGCTACGCCTGGAGACTGAGCGCAGGCAAAAGCCCACGCTCAGGCGCGCATGCGACGGATCAGCCCGCCAGCTTGGCCAGCTGCTCGGTGAAGATCGTGATGAACGGGCTGGCGAAAGCAAACAGCAGGCCGACGGCGACCGAGATGATGAACGCGGCGTCGATCAGGCCGGCGGTAATGAACATGCGGACCTGCAGAACCGGGATCAGTTCCGGCTGACGGGCAGCCGATTCCAGGAACTTGCCGGCCATGATGGCCAGACCCAGACCGGCGCCCAGTGCGGCCAGGCCGATCATGATGCCGATGGCGAGGGCGGTGGAAGCCTGGACCTGGGCGAGGTTGGTGAGGATGCTTTCCATGGTGATCTCCGGAACTTAGTTGCTAAAGAGTGGATGGTACGAAGGGGAAACGGTGAAGCGGGAACTTAGTGGCTGTCTTCCGACAAGCTGAGGTAGACGATCGACAGCATCATGAAAATGAATGCCTGCAGCGGAATGACGAGCAGGTGGAACAGCATCCAGCCCAGGCCGAATACCGCGCCGCCCAGCATGCCGACAATGCCGGCACCGCCCAGCACCCAGATCAGCAGGAACACGATTTCGCCGCCGAACATGTTGCCGAACAGTCGCATCGCCAGCGAAATGGGCTTGCTGACCCATTCGACGATGTTGAGGATGAGGTTGAACGGCATCATCCACTTGCCGAACGGCGCCGTCAGGAATTCGTGTGCGAAGCCGCCGAAGCCCTTGGAGCGGAACGCGAAGATGATCATCAGGAAGAACACGCTGATCGACATGCCCAGGGTGGCATTGACGTCGGCGGTGGGGACCGGCTTCCAGTAATGGACGCCGAGCAGCTCGAGCGGCTTGGCGATGAAGTCCGCCGGAATCATCTTCAGCAGGTTCATCATCAGGATCCAGAAGAAGATGGTGATCGCGATCGGCGTCACCAGCTTGCTGGTCCCGTGGTAGGTGTCGCGGGCCTGCTTGTCGACGAACTCCAGCATGATCTCGACAAAGGCCTGCCACTTGCCCGGCACGCCGGCCGTGGCCTTGCGGGTGCCCAGCCAGAATGCAAACACGATCAGCAGACCCATCAGCACCGCCGTCACGAGTGTGTCGACGTTGATCGTCCAGAACGAACCTTCGCCGCCGACGTGGGCCGTGAGGTTCTTCAGGTGGTGCTGGATGTAGGTGGTGGGAGTAAGCGCCTCGCCCGCCATGTGTCGGAAACCTTTCGTCTAGATTGGGTTATCGCTGCTTGCCAACCGCAGCCACTATCTGTGCCACCAGCCCGGTGACGACGCCTGCCATCAAGGCCAACGGGGGCAGCTTGTACAAACCCGCACCCATTACCAGTACGCCGATCACCACGACCCACTTCACTACCATTCCCGCCACCAGCCGCAGCACCGCGGAAACGGCGCCGAGCACGCCTCCACCGAACGCCATCCAGGCCGCCAGCAGCGCGCTGACCACTATCGCCAACCCTCCGACGACCACCGCCACTGCGTGGGGCACACCCCAGAGCAGGAACAGCAGGGCGACCAGCACTACTGCGGCCATCTGCCAGACGGCGGCGCGCAACACTAGCCGCCGGCCCGCAGCGACGGAGTTCAACACGGTAGAGGCCTACGGGATTTAACGGGTGCGAGGCCGCAGGTAGCGCCTCGCCGAGCCGCAAAAGTATAGCAGTGGGCCTTTTTACGGGACAACCGCCAAAGGGACCGAACTGTCGTTTTCTTCGACGTTTCGCGCTCGCCGGGAATCGAGATCAGGACGTAAGCGTTTACAGGTTTCCGGCGGCGCCGGAAGTCCCTGCCCCTGTTCATTATTTTGTCGGGAATTTTCTGGAACTTTGGCGAAACAGGCCGGTCAGTCCTCTCGCAAGGTCTGCCAACAACTTCCTCGTCCGATGCTCCGAAGCAGACCTGTATGAAGCCCCGCGGCTACGCCCGGGGCTTCGCTTTTTGCTCACATCTTCTTCATCTCCCGCCCAATTTCGGCGAACGTTCAGGTTTTTCACCTTGTGTCCACTTGGCGGCAGCAAAGGTGAACGCCTGTTCAGAGGATGGAGATCCCACATGAAAGTGAAAATGCGCGCGCTGACTGGACTCGGCTTGGCCCTGGCTTTGGCCTCAGCCCCGACGTTCGCCCAGGATCAGGAACCAGACCGCTTCACCTTGCGTCTGGGCGTCATGGATGTCGATGCACAGGGCGAATTGAGCGGTCAGACCGAATTCCTCGGTGAGGATTTCAGCTTTGCCGAAGACTTCGATTTCGGCAGCAAGGAACTGGTCCCGCGCGTGGACGGCGTGTTCCGCTTCGGCCAGCGGCATCGCCTGATCTTCGATTACTTCCAGTACGACAAGGACCGCCGCGCCACGCTGGGCGAAGACCTTTCCTACGATGACATCGTCATCCCCGCCGGCAGCTTCGCCAAGGCCAAGGCCAAATTCCAGCTCGCCAGCCTGATGTACGACTATTCGGTGGTGGATACCGACAAGTTCAACATGGGCCTTCAGATCGGTGCCGAGTGGGCGAAGCTGGAGGGCCGCCTTTACGCCGAAGCCGGCGAGGATTCCTACGAAGCCCGCAGCACGGACGACGGCTATGCGCCGATGGTCGGTCTGCGCCTGACCGCGACGCCGAACGAACACTGGCTGTTCAATCTGCAGGGCCAGTATCTGGATGCGGACTGGGGCGATTTCGGCGATTACGACGGCAGCATCACCCGTGCCAACGCACTGGTGGAGTACCGCTTCACGCGCAACTTCGGCGTCTTTGCCGGCTACGACTGGTTCAAGCTGGACGTGAACCGCAGCGGCAGCGACGGACTGCTCGGTCTGGATCAACGATTCAAAGGTCCGATTGCCGGCGTGACGTTCGCGTTTTGAGATAGCGGTCGCCTATCGCTGCCCATGGAACGATTCATTGGACGGGGGCTTCGGCCCCCTCATAATGAGAATGAATCCCATCTGGAACCCCGTCATGTCCAAGACGCTGACTTTTGCCGCCATGCACTTCACCGTGGCTTTCGCGCTCGGTTGGGCGTTTACGGGGAGTTGGCTCGTGGGCGGCGCGCTGGCGCTGGTCGAGCCGGCGTGCAACACGGTGGTTTTCCATTTCCACGAGAAGGTGTGGAAGCGCATCGAGCAGCGCCGCGCCGAAGACCGGGCCGTCGTGCTGCCGATCTGATGACGGCTGCAGGTTCAAAAAGAAAAGGCGCCCCGGTGGCGCCTTTTTCCTTCCCGGGAACGGACTTACTTTTTCCTGGGGATGTAGAGGTCGGTGATCGTGCCTTCGTAGACCTCTGCAGCCATCGCGACCGTTTCGCTGAGCGTGGGGTGCGGATGGATGGTGGCGCCGATGTCACCGGCTTCCGCACCCATTTCAATCGCCAGCGCGATTTCGCTGATCAGGTCGCCCGCATGCACGCCGGTGATGCCGCCGCCGATGATGCGGTGGGTTTCTTCGTCGAAGACGAGCTTGGTGAACCCCTCCGTGCGGCCGATGCCCGAAGCGCGCGCCGATGCCGCCCATGGGAACTTGCCGACACCCACCTTCAGTCCCTTGGCCTTGGCTTCAGTCTCGGTGACACCGACCCATGCGATTTCCGGATCGGTATACGCCACCGATGGAATGACGCGCGCGACCCACTCCTTCTTTTCGCCCGCAGCCACTTCCGCGGCGAGCTTGCCTTCGTGCGTGGCCTTGTGCGCGAGCATCGGCTGGCCGACAAGATCGCCGATCGCGAAGATGTGCGGCACGTTGGTGCGCATCTGGCGATCGACGGGGATGAAGCCGCGATCCGTCACCGTAACGCCGGCATTCTCTGCCGCGATCTTGCCCCCGTTCGGCGAACGGCCGACCGCGACCAGCACGCGGTCCCACATGCCGGATTCGAGGTCCGGCTTCTGGCCTTCGGTGGCGCTTTCGAACGACACCGTGATGCCCTTCTTCGATGCTTCGACCTTTGCCGCCTTCGTCTTGAGATGGACGATGACGCCCTGCTTCTTGAGACGATCGGCCAGCGGCTTCACCAGATCCTTGTCCGCGCCCGGCATCAACTGATCCATGAACTCGACGACCGTCACCTCGCTGCCGAGCGCGCGATACACCGTCGCCATTTCCAGGCCGATGATGCCGCCGCCGACAACCAGCAGCTTTGCAGGCACATCGGCCAGCTGCAGCGCGTCGGTGGAATCCATGATGCGCGGATCGTCCCACGGGAAGTTCGGCAGTTTCACCGCTTGCGAGCCCGCGGCGATGATGCAGTGTTCGAAACGCAGCAACTGGGTCTTGCCGTCGGCGCCGGTGATTTCCAATTCATGCGGCGACACGAACTTCGCCACGCCCTGCACGGTGCGCACCTTGCGCTGCTTGGCCATGCCGGCCAGGCCCTTGGTGAACTGGCCGACGACCTTGTCCTGCTTGAAGCCGCGCAGCTTGTCCAGGTCGATCTTCGGTTTGTCGAAGCTGATGCCGATCTCGGACGAATGCGCCGCTTCCTCGATCAGCGCGGCGGCGTGCAGCAGCGCCTTGGACGGGATGCAGCCCACGTTGAGGCATACGCCGCCGAGAGTTTCGTAGCGCTCGATCAGCACCGTATCCAGGCCGAGATCCGCTGCGCGGAAGGCGGCCGTGTAACCGCCGGGGCCCGCGCCGATGACCACCATCCTGCATTCGATGTCGGCAGTCTTGCCGGTACCGAGCGCCGGCTTGGGCGCCGCGGGTTCGGCTGGAGCGCGGTGCGACGGCGTGACCGGCGGCTTGCTCGGCTGCGGCGCCGGCGTTTCGGGTTTCGAATTCGCGGCCGCCGATGCCGGTGCGGAGGTCGCCGCGCCCTCGGCTTCCAGGATCGCCACGACGCTGCCTTCGGACAGCGTGTCGCCCAGCTTGACCTTCAACTCTTTCACGACGCCGGAGGCGGAGGAAGGCACTTCCAGCGTGGCCTTGTCCGATTCCAGCGTGACCAGGCCCTGGTCCTTCTTCACCGTATCGCCGACGGCGACCAGGATCTCGATGACGGGAACGTCGGTGTAGTCGCCGATATCCGGAACTTTGACTTCAATCGTGTTGGCCATCATCCGCTCCTTACAGCAGCACGCGACGCAGGTCGCCCATCAGTTGCGCCAGATAGGCGGTGAAGCGCGCCGCGGACGCGCCATCGATCACTCGATGGTCGTAGCTCAGTGACAGCGGCAACAGGAGGCGCGGCTGGAATTGCTTGCCGTCCCAGACCGGCTGGATGGACGATTTCGAAACACCGAGGATGGCGACTTCCGGTGCGTTGACGATCGGCGTGAAGGCCGTGCCGCCAATGCCGCCGAGCGAAGAAATCGAGAAACAGCCGCCGGACATTTCCGCCGGGCCGAGTTTGCCATCGCGCGCCTTCTTGGCGAGTTCGCCGGTTTCCTGCGCCAGTTCGTTCACACCCTTGCGGTCAACATCACGGATGACCGGCACGACCAGACCGTTCGGCGTGTCGGCGGCGAAGCCGATGTGGAAATATTTCTTCAGCGTGAGGTTCTCGCCGCTGGCATCCAGCGATGCGTTGAACTCCGGGAACTTCTTCAGTGCGGCCACGCTGGCCTTCATCAGGAAGGCGAGCATCGTCAGCTTGACGCCGGACTTCTCGTTTTCCTTGTTGAGCGACACGCGCAGCGCTTCGAGCTCGGTGATGTCGGCGTGATCGTGCTGGGTGACATGCGGAATCATCGCCCAGTTGCGCGCGAGGTTCGCGCCGGAGATCTTCTTGATGCGCGACAGCGGCTGGACTTCGACTTCACCGAACTTGCTGAAGTCCACCTTCGGCCACGGCAGCAGGTTGAGGCCACCGCCGCCCGCAGCTGCGGGCGCAGCCGTCGCGACGCCACCCGCCAGCGCAGCCTTGACGTAACGCTGCACGTCTTCCTTGCCGATGCGGCCACCGCGTTCGCTGCCCTTGACCTGATCCAGATCCACGCCCAGTTCGCGTGCAAACAGGCGGACCGCCGGGCTGGCGTACGCCACCTTCGAGGGCAACACGGCGTCTGCGTTGAATTCGACCGGCGGCGTACGCGGCGGCACGGCTTCCGGGTCGATGCCGGGCTTGTCCTCCAGGGCGCGCGGCGCGGAAGGAGCCTGCGCAGAAGAAGATGCGGGAGCCGTGGCCTGTTCCTGCGCGATTTCGCGCTGGGCCAGCTTGTCCGGTTCCTGGGCGACGGCGACGGGTTCGACGCGCGTTCCGGTTTCCGCCGCGCGCGTGGGCGTCGGCGCAGCGGCGGGTGCTGCAGGCGCGGCGCTCTTGCCGCCTGCGTCTTCGGCCACTTCGATCAGCGCGACCAGCGAACCTTCGGCCAGTTCGTCACCGAGCTTGACCTTGAGTTCCTTCACCACGCCGGCAAACGGCGAAGGCACTTCCATCGTGGCCTTGTCCGATTCCAGCGTGAGCAGGCCTTGGTCCTTGGTGACCGTGTCGCCAACGGCAATCAGCACTTCAATGACGGGAACGTCACTGTAGCCACCGATGTCGGGGACGCGTGCTTCCTTGATTTCGGCCATGGGAGAACTCCAGCGATCACTTGCCAATAGGGGAACCCCTATTGTGGCCATCCGTGGCCCCATGCGCCAACTTTTTGCGGCACGTCCGGATTGTCCCGGCCTGGACAGGCGAGCGGTTGCGCCCGCCTGCCAGTGATCGGCTTTGAATCAGTCGGCGGTGGTATGGCTTTGGTCGGGCTGCTCGCGCAACAGATCCAGTGCGCCGCCACCGGGCAGACGATACGCCAGCGCACTGTCGAGTTTCTCCAGATCGCGCATCTGTGAGCACAGCTTCTCGGCACGCGCTTCCAGCGCTTTGGCGCGTCCGGCGACGCGTGCTTCGATTTCCTTGTCGAGGTTTTCCATCCTCTCCAGGCGCTGGGTATCGCCGCTCAGCGCAGCGGTCAGTGCACCGCCGACGATGTCACCCACCACGCTCGGGACCACATCTTCGACCGCGCGCTCGATGCCGCGTTCGAGATCCTCGCTGTTGAAGCGGTTGGCGCTGATCGCCTGGCCGATGCTCTGGTCGATCGCCTTGCGCGCCTTGTCGAGCTTGCGCCGCGTCTTGTCCGGATGATTGCTGAGGTAGCTGGCGACTTCGCCCAGCGCGGTGAAGGCGATGTCGGCGGCATCGCGGCCGATTTCATGCGCCAGCGGCATCGCCGCCCGTGCGCCCTGCTCGAACTCTTCCAGACGTCGAGCGTCTTCCGGCGTCAATTCAACCCAGCGATCCTCGACGAACAAACGCCCCTGTCGCATGACGATGGCTTTCGGCGATCCCGACTCGCGGGTGAAGATCACGCTGCGATCGTTGATCGTCAGGTCGTAGTCGCTTTCGATATTGCAGCGGATTTCCTTGGCCTGTGCGCCGAGGGCCAGCGTGGACACCGCCAGGGCACAGGCAGTTCGCAGCAACGGACGATGGCGCATGGCGGTCTCCTTCTGATGGGTTCGAAGGCAGCATCGCATTGCCGTTGCGGACGTGCCCGTGCCGGAGGATGGCATGACCTTCGTCATTGCCGCAGGTCCTCGACCAGGATCCGCCACTGTGCGTGCAGGCGTTCCAGATCGAACGCCGCATTGGCGGGGCTGGTGGAAGGCAGTGTCCGCATGTGCCATCGCGCACGTGTCTCGGCATCCAGATCCGGGGCAACATGCCGCGCGAACGCCTGCGCGGCCTTGCCACCGTTGAAGGCGATGGTGCGCAGTTCCTTGAGCGCCAGCAACTGGCGGGCAAGTGGATTGGCGATTTCAGTCGCCGCGACGATGCGGCTGTCGAGGCTGCCCTGCCGCTCGCATTCGCCAATCACGTCCCACAGTCCGATGCCGCACGCATTCAGCGCGGCGATGCGTTGCGCGTAATCGGCGTTGGCGTCCAGTCCGCACAGCCGCGACATCATTGGCCAGAAGCGATTGCGCGGATGCGCGTAGTAGCGTGCGGCGGACAGTGATGCCGCGCCCGGCATCGAACCGAGCACCAGTACGCGGCAATCCGGCGCGATCTGCGGAGGCAGCCCCGAAAGCGCTGACGCGATGGCTCGTGACGACGTCAGCCCGCGTGGCTTTGCCATGGACGCACCACCAGCAAGGCACCGACGATCACCAGCACGGCACCGGCCACCCGCAAGGGATCAATCGGCTGACGCGAGTGCAGCACGCCGTAATGATCCAGCAGCAGCGACCCCACGAGCTGGCCGAAGACCACCAGGCAGATCAGCGGGGCGGCGCCCATGCGCGGCACCAGCAACGTGGCGGCCGCCACGTACACTGCGCCGATCATTCCGCCCGTCCACGCCCACCACGGCACCTGCGCCAGCGTGGATGCATCAAAGCTCGGCCGCGTCGCGCCCCACCATGCGAGCAGCACCAGCGTGCCCACCGCGAATGACACCAGCGCGGCGAACACCGCACCGAATGTCGTGCGGCCGAGCGCCGCATTGATGAGCGCCTGCAACGGCAACAGCATGCCGATGAAGACGGCCAGGCCCATGCTTGCCGGGTTCATGTCGTGCTCCTTGGAACAGGGGACGACACGATACGCGAGCGCGGCGCACGTCGGGTCAACGCGCTTTCCGGCCCAGCCGCTGCTCGAAGAAGCGAGCCATCAGGCCGTACGCTTCCTGCGATTCGGGCAGTTCCGGGAACACGAAGAAGGCATGCCACAGGCCATCGAACACCACGAGTTCTGCATCGACGCCGGCGCCCAGCAGACGCCGCTGCATCGTGGTCAGTCCGCTGAGCGCGAAATCGCGGCTGCCGGCCAGCAGCAGGCTCGGCGGGAAACGGGCCAGCAGTTCCGGTGACTGGGCCGGATACGCAACGACATCGTCCGCGCGCGCGGTGCCCAGGTACGGCAGCCGCAACGCGCCATCGGCCGGCATCGGCGTCGCCCCGACCGCGAGTTGGCCCAAGGTCGCCGAATCACCGCCGAACGCGATGCCGGTTCCGCAGAACATGCCGATGGCGCCCGGTGCGGGCAGGCCACGCTGCAATACGCGCGCGGTCGCCTGCGCGGTGAGCATGCCGCCTGCCGAGCAGCCATACAGGCCGATGTTGGCGGCCGGATACTGTTCCAGCAGCGCGCGATAGACCGCTTCCACATCATCCACTGCGGCGGGATACGGATGCTCGGGCGCCAGCCGGTAGTCCACCGCGATTACACGCATCCCGGCCGCCGCAGCCACCGGAATGGCTTCGACCAGTGCGCCGCTGCCGCTCCCCCACATGAAGGCGCCGCCGTGCAGGTTGATCAGCACACGATCCGCGTTGCGCGCCGGTACGCCACCTTCGGGGTCGACGATCTGTACCGGTACGTCGCCAATCCGTGCCTCGCGCACGACGGACGGATAACGTGCGCGCACCTCCGCCAGCCGCTCGTCGTTGTAGCGCTGGTAGAAGCGGCGTTGTTCCGCCAGATCGGACGGATCCGGTCCGCGCCCTTCGCGCGTCTCCGCGATCAGCCGGGCGAAACGCGCCCGGGCTTCGGCGCTGGCGAAACTGCTGTAAGGCAGTGATGCGTCTTCCACCCGGACCGTCGTCACGTCCGCCTGCGCCTGTGCCGGCTCGGCGGCGAACGCGGGGGATACGACGAATGCCGTGATGATGGCGAGCACCCGACGGAGTTCCGCGTACGCAATCATGGCGTGGCTGCCTCCGCTGCCGCTTCCGCGGCTTTTTCCGGTGGCCTGGAATCGGTGTTCGAGGGCGGCGGTGTCAGCGCCAGGAACACCGTGCTCCACAACTGCGCAGCATTCGATTCGTCCTCATGCGCACCCTGCGCACCAAACGGTTCGACGTGATAGCGACCCTCGCGGTACGACCACGACCACAGCTCCGAAGTACGTACCGCGTCGGCGGCGTTGATCACTTTCCAGAGTTGCGCCTCGGCGCGTTCGAGCGCGGCACGCGTACCCGCAGGCAGATCGGCACGCTCGATCTGGCGACGCAGTCCGGCGGCCATGACCGCCTGCTGCCAGGCCCATACGACGGTGCCGTGATACGCACTACTGCCCAAGCGCGGCCGCACCTCGCGCCCGGCGAAAACGGGATTGGCGACCAGCAATCCGGCGTCGGTCATCAGGCCGGCGGGAAACGGCCGCGACCAGTTGGCAACATCGCGCTGCAGCGACGCGGCGTCCGGCTTGCCGAACAACAAGCGAAAGCCTTCGTCCGAATGCAGGACCGGGATCGGCACGCCTTCAGCATCCAGCGCGATCGCGGAGAACGCGAGCGCCTGTCGCGGCAATGCCGCCAGCGCTTCGCTGTCCGGGACGCCGATTTCGCTGGCGTACTGGCGCACGTCCGCGGCTGCGCGTTCCGTGGGTACGCGCACGGTGAACAAAGCGCCGGCATTGCGTTCCCATGCATCGGCGGTCGCGGCGGCATGCAGCAATCGCGCGCGCTGATCGGCGACGAGATAGGGATCGAGCAGGCCGCTTTCGACGAACGCCGCGATGGCGCGCAGGGAGGCGGGCATCCAGACCGCGTTGACATCGTAGGGATAGCGGCCGCGTCCGATGCCTTCGTTGCTGTCGCGCCATTGGCCGGCTGATCGCCCTTCCTTCAGTGCGATCAGGTTCGCGACTTCCGGCGATCGCGCGAATGCTTCGCTGGCGTCGGCAACGAACAGCAGATTGCGCACCAGCGCGCTTCCATTCGGCTCTGTGCCGCTTCGCGCGGCCAGGAATTCGCGCGCCACCGCGCGACCACGCGCATCCTCGATCAACCACGCCGCCGCCACGGGCGGCAGCATGAAGTCGTCATCGATCATCGCGTAATCGTAGATCGGCTCGGCCGAAGCGCCCTCGCCGGCCTTGCGATGGCGCAACACGGCGAACTCGCCAACGTCTTCTTCATGCGCCACTTCGCCGTTCGGGGCCAGGCGCGCGAGTACCGACGCCAGTCCCGCATTCACCGCGCGCGGCTGCAAGGCCGGCATGAGCAGGCGCAGCGACATCAGCGTGTCGCGGCCGAAGTAGGTATCGAAGCGCCAGGAACCGGCGAGGAATTTCTCTTCGTAGCTGAGGAACTGGAGTGCCTGGCGGCTGCGTACGTCGTCGCGCGCGTTCGCATTCAACAGTTCCCGTGCTGCGAACGGGGTCAACGCCGCTTCCGAGGTGCCGGCGCGGATGCGCAGACGCAGCGGCTCATCCGCCTGATCCGAGCGCAGCTCGATGGCGTCGCCATCCTGCACGGGTGTTCCGTTCAGGACAGTCAAAGCGATGCGGTAGCCCGCCTTGTCGTCGAGTCGGGCACGCTCCCAGGTCACTTCGCGTCCCCGGATCCGCGCGACGGCGCGCGTCTCCGGCGGATACGCCTGGCCCAACTGGAAATCGCGCAGGACGCGCACGCTGCCAAGCACGGCATCCCGCACGCGCAACCGGGAGGTCGATGCCTGCGCCACCGCTTCAATCGAATGCCACGCGCCCGAGGGTGCCGCGGCGCGCATGTCCTCGAGCTTCCACGCCAGGTCCTGCGCACTGTCTTCAAACCAGACGCCCACGCCGCTGTTGCCGGCGGGAAACGCGACCAGCACGCGTGGGCGCGGCCCAGGATTGAGCAGCAGGTGCGCGGCCGTGGGACCGTTCTGGACGAACGCGTTCTCCACGCGCCCTTCCGTAATGCGGAACGACAGCGCGGGGTCGGCCGCGTGATCGCGCGCAAGCGCGCCATCAGCGTTCGCCAACAGCAGGGCGAACGCCAGCGCGCCGCGCGCGAGCGCACTTCGTAGGCTCATTTCAGGAATCTCCAGCAGGAATCGTGGTGCGTGACGGGTGCGAAGCGCGGTTCAACAGAATCAGGGCGACAAGCAGCAGACCCATCGGCAGCAACAGCAGATAGAACGCCAGACGCCCGTCGAAATGCGCGAACACCTGGCCGGTGATGAATGAACCTGTGGTGCCGCCGAGCGCCGAGAACACGACGATCAGGCCGGTCATCGCCGCATGCCGCGACTTTGGCAGGGCACTGAGCACGACGGAGTTGATCGTCGGATAGATCGGTGCCATGAGCAGGCCGATCATGGGGAAGACATAGGCGGCCAGCGGTGCGTTCCACCACGTCTGGTCCGGGCGCGGCTGCACGTCCGCCGACAGGGGCAACGCGATCAGCACCAGCGCGGCCATTGCGAGTACGCAGGTCGCCAGCACGGCGAACCAGTGCAACCGGCGCAGCAGCACGCCGCCGCCGAGCCTGCCCAGCGCGAGCGAGCCGGCGAAGATGCCGGCCGCCTGCACGCTCAGCGTCGTCGGCAGATGCAGGATCTCGCGATTGAACGTCGGCAGCCACGTGTTGATCGCCTGTTCCATCAGCACGTAGAGGAAGGCGGACACGAGGAACACGCAGACCAGCCCGCGCGTGAGCAGGCGGAACATGTCCGCGAACGATTCGCCCGCCGCGTGGCCGTCCCGCGCCGCGCTTTCATCCATGTGCGAACAGGCCAGCAAAACGATGACGGCCGCGCACAAAGCCGCGATGACCCAGTAGACATTCAGCCAGACGGGGTTTCCCGGCCACGCCGGATCGATGAAGGCGGCGAACAGCCATGCGCTGCCCAGGATGCCCACCATGAACCAGCCTTCGATGGTGCTGGTCAATGACGCATGCGCGCGCGCGTTGTCAGTGAGCAGGCCGATGCTCGAGTACACCGACACTTTCACCAGCGCGAACGAAACCCCGACCACCACGAACAGCAGCTTCGTCGCCCAGAACGACCGCAACAGCGGCATGCCCATGCAGGCAAGCCCCACCAGCGCCAGGCCCAGCATCATCGCGCGGCGGTATCCCAGTCGCGGCAACGTGGACGCGACCAGGAACGAGGCCACGGCGATCGGCAGATCCTTGAACGCTTCCAGCGTGCTCGCCTGCGCCTTGTCGACACCGAATCCCTGCATGACCTGCAGGATCACGGCGCCCACGGAGTTCAACAACATCGCGAAGATCATGTAGGTCAGGATCAACGCGAGAATCATGCGGCTTCGCGACATGGGGACCGTCGGGTAGGGAAAGTGCCAGCGGCAACCATGGCGTCGCCGCGCCTGCATTCCTGGCAACACGCGCCGCACGATACGCCATCGGGACGGAGGCAGCCGTCCCGACGGCGTTGCCGTGCGGCTCACGTCACCAGCTGTACTTCGCCTGGAAGTTCACTTCACGACCTTCCAGCGGCCGCGCCAGCAGCACCCCGCCTTCGGTCGTCGCCGAACCGAAGATGCGCGAATTGCTTTCAGTCAGCCCCAGCTCGTTGGTCATGTTGGTGCCACGCAGGTTGAACTGCCAGTGGTCGCCCACGTTGGAGGTCACGCCGAAATCGAGCGTGTGGTACGAACCGAGTTGCTGCAGGCCGGATTGATCCTGCGTGTGGTCACCGACGTAGGTGTAGGTGATGTACGGCATCAGATCGCCCCAGTCCATCACGAACCGATAGCTCGGCGTGAACATCGCGCGGAACTTCGGCTGGCGCTGCAACTGCTGGCCTTCGATGGGCGCGCAGGCGTCATCGCCGTTGATGTCGGTGTACTGCAGGCAGGCGTCGTAGTCGGTGTACTCGCCATCCAGGTAGTTGGCCACCAGCTGCAGGCGCAGGTTTTCGACCGGGGTCAGTGCGCCGATGAAGTTGACGCCGTGCGACTCGGATCCGTACACCGACGGCGGCAACTGGTTGCCGTTTTCATCGGTGAGCGGCGTGCCCGCGCCATCGGTCGCCGTGTACAGCAGGCCGGAGAACACGCGGCGGTACGCGCTGATGTCGGCATACAGCAGCTCGTTCTGGAACTTGAAGCCCATTTCGTAGTTGCGGATTTTCTGCATCGGTGCGAAGCCGTTGTCGGCGCCGCGGATACCGTTGTCGAAGTCGAGGAAGTGGCCGCCGGTATTGACGCGACCGTACATCGACATGTGTTCGGTGAACGCGTAGTTCGCACCTGCGGTCCACGACGGATGCGACTTCTTGTAGCGGTAGCGCGTGTAGGTGCCGTTGCACATCTCGACGTTGTTGTCGTAGATCGTGTTCGGGTCGCCATCCAGCCCGCCCGCGCCAGGATTCACCGCGCTGCGGTTGCAGACATTGTTCTCGGCGTCCTGGTTCTCGATGCGTCCGGACAGGTCGAACAACCACTTGCCGACACGCCAGGAGTCGGACAGATAGAACGCGATGTTGGTGGCCTTGCCGTGCTGCGCGATATGGAAGCCGCTGAAGTCGGAGAAGCCCTGCCCGTTCGTGCGGTAGAACGTCTCGCCGCCATCGACATAGCTGATCGCGATCGGCCGCGCGTTGGGTTCGTTGGCCATCAGCATCTGGTTACCGAGTGACCACTTGTCGTTCATCGTGTAGTGCGCGACGTAGAGGCCGAGCGTCAGCGTATTGCCTTCGAACAGATCCTTGCTCAGGCGGAAGTCGTTGTTGAAGCTCTTCAGGTGCTTGTGGATGTGCCACCAGCCCTGCTGGATGACGCTCTGGTCCAACGGCACCGCGCCGCCGGTGGTGTAGTTGGCCGACAGCGTCGCGCCGATCGGCACGTTGTAGTAGTTCGGCGTGTCCGCGACATACAACAGGTCCTGCAGCGCCACCGGGTTGTTGCCGGAGAACAGCGCATTGGTATCCATGTCGCCTTCGTTGAACAGGAACCGGTCGCTGATGGCCCAGCCGTTGTCGAACGCATAGTCGAAGTTGCCGCCGATCATGCCCAGCTTGGCGCCGCGTCCATCCGCCAGATCCGCGTTCACGCCGCCGCCCGGATAGGTCGGCAGCCAGACGTGCTGCATGGCTTTGCTGTAATACGTGTCCGTCAGCGGGTCAAAGCCCGGATACGCGGTGAAGTTGTCGGTGCCGCGCTGGATCAGCGGGATCGGCGTGATGAACTGGTTCTTGTCGTTGAGGTAGCGGCCATACAGGGTCAGCCGGCCGGCGTCGAAATCGTGCGACAGCGTGGCCGTGAGCTGGCCGCCCTTGTCGGCCTTGAACTGCGGATCACGCACGCCATCCGATTCACGCCAGAAGCCGCCGATGCTGCCGTACCAGCCCTCGGCGACCTTGAAGCCGGCAAAACCGTCCAGACGCCACAGGCCTTCATCACCGTAGGTCAGGCCGATGCTGCCGGTCGGTTCTTCGGTGCCGGTCTTGAGGAAGAAGTTTGCGCTCGCACCCATCTGTCCGTCGGCGAAGACGACCGAAGGCCCGCCCTGCAGGATCTCGACCGACTCGATGGTCTCGTCCAGCCGGAACATCGAGGTGGTTTCGAAGAACGACAGCGTGGGCATGCCGTACATCGGGGAGCCCATCAACAGGGTGGAGAAGTAAGGCGCGTCACCGCCGCCCGGAAAACCGGCGATTTCGATGTTCGCGCCGGTCTGCCCGCCCGTGGATTCGGGCCACATGCCGGGCGAGATCTTCAGCAGATCGGCCGTGCTCTTGGGATTGGACTGCCTGATCTGTTCGGCGTTGGCGGTGACGATGTTGAAGCTGGCCTCCAGCTTGCGGACCCCGCCGGCCGCAGTGCCCGACACCACCAGCGTATCCAGTGTTGTCGCATCACCCTGGCGCGGCTGCTGCTCGGCCTGGGTGGTTGCCGGAGTGGATGAAGCAGCAGGAGCCGGCGTGTCCTGTGCAAGGACTGCTGCCGGCGCCAGTGCTGCGGCGATCGCCACGGACAGTGCGTAGCGCATCAAGTGCGTCTGTTGCATGTGTTCCCTCCACGTGTCTTCTCTGGTTGACGGAAACCGCCGCGGCTCTGACGGCCACGTGCGCTCACGGTGAAACGAAATCCTGTACGCGAAACTCCGAAATCGATGCCAGCACCACATCCGCCTGCGGCAAGCCTTCAGGGCTTCCGATGCCGATGGCGGGCATGCCGGCGGCGTGGATGGCTTCGATACCCGCGACTGCGTCCTCCACGCCGATGCACTGCGACGGCGCGACACCCAGGTTGGCGGCGACGTCCAGGAAGATCTCCGGATCCGGTTTGGCACGACGGATGCGTGCGGAATCGGCGACGTAGTCGAATCGATCCGCGATGCCGAGCCGGGCCAGCAGCGTCGGCGCGTTGCGGCTCGCGGATGCCAGACCGATCTTGAGGCCTGCCGCGCGCGCTTCGTCGAGGACGCGCAACACACCGTCGAACAGATCCGCGGGCGACACGCGCTGGATCGCCTGCACGTAGTAGCCGTTCTTGCGCGAGGCCAGCTGCAGCCGCTCGTCCAGGCTGTACGCACGCTCGGCGCGTTCGAGGATGATCACCAGTGACGCCATCCGATCGACGCCCTTGAGCCGCTCGTTGATGGTGCGGTCGAAATGCACACCGATCTCGTCGGCCAGTTGTTTCCAGGCTTCGTAATGCGTGTGGGCGGTGTCGGTCAGCACGCCGTCGAGATCGAAGATCAATGCGCGTGCCTCACGCGGGAAGGTCGCGCGCACCGCCTCGCGTGGCTGCGCCAGCGGCTGGACTTCGGCATCACCCGGCGACAGCACGCGGGGCTCACCGGCATGCATGATGGCGAGTTCATTGCCTTCATCGAGTCGATAGCGCACGCCCTCGCTATCTACGTCGACGCGCAGCACGCACCCACGCCAGCGCAGGTTGAAGCCGTAACCGTGCCACGTCGATGGCAGCGTCGGCGCGAACGAGAGGCGGCCTTCCTCGACGCGCAGGCCGGCGAATCCCTGGGTCAACCCGAGCCAGCTCCCGGCCATCGCAGCCATGTGTACGCCGTGATCCGTATTCCGATGCAGATCGTCCAGGTCCACGCGCACGCTGGCGTCGAAATAGCGCCATGCCTTGTCGGCATGGCCGACCTCGCTGGCGAGGATGCCGAACACCGGCGCGGACAATGTGGAGTCGTGCGTGGTCACCGCTTCGTAGTAGTCGAAGCTCCGACGCTTGCGACGCGGGTCCAGACCGTCACCGGCCAGCACCAGCGCCATCACCACGTCGGCCTGCTTGCAGATCTGGTGGCGATACAGCGTCAACGGGTGGTAATCGAGCAGCAGCGGACGATGCTCGCCGGTCGTCGGCGGGAATGGCCAGCGCGGCTTGTCGAGGAATTCGTCGTCCTGCGCATAGACGCCCTGATCGTCGTCGTAGGGCAGGGACATCGCCTCGGAGGCGCGTGCCCACTGCTCGACTTCGCCGGCATCCAGCGCGATGCGACGCGCCAGATCCGACAGCGCCTGCGGACGCTCGTCCTGGAGGCGATGCCACGCCGAAACCGCACGTTGCAGGTGCCGCTGCGCCATGCGGTTGGTGTAGAAATTGTTGTTGACCAGCGTGGTGTATTCGTCCGGCCCGGTCACTTCATGGATGCAGAAGCGGCCTTCGCGTCGCGGGTTGAAGTGGCCGACCTGCGGCCAGATGCGTGCGGTCTCGAACAGCATCTCCGCGCCTGCCTCGGCGAGGAAATCCACATCGTCGCTCGCGTCCAGGTACAGGCCGATGCCGTAGGCCACGGCGGCGTTGATGTGATACGCCGCGGATCCGCTCGGGTAATGCGCGGAGCATTCACCGCCGTCGATCGTGCGCCAGGGATAGAGCGCTCCGGTCGGGTGATTCATCTCGCGCGCATGCTCACGCGCCGCATCCAGCGTGCGGAAGCGGTAATGGAGCATGGCGCGCGCGACCTCGGGCGCCGTGAACGCCATCACTGGCAGCACGAACGCTTCGGTATCCCAGAAACAATGACCTTCGTAGCCTTCACCGGTGAGTCCTTTCGCGGCGGTGCCATCGACGCCGTTGCGCCCCGCCGACTGCAGCAGGTGGAACAGGTTGAACCGCAGCGCCTGCTCGGCCGATGCGTCACCACTGACCGACAGGCCGGCCTGTTGCCAGAAGCGCTCCATCGTGGCCGATTGCGCGTGCGCGAACGCATCGAATCCGCGCAGCGCTGCATCCCGCAGTTGATCCACCACGGCAACATGACGCCGAGCGCCATCGCCTTCATGCACATAGCTGACGAACTTTTCCAGCGCCGCGGCACCACCGGAACGAATATCCGCGTGGAAACGCTGTTCGACACGATCGGTGCCCGACTCGACCGGTTCGGCACGCAGCCCGCCTTCAATCACGCGATGGTGTTGCCCGCAGGTCAGTTCGAATCCGCGGTGCGGTGCGCGCTGCGCCAGCCACGCCACGTCGGCATCGCCGCCGCTTCCGACCACCAGCAGTCCCTCGCCGCCGCCGGCGCCAATGCGCGGGTCATCACCTTGCGCTGCTGCCTTGCCGCCGCTTTCGATGCTCGAGACCAGCGTGATTGGCCCGTCGTAATCGATCGCCACCACCCGATAACGGATCGCCAACAACGCAGGTTCGGAAAACGGTACGACGCGTTCTGCCTGTATTTCGATGACCTGCCCGGCTGCCGTGCGCAGTCGCAGCCGCCGCCGCAATACGCCGTGACGCAGATCCAGTTCGCGCTCGAAGTCTTCCCAAGTCGCTTCGGACGGATCCAGCCATTGCTCGCCCAGGCGGATGCGGATGCGCTTGCCCTCGGCCACCGGAACGCGCGTGTCGGTGTTGCGTGCGAAGCCGGCCAGGCGCTCGTGGTAATGGATGGCGTTCCGTTCGAAGGCCGCGGCAAGGAAGCTCCCGTCGGTGGGGCTGTCCTGTTCCTCGAACCCGCCGCGAACGCCGAGGCCACCGTTGGCGAGCGCGTACAGGGTTTCATCCCGGGCAGCGCGCGAGGGGTCGAAGGCGCGCTGGCCGATACGCCAATGGCGTTCCGCATGATCGTTCCGGACATCCCGCCCGCCGCCGTGGAGTTCACCCACCATCCGCTCCTTGCCGCTGCGCCCCGAGGGCTGACGGCGGCACGCTAGGAAGGCATTGTTATCGATGTCAAGTTATCGATGTCAGATGAGCCCGCCAGCGCGCCGGCCATCTCACTCCAGTGGCTGTGCGCGGCTAACTTGTTCCAGTCGAATCAGTCACTTGGCGACAATCTGCTGCGCCTGCACAGTGCCTTCACCCTGCGTCGTGCGGGTGCCGATTCGCGCTGCGACGCAGCAGGCTTCTGCGCTCAGGTCGCGCGAAGCACCAGATGGGTCGGGAGGGTCTCGGAGCCGGCTTCTTCGCCGTCGATCAATTGCCGGATCTTGCGTGCCAGGGACACGCCGGCGTCGACGAAGTTCTGGTGGATCGAGCTCAGCGGCGGCACATAGGTCGCGCCCAGCGGGGTGTCGTCATAGCCGATGACGGACACGTCTTCAGGCACGCGCCGGCCGCGCTCGATCAGTGCGCGGATGGCGCCGATGGCGAGCAGATCGCTGGCCGCGAACAATGCGTCCACCTGCGGATGCTGCTGGAGCAGCGCGTGCACGACTTCCGCACCGGCATTCACGGTGAAACCGTCCACCGCCGGCGTCAGCGGCGTGATGCCGTACTTGCGCAACGTGGCGCTGAAGCCTTCCAGTCGTTCGGCAAACTCGCCATGCGCCGGATCGCCGAGGAACACCGGCCGGCTACGTCCCAGGGCGATGAAGCGTTCGGCGGCGAGCGCTCCGCCGCGACGGTTGTCGCTGCCGACGACCACTTGCGATTCATGCCGGCTGACTGCGCCCCATACCACCATCGGCCGGCCCCAGCGTTGCACTTCATGCATGGCGTCTTCGTTGGCGCCCTGGCCGAGGAGGATGACGCCGTCGGCCGCCTGCACGTTCGGCAGGCTGCCCCCCTGCAAGGACGTGAGCAGGACGCTGTACCCGCCACTGGTCAATTCCTGAGTAATGCCCCCCAGCAGTTCGAGCGGATACGGACCGGACATCTGCCGTTCCAGGGTTGGCTTCATCTCCACCACGACCGCCACCGTCATGCTGCGACGCAGGCGCAGGTTGCGCGCGCTGACGTTGAAGGCGTACCCGTACTGCTGCGCGATCTCGCGGATGCGCTGCCGCGTTTCCGCATTGACCAGCGGGCTCTCGCGCAACGCGCGCGACACGGTGATCGCGGACACGCCCGCCACGCGCGCCAGATCCGCCATGGTCGGGTTTTCACCGACGGCGGCAGGTTCGGCCTTCAGCAGTGACCGGGGTCTGCCACGTGGTTTGGGGTTCCGGGCGCTCATGGAGGCGAAGTGTCGCATGTGCATCGGCCACCGGTGCGCCGCGGGCGCAGGATGGCTTCCCAATCCGGCAGATGACGATTCCGGCCGACTCCGGGTCGCATCGAAATCTGCGCCAGGTCAAGCAGCCGGCGTTCGACGTCGACATGCGCCCGTTCGACACCGTGCCGGATCGTGAACGGTTGCATCGAGTCGCGACGGAAAGGCGCGCGTTGCGATTCCCGAATGCACGACGTTGCAAGCAGAGCATGTCCGTCCTCGACAGATCACACTGCGGGCGTTCTGCAAGCGCGATCTTTAAGTCGCATTCAATTCCATGTTGTGTTCAGAACGTGGCACAACGTGATGCGACTCGCCAAAACGTGTGAGCGCCGCCGTGGAAAAGTGAAAGATCCGTGGAATTTCGCAAACGTTGCACAGAAATTCAGGTCAAAAGCCCCTTTCCATTCATGCGGGCTTGGTTACGTTGCGCCTCGCCCGACAACCGGGCCAGGAAATAAAACAACGAGGAGACCTCGAATGAAAATTCGCAACCTGACCATTGCCCTCTCGCTTCTGGCCATTGCCCCGGCCGCTTTCGCACAGGAAACGAACGCCGATGACAAGCGCTTCGCCATCGTCGGTGGCTATGCGGTGCAGAAGAACGATTCCCGCCCGATCGACAACTCGAGCCTGAGCGTCGACGGTGGTTCCGCCGCCACCTTGAGCGCGAGCTGGTACGCCACGCCGCAGTTCGCGGTGGAACTGTGGGGCGCGGCCGACAAGTTCGAACAGCGCGTGCGCACGGACGAAACCGGCAAGCTGGGCAACATCGACTCGCAGCCGGTGGCCTTGAGCGCCCAGTACCATTTCGGCCAGTCGAACGCGACCATCCGTCCGTTCGTGGGCCTGGGCTATTACGAAAACAACTACAGCGGCGGCAACAACATCCGCGTTGCTGATCAGCACGTCGGACTGGAAACCGCCAAGGGCGCCATGGGCACCGTGGGCGTTGATTTCAACATCAGCCCGTCGTGGTTCGCCCGCGCAGACGCCCGCTACCTGCACGGCGGCAGCGACCTGACCCTCAATGGCACGAGCACCAACGAAGAAGCCAAGATGAATCCGTGGATTGTCGGCTTCGGTGTCGGCGCCCGCTTCTGATTGTCGTGAGTGAGCAAAGGCGACGTGTTCGCCGAGAAAAAAGGGCCTTCGAGGCCCTTTTTTCTTTTTGTCAGAGTCAGATGCGCCGCAGGCGGCGCAGCCGGTGACGCAATCCCCATGCATAACCCAGGGCGTACCCGAGCAGCAGGCCCGCAAGCGCGACGACACCGGCATGCCAGTCCGATTCCAGCGGCTGGCCATTCCACCACGCACTGCCCTGTTTCGCGATCTGGAACACGCTCAGAACAACGCGGCCCACGACCAGCGCGGTCAGCCCAAGGATGATCCAGGGATTGGGCTGGTAATACAGACCTTGCGATTGCCATTCGAACCGGCTCGTCCAAAGCGCGGCAATCGCCACCAGCAATCCCACCAGCATTCCTCCCATGGCCTGCACGAACTGGTGCGGAAACCACGCCCCCAGCAGCGCATTGACGATCACGAAGAGGCCGGCCACGACCAGCATCGACCACGCATTGAAGTTGACCAGCCACGGTCGGGCCAGGCGACGCGACCGGCCAATTCGATAGCGTTGCCAGATCGACAAGGGCAGCAACACTGCCCAGAGCGCCATGAGGATCAGGAACGCAAGCGGGATGAGCAACAAAGGCATGGTCAGGGATGCTCCGCTTCCGCATGCGTGGCTTCGCGCCGAAGCAGGTACCAGCCGCTGGCCACGATGATCGCCGCACCGGCCCATGTCGCGGTGCCGGGCAATACGCCCCACAAGGCCACGTCGAGCATCACGCCCCACAGCAGCGCGGTGTACTCGAGCGGTGCAATGAGCGAAGCCTCGCCGCGCCGGAATGCTTCCGTCAAAGCGATTTGCGCCAGCGACCCCGCCACGCCAATGGCCAGGATGATCCATGCATCCGTCATCCGTACCGGCTGCCATCCGCGCCACGCGAGCATCCATGCGCCTGCCGACAGCAGCAGCATGAACCACACCACCATCGCCTGCGTGCTGTCTCGCTGCGCCAGCATGCGCACGGTAATCGCGCCGGCGGCGTAGCATCCCGCCGCCACAAGCACGGCCAGTCCACCGATCGTCACCATGCCCTCGCCCGTTGGACGCAGGATCACCAGCACGCCGAGCAAGCCGACCCCGATCGCGATCCAGCGCCCGCGCCCCACCGATTCGCCCAGGAACGGACCGGCCATCATCGTGACCAGCAGCGGCGCCACGAAGGTGATGGCGTACGCAGTGGTCAACGGCATCCCGCGCAGGCCGTAAACGAAGCCGGCCATCATGCCGACGCCGAGCACGCCGCGCAGCAGGTGCAGCGGCCAGTGCACGCGCAGCAGGCTGCGTGGCGGAACCGTGAACAGCGCCCATGCGAGGACGAAGGGAAGCGAAGACAGACCGCGCAGCGCCGCCACCTGCAACGGCGGATAGCGCGCCGACAGCAGCTTGAGGCCGGCATCCATGACGGCGAACAGAGCGACCGCGACGATCATCAGCAGTGCGGCGGCGAGCGGGGCGTTCCGGGTTTGCATGGCCCATTATCACGCGTCCGCACTCGAGCGCTGCATCCCCTGCATGTCGCTCACGCTAGAATGTCGCCCCCTCGCCAGCCCGCGTGCACGCCATGCCCTCTTTCGACGTGGTTTCCGAAGTCAACCAACATGAACTGACCAATGCGGTGGATCAGGCCAACCGCGAACTGGCGAACCGATTCGATTTCAAGGGCGTGGAAGCAAAGTTCGCGCTCGAGGAAAACGTCATCACGCAATCGGCGCCAAGCGATTTCCAGGTCAAGCAGATGACCGACATCCTGCGTGCGCGGCTCATTGCCCGCGGGATCGATCCGCGCTGCCTCGAGTTCGGCGACGTGGAAACCAATCTGGCGCAGGCGCGGCAGAAAGTCACGGTGAAGCAGGGAGTCGAGCAGAAGCTGGCCAAGAAAATCGCCGCCTCAATCAAGGAAGCCAAAATCAAGGTGGAAACACAGATCAACGGCGACAAGCTGCGCGTCAGCGGCAAGAAGCGCGACGATTTGCAGGAGGTCATTGCGCTGTTGAAGAACGGCGAATTCGAACTGCCGTTGCAGTACGACAATTTCCGTGATTGATCCAGACGCCAATGCCCCCACTGGTGAGGCACGTGATCCCATCGGCGAAACGCGCCGGTGGATCGAACGCGCTGTCATCGGTCTGAACCTGTGCCCGTTCGCCAAGGCCGTCTACGTCAAGGAGCAGGTCCGCTTCGTGCTTAGCGACGCGACGACCTCGGAAGCACTGCTCGAACAACTGGCCGAAGAACTGGTGCTGCTGCGCGATACCGATCCGGAGGCGATCGACACCACGCTCATCGTTCATCCCGATGTGCTCACCGACTTCCTCGACTACAACGATTTCCTCGAGAACGCCGACGCCGCCGTCGAGGCGCTGGATCTGCAGGGCATTCTGCAGGTCGCGAGCTTCCACCCGGACTACCAGTTCGCGGGTGCTGCGCCGGACGACATCAGCCACTTCACCAACCGCTCGCCCTACCCCACGCTGCATCTGCTTCGCGAGGACAGTGTCGAACGCGCGGTTGCGGCGTTTCCGGATCCCGATGTGATTGTCGAGCGGAACATCAGGACGCTTGAAGCACTGGGACACGCGGGATGGCGGAAGCTGCTCGCCGATTGAGCGCTTCCATTGCGCTACCCGTCGCGGCTTCGCCACCGCCACGCGTCGACTCGAAGTGATGCGCCGCCCGCCGGGGCAGATGTTCGAGCCAGCGGCTATCCCAGTAGGGATACTGTCCCAGTTCGTCCGCCAGACCCGCGCGCAGGATCTGGCCGACCAGATGGCTCGCCGTAGCGGGCACCGAAGCATTCCTGCGGACCGCATGCTCATGGAAATCCCGCGACCAGACGCGTCCCAGCTCGGGGAACTCCATTCTCAGCCAGCGCGTGCTGTTCGTCTTCAGGCCAGTGACGAGCAACGACAGCTCATCGAAGCCGCCGGGTTCGACCAGACCGAGCCAGCGATCCGGCATCAGCACCCATGCCAGCAATTTCGAGCGATACCACAGCCTGGAATCCGTCATCGCACGGCAAGCGCTGTACGCCAGCGGCGCTTCCGCGAAAATCGGATTCCGCCTCCACGTGGTGAAGCTCACGACGTGGACGCGACGTGTTTCGGAACCCACCGTCTTCGATATCGAATAGCCATCCATGGCCGACCTCCTTCCCTGTGAGGCCAGCTTGGCTGGGTCGACACGGGCAAGCCATCAGCGAAGCACTGAAATCCGAATCAGTGGAGTCCTACCCCGCCCCGGGTCATGGTTGCGGTGAAAGCAGGATCTGCACATCCGTCCCACTCAATGCGCGCCATTGGCCGGCATCGAGATCGTCAAGTCCCAATCCGCCGATCCGGCTCCGATGCAGCGCTTCGACGTGATTGCCGACCGCGGCGAACATGCGCCGCACCTGGTGATAGCGGCCTTCGGTCAACACAAGCCGCGCGTGGCGTGCGTCATCCACGTGGAGGATTGCGGGCGCCAGCGGCGTGTCTTCCGATTCGAGCATCAATGCGCCGCTCGCGAACGCCGCCGCTTCGTCGCCGCGCAGATCGCGCGCCAGCGTGACGTCATAGACCTTGGGCAGGTTCGATTTCGGCGAGATGATCCGGTGCAGCAGCGCGCCGTCGTCGGTCATCAACAACAAACCGGAGGTGTCGCGGTCCAGCCTGCCGACGGACGACAACACCGGAGCACGCAAGCGGAACCGCGGCGGCAACAGGTCGTAGATCAATCGACCGGCATCCTTGGTCGAACAGGTGTAGCCCACCGGTTTGTGGAGCGCGAGGATGAGGCCGGGTGCGGGATCCAGCGGTTCGCCGTCCACGCGGATGCGCGCGTGTTCGACGGGATCGTCGGTATACAGCACTTCACCGTTCTCATCGGTCACCCGGCCTTCGCGGAACATCGCCACCACCTGCTTGCGACTTCCGTAGCCGAGATTGGCCAGATGCTTGACGATCTTCATGCGCGACCGTCCCGCACGGCTTCGATGATCTTGAATCCATCGCGCGCCGCGTGCACACGCGCCTGCCGGAAATGCTGCTGGACGACCTCTTCGTACGGCAGATGGCGATTGGCGACCAGCCACAATCGCCCGCCCGGACGCAGCGCCTCTGCGGCCACGCGGATGAAGCGTTGGCCGATGTCGGGACGGCTGGCCCGTCCCTGTGCATGAAAGGGCGGGTTGCTGACGGTGAAGTCGTAACGCTTGGCGATGCCACGCGTGACATCGTGCCAATGAAAGCCCAGCGGAACACGCGCATCGGCGAGGTTGCGTTCGGCCAGCGCCAGTGCGCGCGCTTCGGCTTCGTACAGATCGACCCCCGTCACGGCTTCATTCCTCGACAGGACTTCAGCGGTGAGATAGCCGTATCCGGCACCGAGATCCGCGCCTTCGCCACGCAGATCGCCGGGCAGATGTTCGGCGAGCAATGCGGATGCGGTGTCGATGCGATCCCAGGCGAACACGCCGGGACGGCTGATGAAGCGTCCGCCGAGGATCGCGCGTGGCGCATCGAGCGCGCGCCATGCGTCGCGCAGCGCGCCCTCGGCCTCTTCGTCATTGCGATGTTTCCAGAACACGCGGCAGTGATACTTGCTGAGCATGCCATCGAGTCCGCCGGCAATCGCGCGCATGTCCGCCTCGGCGGTCTTCGCGCCTTCGCTGTTGGGCACGCTGGCAATCACGGGCGCACCGGGCGCCGCCAGCGCGAGTGCACGTGCGAACAACGCACGCGCTTCGTCGCGCTGGCGGGGCGGCAGGATCAGCACCGCCGCGAATCGACCGGCCTGCGCGGACAGATCCGCATCGGCAATCACGTCGAGGCGCGCCTGCACGAGCGCATCGGCATCGGGCTTGAAGCTCTGTTCGCATACCAGAGAACGCAGCGGCAACTGCCGCAGTGCCGCGCCATCACGTGCGCGCAGGAACAGGACGGGTCCTTCTTCGGGCCACACGAGATCGCTGCGCAGGAACGGCAGCATCAAGGCGTCGAGTGCGGGATCGGAATGCGTACTCAAGAAAATTTCCGGGAAGACAAATCCGGCAATTCTATCGCCCGCGCCTGTGTCACCCCGGCGAGGCGGGCCGTTTCCCAATCGCCATCCCCGTCCCTGACATCCGGGCCGGGTACCGTGGTTCGTCGAACGACAACTCGCGTTAAAAAAATGTTGCATCCGAAAAACAACCGGCGTATCGTGCGCGCCCTCGCCCTTCGTGGCCGCTGTTTTTCCATTCGATTTCCCATGAACCGCCTTCCCATTTCCGCCAACGCGTCCGCCAACGTGCTTGCCCGCCGGCTACCCAGCCATGGCGCGGTCGCGTGCGCGCTCCATGCGGGCGATGAATCGAAGCGGTACATCGACAACTGATTCCGGCTGACTCCTTGGGAGATCGGCCACCCCGATCTCCCGAGGCGAAGCGAACGCCCTCGGGTCGCAAAACCCGGGGGCGTTTTGTTTCCAGCGTTCGCGGAGGATGCACATGCATCGCAAACAGGCATTTCCTTCCTGAGGAAACCGACAGGTTTCCGCCCCGGAGCATCCGGATGCGCCATGCGCGTCCGAAGCAGGGGCGCCGCTGCAACGGGCGCATGGGCGCTGCGTGTTGATGCTCCGACGCGAGTGGCGTGGGGAGGAACACCGAATCGGACGCAATGCGTCCACACGGATTGCGGATTGGCGACAGTCCGCAATGCGGAACACCGAACGACACCTCACAGCGGTACGGGTTCTGACCCGTCCGGTGCGCGCGGCGCTGCCGTGGCGTATGCCGGGAGGTGCACGTCGATGTTCCACCTGACGTTGGCCGAGTGGAAAGGCATCAGCCACGTGCTGACCACGCCGGTTCGAATCCGGCACGTCATTGGATAGCTCAATCGGGTAGAGCATCGACCTCATCAGTCGAGGGTTGCGGGTTCGATTCCCGCTCCAGCCACCATGACCTGTCACGTCATGCAGAACGGGCGAAAGCCCTGAAACGGAAACATCCGCGGCGATGGCGAGCATCCACCAGGGACGGGGATGCACGCCAGGCGCCAGCGGTCACTTCGCCGGCGTCGTGCCCTCGAGGCGATGACACTGCACCTTCGTCCGCACCCGCTGCGCGCCGTCGATGCAGTCGAACACCGACAGCGCCGATTGCCCGCGGAGTGAACGTGCGGATGTTTCCACCTTCTTCCTTTTCCGCTCGATGCGGAGACGCGACACCCGTTCCTTCGCGCCGGTGACGGAAAACGGAACGGACCACCAGAGCCACACAACACACAAAAGGAGTCATGTGCCATGTTCTGGACCAAGAGGGTCGTGATCGGTGACGGCGAGCGCGGCCTGGTGTATCGAAACCGTCAGTTCGAGCGCGTACTCGGGCCTGGCGTCCACACGTTTTTCGACCCGCTGAAGCGGATCACCGTCTGCGTGCACGCCATCGCGAAGCCGGAGTACACCGGCCCGGATGCCGATGTACTCATCGCGCGCATGGATGCGTCGCTTGCAAGCGAGCTGAGCCTTGCCGACATCGGCGAGCAGGAAGTCGGCCTGGTGTCGAAGAACGGCAAGCTCGAGGACGTATTGCCGCCGGGTACGCGACAGCTGTACTGGACCGGGCTGGTCCGCGTGGAGGTGCAGAAGGTCGCGCTGGGCGACTCGCTGGAAGTTCCGGTCGTCGTCGCCCGCCGCCTGCGCCAGCTCGGAGTGCTTGCGCGCGTGGCCGTGGTGGCCGATGTGCCGGAGGAGTTCGCCGGACTGGTCTTCATCGACGGCCGCCTCGCTCGCGTGCTGCCGTCGGGTTCGCACGCGTTCTGGAATTTCCGCAGGAACGTCCTGGCCGAGATCGTCGACTTGCGCGTGCAGGGCGTGGATGTGTCCGGGCAGGAGCTGTTGACGCGCGACAAGGTATCGCTGCGCGTGAACCTCGCGGCCAGCACGCGCATTACCGACGTGGTGGCGGCGCGCACGCGGGTGGCGAAGATCGCCGAGCATGTCTATCGCGAACTGCAGTACGGCCTGCGCAGGGCGATTTCCGCCAAGACGCTGGACGAACTGCTGGGCGACAAGGCGTCGCTGGACGGCGACATCTTCGCCTACGTGCGCGGACAGCTCGACGGCTTCGGCGTCCAGATTCTCGGCGTCGGGGTCAAGGACGTGATCCTGCCGGGCGAGATGAAGGACATCCTCAATGGCGTGGTGCAGGCGGAGAAGTCGGCGCAGGCCAACGTGATCCGCCGTCGCGAGGAAGCGAACGCAACGCGCTCGCTGCTCAACACCGCCCGCCTGATCGAGGAGAGCCCGGTGCTGATGCGCCTGAAGGAACTGGAAGCACTCGAGAAGGTCACCGAGAAGATCGACAAGCTGACCGTATTCGGGGGCCTGGACGGCGTCATGAAGCAACTGGTCAGCCTGAAGTAACAAGCCAAGGTGCCGCCCCTGTCCGCAGGGGCGGCGACAGGAAAGAGGACAAGGACATGAATACATCATTCGAATGGCTGCACGCCGAAGGCGGTCGCGTGCCGATCAAGGGCTGGGTGCAGGGCGTTCCGGTGGAACCGGAAGCGCGCCAGCAATTGCAGAACATCGCTTCCATTCCTTTTGTCGGACCGTGGGTCGCGGTCATGCCGGACGTGCATCTGGGCAAGGGTGCGACCGTGGGGTCGGTGATTCCGACCCGGGGCGCGATCATTCCGGCCGCGGTCGGCGTGGACATCGGCTGCGGCATGGCGGCCGTGCGCACCACGCTGCGCGCCAAGGATTTGCCGGACAGCCTGGCGCTGCTGCGCAACTCGATCGAACGCAGCGTGCCCGTCGGCAACGGCCGTGGCGGCGAGCATCGCAAGTTGCCGGACAGCATCGACACGCGGATTGCGCAATCGGGATTGGCCGCGGGTCTGGCGATCATCAAGGACAAGCACCGCCGGATTCGCACCGACAAACTGGACTGCCAGCTCGGCACGCTGGGCGGTGGCAATCACTTCATCGAAATCTGCCTGGACGAGGCCGATGCGGTGTGGGTGATGCTGCACAGCGGTTCGCGCGGCACCGGCAACCTGATCGGCACCTATTTCATCGAACGCGCGCGCGAGCAGCTGGCGCATCGCGTGCTGGGCTTCCACGTGCCGGACAAGGATCTGGCGTTCTTCATGGAAGGCGAACCATTGTTCGACGACTACGTGGAAGCGGTGACGTGGGCGCAGGATTATGCCCGCCACAATCGCGAAGCGATGATGTCGCGCGTGCTGGCCGAGATGCGCCACCGTCTGCCGAAGTTCCAGTTGGAGAAGATGGCGGTCAACTGCCACCACAACTACGTGCAGCGCGAAACGCACCACGGCGAGTCGCTGCTGGTCACCCGCAAGGGTGCGGTCAGCGCACGCGAAGGCGAGCTCGGCATCATCCCGGGCAGCATGGGCACGCGCAGCTACATCGTGCGTGGCAAGGGGAACACGGACAGTTTCCACAGTTGCAGCCACGGCGCCGGGCGCGTGATGAGCCGCACCGCGGCACGCCAGCAGATCACGCTGGCGCAGCACCGCGAAGCGACCGCGCATGTCGAATGCCGCAAGGACAGCGGCGTGATCGACGAATCACCGGCGGCCTACAAGTCCATCGACGCCGTGATGGAGGCGCAGCGCGATCTGGTCGAAGTCGTGCACACGCTGCGCCAGGTCGTCTGCATCAAGGGTTGATCGAAGGATCGGCAACGCGGGCTCGTGCGCTGATACGCATGAGCCCGCTTTTTGCATGACCGCAACGTCGCCTTCGGCACTCTGTTGGCGTCCCCACTCAGCGAGGTCTGCCATGCATGCACTGTTCGTCGGCGGCGTCATCGACAACAAGGAAGTGGATCTGGAAGACGGGCGTCCGCCCGTGCACTATCCGGAAAACAGCGGAGGCGGCCATTCGCGCTACCGCCTCCACTTCATCGGCGAAGGCGATGGAGGCCGGGTGGTGTACGCCGTCTATGGCGCGCCCGATTTGCCGGACAGCGAAGTGGCCCGCGTCGTCGAGGAACGGGCCTACGCGCGCCGTTTCGATGCCCAGGCCGTGCAGCCGCCGGAACTGAGCGGTCCAGCCGACGTGGACGCCGCGGACTCCGCCTGAGCGGAGCCGGTTGGCGCGATCAGTTCTGCAATTCGCGAAGCGTGACCGAGGGCGGTGCGTCCAGTACGCGCCGCGTCGCGAACAGGCCGGCCGCCAGCGCAGCCAGCAATCCGATGCCGCCGCCCATGGCGGCAAGCTGCCAGTTGGTTCGCCAAGGCAGATCGAACACCTGCGTGGCGATCACACCCGCGAGTACCGAAGCCGCAACCGCCGCTACCAAGCCCGAAAGCAGGCCGATCACGGCGAACTCCGACGCCTGCGCCAGCCGCAGTTGCCGGCGACTGCCGCCCAGCACGCGCATGACGCCGCCTTCGAGGAGCCGCTCATCCTGGCTTGCGCTTACGGCGGCCATCAACACCAGCACGCCCGCGGCGAGCGAGAACCAGAACACCACCTGCACCACGGTCGACACCTGATCGGCCGTGCTGCGTACCTGCTTGAGCACGGCATCGACATCGATCACCGAAAGGTTCGGGAATGCGGACACCAGATCGCGTGTGAATGCGGTGCGTTGCGGCGGCACGCTCACCGCAGTGATGTAGCTGGCCGAATAGCCGTCCAGCGATTCCGGTGAAGCGAGGACGAAGAAGTTCGGCCGGAAACTCTCCCAGTCGACCTTGCGCAGGCTGGTGATGCGGCCTTCGAAGGCCTGTCCCGCGATGTCGAACGCCACGCGATCACCCAGCTTCCATCCAAGCGATTCGGCGAAATCCTCTTCGACCGAAAGCTCCGGCGACGCCAGCGCCTGCTTGCCCCAGAACGTGCCTGCGGTGACCGTGTTGTCCTCGCGCAGGTGGTCAGCCATCGACAGGTTGAATTCGCGGTCGGCGCGTCGCTGCGTGCGTTCGTCGCTTTCGGCGTAGTCGGCGCCGCTGACCGGCTTGCCGTTGTGGCTGCTCAGGCGCGCGCGGATCATCGGGTACAGCGTGGCCTCGCCCAGATCCTGCGCGCGCAGGAATTCGCGCACGGAATCAAGTTGATCCTGCTGCACGTTGATGATGAAACGGTTCGGTGCATCGGCGGCCAGCGCCATCTGCCAGCGGTCCAGCAGATCCGTGCGTACGAAGGTCAGCAGCAACAGCGCCATCAAGCCGAGGCCCAGCGCGGAAATCTGCGCGATGCTGGTGCCGGCACGCCGGCTGACGTTGGCCAGTCCGTAACGCAGCGCACCGCGCAAGCGCGAACGCAACGCCCGGACAGCAAGAATCAGCAACCACGCCAACAGGGCCAGTACGACCAGCGTGGCGAGTATGCCCACGAGCATGGCGGTGCCCAGCGCAGCCGATCCCGCCTTCCACCACAACAATGCGGACAAGCCGGCGAATCCTGCGATGGCGACGAGCCATGCACTGGGTTCGGTCGGGTCGAGATCACGCCGCAGTACGCGCAACGCAGGTACGCGGCGCAACGCCAGCACCGGCGGCGCACCGAAGGCGAGCAGCACGATCAGGCCCACCGCGTAGCCCTGCCATGCCGGCATCGCACTGGCGGCGGGGATCGAAATTTCGAGTGTCCGCGCCAGCCAGCCGCCGACCACCCATTGCAGGCCGAATGCGATGGCGACGCCGACGCTGCAGGCAATCACGCCGAGCAGCAGCAACTCGCCGACATGCACGCCGACCAGTGTGCGCTGACTGGCGCCGAGGCAGCGCATCACCGCGGTGCCCGACAGATGACGCTCGCTGTGGCGGCGCGCCGCCATGGCGACCGCGACCGCAGCCAGCACGACCGACACCAGCGCCGCCAGGCCCAGGAACCGCCCGGCGCGATCCAGCGCGGAGCGGACTTCCGGGCGCGCGTCCTGGATGGTTTCCAGACGTTGCCCGCGCGCGAGCTGCGCGCGCGCTCCCTCGTTGAACCGCTCGACCGCCGCTGCGTCGCCCGCGACGACCAGCCGATAGCGGATGCGGCTGCCTTCCTGCACCAGTCCCGTCGCCGGCAGATCCGTCGCATTGAGGAAGGCTTTCGGCGCGACGTTGAAATAGTCCAGCGCCGCATCCGGTTCCTGCGCCACCAGCGCCGCCAGCCGCAGTTGCGTATTGCCGATGCCGATCAGATCGCCCGGTCGCGCGCCGAGCGTTTCCGCGCCGGCCTGGCTGATCCACACCGTGCCCGGTTCCGGAATGCCGGTCGCATCACGCTCGCCGCGTTCGTCGATGACGCGGAAGCGTCCCCGCAATGGAAAGCCGGGTTGGAGCGCACGCAGATCGCCCAGCTTCAACTCCTCGCCGGCGCGGATCATGCTCTGGAATTCGGTGGTACCGGTGCGCTGCAAACCGTTGCGATCGGCCAGTGCGACCAAGGCGTCGCTGATGGGCGCATCACCGCGGATCACCGCGTCACCGCCCAGCAGGCGATTGGCTTCGATCGCCAGCGCGCGCTCGGCACGATCGGTGACGAAGCCGACCGACGTCACCGCGACCACGGCAAGCACCAGGGCCGCGAACAGGATGCGGATATCACCGGCCGCGAGATCGCGGCGCAGTTGTCGCCACGCCATGTGCAATGTCTTCATGCGCCGGCCACTACGCGGCCGCTGTCCAGGCGGATGATCCGACCGCACCGCTCGGCAAGATGATCGTCATGCGTGACCAGCACGAGCGTGGTCCCCGCTTCGGCATTGAGTGCGAACAGCAGCTCGATGATGGCCTGCCCGGTATGCGTGTCGAGGTTGCCGGTCGGTTCGTCGGCGAAGAGCAACGAGGGCCGCGTCACGAAGGCGCGCGCCAGCGCCACGCGCTGCTGCTCGCCACCGGACAGTTGTCGGGGATAGTGGCCCAGACGCTGGCCCAGCCCGACCTTTTCCAGAATCTGCCGCGCCGGTGCTTCCACCTCCGCGTCGCCCCGCAGTTCGAGCGGCAACATGACGTTCTCCAGTGCGGTCAACGACGGGAGCAGCTGGAAACTCTGGAACACGAAGCCGACTTTCTCGCCGCGCACGCGTGCGCGTCCGTCTTCGTCCAGCGCCGACAACGGCGCACCTTCCAGCACGACGCTGCCATCGCTGGGCGAGTCGAGGCCGGCGAGCAGCGACAGCAGCGTGCTCTTGCCCGAGCCCGAAGCGCCGACAATCGCGACGGTGTCGCCACGTCGAATGTGGAAGCCGACGTCCTCCAGGATCGTCAGTTCGCCATCCGGCAACTGCACCCGCTTGCCGAGGTTCTGTACCTGAAGCGCATCTGTGGTCCGCGTACGGGGGTCGGTTGAATCGGCCATCATCATCTCTATGCTGGAACCTCGGTCATCGGGAGCGTTCAATGTTCTTCACGCATCTGCAACGTGGTGGCGCGCGCGCCTTGTTCAACTGTGCCATGGCCGGCGTCCTGCTGCTATTCACGGCATGGACCGCTCCGGCGCTCGCACAATCAGGCAAGACCGGTGCGCAGAAAACGGTTCTGGTGATGGGCGATTCGCTGTCCGCAGCGTATGGACTTTCATCGGCCCAGGGATGGGTGGCGTTGACCGCCAACCGCATCGCCAGTGAAAAGCCGGGATGGCGCGTGGTCAATGCCAGCATCAGCGGCGAGACCACCGCGGGCGGCGCATCACGCCTGGCCGCCGAACTCCAGCGGCATCGCCCCTCGATTGTCGTGATCGAGCTTGGTGCGAATGACGGCCTGCGCGGGCTGCCGTTGAAGCAGACGCGCGCCAATCTCGACCGGATGATCCAGGCCGCGCGGAAAGCAAACGCGCGCGTGCTGTTGATCGGCATGCGCATCCCACCGAACTACGGCCCCGATTACACGCGCGGATTCGAAGCGACCTTCACCGATCTGGCAAAGCAGTACGACGTGCCGCTGCTGCCATTCCTGCTGGAGCCCATCGCGCGTGATCGCGCCAATTTCCAGGATGACAACCTGCATCCGGTCGCTGCCGCGCAACCGAAGCTGCGCGATCATGTCTGGAGCCGCCTCGGGCCGATGTTGAAGTAGGGTGCGCGGGCCTGCTCGCGGTCGGCATCCGTAGGACTTTTCCTACAGCGTCGGGCGCTGTCCGCTGAGTGCACACCGCATTGACCCGCGGCAGTCTATGTCTGCCGCGCAAGCGCGCGGCAGTCATCCGCCTGCGAGGATCGCCGCGTGCCACGTCTTCTTTTCACCATCGCCCCGACCACCGACGGTTGGCAGTTGTACGAAGGCGAACACGGCCGCTCCTCGTTCGACAACCTGAGCGATGCGCGCGACAACGCCCGCATGCTCGCCGCCACGTTGTATGAGCACCATGGCATTCCGACCGCGGTCGTGATGGACATGGCCGGCCGCGAAGCCGTCGTGCTGACGCGTCACGGCTGACCGCGCGCCGTCCGCATACTGCAGCCAGTTCAATCTGAAGCCGCGGCTGCGTTCCGCGCTTCAGCCCTCGATGCCCGCGAGCTGCCGCAACGCCTGTTCGAATACTTCCACCGGCTGGCCGCCCTGGATGAGGTGCTTGTCGTTGAACACGACCGAAGGCACGGCGCGGATGCCCTGCTGCTGATAGAAGCGTTCCTGCTCGCGCACATCGCCTGCGTGCTCGCCCGATGCCAGCAATGCGCGCGCGCGCTCGCCATCGAGTCCGACGGATTCGGCCACGGCGCCCAGCACGTCGTGCGATGAGACATCCCGGCCTTCGGTGAAGTACGCCTTGAGCAGCGCGTGCTTGAGCGCGCGCTGGATATCTGGCCCTTCCAGCCCGGCCCAATGCAGCAGCCGGTGGGCATCGAACGTGTTGACGATACGACGGCGGCGCTGCATGTCGAACGCGAAGCCCAGCGCTGCGCCACGCTCGCGGATGGCTTCACTGTTCTGCTGCGCCTGCTCCGCACTCATGCCGTATTTGCGCGTCAGGTGCTCGATGACATCCTCGCCTTCGGCCGCCATCTGTGGATTGAGCTCGAATGGCTGGAAATGCAGTTCCACCCGCAGCGGCGCGCCAACCCGCGCAATCGCCTGCTCCAGCGCCTGCAGGCCGATCGCGCACCACGGGCACACGACATCGGAAACGAAATCGATCTTGAGGGTGTGGCTCACGGCTCGGGATTTCCTTGGTGGAGAACGCAACGGCAATCGGACCGGGCGTCCGGCGCGACGTCGCGCCGAACCTGCCCGTGGGATCGGATCAGACCGGCGTCGGGTTGCGGTACTTGAAGCCGGCCTGGTGCCAGTACGGATACGGCTTGGTCACCGCGCTGGCCGCATCCAGCCGCGCGACCTGCTCGGCGGTCAGGTTCCAGCCTACGGCGCCGAGGTTCTGCTTCAGCTGCTCCTCGTTGCGCGCACCGACGACGATCGTCGAAACCGTCGGGCGTTGCAGCAGCCAGTTCAGCGCGATCTGCGGAATCGTCCTGCCGGTTTCCTTCGCGATTTCATCGAGCGCATCGACGACGTGATAGAGATGTTCCTGATCCACGGGCGGGCCGGACTCCACGCTGGTGGCCGACTGCAGGCGGCTGGTTTCCGGCAGCGGCTGGCCGCGGCGGATCTTGCCGGTCAACCGGCCCCAGCCGAGCGGGCTCCACACCACTGCGCCGACGCCTTGATCGGCCGCGAGCGGCATCAACTCCCATTCGTAGTCGCGGCCGACCAGCGAGTAGTACGCCTGGTGCGCGACATAGCGCGACCAGCCGTGGCGATCCGATACGGCCAGCGATTTCATCAGGTGCCAGCCGGAAAAGTTCGACACACCGAGGTAACGGATCTTGCCGGCGCGCACGAGGTTGTCGAGCGTGGACAGCACTTCCTCCACCGGCGTGCGTGCATCGAAGCCGTGCAGCTGGAACAGATCGATGTAGTCCGTGCCGAGCCGCTTGAGCGCGGCGTCGATGGCGTTGATCAGGTGGTAGCGCGAGGAACCGACGCTGTTCTCGCCTTCGTCGAAACGGAAGGTCGCCTTGGTCGAGATGAGCAGCGAATCGCGCGGCCGGCCCTTGATGGCTTCACCGAGGATCGATTCCGCCGCGCCTTTCGAGTAGACGTCGGCGCTGTCGAACAGGTTGAGGCCGGCGTCGAGGCAGACATCGATCAGGCGACGGGCCTCGGTCACGTCGGTCTGGCCCCACGAACTGAACAACGCGCCCTGGCCGCCGAAAGTGCCGGTGCCGAAGCTGAGGACGGGAACGCGGAAGCCGGAGGCGCCGAGATAGCGGTATTCCATGGCGATGAGGGGATTGGGGGAGGGGCGGACATTTCACTCCCCGTGCGGCGGAGCGGCAAGCTGCATCGTGGAAAGCTTTGTTGCCGACTTCCACGCGCGCCGGCCCGCGCTGTCCCATTCCTCGCCGATGCTTGCCTGATCCTGCAAGGCGCGCCGTCGCACCGCCTCGGCCCGCGCACGCGCGGCGTAGACTCCGTTCCCATGAGCGGACACACCACCTCGGACATCCTCCAAGATTCATCGCCCCGCGACACCGAAGCGCTGGTGGAATCCCGGCGTGCGTCGCTGGCCGACGCGATTGAACGATTCACCGGCCAGGACGGCATCCACGAAACGCCCATCACCGGCCTGCGCTTCTCGCGCCTGAGCGGACCGAACGCACCGATGTGCGGCGTGCAGGAACCCGCGCTGGCGATGATCGTGCAGGGCTGCAAGCAGACCATGCTCGGCGATGACGTCTACGAGTACGACGCGTCGCGTTATCTGGTCGCGTCGGTGGATTTGCCCATCATCGGCCGGGTGACCCAGGCCAGCGCCGAAAAGCCGTACCTGTGCTTCGTGTTGAGCCTGCCGCCGGCCGACATCGCCGAACTGGTCACGCAGGCTGAAGCCACCTCCGCGCCACTGCCGCCTCCTTCGCGCGGCATCTCGGTGAGCCGCTGCGATCCGGATCTGCTGGATGCCGCTCTGCGGCTGGTCCGGCTGCTTGATGCGCCGCAGGACATTGCCCTGCTCGCGCCGCTGATCATCCGCGAGATCCACTACCGCCTGCTGCGCAGCGATCAGGGCGGAATGCTGCGTCACATCGGCGTGGCCGACAGCCAGGGCCACCGCGTCGCCAAGGCGATCGGCTGGCTGCGGCAGAACTATCGCGAACCGCTGCGCATCGAGAACATCGCGCGCCAGGTGCACATGAGCACGTCGTCGCTGCACCACCACTTCAAGGCGGTCACGGCGATGAGTCCGTTGCAGTACCAGAAGCAACTGCGCCTGCAGGAGGCGCGCCGGTTGATGCTGACCGAGGTGCTGGACGCCGCCACCGCCGGTCACCGGGTCGGCTACGAAAGTCCGTCGCAGTTCAGTCGCGAGTACAGCCGCATGTTCGGCGCACCGCCGGTCCGCGATGTCGAGCGCCTGCGCGCCTCCTGATCCGTTGCGGGCAGATGAATGTGCAATGACGCGGCGCGGCGGCAGGCCGGCCGCCGCGTTGTGGGGCCCCTGCGGCGGGAGCAGAATCCACACGGGTTCCTTGCCGGAGCAATGCCATGAAACGCCTCTTCCTGCTGTCGTTCCTGATTGTCGGATTGCTGGCCACGACCAGCGTGCTGGCGCGGAGCAAGCGCGTCACCGATGCGGACATTCCGCGCAACCTGCCGACCGTCGATGCGGTCAGCATCGAATGGACCGACCCCGCCGAGTTCTCGGATATCCGCTACAGCGGCAATCGCTGGGAAGCGGTGCAGGGCAACTGGGTGGTCGATCTGGCGAGCCATCTGCAGAAGCGGGCCGCGAAGCAGCTCGCACCGGGCCAGCAGCTGAAGATCACCATCACCGACATCCGTCGCGCCGGCATGTACGAACCGGGGCGGGGCATGAACTTCGATCGTATCCGGGTGATCAAGGACATCTATCCGCCGCGCGTCACCCTCAACTTCACCCTGGAAGACGCCAGCGGCCAGGTCATCGCCCAGGGTGAGCGCAAACTGGTGGACGGTGCGTTCCTGATGGGCGCCAGCCCCATCAATGACACTGACACGCTGCGCTACGAGAAGCGCATGCTCGACAACTGGTTGTCCAGCGAGTTCAAGGTCTCGCGCGAGGTCTGATGCTCGCGCACTGCCGCGCCGTGGCCCGGTCTTGCGGTTGGCGCGGCCGTCGCCATATCGAAGCCACCCTCCCCCGCCAGGAACCGCAATGCGCGACTTCGACCTGACGCCTCCTTCCGATACGCAGCGCGATGCGCTGGCCGCCGGGCTCGACCCGGACGAGCGCCGCGTGCTGTTGCAGCACGGCACCGAGGCGCCGTTCTGCGGCGTCTTCCTCGACAACAAGCGGGAGGGCGTCTACACCTGCCGCTTCTGCGGGCTGCCGCTGTTCCGCTCCAGCGCCAAGTTCGACTCCGGTACCGGCTGGCCGAGCTTCTTCGCCCCGTTCGACGAACGCCACGTCGGCCGCATCCGCGACATCAGCCACGGCATGATCCGCACGGAAATCGTCTGCGCGCGCTGCGGCAGCCACCTCGGCCACGTGTTTCCCGACGGCCCGCCGCCGACGCATGAGCGCCACTGCCTGAACTCGGTGTCGCTGGCGTTCACAGACGACGGCCAGGCCCTGCCCGACCTGCTCCAGCGTGGCGCGCCGGAGGGCGAACCGGCGGACTGATCCGCCCTTCGAAGGTTCGCCCGGCCAGGTCCGGCAGCCCACGTCCGACCGGCCTTCGCGTCTTCACGCAGCATGCGTGCGGGCGGCCCCGACAGGGGATTTCCGGACCCTTTCCACCGCCTCAAGAAAACGCTTGCCGGGCCGACACCTAGGTACTCCCCTACGCGTCGTCCCCATGCTCATCATCGTCGGAATCCTGGTCGTCATCGCCAGCGTGGTCGGTGGCTACATTGCCTCCCACGGCAAGCTCGCCGTGCTCTGGCAACCGTACGAACTCGTCATCATCGGCGGCGCGGCGCTGGGCGCGTTCCTGGTCAGCAATCCGCCCAAGGTGGTGAAGGCCACGTTCGCCGCGACCTTCGGCGTGCTCAAGGGCGTGCGCTACAAGCCGGCCGACTACCTCGACGTGCTGACGCTGATGTACGAACTGCTCAACAAGGCGCGCCGCGAAGGTTTCATCTCGCTGGAATCGCATGTCGACAATCCGACCAGCAGCGATCTGTTCAACAAGTACCCGCGGGTGCTGGCCGATCACCATCTGATGGACTTCATCACCGACTGCCTGCGCCTGATGGTCGGCAGCAACATCGAGCCGCACGAACTGGAACCGCTGCTCGAACTGGAACTGGAAAAGCACCACCACGAAATGATGGCGCCGGCGCATGCGCTCACCAAGGTCGCCGACGGCCTGCCCGGCTTCGGCATCGTGGCGGCGGTGCTCGGCATCGTGATCACGATGGGCTCCATCGGCGGCGACGTCGCCGCGGTGGGTGCGCACGTGGCGGCGGCGCTCGTCGGCACCTTCCTCGGCATCCTGCTGGCCTACGGTTTCGTCGGGCCGCTGGCCACGGCGATCGAGGCACAGGCCGAACAGGACGGCCGGATCTATGAAAGCGTGAAGACCGCGCTGCTCGCCTGCCTGCGGGGCTACAACCCGAAGGTGGCGCTGGAATTCGCGCGCAAGACGCTGCCCTCGCATGTGCGCCCGCAGTTCGCCGAGTTCGAGACCCACCTCAAGGGCGTGAAGTAAGGCCGCCCCGATGAGCGAGAAATCCACGGTCGTCGTCGTCCGCCGGATCAAGAAGGTCCATGGCGGCGGTCACCACGGCGGAAGCTGGAAGGTCGCCTACGCGGATTTCGTCACCGCGATGATGGCCTTCTTCATGGTCATGTGGCTGGTCGGCGCAACCACCAACAAGGATCGCGCGGCGATTTCGGAGTACTTCCGCAATCCCAGCCCGATCGTCGGCAAGAGCTTTTCGCCCGCGCCGGGTCCGAACGGTCCCGGCGGCGCGAGCACGTCGCTGATCAAGCTGGGCGGCACGATGGACATCCCGCGCGGCAGCGGTGAAGACCCGTTCGCCAAGCCGGAGCAGAAAACCGCCCAGGAAAAGGCCGACGAAAAGGCGCAGGACGAAAAACGCCTGGAGTCGCTGATGAAGGCGCTGGAGGAGGCCATCGGCAAGAGCCAGGCGCTGGAGCCATTCAAGGATCAGCTGCTGCTCGACATCACGCCGGAAGGTTTGCGCATCCAGATCGTCGATCAGCAGAACCGGCCGATGTTCGATCTCGGCAGTTCGACGCTCAAGCCGTACACCTCCGACATCCTTCACGAGCTCGCCGGCTTCATCAATCGTGTGCCGAACCGCATCAGCATCACCGGCCACACCGATCTGACGGCCTATGCGCGTCGCGGTTACAGCAACTGGGAATTGAGCGCCGAGCGCGCCAACGCCGCGCGCCGGGCGCTCGCCGAAGGCGGCATGGATGAAAGCAAGGTCACGCGCGTGGTCGGCCTGTCTTCTTCGGTGCTGTTCGACAAGCAGAATCCGATGAACCCGATCAATCGCCGCATCAGCATCGTGGTGATGACCAAGGCAGCCGAAGCGCTCGCGCTGAATGACAGCGGCGTGCCCGTCGGCGCGATCGAACCGGATGGCGATGTGCAGGCGCCCGAGCCGACCAACGTCGCCCATGCCCCGGCCGCGCCGGCGGTCCCGGACATCACGCCAAGGATCGCGCCCGCCATCGCGCCGGGCTCCGGCGCGAGCGGCGCTGCGCACGCACCCTGATCCGCAGGCGTTGATCCACTACGTTGATCCACGGGCGTTTGCGTGCGCGCGTCTGCACGCACGCGTGTGCGGTTATCCTTGCGCGATGCCGCCACGCACTGTTTCCGCCACCCGTTATGTCACCCCGCTGCGCGAAGGCGGATCGATGCCGGCCGTGGTCGAGGCCGATGATCTTGGCCTGTACGTCCTGAAGTTCCGCGGCGCCGGACAAGGGCCGCGCGCGCTGGTGGCCGAGTGGATTTCCGGCGAAATCGCCCGCGCGCTGGATCTGCCGGTGCCGGAAATCGTCTTCATCGATCTGGACCCGGAACTCGCGCGCACCGAAGGCGATCCGGAAATCCAGGATCTGATCAAGGCCAGCGCCGGCCTCAACCTGGCGATGGACTATCTTCCGGGCGCGGCCAATTTCGATCCGCTGGCCGAGCAACCGTCTCCGGAACTGGCTTCCGCGATCGTGTGGTTCGATGCCTTCATCAGCAATGTCGATCGCACCGTGCGCAATCCCAACCTGCTGGTCTGGCACCGGCGCGTGATGCTGATCGATCACGGCGCTTCGCTGTATTTCCATCATGGCTGGGATGGCGATGTGTCCGGTGCGGGCCGGCCGTTTCCGCTGATCAAGGACCACGTGCTGCTGCCGCTGGCCGATGGGCTGGCCGAGGCGGACGTCCGCCTCAGCGCAAAGCTGGATCCGCAGCGCCTGGCCGATATCGTCGCGCAAGTGCCCGATGCCTGGCTCGAAGGCGGCGACGCGTTCGGCACGCCGGAACAGCAGCGCATCGCATACACGCAATACCTGCAACAGCGGCTCGCCCTGCCGCACGCCTTCGTGCAGGAGGCCGAACGTGCGCGCGGCTGATACCTACGATTACGCCGTCATCCGCGTGGTGCCGCGCGTGGAACGCGAGGAGTTCCTCAACGTCGGCATCCTGCTGTCATGCGAACGCAGCGGCTACCTGCACGCGCGCATCGAACTGGATGAAGGTCGCCTGCGTGCGCTCGATCCGGACATCGACATCGAATCCCTGCGCCGCCACCTGGACGCCATCCCGCGCATCTGCGAAGGCGGTGCGCAGGCCGGTCCGATTGGCCTGTTGCCCAAGCGCGCACGCTTCCACTGGCTGACCGCCAAGCGCAGCGCCATCATCCAGACCTCGCCGGTGCACATGGGCAAGTGCGGCGACATGGACGCGATCCTCGAACACCTGATGGATCGCATGGTGCGGGTACGGCGCTGAGCCGATGAGCGTGTATGTCGACGATGCGGTGCATCCCTGGCGCGGCCAGCGCTGGGCGCACCTGATGGCCGACACACTGCCCGAACTCCATGCGATGGCGGAGCGGCTGGGCATCCCGCGCCGCGCTTTCCAGAACAAGACCAGCGGCGCGCACTACGACGTGACGGCCGAATTGCGGCTGGAAGCCATCCGTCTGGGCGCGGTCGCGCTTTCGCGCCATACCGATCGCGAACGCCTGAAGGCCGTGATCCAGCGCGCCCGCGAACAGGGCCGTGGCCTGCACGGCTGACCCGCTTTCCCGCCACGTTCTCTTCATCCGGCCGGACCGAATGTTTTCCTCCCGAGGCAGTTCCGCCGCGGGTCAAACAGGAGCCCCCCATGCCGAACCAGCGCCAACCCCAGGATCAGGAACCGCGGGACCCGCAGCGCGATCAGCAAGCGCCCGGACCGGACTTCCAGGACGAGGAAGAAGAGTAAGGCCCAACCCCCGATGTCTCTGGGGAAAAGGAACCCCTGGCCGGGCGACCGGCCGGGGTTTTCTTTGCCTGCAATGCAGGTTGCCGGGTGAAGGATCGGCCGCCGGAAAACCTCAGAACGCGTCGCTTGCCGGACGGATTTCCACGCCCAGCGCCATGCACAGCTGTTGCATGGCTTCATCGTCGCGGCTCAATGCAATCCAGCCCGCGTATGCGTCACCATCGGTGTTCCAGTTCCACAGCGTGTACCCGTGTTCGCGAAGCCGATCGTAGGCAACCGCCATCAGGGCCGGTACATCGACGCCATCAAGGAAATCGTCGTCGCTGGTGTCGCCGCCCCAGTCGATATCGATGTTCCAGCGCGAAGCGAGTTGCCCGATGCTGTCCACCAGCGATTCGGTGTCCTTCCAGTCCACATGGAAGCCCGCGGACCAGTCGATGGCCTCGCTCAGCACCGGCAACCATTGCGACTCGTCGCCGCCGACCGCGCCCATGCCATCGCGCCACAGCGAGAACTGGCGCAGCGCGGATTCCTCGTCGCCCGGGTTGATCAGCGACAGCAGGTTCCAAACCAGTGCTTCCTGATCACCGGTATCGATCTCTTCATCGTCCGCGTCCTGCGGATAGTCATCGAACTCGAAATCGTCGTCGGGGTGTGTCATCGAGGGTTTCCAGCGAATCGAAAGCGCGATCCTGCGCTCGTCGGCACGTGGCTGTGAAGCCCTGTTGGGAGCAGCGACGGGCCGGGTTTATGCTAGCGCCCCTTTTGCGAAGAACGTCCCATGAGCACCGAAACCCCGCCTGACCGCCTCGCGTCCGATCCGTCCAGCCCGTTCCACGATGAAGCCATGCTCGAGCGCGGCGTCGGCATCCGCTTCAATGGCGTGGAGCGTGACAACGTCGAGGAATACTGCGTCAGCGAAGGCTGGATCCGCGTGCCGGTCGGCAAGTCCAAGGATCGCCGCGGCAATCCGATGACGCTGAAGGTCAAGGGCGAAGTGATCGCGTACTTCCGCGAACAGCATTGAGTCGTGCCGTCCTCCGCGCGTGGCGGAGGACGGTCTTTGTTTCATCGCGAGGCGGGCTGTGCCAATCCGTTGCGGATGGCGCCGTCGATCAAGCGCTGCATCTCGCGATGCGCGCGATCACTTGCCTTCGCCTGCTGGTCGCCCAGCACGGCCTGCTTTTCGCCCAACACCGCCTGTTGCGAATCCAGCCCTGCCTGCTGGCGGTCGAGCGCCTGTTGTTGCTGGTCCAGCGATGCCGCCTTGCGATCCAGTTCGGCGCGTTCGCGATTCGCGGCGGCCGTGTCGTCCATCGCAAGCGAAACATGGCGCACCGCCATGTCCGCGTGCTGCCGGCCGATATCCGCCATCTTGCTGCCCAGGCCGGCCATCTGCTGGCCGAGCGCCGCCTGCTTCTTGCCCAGTGCGGCCTGTTGTTCGCCCAGCGCCGCCTGCTGTTCGCCGAGCACCTGCATCGGCTTCCAGAGCGCATGCGCGCGTTCGATGGTGGCCGCATCGCGGATGACATAGGCGCGTTTGTCCTGCCGCACCCACAACAACGGAGACTTGTCGTCGCCGCGCAGGCGCGCCATTGCCTTGAAATCCTCGCTTTCCGCATTGGCCGTGGTGTGATCGCCTTCCATCAGGATGTAGGCGTAGTCGTCGCCGTCGGAGCGCTGCGTGAACGTGGACGTGCCTGCCTTGGGCGTTGCGGCGGAGGCCGGCGCGGCCGCGACTGCCGTGCCGGTTTGCGGCGAAACAATCGGGCGGGCCGCCGGCTGCGCATCGGCCGATGCGCCGGTGGAGGCGACAGGCCTGGAGGCGGCGCCCACGGCAGGCGCAACGCTGTGCTCGACCGAGGCGACAACCCGATAGGGCAATGCCGCCAGGATGACGAGGCCAACCACGATGGCCAGCGGAACGAAGTGCGGTTTGACGCCGGTGTTCTGCAACATCACGAGTCTCCTCTTGAGCAAGGTGTAGGTGGGCGAAGCGCTGGCAAGGCCGGCGCAGGGACGCGGCGCGACGCCCAGCCGCAACAGCAGGCGGCCATAGTCGTGGGCGGTGTGTTGCGTGGTGGCCAGCACCGTTTCATCGCACGCCGCTTCGCGCGCGATGGCGTATTCACGGACGGCGAAATGCGCGCCGGGATGGAAGAAGAACAGGTGGCGCGCGATCGCGGGCATCCAGCCCCACCAGAGATCGCGGCGACGGAAATGGCCCAGTTCGTGATGCAACGCCATGCGCAGCTCCGCTTCCTCCAGGCGTTCGAGCACATCGGCCGGCAACAGCACGACCGCGCGGCGCGGACCGAGCAGTTGCGGCGAGGCAATGTCGTCGGACACTTGCAATGAGGGCAGGCGCTCAAGACAGAGTTCACGGCCGACATGCCGATACAGTGCCAGCACACGCGCATCCACGCATTCGCGTGCACCGGCACGCCAGCGCCGCGCCCGCTGCCATTCCTGCAGCGTCTGCAAGGCCGTCATCACCACACCGGTCATCCACAGCCACGCCAGCAGCGTGAACCACGGAAACGGCGCGGAATCCGATGGCGCCGGCATCTGCATCGAAGTCGCGGGCGTGGTCGCGATTGCATCGTCGCGCGCGACGCGGGTCATGTCGACGGCTGCGACCTGCGGCGTTGCGGACGCCAATGGCGCAGCCATCTCCGCCTGCGAAGGCCACCACGCCAGTTCAAATGGCGCGGGCCACAGCAGGCCGATGACCAGTTGCGCCGACACCAGCCACCACAGCCAGCAACGCACGGTTGCCGGCCAACTCGGCCACAGCCTGCACACCGCGGCGATGACGCCGATCAGAACCAGCGATTGCACGCTCACGATGCCGAGCCGTTCCACGAATTCGGCGATCAGGTCGCTGTCCATCTCAGACCTCCTTGCGGCGTGACTGCAGATCAGCGACGAGCTTCTCGAGCTCCGCCAATTCGGTATCGCTTACCCGGCCACGCTCGGACATCCATGCGACGAATGGCGAGACCGAACCCTGCAGCGTGTTCTGCACGAACTGTCCGACAGCGCTGCGCACCACGTCGTCCGGCCCGGCCGTGGTGGCATAACGGTAGACGCCTTCGACTTGCCTGCGTTGCAGATAGCCCTTGGTGCGCAGCCGCTCCATCATCGTCAGTACGGTGGATCGCGCCAGCCCGCGCGATTCGCCGAAGCCGCTGGCGACTTCGCCCACGCTGGCCTCGCCTTGCGAAGCCACGTACTGCAGGAGCGCGAGCTCCTGATCTCCGACCGATTTGCGCATTGCCCCGCTCCATGACTACACGTGTAGTCACACTGGCATTGACTACAGTTGTAGTCAAGCGCCGTTCGTCGGGGAAACTTCGTCAGGAGGGCGCGCACGCGGCGGCGCGCGCCTGCATCAACGCGCGCTCGCGTGCGTTGCGGGTCAACGCGGCCGCCCGCTCGAATTCCACCCGTGCTTCCTGGCGACGCCCCAGCTGCTCCAGCAGATCGCCGCGCACGGCCGGCAAATGCGGATACTCACCAAGGCGGGGTTCCCCCGCCAGCGCATCGATGAGCGGCAGCGCCGCCGCCGCGCCTTCGGCCCGGGCGATCGCCACGGCGCGGTTGAGTTCGATGATCGGCGACGGCATGACGGCAGCGAGTTGCGCATAGAGCGCCGCGATGCGCGACCAGTCGGTCTGTTCCGCGCGCCGCGCGCGCGCGTGGCATGCCGCGATTTCCGCCTGCAGGACGTAAGGCAACGAAGCGCCGCCCAACTGCTGCGCGCGCGCAAGCGCATCCAGGCCGCGCCGGATCTGCAGATGATCCCAGCGTGCGCGATCCTGATCCGGCAACAGCACGGGCGACCCGTCATGCGTGGTCCGCGCCTTCACGCGCGAAGCCTGCAATTCCATCAGTGCGAGCAGGCCATGAACTTCCGGTTCCTGCGGCATCAATCCCGACAGCACACGCCCGAGTCGCAGCGCTTCGTCGCACAGACCCGGGCGCATCCAGTCATCGCCAGCCGTGGCCGAATAGCCCTCGTTGAAGATCAGGTAGATCACTTCGAGCACGGATTCCACCCGCTCGGCCAGCTCGTTCCGGCGCGGGACTTCAAACGGCACCTGCTTCTGCGCCAGCGTGCGCTTGGCGCGCACGATGCGCTGGGCGATCGTGGGTTCCGATTGCAGGAACGCGCGGGCGATTTCATCCGTGCTCAAGCCACCCAGAAGCCGCAACGTCAGTGCGACCCGCGCTTCCGTCGGCAGCACCGGATGACAGGCGACGAAGACCAGGCGCAGCAGGTCGTCGCCGATATCATCTCCCAGCCAATCGTCATCGTCCGGCGCGTCCATCGCCTGGCCGTCGAGTTCGTAGGCCAACGCATCCTGCTTGCTTGCATGCAGTTGCCGCTGGCGCAGGCGATCGATCGCACGATGTTTGGCGGCCGCCATCCACCACGCGGCGGGGTTCTCGGGCATGCCGCTTTCGGGCCAGCGTTCGAGCGCGGTGACCAGCACGTCCTGCGCAATCTCTTCCGCGGCGCCCACGTCGCCCAGCATGCGCGACAGGCGCGCGATCAGTCGCGGCGCCTCCATGCGCCACAGGGCATCGATGGTGCGCGGGATGTCGTGCATGGCCATGGCGGCGGATCACACCACCGGGGATGCATGCGCGCAAGCCTTCGCGATCCGCCATGCGCGCACCGGCTCAGTCGCGCGCAAAGGTCAGGTGGACGACGTCCGGCGTGGCGACGGTCCGTTGCAGTCGCAAGCCGTGCAGATCCGTGCCCACGCCGTCGAACAGTCGCTCGCCCGCACCCAGCAAGGCCGGCACGACATGCAGCATCATTTCATCGACATGCCCCGCCGCCAGGTACTGGCGCGCGGTGGCTGCACCTCCGGACAACGCCACATCCGCACCGTTCGCGGCTTCGCGCGCTATCTGCAATGCCCGTTCGATGCCTTCGGTGACGAAGATGAAACGCGTACCGCCCTGCATTTCCAGTACCGGGCGCGGATGCTGCGTGAGCACGATGACGGGGTGATGGAACGGCGGTTCCTCACCCCACCAACCGTTCCAGGGCTCGCGCTCGTTCCAGGGTCCGGGATGCCCTCCGAACATGTTGCGGCCCATCAACGTCGCGCCGATGTTGCGCTGCGTTTCCTCGACCACGGCCGTGCTCGGCGTGATCGCACCGCCTTCCATGCCATGCGCGCGGCGGAAAATCTCCAGCGCGAACGCCCATTCGTGCAGGCGCTCGCCTCCCACGCCAAGCGGGTGCGCGACGCTCTGCGCCGGCCCGGCGACGAAGCCATCCAGTGACATCGCAATGCGTAAGCGCAATCGGGACATGTCCGCGCCTCAATCCGTGCCTGCGGCGATACGCTGCTGCCGCGCCAGTTCCTGTTCGCTGGGTTCGTCCAGCCCGAAGTAGCCGTAGTCAGGCCGGCCATCCATCTCATAGGCCTGGTACGAGACGCCGGTCGCGAACACGCGATGGTCCAGCAGGCGACAGCTCGCAGGCATCGCGCCGTTGCCGAACAGGCGCTTGCCCTCGCCAATCACCACCGGGAACCACCACAAACGGAGCTCATCGATCAGCCCGTGCTGCATCAGGCTCTGCACGAGGGTGCCGCTGCCATGCACCTGAAGTTCCCGGCCCGGCCTGGATTTCAATTCGGCGACCGCGTCGACCACGTCGCCCTCGATGCGTTCGCTTCCACGCCAGATCGGCGCGCGCAGCACATGTCCGGCGACGTACTTCGGAATCCGGTTGAAGCGTGCGGCGATGGGATCGTCATCACCGATGTGCGGCCAGTGCGCGGCGAATATTTCGTGGGTCCGCCGGCCCAGCAACAGCGCATCCAGGCGCTCCATGCCGCCGTTGATCATCGCCAGCATCGCATCGTCGAAGTACGGCGCGGCCCAGCCGCCGTGTTCGAACCCGCCACTGCGATCCTCGTCCGGTCCGCCCGGCGCCTGCACCACGCCGTCCAGGCTGATGAATGCGGTCACTGCCAGTTTCATGTCGTCTCCCTGGTCGATGGATCAGCACGTCCGCAGATGGTTGACCATCCACGGCTTGCCGTAGCGGTCGACCAGCATGCCGAACCGATGCGCCCAGAAGGTTTCCTCGATCGGCATCTGCACGCTTCCGCCTTCGGCGAGCGCATGGAAGATGCGCTCAGCTTCGGCGTCGTTGTCCACCATCACGTTGATGCAGGTCTGGCTTTCGGTTGCGCTGTGCTGTCCAGGCGGAATGTCGGCGCCCATCAGGCTCGCCCCATCCGCGTCGAGCTGGATGTGGATGACGCGGTCGTGCGAATCGGCAGGCAGTTCGGCCGCCATCGGCGATTCGCCATACGTCATGGCACCGACAATCTCGCCGCGCAGCGCGCGCCGGTAGAAGTCGAAGGCTTCGCGGCATTGGCCATCGAAGTTCAGGTAGGGAACGATTTGCATGGAAGGTGTCCTCGAAGTGGGGGAATCAGGTGCAGTTGATCATCCAGCGCACGCCATGGCGATCCGTGAGGATTCCGTATCGACGCGCCCAGAACGTTTCCTGCAATGGCATTTCCACCGCGCCGCCTTCGGCGAACGCGGCGAACAATGCTTCGGCTTTTTCCGCCGAGTCCACGTCCGCCACCAGATACGAGCCGGTGATCCCGGTGTAGGGATGACCGGGCGTCGCGTCCGTTCCCATGATCGTGTACGGCCCGACTTCAAGCCGCGCGTGCATGATGAGCGGCGCGACGTCGGGCTGCAGGCCGTGGCAACCAGGCGTCTCGCCATAGGTCTGCATCGCGATCACCTGGCCGCCCAGTTGTTCGGCATAGAACGCGAACGCCTGCCGGCAATCGCCGTTGAATCCAAGATAGGTGTGCAGTCGCATGTCGTGGCTCCGGTTCATCGTGTCGTGTTGCGTGCTTCGGTCTGCGCGCGCAGGCGTTCTTCCTGTTCACGCAGCTCGGGTGTCAGGGCGTCGCCGAAATCCTCCATCTCGAAGATGGCGCGCAGTTCCACCTCCGTTCCGCCGTCGAACGGTGCGCGCTTGAGCCACTCGATGGCTTCTTCCATCGAACGCACCTGCCACAACCAGAATCCGGCGATGAGCTCCTTGGTCTCGGCGAACGGGCCGTCGATGACCTGACGCTGCTTGCCATCGAAACGTACGCGGAAACCGCGCGAGCTGGGATGCAGTCCTTCACCCGCCAGCATGATGCCGGCGTTCACCAGCGTTTCGTTGTAGCGGCCCATGGCTTCCAGCAGGGCCTGGTCCGGCATCGCGCCGGCTTCGGACTGCGCGTCCGCTTTCACGATGACCATCACTTTCATGTCGTCTCCTTCATTGGCGAACCGCAGGAGCGGCTCTTGTGGGGTACGACGAACCAGCGACACCCGGATCGACACGGGCGCGAAATTTTTTTCTGAACCGGGGGTCCGGTCCCGGGATCTGCGACCACAAGGCGGCAGGCTGCGCCTTTCCCCCCGGCTTGCGGCATCATGCGCGCTTCAGTCGGCGGCCGGCCCGTGCATCAGGAGACCCTCATGCAATATCTGTTGTTGGTTTACACCGATCCCGCGTTGCTCAGCGAGCTGCCGTCCGAAGAGTACGACGCCCTGATGCGCGGCTGCCTGCAGCACGCGGACGAACTCAAGGCCAGCGGCACGCTGGTCCAGTCGCAGCAGTTGCAGCCGGCCCCGCGTGCGCGAAGCCTGCGCGTCCGCGCCGGTCAATCCTCGATTACCGATGGGCCGTTCGCGGAAACCAAGGAGATGCTGGCCGGCTTCAATCTCATTGAAGCCGACAGCATGGAGGAAGCGGTGCGCATCGCACACGAATTTCCCTGGTCGCGCTTCGGCTGCATTGAAGTGCGGCCCGTGCACGACATGGCCATCGAGCGCGAGCGCGTCGGCGCCTGAATCCCCGCGTGCGCTTCAGTCGAGCGCGCGTGCGATGCGGTCATGCACGGGCGGATGCGCGCGGTAGTACGCCGCGTTGTCCGCCAGATCCTGCCATCGCCGGATTTCGGCAAGCAGGCGTTGCAGTTGCTGAACAGGCTGCCCCGAACCGCCGCTTTCGCGCAGGCCGGCATCTTCGAAGCGGCCTTCCATCAGGCTCAGCAATACTTCCGCGTATTCCATGCAGGCTTCGGCCTGCTGTCGCGCCAGCCGGTGCAGCGCGTCCAGTCGCTCACCATCCAGGCGCGTAAGACCGACATCGGCGATGCTCGGCTCTTTTGCTCCCTGCAGAAGATGCAGCAGATGTGTCAGCGGAACGGACGGGCACATGGCGATGCGTGTGTCGGTGTTGTGCGGATTCATCATTTCGGCCTCCTTGTCATGTTTTCCGGCGTCGCGTCGGTGACGCCGCGCTCGCCGGATCAAGCATTCTTTCGACGAGATGTAAACACAGTAGAAGCTTACGCTGTAGATTGTCAAACTGTAGGAGGCGACGCTTTCGGCATGCCGAAGAAGCCCGCCAGCACGCCTCCCGACAACGCACGCGATCGCATCGCCGCCAATCTGAAACGGATCCGGAAAGTGCGTGGATTCAGTCAGGAGCGCCTCGGTGAAGTCGCTGATTTCCATCGCACCTACGTGTCGCAACTCGAACGCCGGCTGACGAATGTGTCGATTGACGGACTTGAACGCCTGGCCAAGGCGCTGGGCGTGGACGTGCGTGATTTGCTCGCGCCGCCGAAGTAACACTCGCTGACGCCGATCGCCGGCCCGTAAAACATCCACGTCGGCTTCATTCCATGTGAACAATTCACAGACGCGGCTCGTCGTAAGGTACGCCGCGAAGAGAATGCCAGCGAGGTGACGCATGTACGGAGAGGCCGGATCCGCCGCCTTTGACGAAACCCGGCGCCAGCAGGTGCTGGATCGTTACCGCATCGTCGACAGCCTGCCGGATGGCGCGTACGACGACATCGTGCAGATTGCTTCGACCGTCTGCGAAGTGCCGATTGCGGTCGTGACATTGATTGATCGGGATCGCCAGTGGTTCAAGGCGCGCATCGGCCTGGATGCGCATGAAACCCCGCGCAGCGCAGCAGTATGCGATGTCGCAATCCGCAAGCCCGGTGAAATCCTGGAAGTCCACGATCTTTCCCAGGACGCACGGTTCGCACAGTACCCGGTCGTTACCGAACTGGGTGCACGCTTCTACGCCGGTATGCCGCTGGTGACCCCCGAAGGCGCGCCGCTGGGTACGGTCTGCGTGCTGGACCACGAACCGCGCCGCCTTTCGAGCGAACAGAAGCAATCGCTGGAAGCACTCGCGCGACTGGCGGCACGCCTGATGGAAACGCGCAGCCATGCGCATGAGCAGGAAGTTGCCGCCCTGCTGTCCAGCAACACGCAGGCGGAGGCTTCCGGAACATCGGCGCCCTACACGATTGTCCTCATCGAGTTGCAGGGCTATGCGGCGGCCGTGAAACAGCGTGGCGAACGGGGTGTCGAAAAGGAGCTCCATCAACTCGAAATGCAGTTGGAGGCGGCACTCGCGCGCGAGATCGGCGACACGATCAATCGCGTGACCGGCAGTGCGGAGTTCGTCGCCGTGCTGCACGGCGAGGACGCCTCCGAGCGACTGATGGCACTGGAAGCCATCCTCGGAACGCAGCGCCACCGGACAGGGCTGCACCTGCTGCTTGCCTCGGCCGCGGCGGAATCGGGCGACGAACCGGCGCAGCATGTCTTCGTGCGCGCCGATGCCGCGCTCAGCGCCCGCAAGGACGCCGCCGCCCACGCGCTGCAGGCGGCCTGAACCTGCGCAGCGCGATGCGCTATTCGCCCTCCACGCCCGCGAGATCGAGCACCCACCGGGGCACTTCGGGTTCACCCGCGTAGAACGTCTTCGGCTTTTTTTCGGCCATCGCCCAGCGGTGCAGCCAGCTGGGACCAAAGCGCCCGTTGTAGCCTTCCTCGCCGCGCTCATAGGCTGGATCGCGCAGCGCTTCTTCCAGTGTGATGAAGCGATAGCCACGGCGGCGCGTCGCTTCGACAAGGTCGGCGAACGTGGCCGCGTTGAGTTCGTTCGCGTGCATCAGCCAGACCTGCGGCAATGCGTACCCGAGCAGCGCCTGCGATTGCCGCTCGTAATAGTCGAGCTTGTTGAGCATGTACGGAACGTAGCCGCGCCGCAGGCGTTCGAGCAGAGCGTCACGTTCGGCCGCGGGGGTCTCGCCGTCCATCACGTTTGCGTACGCGAATGCCCACACCCATTCGCCGTTGTCCACCGTCACCGGTGCAATGCGATAGCCATGCTCACCCAGGAAATTCGAGAGCGCAGCGCGATCCTCCGGCGTGCGACCGGCGCGCAGATACGGATGACGGAACCAGCGAGGCGACTGGCCGTGCTCGGCCAGCAATGGGCGCAGCACTTCTTCACCGCGCAGGATTTGCGCTTCGTAGGCGGCCAATCCCACCTCATGCAGATCCACGTGATCGAACGTGTGGTTGCCGAGTTCATGGCCGGCGTCGCGCCAGTCGCGCAACATCGCCACGCGCGCCGGATCGCGCTTGCCGTCACGGACCAGCTTGCCTTCGTTGACGAAGCCGACGATGGGCACGCCGGCACGCTTCAACTGTTCCATCAGCTGCGCATGACGCTCCGCCAGCGCGGGCCCGGGTGTGCGCTCCACGCGCGCCCACGGCAGGTCGTCGATGGTGACGGCGATGCGCCGATCCGGTTCGGCCGCGGACAGCGGCAGGCACAACCACGACAGGCAGATCAGGGCAACACGGGCGGCAGGATGCATAAAGGAAAACGAAGCAAAGTTGCGCGCAGCTTAAACGCAGCAGCGGCGGGCTCGCATGCCGCAGCGCAACTCGCATGTAACCGATTACACGGCTAGTATCCGGGCGCTCTTGCCCGTGCTCGATGCTTCATTCCCCTGCCGAGATCATCATGCGCAACTCCCCTGCTCCGTCTTCCCGTTCGCTTCGCCGCATCGCTGCCGCGGCATGGCTCGTGCTGTGCCTAGTCACGCCCACGCATGCAGCGGAACTCCCCGCGCGATCGCAGTGGAAGGCGAGCAGTTCATCGACGGAGAACCCGTCGATGATGCCGGCGATGGGCATTGATGGCGATCCGAAGACACGCTGGGGCGGACCGTTCTCCGCCGGTCATTGGTACCAGGTCGATCTCGGGCGGGAATCGTCGATTGGCGGCGTCTTGATCCGGTGGGATGGCGGTTTCCCCACCCGATATTCCGTCCGCTATTCGAATGACGGGAAACAGTGGCGCGATGCGATGAAAGTCACTGGCGGCGTGGGCGGCGTGGAGTACATCCTGTTCCCGTCGGTGCAGGCGCGTTTCCTGCGTATTGCCGCGCCGGATCGCACCGCTGACTGGGGTGTTTCGATTGCGGAGTTCGAACCGGTCATGCATGCGCCGGATATTCGCGGGCTTGCCGGCCAGGATGATCCCGCCACGCTGTGGACGGGCGACGCTCCGGGCATGCGGATGTCGGGGCGCACCGTCGACATCGAACTCGGTCGAGCGCTGCCTGTGGCCGGTCTGGAAGTGAAATGGAAGCAGGCCCCGCACAGCGCACGCCTGGAAGGCCGCACCGGCCAAGGCGAATGGATTCTGCTGGGCGAGGAGCCGGAGGTCGGCGGCGCGGTTTCCTATCTGGCCTCCACGCGCGAACACACGGTCGACGCACTGCGCGTGCGCGTGCAGCCGGGCGACAGCGCGCCGGAAATCGCCGGACTGGAGCTGCTGGGGCCGCAACGGGTGATGACGCCACTGCGCCGTTACGAAGTCGCGGCCTTGCGCCGCAACGCGGATCTGTTTCCCGCTTCGTTGCATCAACAGCAGGTGTACTGGACGACGGTAGGCATTCCGGCGGGCCAGCAGAAATCGGTCTTCGACGAGTTCGGCAACATCGAAGCCTTCAAGGGCGCTCCGCTCGTCCAGCCCATCTGGCGCGCTCACGACGGTCGCACCGCCGCGGCATTCAAGGCGGAATTGCGCCACGCACTGCGCGAAGGCTGGATGCCGATGCCATCCGTGCAGTGGCAGCCGCAGGACGGCCTCGAGTTGCGCAGCGATGCGATGGCGATCGAGCAGGGCGGCGCGCCGGTCACGCTGGTGCGCTACCGCCTCACCAACACCGGCAGCAGACCCGCGAGCGGTCGCCTGGCACTGGTCACTCGACCGATGCAGATCAGTCCGCCGTGGCAGAACGGCGGTCTCTCGGGTCTCCACTCGGTAACGGCGAGCCCCGATTCGGTGCGCGTCAACGGGCGACGGCTGTTCGATGCGCTCACGCCGGCGAGCCGTGCAGGTGCAGCGGCCTTCGGCGCGCATGGCGAAGGCGAGATCACCGCGCATGCGGCGGCCGGCACGGTGCCTTCCACGCGGACGGCGACGGATGATGCGGGTCTGGCTGCGGGCATCCTCGACTACGACATCGATTTGCAGCCGGGCCAGCATCGCGACATCGTGATCGCGTTCGCGCTGGGAACGTCGCGCATCGATACCGGGCAGACGCGCTGGCCCGACGCGCCCGCGCTGGATCGCCGCGCGCTGCTCGGCAACGACCAGGACGCGGGCAAGGCGTTCGATCGCTGGGCCGAGCTGACCGCGCAACAATGGCAGCAACGCGTCGGCAGGATCGGGCTGTCGTTGCCGGACGGGTCACTGGTCGACATGCTGCGCGCGCAGGCTGCGTACATGCTGATCAACCAGAGCGGCCATGCCATGCAACCGGGGCCGCGCAACTACAACCGGTCCTTCATCCGCGATGGCGCCGCCACCGCCGCGATCCTGTTGCGCATGGGGATGAGCGCAACCGCGCGTGACTACCTGCGCTGGTATGCCGGGCACGCCGTGCACGAGAACGGGCTGGTGTCGCCCATCCTCAACGATGACGGTTCGGTCAACACGGGCTTCGGCTCGGATCTGGAATACGACAGCCAAGGCCAGTTCATCTGGCTGGTGGCGGAGATCGCGCGCCTGGACGGCGGCGCGGGCAGCGTGCGCCAGCATCAGGATCACGTGAAGCGCGCGTTGCGTTTCCTGCAGGAACTGCGTGAACGCACGATGGCGCCGGGCTATCTCGCCGAGCGGGAAGTGCCGGAACGCTTCCACGGCATCATCGCGCCGTCGATCAGCCACGAAGGCTATCCGGTGCCGACGCACAGCTACTGGGACGACTATTGGGCGCTGAAGGGCTGGCACGACGGCGCATGGCTGGCCGAACAGTGGGGCGATCATGAGACCGCACGCTGGGCGCGCGAGCAGTACGCGGCGCTGCGCACCTCCGTCAGCGCGTCATTGCAGGCGACGATGCGCTGGAAGGGCATCGACTTCATCCCGGCGTCGGCGGATCTGGGCGAGAGCGATCCAACCAGCGTGTCCATCGGGCTCGATCCGGCCGGACAGCAGTCGGTGATGCCGCGCGATGCGCTCGAACGCACGTTCGCCCGCTACCTGTCCGATGTGCGCAAGCGCGATCAGCCCGACGCGCTCTACGCCTACACGCCGTATGAAATGCGCAACGTGTTGACCTACGTACACCTGGATCAACCGGCAGAGGCCAACGAACTGCTGACGAACCTGCTGCGCCATCGGCGCCCCGCGGAATGGCAGGTGCTCGCGGAAGTCGTGTACTCGGACCTGCGCCACGCGATCTACCTCGGTGACATGCCGCACACCTGGATTGGCGCGGAGTACGCGCGCGCCATCTTCGGCATGCTGATGTTCGAGGGCGACGATCATCTGTCGCTGTTGCCCGGAACGCCGCCAACGTGGGTCGCCGGCCCGGGCCTGTCGATCGACGGATTGCCCACTGCCTACGGGCATCTGACGCTTCAGGCCAGGCGGGAAGGCGACATCTTGCGCGTCCGCCTGGGCGACGGATTGCGCGCGGATGTCCCTATTCGACTCCATTGGCCCGGTCGGACCAAACCGGCACGGGTCGAGGTGGACGGCCGCGCCGTGCAGGACTTCGATGCGGACGGCATCCGCCTCCGGCAGCCTTTCAAGGAAGTGGTCGCGTATTGGTAGTCGATCCCGATATCGCTGATCGCACCACGCGCGCCCGCAGGCAATGCGGATGCGGGGATGTGTCCCCTTTGTCGCCTCGCGGACGTTGAATGCTGACAAGCCGCACGGCATGGTCCGTGCACATTTCCGCGACGTGGCTTTGGCATCATCGAAACGCGCGGGCCATACCGCTACAAGGAGTTTGCATGCCCCGGAGCTGGTTGTTGATCGCGTTGTTGCTGGCGGGTTCGGCCCAGGCCAAGGACGCATGCCCGGTGATCCGTTCGCGCCTGACCGATGCCGATGCAGCGACCCGCATCGCCGCAGCCGCGTGCAACGAGCACATGATCTGGTATCGCGCCTTCATCGATCGCAACGGTCGCCTGGCCAACAGCCCGGTGATGGAAGCGGAGAACCGCACGCTGGGCGATGGCGTGACGCCGGCATGGAGACGGGTCTCGCAATACTGGCGCGAGAGCACCCTGATGCCGCAGATGCGTGGTTTCGCCGGCGCCGACGCCTGCGACCGCATGGATTCCAGCAGCGCGGCCGCGTGTCGCGCCTTCGTCGTGGATCACGCCTGGTCCGCGGCGTTCGTGTCATGGGTACTGATGAAGGCGCAGTTGCCGGGCTTCCGTCCCTCGGCCAGTCATATCGACTACGTGCGCCAGGCCTGGGCAGCCCCGGATGCAAGCGCTTACGAGTATCTGCCGATTGCGCGCGCACGACCGGCTGCGGGCGATCTGCTGTGCTACGTGCGCGGGCCGAACTCGCTGGGTTATGACGGGCTGCTGGCGATTGTGCAGAACCGTCGCGGCGGCCTGAACATGCATTGCGAAGTGGTGGTCGCCGCCAATCCCGACAACGACAGCACCGCGTATCTGATCGGAGGCAACGTGCAGCAGGGCGTGACCATGCGATTGCTGCCCCTGAACCGCAACGGCGAACTGTGGAACCTGCCGACCGGCGTGATCAGCGACAACGCCTGCACGCCGGACACCGAATCCGGATGCAACTTCAACCAGAAGGACTGGGCGGTGTGGCTGAAACTGAAGCCGGCCGCGCAGCTGGCGTCTCTACCGCCCGCGCGTCCTCTGAATGCATCGGCGGCGCCGGTGCAGGCCGCGCCGCAATGCTGCATCAATTGCGTCGTCGGTTCCGGCGTGCCGCGTTGCCCGAGCGAGGAATCCCCCTGACGCGTCGCACCGCGGCGATCAGCGCAGGCAGTCCTTCAACTGATTTTCTGCGTACCAGAGCGCGCGCCGGGACAGGTCGTACGCGCTCTGGCCGCGTCGCGGCAGCATCTGCGCGGCCATGACCGGATCCGCGCCATTGGCCAGCGCGTGTTCGACCTGCTCCAGTTCGGTCAGGTGCGTGCGGATCGGCTGCACCAACGTGCGAACCTTCTGTTGATCGCAACGCGCCACGCGCGACTGCAGTTTTTCCAGCGAGGCGCGGATGCGGCGACTCGCCTCGCCTTCGAGATCGGGCGGTGATTCATAGGCAATCGGTGCGGCCTTGTAGGCGTCACCGGTGTCGGCGCGACCGAGATCGGATTTCTGTTCGTACAGCGCCGGGTTGTAACGCACTTCCGGCGGCGGACGCGCCACCGGCGACTGGATGTCTTCGCCGAAGATGAAGTCGGTGATCTTTTTGGCGCCGCGTCCCAGGCTCTGTGCCGCGACATCGCCCAACGTGCCGTCGCTCTTCCAGTCCTTGTCGAACACCGTTCGGTCGTACTCGATCGGGTTGCGCCGTTCCAGCAACTTGCGCGCCTTCTCCAGATCACGTGGATTGGTTTCACCCGGCGGGCGTCCGGCGACTTCCGGTGCTTTCATCGGATCGACCTGCGACCGCGACGGTACACGCACCACACCGGTGCTGGTGTAGACGCGGTCGTTGAGCGTGGTCGGCGCTGTACTGCGGGGAGGATCGCCGCCGCCGATGACAGGCGGTCGAACCAGGGCCGGCGTCGATGCGGCCGCGGGATTTTGCACTGGCAAAGGCGGGGGTGCCGGCTGCGCATCCGGCATGTCTTCGATGAAACGCAGGCGGATGCGATCACTGCGCTCGACACGCACGAACACGAAGTCGCGCAGCAGCAGATGGCCAATCATCATCAGGATGATCGCCGTCGTCACCATTGCTACGGCACGTGAAGCCGATTCGTCCGGGAAAGCCAGTCGCACGCGTTCTGCCTGAGGAGTGCCGTGCGCGGAAAACGCACCTGCAGGGCCAAGGTTGACCCATGCGCGGCATGCTAGTTCCTGGCATGTACGGATTTTGCTAAGGACAATCGCGCAGGTTGCATTGCGGTTCACCTGCGCGCATGCGCCGGCTTATTGACGCCCGTCGTCATGCCCGGAGGGACGACACGCTGCACGCAGGCCGCGGTTACGTGCTCACGTACCGCCAACACGGAACGGACCGTTCGTTCCGGCAGGAAGCCACGCGCGACATCAACGATGATCACATGCTGATGCCTGCGCGCAGGGCGCCAAAAAAGAAAGGCGCCTTGCGGCGCCTTCCTTCATGCATCGACCGATGTCGCTTACACGCTTATCGGGTTCACCTTCTCCACGTCGATCCTGTACTGCTTGATCGCGCGGGCGACGTCCTTGCCGGTCATCTTGCCTTCCTTCGCCAGCGCGGCGATGGCGGCGTGGGCGATGTAATAGCGATCGACTTCGAAGAAGCGGCGCAGGTTGGCGCGCGTGTCACTGCGGCCGAAGCCATCGGTGCCCAGCACGGTGTAGCTCATCGGCACGAACGCGCGGATCTGGTCGGCGAAGCCGCGGACGTAGTCGGTGGCGGCGATCGCCGGACCCTGGCGGCCTTCCAGCAGTTCGGTCACGTAGGCCTTGCGCGGATCCTTGGCTTCCGGATTCAGGCGGTTCCAGCGTTCGGCGTCGAAACCGTCACGACGCAGTTCGTTGAAGCTCGGGCAGGACCAGATGTCGGCGGTCACGCCGAAATCCTTGTCCAGCAGTTCCGCCGCGGCGATCGCTTCGCGCAGGATGGTGCCGCTGCCAAGCAACTGCACGCGCAGTTCGCCCTTCTTTGGCTTGCCGGCATCCTTCAGCAGGTACATGCCCTTGATGATGCCGTCGGCCGCACCTTCCGGCATTTCCGGATGGGTGTAGTTTTCGTTCATCAGGGTCACGTAGTAGTACTCGTCGACCTGCTCTTCCATCATCCGCTGCACGCCGTGCTGCAGGATGACCGCGACTTCGAAACCGAAGGTCGGGTCGTAGCTGCGGCAGTTCGGAATCGCGCCGGCCAGCAGGTGGCTGTGGCCGTCTTCGTGCTGCAGGCCTTCACCATTGAGCGTGGTGCGGCCGGCAGTACCGCCGAGCAGGAAGCCGCGCGTACGCATGTCGGCCGCCTGCCACGCCAGATCGCCTACGCGCTGGAAGCCGAACATCGAGTAGTAGATGTAGAACGGCAGCATCGCCACGTTGCTGACCGAGTAGCTGGTGCCCGCGGCCATCCACGAGGCGATCGCGCCCGGCTCGCTGATGCCCTGCTGCAAGACCTGGCCACTCTGGTCTTCGCGGTAGTACATGAGCTGGTCGGCATCGACCGGCTTGTACTTCTGGCCGAACGGCGCGTAGATGCCGATCTGGCGGAACATGCCTTCCATGCCGAAGGTGCGGGCCTCGTCGGCGACGATCGGTACGATGCGCGGGCCGATCTGCTTGTCGCGCAGCGTGATGTTCAATGCCTGCACGAATGCCATCGTGGTGGAGATTTCGCGATCGCCGGTCGCCTTGAGCAGGCGCTCGTAGGTATCCAGCTTCGGTGCCTGGAACGATTCGCTCGACTTGCGGCGGCGCTGCGGCAGGTAGCCCCCGAGCGCGGCGCGGCGCTCCTTGAGGTACTGCACTTCCGGCGAATCCTCGCCCGGATGGTAGAACGGCACCTGCGACGCTTCTTCCAGCTGCTTGTCGGTGATCGGGATGTTGAAGCGATCACGGAAGGTACGGATGGCTTCGTCGTCCAGCTTCTTGGTCTGGTGGGTCGGATTCAGCGATTCGCCGGCCGAGCCCATGCCGTAACCCTTCACGGTCTTGGCAAGGATCACGGTCGGCATGCCGCGCGTGTTCACCGCTTCATGGAACGCGGCGTAGACCTTGTGCGGATCGTGGCCGCCACGGTTCAGGCGCCAGATGTCGTCGTCGGACAGGTTGGCCACCATCGCCGCCGTTTCCGGATGCTTGCCGAAGAAGTTGGCGCGCGTGTAGGCGCCGCCGAACGCCTTGCAGTTCTGGTATTCGCCGTCGACGGTTTCCATCATCAGCTTCTTCAGCACGCCATCGGTGTCGCGCGCCAGAAGCGGATCCCAGTAGCTGCCCCAGAGCAGCTTGATGACATTCCAGCCGCCGCCGCGGAACACGCCTTCGAGTTCCTGGATGATCTTGCCGTTGCCGCGCACCGGGCCGTCCAGGCGCTGCAGGTTGCAGTTGACGACGAAGATCAGGTTGTCGAGGCCTTCGCGGCCGGCCAGCGCGATCGCGCCGAGGGTTTCGGGTTCGTCCGATTCGCCGTCGCCGATGAAGCACCACACCTTGCGATCGGATTTCTCGATCAGGCCGCGGTGCTCCAGGTACTTCATGAACTGCGCCTGGTAGATCGCCGCCAGCGGGCCCAGGCCCATCGACACGGTCGGGGTCTGCCAGAAGTCCGGCATCAGCCACGGATGCGGATACGAGGAAATGCCCTGGCCGTCGACTTCCATGCGGAAGTTGTCGAGCTGGGCTTCATTGATGCGGCCTTCCATGAAGGCACGCGCGTAGATGCCCGGCGAGCTGTGGCCCTGGATGAACAGCAGATCGCCCGGATGCTGATCGCTGGGCGCGCGCCAGAAATGATTGAAGCCCACGTCGTACAGCGTGGCGCCGGAAGCGAAGCTGGCGATGTGGCCGCCAAGATCACCCGGCTTGCGGTTGGAGCGCACGACCATCGCCATCGCGTTCCAGCGGATGATCGAACGGATGCGCCATTCCAGCGCGGCGTCGCCCGGGCTCTTGGCCTCGTTCTGCGGCGCGATGGTGTTGACGTATTCGGTGGTCGGCGAGAACGGCAGGTAGGCGCCGGCACGACGCGTCACCTCGACCATGCCCTCGAGCAACTGGTGAGCACGCAGGGCGCCGTTCTTCTCGATCACCGCCTGCATGGAATCGATCCATTCGCGGGTCTCCTGCGGATCCGGATCGCTCTGCAACATGTCGTTCAACCAGTTCATTCCCACTCCTGTTGCGCCGCGCGTGGGGGCGTGGCGTTGCCGTTCTTGTAGAGCCTTGAAGTGTAACGCACGCACCCTGCGCCCAACCCGGCTACGCAGGCGTATGGAAGGACATGGCGTGCCTGTCCCGGGACAGCGACCACACCAAAATCAGACCTTTCCGCTATTGCGATGCAGCATGCCGCGCCGGCGTATGATCGCCGTCCAGGGGAAGGCAGCGATCAGGGTCGGCATGCGCAACGCAGTGCCCAACGATGTCGTGCCACAGAAGGAAGCCGCCGGTGCCGCGCACTGGCGCAGCAGCCTGCGCACGCGCATTGCGCTGTGGGCCGGCCTGGTGAACGTGGCGCTGCTGCTGTTGCTGGTGCTGGGGACGGCGTGGTTCGCGCGCCGGCTGATCCTGGACGACGCGCGCCGCGACACCCATGCCACCACGCAGGAAGCCGCGCAGCGGCTGGACGGCGCGCTGCATGTGGTGACCATCACCACCCAGGGCATGTCCGACCTGGTGGGTGGCGCGCAGCTGTCGCCCGGCGAACTGATGGCCACCCTGCGCGCCATGGTGAAGGCCACCCCCGGTTGCGCCGGCGGCCTGCTGATCCTGGAGCCGCGCACGCGCGGCGACCTGCCGTTCGCCCGCTACGTGGCCGCCAATGGCCGCGACCGCGATTTCATCGCCGACGGCTATCCGTTCCGCGCGCAGGGCTGGTACCAGCGCACCGTCGCCTCGCCCGGCGGCTGGTGGTCCGAGCCCTATCTCAACCAGACCGCCGGCGGCGTGTGGATGGTCACCTACAACATGCCGCTGCGCGACCCCGGCCGTGGCGCACGCACGCGCGGCATGGTCAGCCTGGACCTGCCGCTGGCCAACCTGACCGGGATGGTCGACGCGCTGGCGCACCTGCCGGGCTGGCGGGTCTCGCTGGTGGCGCCGGCCGGCACGCTGGCGCTCAATCCCGAGGTGGGCGGGGAGCGGCTGGAGACGCTGGACGACTACATCGCCCGCGCCGGCCGCCACGACCTGGGCGAGGCCGCCCGCGCGGTGCGCCTGCGCCGGCCGCTGCAGTACGCGCATACCGACGCGGTCAGTCTGGAACGCCGCTTCACCGTGGTGGAACCGGTCGGCGACAGCGGCTGGACCCTGCTGGTGGCGCAGTCCTACGAGCTGGTCATGGCGCGCCTGACCGACGCACTGTGGCAGCTGGCCGCCGTTGGTGCGCTGCTGGCGCTGGTCTGCATGCTGGTGGTGCGCAAGCTGGCCCGGCATGTCAGCCAGCCGGTGGAGGGCCTGTCCTCGGCCGCCGCGCGGCTGGGACGCGGCGAGTACGACATGCCGGTGCCCTATGTGGCGCGGCGCGACGAGGTGGGACAGATGGCGCGCACGCTGGAACATGCGCGCGGTTCGATCCAGCGCCAGCTGCGCGAGATCGCGGACATGACCGCCGCGCGCCAGAAGCTGGAGAGCGAACTCTCGATCGCGCGCGAGATCCAGCAGGCCATGCTGCCGCCGGGCCTGGCCATCGACCGCGAACACGCGCACCTGGAAGCCTATGCGCGGCTGGAACCGGCCAAGGCGGTGGGTGGCGATTTCTACTGCTTCATCCAGACCGATCCGGACTGCCTGTGGTTCGCCATCGGCGATGTGTCCGACAAGGGCGTGCCGGCAGCGCTGTTCATGGCACGCACGGTCACGGTGCTGGAAGTGGCGGCCAGCACGCACGAGTCGCCCGAGCGCGTACTGGCCGAAGCCTCGCGCCGGCTGGTGCAGGGCAATGACGCCTGCATGTTCGCCACCGTGCTGTGCGGACGCGTGGACGTGCGCACGGGCGCCTGCGTGCTGGCCAGCGCGGGCCACGACGCGCCCTTGCTGCTGCATGCGGACGGACGCATCGAGACGCTGCCCGTCCAGCCCGGGCCGCCGCTGGGATTCGAGGTGGGCGACGCGTTCCCGCTGTGGTCCGGCACCGTGCCCTCGGGCGCCACCCTGCTGGCCTGGACCGATGGCATCACCGAGGCCTTCGACGCCGACGACCAGGCCTTCGGCGCCGAGCGCATTCCCGATGCGCTGCAGCCCGGCGCGACGGCGCGGGAACAATGCGAAGGGCTGATCGCACAGGTTCACGCATTTACCGGTACCGCACCGCAGTCCGACGACATCACCGCGCTCGCCCTCCGTCGCCGGCTGGACAGCGCCCCCGCTTCCCCCGAAGCTCCGTCATCACAGGAGACCGCACATGCAGATGCGACTGTTCATCCCCCGTGAGCATGCCCGCGTGGACGACCTCAACGCATCGCTCGAGGCCGTCCTGGCCAACAACGGCGTCAGCCGGGCCATCCAGGGCGACGTGCGCCTGATCGTCGAAGAGCTGGCGAGCAATGCCATCGAACACGGCGACCTGGCGCGCGTGGAAGCGGAGGAGCACGAGCTGTGCGTGGACATCGCCATCCGCGAGCACCTGCTGACGCTGGAGTTCCGCGAAAGCGGCGCGCCTTTCAATCCGCTTGAACAGCCACCCCCGGATCTGGATGCCGACATCCTGGACCGTTCCACCGGAGGACTGGGCCTGCACCTGGTACGGCAGGTGTCGGAACAGGCGAGCTACCAGCGCGTCGGCAACTACAACGTGGTGCGCCTGACCCTGCGCATCCCCACCGAGGAGACCGGACCATGAGCCTGCGCATCGAGATCCTGCCGCCCGGCAAGGGCAGCCAGCGCGTCGCGGTGGAGGGACGACTGGATACCCACACCTACGAGGACCTGGACGAAGCGCTGGCGCCGTTGCTCACGCGCCAGCTGCATTCGCTGGTGCTGGACCTGTCGGGTCTGGACTACATCAGCAGCGCGGGCATCCGCTCCATCTTCAAGGCGCGCAAGACGCTGGCCCCGCACGGCGGCAAGGTGCTGCTGGTCAACCCGCAGCCGCAGATCCAGAAGGTGCTGGACATGGTCAAGGCGGTGCCGTTGAACGAGATCTTCTCGTCCACCGCCGAAGCCGACGCCTACCTGGACCTGATGCAGCGCCGGGTGCTGGAGGCCGGCGAGGACGAGGACTGACGCACGCCGACCGCCTCGTCTCACTTTTCCATTACGATCCGACCTCCACCCCTCCTCCCCGGGCCGCCCCCACCCGGCATATCCGCTGTACCGAGATGCCCGATGACATTGGAGATTGAGGTCTACCCACCGGTGAACGGCAACCAGTACGTGATGCTGGGGGGCCGCCTGGACACGTTGAGCCACGCGCAGCTGGACGAGGCGCTGGCCCCGATGCTGGCGGCGCGCCCGCAGGCGCTGGTACTGGACCTGGCGCACCTGGACTACATCAGCAGCGCCGGCGTGCGCAGCATCCTGAAGGCGCGCAAGGCGCTGGCCCCGCACGAAGGCCGCCTGCTGGTGGTGCACCCGCAGGAACAGATCCGCAAGGTGATCGAGATCGTGCAGGCCGTGCCGATGGACGAGATCTTCGAGTCCACCGCCGATGCCGACGCCTACCTGGATGCGCTGCAACGGCGCATTCTCGATGGCGAGGAAGAGCCCTGATCGCATTTTGTAGGAGCGACATCAGTCGCGACCGCATGCCATCAGACACCTTGGACACGTGATTCATGCGGTCGCGACTCACGTCGCTCCTACAGGGATCCCCAACGGAAAAAAGCCCCGCATGCGGGGCTTTTTCTCTCCAGGACTCGGCCCGATCAACCCGGCCCGCTGCGCTCGGCCTCGCGCTGCTGGCGGATCTGCGCGTCGACGGCGGCGATGGCGGTCATGTTGATCACCCGCCGCGGCGTGGCGCTGGTGGTCAGGATGTGCACCGGCTTGGAGATGCCCATCAGGATGGGGCCGATGGCCACGCCATCGGTGACCACGCGCACCATGTTGTAGGCGATGTTGGCCGCGTCCAGGTTGGGCAGCACGAACAGGTTGGCGCGCCCGCTCAGGGTGCTGCCCGGCATGATCCGGTTGCGCAGCACTTCGTCCCAGGCGGTGTCGCCCTGCATCTCGCCGTCCACGTTGAGGTCCGGCTTGCGCTTGAGCAGCAGCTCGCGCACCTTGCGCATCTTCAGCGAGCCCGGGGTTTCGTGGCTGCCGAAGTTGGAGTGCGACAGCAGTGCGATGCGCGGTTCGATGCCGAACAGCTTCAGCCGGTACGCCGCCTGCAGCGTGGCCTCGGCGATCTGTTCGGCGGTGGGATCGTCCTGCACGTGCGTGTCCAGGAAGAAGTACGCACCCTGGTTGTTGATCACGCCGGTCATGGCCGAGGTGGACTGCACGCCCGGATCCAGCGGGATCATGCTGCGCACGTAGCCCAGCTTCTTGTGAAAGCGCCCGACGATGCCGGTGATCAGCGCATCCGCCTCGCCGCGCGCCACCATCACCGAAGCGATCAGCGTGGGCCGCGAACGCATCAGGTTCTTCGCCGCCGCCGGGGTCACGCCGCGGCGCGCGGTCAGCGCATGGTAGTGCTGCCAGTAGTCGTTGAAGCGCGGATCGTCGTTCTGGTTGGTCAGCTCGAAATCCACGCCCGCGCGCATGCGCAGGCCCAGGCGCTGGATGCGCGCGTCGATCACCTCGGGGCGGCCGATCAGGATCGGGAAGGCCAGGCCTTCGTCGATCACCGTCTGCACGGCCCGCAGCACGGTCTCTTCCTCGCCTTCGGCGTACACCACGCGTTTCTTGTCGGCGCGCGCACGGTCGTACACCGGCTTCATCATCAGGCTGGTGCGGTAGACGAACTGGCCCAGCTTCTCGCGGTAGGCCCACATGTCGGCGATCGGACGCAGCGCCACGCCGGAATCCATGGCGGCCTGCGCGACCGCGGCGGCCACTTCCACCAGCAGGCGCGGGTCGAACGGGCGCGGGATGAGGTATTCGGGGCCGAAGCAGGGCACGTCATCGCCGTAGGCGCTGCCCAGGTCGGACGCTTCGCGGCGCGCCAGGTTGGCGATGGCATGCACGCAGGCGACCTTCATCGCCTCGTTGATGACGGTGGCGCCCACGTCCAGCGCGCGGCGGAAGATGTACGGGAAGCAGAGCGCGTTGTTGACCTGGTTCGGGTAATCGCTGCGGCCCGTGCCGATGATGGCGTCCGGACGCACGGCCTTGGCAGCGGCCGGCGAGATCTCGGGGTGCGGATTGGCCAGCGCCAGGATGATGGGCTTGTCCGCCATCGTGGCGACCATCTCCGGCTTGAGGATGCCGCCGGCCGACAGGCCCAGGAAGATGTCCGCGCCGTCGACGATCTCCGCCAGCGAGCGCTTGTCGGTGTCGCGCGCGTAGCGCGCCTTGTCCGGATCCAGGTTCGGGCGGCCGGTGTAGATCACGCCGTCGCGGTCGAAGGCCAGGATGTTCTCCGGCTTCAGGCCCAGCGCCACCAGCATGTCCAGGCAGGCGATGCCGGCCGCGCCGGCGCCGCTGGTGGCCAGCTTCACGTCGCCGATCTTCTTGCCCACCCCCTCCAGTGCATTGACCACCGCCGCGCCGACGATGATCGCGGTGCCGTGCTGGTCGTCGTGGAAGACCGGGATGTTCATCCGCTCACGCAGCTTGCGCTCGACGATGAAGCACTCCGGCGCCTTGATGTCTTCCAGGTTGATGCCGCCGAAGGTGGGTTCGAGCGAAGCGATGATGTCGACCAGCTTGTCCGGGTCGGTCTCGTCGATCTCGATGTCGAACACGTCGATGCCGGCGAACTTCTGGAACAGCACGCCCTTGCCTTCCATCACCGGCTTGCCGGCCAGCGGGCCGATGTTGCCCAGGCCCAGCACCGCGGTGCCGTTGGTGACCACGGCCACCAGGTTGCCGCGCGCGGTGAGCTCGCTGGCGCTGGTGGGATTCTCGACGATCGCCTCGCAGGCATAGGCCACGCCCGGCGAATAGGCCAGCGCCAGGTCGCGCTGGGTCAGCATCGGCTTGGTCGGCGCGACCTTGATCTTGCCGGGCGGGGACAGCCGGTGGTATTCCAGCGCGGCCTGCTTGAAATCGTCGTTCGTCATTGCGGAAACGGTGCCTGTGGTGAAGGCGGGGGAGCGGCAATTCTAACCGGTCCCCGCCGGGGCCGGTTTTCGCGGATGCGGCGCCGCATCACGTACGACGTCACCCTGCATCGCCTGCGAAGGTCGAGCGACGGCGGGTGATCAGCCGTTGGCCGACAGCCTGTCCAGCCGGATGCGGTTGGCGAACAGCGAGAACGCCAGCACGCCGGCCAGCCCGTTGGCGCGGCTGACCCAGCGCGGCAGCCAGCGCGGCGGGGCCAGCACGCCGTCCTCGAACAGAGGCTCGAAGGCGGCGACGTCGTCCAGCGTCATCTTGCCGGCGAACAGCCGCCGGCACAGGCGCAGCCGGTCCTGCTGCAGCGAGCGGCGGAAGAAGGTATGCACGCCGATCAGACCACGCAGGTACACCGTGTCCTTGGTGAACGCCGATCCGCCGGTGGTGGGCACGCCGCGGAACACACGCTGCGCCGAGGAAAAGCTTTCCGCCTGGCTCTGCCCGGCATCGCGGAAATAGTCGAAGACCTGGATGAAGTCGGCGCCGGCCAGGGCCATGGCCACCGCTTCGATGCGCAGGCTGATGCGCTTCATGCGCTCGATGTCGATGCTGCCGGTGATCTGTTCGGCGAAGGTCGCCAGTCCTTCCTGGGTGGCGGTCACCCGGGGCGAGGCCAGCGCCAGGCTGGGCAGCACCGTCTGCTCGCGCCCGTTCAACGCGGTCAGCGAATGCACCAGCGCCTCGTGCTGCAGCAGCTGCCGGCGGTCGTAATCGCTGAAGGCGGCGCCGTGGCGCAGGCGGATGCGGGTGGCGCCGGCCGCCGCTTTCGCGATCAGCGTGGGGTCCAGCTCGACGGTGATGACGCGGCCGTCGAAGAACTCGTCCAGGTCGGCCTGCAGCTGCAACTGCAGGGCGGTGGCCGATACCGGGATGTGCTCCTCCGGCGCCAGCAGTTCGTGGTCCAGGTCATTGGCGATGGCGATGAAGTGCCCGGCCGCTTCGCGCGTGGTCGGACCGTCGCCGGGCAGGCATTCCTCCGGCGTGCCGAACAGCGCCACCGAATGCGTGGTCACGGTCGGCGTCCCCAGCGACTCCAGCAACCGCGCGGCGATGTCCCAGCTGTGCACCGAGTCGCGCAGGTAGCATCCCAGCGGATGGGCGGGGTCCGCAGCGGCCGCGATGGCGGCCAGTTCCCGGCGCGCATCGCCGAAGTCCAGGCGCGGGTATTCGATCGCCGGCAATGCCGGCTGGCCGCGCGCCACGCCCGCCAGGAAGCGGGTCTGGGCGTCGGCCGGCCAACTGGCCAGGCTGAGCAGCCTGATGCCGCGCACGGCCTTGACCAGGCGCTCGTCGAGCGCGGCGTGATGGGCGATGTCGGGCTGCATGGATCCTCCCTGGCGCACACTGTAGCCCAGCGCATGCGGTGGACGGCACAAGCGTCCACGCCTGGACTATGCTCGACGCTCTTCCATCGGTGCGGGGGCGGCATGCTGGAACTCGATGCGGTGCAGACGTTGGCCTTCGCCGGCCTGGCCCTCTTCCTCGGTTATGCGCTGTGCCGCGTGGTCCCGCTGTTCAACCGCTACAACCTGCCGGCGCCGGTGATCGGCGGCCTGGTGGTGGCGCTGGCCGTGCTGGTGGCGCGCAGCCGCGAGGTCACCCTGTTCACCCTGGACACCAGCCTGCAGGCGCCGCTGATGATCGCCTTCTTCACCACCATCGGCGTCAACGCCAGCGTGGCGCTGTTGAAGCTCAGCGGGCGCCAGGTGCTGGTGTTCCTGCTGCTGGCGTCTGCGTTTGCGATCGTGCAGAACCTGCTGGGCATGGCGGTGGCGTTGGGGTTCGGCCTGCATCCGCTGTTCGGCGTACTGGCGGGCTCCACCACATTGACCGGCGGGCCGGCGACCGGCCTGGCGTTCGCGCCGCTGTTCGAGCAGGCCGGGGTGACCGGGGCGGAATCGATCGCCGTGGCCTCGGCGATGGCCGGCATCCTGTGCGGCGGCCTGCTCGGCGGTCCCGTGGCGACCGTACTGATCCGGCGTCACAAGCTGTATGGCGGCGTGCGACTGGGCGCGCCGGACGAATCGGCGGCCGAACCGCTGGGCGCGCGCGATACGCCGGACTTCGCCACCCGCGAATCCAACGCGCTGAAGAGCATCGTGGTGATCCTGGTGGCCATGTGGCTGGGCGCCGGCGTCAGCGCCGGGCTGAGCGCAGCGGGCCTGACCCTGCCCGCCTACGTCGGCGCGATGATGGTGGGCGCGCTGATCCGCTGGATCGACGATCGCACCGGCTGGATCCGCCTGCCGGTGGCGACCACCGATCTGATCGGCAACGTCTGCCTATCGCTGTTCCTGGCGGTGGCGCTGATGAACCTCAAACTGTGGGAACTGGCCGGCCTGGCGGCACCGCTGCTGGTGAACCTGACGCTCCAGGTGGCACTGGTGGCGCTGTTCTGCGGCGTGGTGTTCCGTGTGATGGGGCGCGACTACGACGCGGCGGTGATGGGCGGCGGCTTCATCGGCTTCATGCTGGGCACCACGGCCAACGCGATGGCGGTGATGCGCACCCTGGTGGAACGCTACGGCATGGCGCCGCGCGCGTTCCTGGTGGCGCCGCTGGTGGGTGCGTTCTTCATCGACTTCACCAATGCGCTGATCATCACCGGCTTCATAAACCTCTGGGATTGATCGATTCCTGAAGCTGATGATCTAAAGGTGATCGACCGTCGAGATCTATCCGCCGTCATCCCGGCGCAGGCCGGGACCCAGTGACTCTGGTGTTTGGATGACGGTAGATTCGCAGCAAGGCGCTGGGTCCCGGCTTGACCAGCCATTCGGCTGTTGAATGCCGCCGGGACGACGGCCCAGAAAGACCCTCAGCGCTTGCCGTACTTATCGGTCAGCCGCTTGTTCAACGCCTTGTTCTGCACCTTGGCGTTGGCCTTGTCGGCCAGCCGCGAAGCGAGCTTGTCGGCCGCCGCGGCCACTTCATCACGCAGCTTGAGGTAGTTGAGGAAGCGGCCTTCGTCCAACTCTTCGCGCTCGATCGCCGCGCGCACCGCGCAGCCCGGCTCGCGGTCATGCGAACAGTCGCGGAACTTGCATTGCTCGGCCAGCGCCTCGATGTCGGCGAAGCCGCCGTCGGCCAGGTCTTCCTCGCCGGTGGGCTTGAGTTCGCGCATGCCGGGCGTGTCGATCAGGCAGGCGCCGGCCGGCAACGGGATGAGGGCGCGGAACGTGGTGGTGTGGCGACCGCGCGAGTCGCTTTCGCGCACTTCGCCGGTCTTCATGCGCTCGTCGCCGAGAAGCGTGTTGGTCAGCGTCGACTTGCCCGCGCCCGACGACCCCACCAGCACCACGGTGTGGCCCGGCTCCAGCCACGGCGCCAGTTGCGCGACGCTGTCCGGATCCTTGGCGTTGACGGTGAACACCGGCACGCCCTGCGCGGTGAGGTCGGCCAGCACCTCGACCGCGTCGGCGGCGTACTCGGTGCGGTCGGCCTTGGTCAGCACGACGACCGGCTGCGCACCGCCACCGCCCACCAGCAGCAGGTAGCGCTCGATGCGGCGCGGATTGAAGTCGGCATCCAGGCCGCAGACGATGAACACCGTATCGATGTTCGCGGCGATCACCTGCTGGTGGTAATGCTCGCCGGCCGCGCCGCGCTTGATGCCGGTATGGCGCGGCAGCAGCGCCACGATGCGCGGGCGCTTGGAGGCCGCATCCTCCAGCAGCACCCAGTCGCCGACGGCGGGGCGTTCATGGGCAGGGAACCGGGGGCGCTGCCATTCGGGAAGCGATTCGGCCTTCACGCCCACGCCGAGGGCGTCCGCCACGACATAGCCCGAGCGGTGCTGCTCGATCACGCGTGCCGGGGTGGCGCCAGGGTGGGCCTCCATGACGGCCCGCCACGCGCTGTCCTCCGGTTTCCCCGCATAAGGCCAGCCGATCGATCTCAGCAGGGTGACGTCGGGCACACTGGGGACGGGGGTTTCGGGCATGGCGCGCATTCTAGACGGCCCCTGAAGCCGGCGGGGCCGGACGGGCCGAATATCCGCTAAGCTGGCCCTCCCCAGCTCATTCGCCCTTCTGCGGTCCCGCCATGCCCACCCCGCCCGTCAAACCGCTCGCCACGCGCGAACGCCTGTCCGAAGTCCGCTACGAAATCCGGGGCGAACTGGCGCGGCGAGCCCGGGAGCTGGAGGCCCAGGGGCAGAAGCTGATCAAGCTCAACATCGGCAACCCGGGCGCGTTCGGTT
>JAEZYE010000036.1 GCA_023419315.1 Pseudomonadota bacterium
GGCCAGGAGCGATGTGTTCGATTACATCGAGCGGTTCCACAATCCGCTCATCCAGCGAAGGCTCGACGCCAAGGATCAGGCCTTTAGACTCTTAACCCAACAGTCCGTGGAGACGGGGTAGAACCCAGGGCGACTACGAGGTCACGGAATATGCCTTCGAACGCATCATGCTGATCAATGCCACCTATTGCGCGGCGAAGGACGGCACCTTCGTCGGAAGCAATCCCTTCTTCGAGATGCCGGGGACCACCGACGGCTTCATCAATACTACGCTAGAGCTGCTGCGGCAAACGATGCAAACCGCACTGGCAAAGGGAGACGAGCGACTTGCGGAAAGCACGCTACGTGCTATTGGGGGGCTCTATGGTGTGTATCTGAAAATCGAGTATCCGAGGCGCGACCGAAGCAAACACCACGCATTACTTGCGGCCGGCTACATGGGATCGGCCGTCGAATCCGTCATTCCGCACAACATGCCTGACCTCATGATGGAAGGCATCAGACTGATGGGCCGCGCGTCAAGACTCGCACTGGACCATACCGGCCCGACCGAGATCATCGGAATGACCGAAAAGATCGCCACCATTTCCTACGTCGGCGTGCTCAGGACAAATCATCAACCCGTAACGCTGACCGCATTCGAGCAGCTTGCCGACATCACCTATGACCTTCTTGCAAAAGGAAAGCACGATATCCGTTACCCGATCCGCCAACTGCGTTCGGCCGTGACCGAAGCAGCGAAGTGGTTTCTCGAGACACCTGACACGTCGCTCAGCTCCCTGCACCGTCGTACACTCGGCCCATACTTTTCTAGCACTAGTGGTTCTTCACTTCGGGGAAAGCTCGAATCGCTGGTCAACCAGCTACTGGAAGCGCCCGCAGACGATGCACGCGCCGGCGAGATTATCGACAACATCGAGACTTGGGCGGACCAGATCTTCGTTCCGCAGAAGGAACTTCTCCTTCTCGCTGTGCAGAAGAAATCCTCTTTTGCCTTTGATGTATTTTCTTGGGCTATTGGGGTATCCGAGCTGCTGAATGCTCTATCGAATGCGCCCGCCTGTAAGCGCCTGAAGGACAACCTGAGAAAGCACGCCATCTGGCTTGTTTCTACGCTGTCGTGGCTTCCGGACGACAGGGAATCAGTGAATTTTGCCGAGAATTACTCCCTCACCGAGAACCTTTTCGAGGCGGCCTCGGATGGACAACAGCGGGACTGCCTAGAGTTCTACGAAAGCTGCAAGCGGCTCTTGATGGCTTGGGCGAAGAAGGGCGGAAGACACGAAACCGGCCGGGGAATTCTGGAAACCGCAGTCAACGGACTGGTCGCCCTTGCGATCAACGAGGGAACCCCTGCTGCAGCGACTGCGTTGAAGACTCAGTTCCGCGAAATGCTCGCCAGCGACGGAGCGCCTCCGCTAGAACTGCGAACCCGGGCCGCGGCCAGATTGGCTAGAAGCGCCAACGAGTTTCGGCACCCTGGCGCTGTCCATTCTCGAATAGACAACGCGCTTGCACAGCTCGATCAGGCCGCAGTACGCAAGCTGATACGCGAGATGGCAGAAATCCTCGCTCCCCATCCACCGGCGCAACCACAGCCTGGTACCGACGATCCGGAGTAGTTGCCTCTACGAAAGAACCCCGCGGTTGCGGGCGGGGCGCCGGAGGGTAATCCACCCCACCCGCACCGCTCCAGAAATAGCCGCACCACTAAACAGACGCGCAGGAATGTCGGCGTGGCAGCATTCATGCCGCTGTTCGTCCTCCACTCACTCGCCTGACCCAGATTCCAAATGCGGTGCGACCTCCGCTCACGCTGCTTTGACCACCGCCGGAAGAGACTCGGGGTATCGAAGTGGAGTCCGCCATGAGCGAGAACAAGAAGCCCGAAGCCAAGGAACATCCGAATGCGTTCGAGCAGCCGCGCAGGCCGGCGGGTCCGGCTGAGCCGGGCGAGAATCGGGGCAAGCGGAACAATGACGAGCGCAATGATCCCGCGGCGGAGGATGGCGCCAACGAGGGACAGCCTCGGCATCACTTGCGTTAACGCTGGCATCAGCGACGCGGTGCGGCGCGCGGACTTCGGCTTGCCGGTTTGTCCGTCGTGATGCCGCGTCACCTCGATGCACTCCGCGTGCATTGCGAATCGTCCGATCAGCCGCGCGCATTCAATGCGTGTATCCCTGCCCCGCCCGCACCTTGCCGGCGAATACGCGGTACGACCACGCCGTATAGCCGAGGATGATCGGCAGCAAGGCGATGACACCGACCAGCAGGAAGCGTTGCGAGCTGGCGCTGGAGGCGGCCTCCCACAGGGTCAGATGCGGCGGCGCGAGGTAGGGCCAGATGCCGATCACCAGGCCGACGAACGCGAGCAGGAACAGCAGCAACGCAAGGAGGAACGGGCGCGCGTGCCGGTGCGGATGAAGGGCGACCCGCCACAACGCGATGGCAGTGATCAGGGCGGCGATGGGCACCGGCGACAGCCACCAGAAATTTCCGTCTTCGAACCAGCGCGCCATGATGCGCGAGCTGAGAAACGGCAACCACGCGCTGACCAGCCCCATGCACGCGGCCGTGCCGGCGACCAGCGGCCGCAATGATCGGCGTGCGAGCTGCTGCGTGCCCTCTTCCGTTTTCAGTACCAACCATGCGCTGCCAAGCAGGGCGTAGCCGATGATCAAAGCGACGCCTGTCAGCATCGAGAACGGACTGAACCAGCCCCAGCCGTTTCCTCCCGGCGTCGACGCGCTGCCTTCCACCACCGCGCCGAGGATCACGCCCTGCCAGAACGCCACGCAGATCGACGCCAGCGCGAATCCCCAGCCCCACAGCCGCTTGCTGCGGTTGGCCTTGAAGCGGAACTCGAACGCGACGCCACGGAAGACCAGTGCGATCAGCATCAACAGCACCGGCAGGTACAGCGATGACAGGATCAGCGCATAGGCCGCGGGGAATGCGGCCATCAGGCTGACGCCGCCGAGCACCAGCCAGGTTTCGTTGCCGTCCCAGATGGGCGCGGCGGTGTTCATCATCAGATCGCGCTGATCTTCGCTGTCCGCAAAGGGCGCGAGGATGCCGAGCCCGAGCACGAATCCGTCGAGCACCACGTACATCAGGATCGCGAACCCGAGGATGCCGAACCACACGACAGGCAGGCCGATGTCCATCAGGGCTCCAGTGTCCGGTCGGCGGCGGAGATCGGGCGCGCCGGGGTGCGTTCGCCGTCTTCGACGTGCGGCGCGGGCTCGAATGGCAGCGGTCCGCGACGCACCATCTTGACCATGTAGGTCATGCCGAATCCGAATACGACCGCGTAGGCCAGCACGTAAATCGTCAGCGATATCGCCACGTTGAGCGCACTCGTCGCGCTGACGGCATCGGCGGTGCGCAGCCAGCCGTAGATGACGTAGGGTTGCCGGCCCAGTTCGGTGACGTGCCAGCCAGCGAGCATCGCGATGAATCCGGTAGGCAGCATCCACGTCCAGGCGCGTTGCAGGCCGCGCGCGGACTCCAGACCGCCGCGCCACAGGCGCCACAATGAAGCCAGTGCGAGCAGCAGCATCAGCACGCCGATGCCGATCATGATGCGGAACGCCCAGAACACGGCCGCGACCGGGGGACGTTCATCGGCGGGAACGGTCTTCAGTCCCTGCGTCTGTTCGTCCCATGTATGCGTGAGGATCAGGCTGCCCGCGCGCGGGATTTCCAGCACATAGCGGTTGCGTTCCGTCGCGGCGTCGGGCCAGCCGAACAGCACCAGCGGCTGCCCTTCGCGTTCCGGGTCGGCTTCCCAATGGCCTTCCATCGCAGCGACCTTGATCGGCTGATGCTCCAGCGTGTTGAGCCCGTGCAGATCACCGACCACCACCTGCGCAGGCACGGCGATGCACGCGAAGACGATCGCCAGCCGCCACATGCGCAGGCCGGCTTCGACATGTTCGCGCCTGCGCAGATACCACGCACCGACGCCGCCGATCACGAAGCAGGTCGTGATGAATGCAGCGAGCGTCATGTGCACCAGTCGGTACGGGAACGACGGGTTGAACACGATCGCCCACCAGTCCTTCGGCAGGAACAGGCCATCGCGCAGTTCGAAGCCCTGTGGCGTATGCAGCCAGGAATTGGCGGAGAGGATCCAGAACGTCGAGAACAGCGTGCCCAGCGCCACCATTACCGTAGCGAGGAAATGCACGCCCTGCGGCACGCGACCCCAGCCGAACAGCATCACGCCGAGGAAGCTGGCTTCCAGGAAGAACGCTGTCAGCACTTCATAGCCGAGCAACGGCCCGAGGATGCCGCCCGCACTGACGCTGAGCACCGACCAGTTGGTGCCGAGCTGGAAGCTCATCACGATGCCGCTGACCACGCCCATGCCGAACGAGACCGCGAAGATCTTCATCCAGAAGAAATAGATATCGCGCCAGATCGGGTTGTGCGTGCGCAGCCAGCGGAATTCCACGAACGCAAGCCAGCTCGCCAGCCCCACGGTGAACGCGGGGAACAGCACATGGAAGCTGATGACGAAAGCGAACTGCAGACGCGCGAGGATCAAGGCATCCATGCGCGAAACCTCATGCGGGCGGATGGAATCTGCCCCCATGCTTGGTCGCGCGCAGGTAAGGCCGCGTGAAGGCAGCCAACCCGCGCACCCGGCAATACCGTGCTCGTCAACGAAAAATGACGTGCCTCAATACGAACGCGACCGCGCTCAGCCGAGGCCATACAGCGCACGCGCGATCAGGGAATGCGGCGGCTCGATGGCTGGACAGGTCATCGCATGATGCGCTTCCATTTCCCGCCGAAGATGTTCGCAACGCGATGTGCTTCGGGTGAAGGCACTGTGCTTCACCGGCGATCGATTGGTCGTCCATGAAAAAAGCCCTTCTTTCGAAGGGCTTTCTGCTCTTGCACCGCGACCACGATGCTCAGTAGCGGTAGTCCAGCTGCAACCACAATTTGTCGGTATCGACCGTGCGCCGCTCGTCGCGGCTGCGGTAGCGCGCCACCTTGATCAGTGCGTCGAGTCCTTTGACGCCGGGAACCGCATGCCCCCACGACAGGTTGAGTTCACGACCGAGACGCGCGTGATTGCGGTCGTCGTGGAAGTCATGGAACCAGGCCTGCCATTGGCCGCCCGCATTCGCGGTCACGCCGACATAGCGATCGCGCAGGCCATCGGCCGGCGTGGTCAGGAAAACATCGGCCCAGCCCTGGAAGGCATGCTTGGTCGCCAGCGGTGTCTGGAACGCGCGATTGCCCGCGCCGCTGCCCGCACCGAGACGTTCCTGCCCGACTTTCGCCTGGACCTGCTTGTACGTGTAGCCCAGTTCCAGCAGCGAATAGCGGCTGTCGAGCTGCCACGGATTGTCGTCCCAGTCGCGCTGGCGCGCGTATTCTGCCGCGTAGCTGAAGCCCTTGGCCTGGCCCGACGCACGCAGGCCGGTGGTCCGGCTCGACAGCGTGCCGAGCGGTGCGCCGGCAGCAACCGCGATGTTGTGCAGGCCCAGCCGGTATTCGTATCCGGTGAGCACCAGCGCGGGTGACAGCTTCAGTTGCGCGTGCAGTAGATGGCTGCGTCCTTCGATGTTGCCCGCCGTGGTCGTGCTGGCGGGAGTCGGCGCATCGGGCCCGAACACGGTGTTGATGTTGTCGATGTAAGCGTAATCGAGAGCGAAGCGATCAAGCGGCGTCCACTGCAGCCAGCCGCCATCGTAGGTCTGTTCGTTCTGGCGCCACGCAGAACCGCCGACGAATCGCTGGTTGTCGAACACGAGGCGCTGGCGTCCACCCTGCACGCTGACGCGCTTGCTTGCATAGCGCAGCAGCGCCTGATTGATTTCCGCGCCTTCCGGATCGCCGATCACGCTGTAGCCGGTCGCACCGTTGCGGGTGTCGTTGTAGTGCGACGCACCCAGGCGCGCGGTGTAGTCGGCTTCGGCGAAGGCGCTGAAGCCATGCCACGTCGCCGTTCGATAGCCCAGCCGCAGGCGCAGCGTGTCGGCATTCGCGTTGCGGAGCGCGTTGTCCTGATCGACCGATTCATGACGGTAGCGCGCACCGAAACTCAGCGTGCCTTGCGTGGTGGATTCCGGCGTGGCCGCCTGCGCGGCCATCGCGGTCAGCAGGCAGGCCAGCAGCGACCCGCCACGGACAAACGTTTTCATGCATTCCCCCTTGGTTGTTGCAATGGAACCGGTTGCGAAGAATCAGTAGGTGAAGTTGAGCTTCAGCCAGGCCGTGCGGCCGGGTTCGTTGATGCGGACCGGATCGGCCGGGTAGCCGAATGCGCTGTTGCCGGCCAGGTTGAGGTGCTCGCTGTAGGCACGGTCGAACAGGTTGTCGATGCCGGCGGTGATCTGCAGGCGCTCGTCGATGCGGTAGCCGGTGTTGAGCGAGAAGATGGCGAAACCGGACGACGGACCGAGATCCCGGCCCACCACATTGCCCTGCCCCGTATTGACGCGGCCCTGGTCATCGACGACGCGCAGCAGCGCACCGGCGCTCCAGCGTTCGCCCTGCCACGCAGCGCTGAAACGCGCTTCCAGCGGCGGCATCTGCGGCAACGGCTTGTTGCTGTCGCGCACCTCGCCCCACGAATACGCGACCACGCCGCCGAGTTTCCAGCCGTCGGCCGGACGCCATTCCACGCCGGCCTCACCGCCGCGGATATCGGCATCGACATTGTTCGCACGCGTCGTCATGCCCATCATGCCGCCGGCCATGTAGTCGAACGCGATGTAGTCCTGCATGCGACCGATGTAGGCCGACGCCCACGCGTCGATGTTCTTGCCGCGGAACTGCATGCCGATGTCCAGCTGCGTGGTGCGCTCGGGCTGCACCGCGGCGAAGGCGTTGACCGCACCGACCGGGCCGCGCGTGGCGGAGAACAGCTCCCAGTAGTCGGGCATGCGTTCGGTATGGCCGAGGCCGACATACGCGCCGAGCTTGCCGTCCATGTTGTATTCGTAGCGCGCGAACGCACTCGGCAGTGTTTCGCGGCGGGTCACGCCGGCCGTGGGGTTCGGCATCGGCATCATGCCGCTGGTCATCGTGCGCACGTCTTCGGCTTCGGCGCGATCCACACGCACGCCGCTCATCACGTGGTGCTTGCCGGTCAGGTGCCAGTGCGATTCGGCGAACACGCCGACGTTGCCGAACTTCGCATCGACCGTCCACGGCCGCGCGAGATACGCGCTACGTCCCATCGCGCTGCGCTGGCTGTGGCGGCTGCGGCGCACGTCGAAGCCGGCGGTGATTTCCCATCTGTCGTCCTGCCAGGTGCCGGCGACACGCCCACCGCGCGTCACGTGGCGCACGTTGCTGGCCATCGGCATCGGCATGCTGCTCATCGGATCCGGATCACGCAGCGTGTAGTTGTCCATCACGTGGTTGACATCGTTGTGATAGACGTTGGCGACGATGGCGTCGAACACGCCGCCCATGTGCTTCTTCTCGAAACGCAGGCCGACGCTGTCGCGCTTGAACTGGCTGCCGTCCATGCCGCGACCGGCATAGCGCGCCCACGCATCGCCGGTGCCGGCGGAGAGCTCCAGCACGGTGTCTTCGTCGGGGGTCCAGCCGAGCGCGGGATCCGCGTTCCACTTGTACCAGGCGCTCGGAACGACGTCGCCGTTGCCATCCTTGTAATCATCGGCTTCGGATCGGTTTGCCGACACGCGCGCATAGCCCTTCGGCGTTCCCGCGGTCACGTCGAGCACTTGATCGTTGCGGTTGTTGCCACCGGCCAGCGCACTTGCATTGATGCGCACGCCGGGACGATCGAAGTACGGAATCTCGCGTTCGAAACGCACCGTGCCGGCGGATGCGCCACCGCCCCACAACACGCTCTGCGGTCCCTTGATCACGACCAGGCGATCGTAGGTTTCCGGCGAGATGTAGGACATCGCGTTGTCCATGCGCGAGGGGCACGCACCGCTCATCGCGCCGTCGTTGGTCAGCAGGTTCAAGCGCGAGCCGAACATGCCGCGCAACACCGGATCACCGTTGGTGCCGCCACTGCGCACCAGCGAGAAACCGGGAATCGTCTTCAGATAATCCGCGCCGTCGCTTGCGGGCACCGGCTGGCGCGGCAGCTTCGGATCGGTCACGAAGGTGTTGGACTGGCTCGGCGCGACGCCGACCACCACCACGCCTTGCATGTCATCCACCTGCGCATCGGCGGGGACCGCATGCGCTGCGTGTGCTGCATGCGCGGAATGATCCTGATCGTCAGGCGCGGCGACGGCGTACATCGGTGCGGCGAGCGCGAGTGCGAGTGCGGCTGCGAGCGGTTGTCTTCCCATTTCTGCGGTCTCCTGTGAGTGCGCTCATTTTCGAAGCGCTACACGTGATCCGCCTGCGGCAGGTTGTCGCACACGATGTCGCACTTGACGCGGATCAAGCGCGCTGCACTTTGGGCCGATTCGGGGGCGTCAATTGATTTGGATCAACGATGGGGCGCGCGCTGCGGACCTACCTTGGACCCATCGGCCCAAGGCCACTTACGAAGGAAACCGCGTCATGAAACGCCTCTCCAAATCCCTGCTTTCCTGCGCTCTGGCCGGTGGCCTGGCGCTCATGGCCGCAGGCTCCGCCATTGCCGGTCCCGGCGCCAACAAGGAAGCCGCCCAGCTCGAAACCATCCAGGCCGTGCTGACCGCACCGCCGATGGTGCCGCCGCCGATCACGCGCAAGACGCCGGCCAAGGTGGTCGTCGATCTGGAAGTGATCGAAAAAGACATGCAGCTGTCCGATGGCGTCACCTACAACTTCTGGACCTTCGGTGGTTCGGTGCCCGGCAGCTTCATCCGCGTGCGTGAGGGCGACACGGTCGAATTTCGCCTGCAGAACGCACACAGCTCGCACATGGCGCACAACATCGACCTGCACGCCGTGAGCGGCCAGGGCGGCGGCGCGGAAGCCACGTTCACCCTGCCGGGCCATGAAACGCAGTTCACGTTCAAGGCGCTGAATCCGGGCCTGTACATCTACCACTGCGCGATGCCGCCGGTCGGCATGCACATCGCCAACGGCATGTACGGCCTGATCCTGGTCGAGCCGGAAGAAGGCCTGCCGAAGGTCGACAAGGAGTTCTACGTCGTCCAGGGCGACTTCTACACCGAAGGCAAGCACGGCGAACCAGGCCTGCAACCCTTCAGCCTGGAAAAGGCCATCGACGAACATCCGACCTACGTCGTCTTCAACGGCGCCGAAGGTTCGATGACGGGTGACAAGGCGCTGACGGCCAAGGCCGGCGAGACCATCCGCATGTTCGTCGGCAACGGCGGCCCGAACCTGGTGTCGAGCTTCCACGTCATCGGCGAAATCTTCGACAAGGTCTACACCGAAGGCGGCACGAAGTATCAGGAAAACGTGCAGACCACGCTGATTCCGGCGGGCGGTTCGGCCATCGTCGAGTTCAAGGCGGACGTGCCGGGCAACTTCGTGCTGGTGGATCACAGCATCTTCCGCACCTTCCACAAGGGCTCGCTGGGCATCCTGAAAGTCGAGGGCGAAGAGAACCACGCCATCTACAGCCACCAGCAGCACGACAAGGAAATCCCGCAGGAAGCCCCTGCGAAGTAAGTGAGGCAATCGATGAACCGGTCCCTTCCGCTGCTGATGTCCGCCCTGCTCGCCCTGCCCTCGATGGCGGCCGATAGGGGTTATGTCGAAGTGGAAGGCGGCCGGTTCCGCTCGAGCGTGAAGTACGAAGAGAGCGTGGACGCGATCGATGTGGCCACGTTCGAGATGATGGCGCGCCCGGTCAGCAATGCCGAGTTCGCCGCATTCGTGAAGCAGCATCCGCAGTGGCGCCGGGATCGTGTTCCGGCGCTGCTGTCCGGACCGGGTTATCTGTCGAACTGGCAGAGCGCCGACGCACCGGGCGATGCACTGGAACCGGACGCACCGGCCGTGCAGGTCACCTGGTACGCCGCCGATGCGTATTGCCGCCAGCAAGGCGCGCGGCTGCCGACCTTCCTCGAATGGGAGTACGCCGCCTCCGCCGACGCCACGCGCCCGGATGCGCGCGGTGATGTGCGCTGGCGCATGCAACAGCTGCAGGACGGCACGCCGCATGCGATCGACGCCGCGCGCGACGCCGCTCCCAACTTCCACGGCCTGTACCAGATGCACGGTGCCATCTGGGAATGGAGCGAAGATTTCAGTTCGCTCATGGCCGGCACCGATCGTCGTGGCGACGAAGACGGCGACCGCACCCAGTTCTGCGGTGCGACCGCCCTCGCCTTCAACGATCGCGACCAGTACGCCACCGTGAAGCGCTTTGCGATCCTGTCCGCGCTGCGCGCGGGCAACACGCTGGGCAACCTCGGATTCCGCTGTGCCAGGAGCCAACCATGAAAGCCCTGTTTCCCTGGATTCTCCTCGCCGCGATGATCGCCATCGCGCCCTCACGCGCGCAGGCGCAGTCGCTGCCGGGTGATTCCGTCTACCAGGTCGACATCCACGTCACCGACCAGCAGGGCGCCCGCCATGCCTGGCGCGACCTGCGCGGCCGTCCGGCCGTGGTGTCGATGTTCTACACGCAGTGCCACATGATGTGTCCCCTGATCCTCGAAAGCGCCAAATCGGTGAGCAAGCAGTTGTCCGCCGATGAGCGCAAGCGCCTGGACTTCGCGATGCTGAGCCTGGACCCGGCCAACGACACGCCCCAGGCCATGCGCGAGACCGCGCAGCGCCATCGCACGCCGGACGGCTGGCGCTTCCTCACCCCCGACGCGAATGACGTGCGCGCGATCGCCAGCGTGCTGGATATCCGCTACCGCGCGCGCGCCGACGGCAGCATCAACCACACCAGCGCGCTGGTCCTGATTGATGGCGACGGCCGCATCCTTGCACGCACCGAGATCGCCAGCGCCGTGGCGGATCCGGAATTCGTGGCCGCCGTACGCAAAGCAATCACGGCACCCTGATATCGTTCCGCTTCCACTTTCCCTGTTCCCACCCTGAAGGAGTACGACATGAAAATCCTTGCCACCTCCCTGCTGGCCCTGGGCTTGATCGCCACCGCCGGCATGGCGCAAGCCGCCAACAACTGCACCATCGCGCTGAAGGGCGACGATGCGATGAAGTTCGACCTGAAGACCGCCACCGTTTCCGCCAGCTGCGCGACGATCACCGTCGAGCTGACCCACACCGGCAAGCTGCCGGTCACCGCCATGGGCCACAACGTGGTGATCACCGCGACCAAGGATCTCGATGCCGTGGGCCGCGACGCGGTCAAGGCCGGTGCAGCCAACAACTACGTGCCGGCCGGTGATGCACGCATCATCGCTTCGACCAAGCTGATCGGCGGTGGCCAGAAGACGCAGATCACCTTCCCCGGCAAGAAGCTCACCGCCGGTGGCGCCTACAGCTTCTTCTGCAGCTTCCCCGGCCACTACACGATGATGAAGGGCAGCCTCGTCGTCACCAAGTAATCCGTCTCGCCAGCCGCGTCTGCGCCCACTCTCTCCAATACGTCTTTCCGGGCGTGGACGCGGCCCCTCTGCATCAGGTAATCCGATGGAATTCAACATCCGTCCCGCAAGCGACAATGTCGACGCGGGCATCATCGAAGCGGCATTGCAGATGATTGATCCCGCCAGCGTCGTTGATCGTGACCCCGCGACCGGCGCGTTGCGCGTTTCGACCGTCGCGCTTGAAATCGAACTGCGCCAGGTCTTCGCCGAAGCCGGTCACGCCCTGCCCTTCGACGCCATCGAGCGCGTACCCTCCGTCTGTTGCGGCGGCTGCAGCGGCTGAACAGCCCGTCACACCCGCCCGAAGCCCGCCTGCGCGGGCTTTTTTTTTCCGGATCGACGAGTGGTTGTCATACAAGCGGCATGTGCAGTGACTATAGTCGGCGCATGGACACCTTGGCCGACATCCGGGTTGCCTTGAACGCGGCGCGCGATCGCATCGAATGCGGGCTCGTACCTCACGACGCCCAGCAGTTGCTCGATGAGCTGTGGTCGCGCGTCTACGAACCTGCCCCCGCGGATCTGCAACCCTACGTCTGGTCGCGGCTCGTCGATCTCGCACAGCACGTCAACGGCGTCGGTGCGGTGCATGTCCTGCCGGCCGCGCGACAGCCTCCGGCCAGTCATTACCGTCCCTGATCGCGGCGAAGGTCGCCCCTCGTCCGGGTTCCGGCAAAACCGGATTGATTGAAGTCAATGCCGGCTTTCACATAATCAATACGCTGTGGTTACCCAACAAGGAGCCACGGCAATGCATCCCATCCTGCGTGAAATCTTTCTCGAACCGGTTGGCTGGCTGGCCATCGGCGGCAGCATCGTGATGTTCGCCATCGGAATCGGCACCGGGATCTTCATTCGCCGTCGCATCCGCGAGCAGGAACGCCAGAACAAGGCCTGACGCACCGCTTTCCACCCGTGCGATGCGCTCCGCCCTGGGTCCGGTGGCGCGCATCGCACGCGGTGGTCCTTGTATGCGTCCGGCTCGTATCGGACGCCGCGCTTCGCACGGAATTGATTGAAGTCAAGGCGATTTGCGGCGCTGCCGCCTAGCCTGAACGCATGGCCGCACTTTCCCCCCTGTTCGACGCCGAACTGCTCCGACGCTACGACACGCCGGGACCGCGCTATACGTCCTATCCGACCGCGCCGCAGCTTTCCTGCGACTTCCGCGCGCCGCAGCTGCGGCAGATGGCGCAGGCGAGCAACGACGAGGACGCCGCCAGGCCGCTGTCGCTGTACGTACACGTGCCGTTCTGCTCCAACCCGTGTTTCCACTGCAGCCACAATCGCCTCATCACGCGTGACGCGTCACGCAGCGGCCCGTACCTGGACCGCATCGCAAACGAGGTGCGGATGCTCGCGCCGTTGTTCGATGCGCAGCGCCAGGTGCAACAGGTGCACGTCGGCGGTGGAACGCCCAATTTTCTCTGGCCCGCGCAGATTGCCAGTCTTCTCGACACCCTGCGCGGGAATTTTTCTTTCGCCCCACCGGAACAGATCGATTGTTCGATCGAACTGGATCCGCGCTTCATTTCCCCGGCCGACGTCGCGCAGCTTGCGCAGGCCGGCTTCAACCGTGCCCATCTGGGCGTGCAGGATTTCGATCCCGACGTGCAGCGCGCGATCAATCGCGAGCAGGACGTCGACGGCACGCTGGCCATCATGGATGCCTGCCGCGAACAGGGCATGCGCTCGGTCACCCTGCAACTGGTCTACGGACTGCCGAAACAGACGCTGCAGGGCTTCATGCGCACGCTCGACATCGCCCTGCGCGCACGCCCGGAGCGCCTGACCGTCCACGGCTACACGCATCTGCCGGCGCTGTTCCGGCCACAGAAGCAGATCCGCCTGGAAGATCTGCCATCGGCGGAACTCAAGCTCGAACTGTTGCGCTGCGCCATCGATCTGATCGGCGAAGCCGGCTACGTCTACCTCGGCATGGATCACTTCGCCCTGCCCGATGACGACCTTGCGCTCGCCCAGGCGCGCGGCGCGCTGCGTCGCGACTTCATGGGCTACACCGCGCACGCGGACAGCGACCTGATCGGCTTCGGCGTCAGTGCCTTCAGCCGCATCGGCGCGAGTTTCAGCCAGAACCCGCGCGATCTGCAGGACTGGGAGCAGGCGATCGACGCAGGCCACCTGCCGGTATGGCGCGGCATGAAACTCGATGACGATGACCGTCTGCGCGCGGACGTCATCCAGCAGTTGATGTGCCACGGCCGCATCGTGCCCGCCGCCATCGAACAGGCGCATGGCATCGTGTTCGGCGATTATTTCGCCGACGCGCTCGCGCGCATGCAGCCGCTGATGGACGATGGCCTGGTCGAAGCGGGCAGCCAGGCGCTGCGGGTGACGTCGCGCGGCCGCATGCTGCTGCGGGTCGTGGCGATGTGTTTCGACCGCTACCTGCCGGCGGTTCCCGCGGCCAGCACCAGTCGCTTCTCGCGAACGGCATGACAACACCATGGACCTGCTCGATATCGCACGCGATGCCGACCGTTACACCGCTGATCGGATGCACACCGTGAGGCGCGATCCCACACCGCCGCTGGTCATCGTCGGATGCGGCATCGCCGGGCTGAGCGCCGCGCTGTCCGCTGCCCCGCGACCGGTGCGGTTGATCGGGCCGTCACCGCTGGTCACCAGTTCGACGGCGTTGGCGCAGGGCGGGCTGGCCGCTGCACTCGGCACGCACGATACGCCCGCCGCGCATGCGCATGACACCGTGCTCGCCGGCGCGTACCACAACGATTACGAAGTCGTCCGCTATCTGGTCGACAACGCGGTGCCGACCATCCGCTGGCTGCAGGCGCAGGGCGTGCCGTTCGATCTGGAAGGCTCGCGTTTCCTGCTCGGTCGCCAGGGCGGCCACCGGCGTGCGCGCATCCTGCATGCCGGCGGCGACACCAGCGGCGCGGCGATGATGCTGGCGCTGGTGCGCGCGGTGGAGAACGCGGCGCACATCACCTGGGAGTCCGAGGCGTCCCTGGAAGGCATCCTGCTGCGCAATGGTCACATCGCCGGCGTGCGCGTGCGCCGCGACGACGACGTGCAGATGCATGACTGCGCCGAATTGATCCTCGCCACCGGCGGCTGCGCCGGCCTGTTCGCGCACAGCACGAACCCGCGTTCGGCTGACGGCAACGGCATGGCATTGGCGATTGCGGCCGGCGCGCACGTGCGCGACATGGAGTTCATGCAGTTCCATCCCACCGCGCTGGCGGTCGACGTGGACGGCGCGCTGCCGCTGATCACCGAGGCGCTGTACGGCGCGGGTGCGCAGCTGGTGGATGACGAAGGCCGTCCGTTGCAGGACAACCTGTGGCCGCTGACCCACCAGTCACCGCGCGATCAGGTGGCCCGCGCGGTGTGGCGCATCCGCCGCGACGGCGGGCACGCATGGCTGGACGCCACCCACCTGCACGATGCGTGGCTGATGCGGTTCCCCAACGTCTACGCGCTCTGCCGCAGGCACGGCATCGATCCACTGCGCGAACGCATCCCGGTGATGCCGGCGGCGCATTTCCACATCGGCGGCGTCGCCACCGATATGGAAGGCCGCACGCGCGTGCACGGTCTGTATGCGATCGGCGAAGTCGCGTGCAACGGCGTGCACGGTGCGGATCGCCTGTCGAGCAATTCGCTGCTCGAAGGCGCGGTGTTCGGCCGGCATCTTGGCCGACGCCTGGCCGATCACCGCCTGTATCTGCCCGGCATGGGGCCGGAACGCTGGGCGTTGCGCGGCCAGAGCGCGGGGCCGGAAGCGCTGCAACGGCTGCGCGGCTGGGCCTGGGACGCGCTTGGTCCGGTGCGCAGCGGCAAGCGCCTGGCCACGCTGCAGGATCGCATCACCGCGGATCCGGCACTGGCCTCGACCTGGCAGGCCGGCATCCTCCAGCGCATGGCGGTCGCGGCGCTGCAGCGTGAATCCAACCTCGGCACGCATTTCCGCAGCGATGCCCGCGACGTTTCCGCCGCCGCACCGCTGACGCAGGAACGATGAACACCCCGACGGACGATGCCGCGCCGCGCAGCCACGATGCCACCGCGACCTCATCGGCCTATCATCCGGCTTCACCGCCGCGCGACCGCGTGCGCCCCGCCGCAATTCCAGCGAGTAGTCCCATGCCGTTGACTTTCGATCACGACGCCTCCGCCATCCGCCGCCAATGGGTCGCTTCTGCGATGCGGATGATCGAGGCGGACTTCAATCGCTCGGCCGATACGCACCTGGTGCCGCTGTCGCTGGAGGCCTATCCCGGCATCGACCTCTACCTGAAGGACGAGTCCAGCCATCCGACCGGCAGCCTCAAGCATCGGCTGGCGCGCTCGCTGTTCTTGTATGCGCTCGCCAATGGCTGGTTGCGCGAAGGCATGCCGGTGATCGAAGCATCGAGCGGATCGACCGCGGTGTCGGAAGCCTATTTCGCGCGATTGCTCGGCCTGCCCTTCATCGCGGTGATGCCGGCTTGGACGTCACCGGACAAGATCGCCGCGATCGAATTCCAGGGCGGCCGCTGCCATCTGGTCGATGACGCCGCCGCCATCAACGAAGAATCGGCGCGACTGGCGCGCGAACTCGGCGGTCACTTCATGGACCAGTTCACCTATGCCGAGCGTGCGACCGACTGGCGCGCGAACAACAACATCGCCGAATCGATCTTCCGGCAGATGGCGCAGGAGCGCTTCCCGGTGCCGGAATGGCTGGTGTGCAGCGCGGGCACCGGCGGCACCAGCGCCACGCTCGGCCGCTATGTGCGTTACCGGCGGCACGAAACCCGCACGCTCTGCGTGGACCCGGAACATTCGGTGTTCTTCGATCACTACCGCGGGTGCCTGGAAGGCCAACGCAACGACGCGCTGACCCACGAGTGCGGTTCCATCATCGAAGGCATCGGCCGCCCCCGCGTGGAAGCCAGCTTCATTCCCGGTTGCGTGGACGCGATGATCAAGGTGCCCGACGCGCTGAGCCTTGCGGCGATGCGCTATGTCAGCCGACGGCTTGCGCGCCGCGTCGGTGGATCCACCGGCACCAACTTCGTCGGCGTGCTGGCCGCGGCGCAGCGCATGCGCCTGCGCGGGCAGCAGGGTTCGATCGTCACCATCCTGTGCGACAGCGGCGATCGCTACGCGCACAGCTACTACTCCGATGCGTGGTACCGCGAACGCGGCATGGATGTGGCGCAAAGCGATGCGGTGATCGAAGCGGCGGTCAACGGCGAGCCACTGCCCGCACTACCCGCCGCGCAACCGCGCTGATTCCGCGGCCCGCTTTTCAGCAGGACAGTGGCGGCGCTTCTCCGGCCGGATTCCACTGCCGCTGGTAGCGCTGCCAGAAATGATTCGCCATGCGCAGCGCGGCGTCATCGGCTTCGGCCTGCAATTCGGGATTGCCGCAGGCGGCCGTGGTCTTGCGGAACAGTTCCATCCAGCGCACGAACAGGGCTTCCGTCAGTCCCGGCATCTCCAGATGGCGCGACACCGGCGCGCCGTGGAAACGTCGCGTGCCACGCAGCATCGCCGACCAGAACGCCACCAGGTGCGCGTGATGCCAGTTCCAGTCGGTGACGTGGCGTTCGAACATCGGGCCCAGCAGATCATCCGCGCGCACGCGCGCATAGAAGTCATCCACGAGGCGGATGATCTCCTGCTCCGAGCACAGGCGCAGACCCTTCGTGCAGCCGGGATCGTCCTCGTCCGGGGGAAAACGCATGGGCGCGGTCCTTCCGCAATTTCATCATGCACAACGTACCCGCAAGGCGAACCTGTGAAATTGATCCGGATCAAGGCGTGACGAACGTCCGCAGCCGTACTGTGCGCACGCGCTCCGACAAAGCACCGCCGAAGCGGGACCTTTCAGAAAACCTCTCCCTGGAGTCACCATGAAATTCACCCATGCCTTCCTCGCGCTTGCACTGCTGGGTTGCGCCGGCCTGGCGCAGGCCGCCGACAACTGCAGCATTTCGTTGAAGGCCAACGATGCGATGCAGTACGACCTGAAGACCGCGACGGTCTCCGCCGGCTGCGCGACCATCACCATCGAACTGACGCACACCGGCAAGCTGCCGGTGACCACGATGGGCCACAACGTGGTCATCGCCAAGACCGCCGACATCGCGGCCATCGACAGCGCCGGCATCAAGGCGGGCGCCGCCAGTCATTACGTCGCCAAGGGCGATGCGCGCGTCATCGCGTCCAGCACGCTGGTCGGCGGCGGCCAGAAGACCAGGATCACCCTGCCCGGCAAGAAGCTGACCGCCGGCGGTGACTACAGCTTCTTCTGCAGCTTCCCCGGTCATTCCACGATGATGAAGGGCAAGCTGGTCGTCACCAAGTAAGTGTGTTCCGGGCGCCGGCACCCTGCCGGCGCCTTTCTCCCGCGATGGCCGAGTGTCCATGCATCACCAGATACGCCTGCAGTTGACCTCACAGGAAATCCGGGCCGTCGAACAGGCCCTCCACGCGCTGGATCCCGGCGCGCACATCCATCAGGACCGCACGCGCGAACAGGTTTTCGTCACCACGCAACTGCCCGACGTGGATCTGGTCTTCGTGTTCGAACAGGCGCATTGCCCGCTGCGCATCACCCAGATCGAATCGATCCTGGACGAGTGCAGCCGCTGTCGTGATGCCCTCGCCGGCCGCGAACTGGCCGACGCGTGACGCTCTGCGGCCACGCCGCGTGGCCTCACTCCGCTTCTTCATCCCGCGTGCGCCGCATCGGCGCCTTGCCCGCGATAGAGCCCGGCCATTCCGCCAACGGCGCGACATCCGGCTGACGCAGCGCGGCGATGGCCGACTGCTGTTCTTCCGCCGTCAATGAATTTTCCAGCCACGTGATCTCGCCCGAGATATGGCTCGCCACCGGCAGTCCATCGCGATACAGCACGCGCGCCCCGGGCACGCGCGGCACGCGATCTCCCGGCAACACGGTTCCCAGCAGATTGGCCGGGTCCACCGAAGCCACGCGCAGCCAGTGGCCGTCGTGTGCCCGCCGCCGCACCTGGCGCAAGGCCGCGATGGCTTCGGGCAAGGCGAACTGTTCGCCCGGAACCCCGGTGATGAAACGTCCGCCGCGAATCTCGCCACGCGCTTCCAGACGCTGATAGACGCGCACAAGCTCACGCCACGGCGGCAGCCACGCGGCTTCGCGTTCCAGCATGCGCCAGCACACCACGCCATAACGGCGCAGCAGCGTGCGCGCGACGTGCTCGACCGCTTCCTCGCGCGCGCTCGGCGGATGGCTGCCGACGGGCCGCACCAGTGCCCAGCGACCCGCATCCTGGATGCCGAACAGCGCGGTGCGCCGACGCCGCCGCGATGCACTGCCCGCGCGCTTTGACGCAGGGACCAGCAGTGCGCGCAATCCGCCGAAGCTGTCGCAATGGATGCGTCCGCGCGTCACCAGTTCGGCCAGTGCGTCTTCCAGTTCGGTGCGCAGCAGGTGCGCGCCGTCGACCATCTCATCGAAGAACGATGCGCCATGCGCTTCCAGGTAATCGACGACGCGCCGCGCACGCGAGCCCAGATCGCTGCCGTCTTCCGCCGCGGGCGCGAGCCGCTTCCAGATCGGCGCAGTGCGGCGCGGCAGCAGCACGATCGGCGTGGCGCGCAGCGACACATTGCCGCGTCCCGCGGTGCCTTCGCTGGCGTTGGGCCGCAGGCGCGTCCACTGCGTGCGGCCGGCGATGCAGAGATCGTCGAGCCAGTTGATCGCGTAGCCGCGCACGCGCGTCGGCAACAGGTCCGACTCCCAGCTCGCGGCGGGCGCCTCGAACGCTTCCAGTTGCGCCAGCACGCTCGCCAGCGCCTCCGGCCCGGTCACGCGTTCGTCGATGTGCTGCCAGTCGAACAGGAAGCGCTGGAAATCGCGCACGGACACCGGCTCGATCTCGCGCCGCAGCTGGCGCAGGGTGTAACGATGGATGCGGGCCAGCAGATGGCGCTCGCACCATTCCTCGCCCGCCGCGGGTGAACTGAAACGCCCCTGCATCACATAGCCTTCGCTCTGCAGGGCAAGCAGCGCCAGATCGACATCGCCTGTCGCCACGCCCAGCGACGCGGCCAGCGCCGAAGCGGTCACCGGACCCGATGCGGTCATGCGTGCGCGCAGCAGTTCACGCAACGCGGTCTCGCGCGACCATTCGGCCTGTGCGTATTCCTCGGGCACGTCGACATCCGGGTCGAGCATTGCGTTATCGAACACCGCGCGCAGCATCGGTACCTGTTCGGTCGCCGTCCACACGTGGCGCGTTTCGTCATGAGCGGCGAACACCAGTCGCGTGGCGCGACCCTGGTGCGCCAGCTCCTGCAGCCATTCCAGCCAGTCGGGGTGCGCCTCCGATTCCGCTTCGGTGACGGCGGCCAGGCCGGTAAGCGCCTCGTGCATCTCGTCGGTGTTGCGTGGCGTCGGCCAGGCTTCCTCGCGCACGGCCACGATCGCCGCGGGATCCAGCCTGCCGAGTTCATCGGCCGATTCGGCCTCGCGATAGAGCCGGCTCTGCACGGCCTGCGTGCGACGCTCTTCCAGCGGCGCGTCGTCGAGGAATGCATACGGCCGCGCGTTGATCACTTCGGCGGCCAGCGGCGACGGCAACGGCAGATCGCAGGCGCGCACCTCGATGCGCCCTTCTTCCATGCCACGCAGCACGGCCAGCCAGCCGTCCGCGTCCATCGCTTCGTGCAGGCAGTCGTCCATGGTCTGCGCGACCAGCGGATGATCCGGCACTTCGCGCTCGCCGACGATGTTCTCCAGGCAGGCGACCTGATCCGGGAAGACCGTCGCCAGCAAGTCTTCCGACTTCATGCGCTGCAACTGCGGCGGCACCTTGCGTCCGCCGACGAAGCGCGGCAGGGCGAGCGCGGTGGTGGCGTTCCAGCGCCACCGCACGCCGAACAGCGGCGCGTCCAGCAGCGCCTGGATCAATACGTCCAGCGCTGATGACGAATGCAGGTAGCGCGACACCTCCAGCAGCGGAAAGCTGTGGCTGGTGGACAGCGACAGGATGATCGCGTCTTCGGTCGCGGCGGCCTGCAGTTCGAAGTTGAACTGGCGGCAGAAACGCTTGCGCAGCGCCAGGCCCCACGCGCGGTTGAGCCGGCTGCCGAACGGCGAATGCAGGATCAGCTGGGTGCCGCCGGACTCGTCGAAGAAACGTTCCAGCACGATGCGCGATTGCGTCGGCATTTCGCCCAGCGCGGCCAGCGTCCGGGCGATGTAGTCGGCGATCTGCCGCGCCGATTCTTCATCCAGCCCGACCACCTCGCGCAGGAAGCGCTGTCCCGCCTCCACGCCATCGCCGTGGCGTATCGCCTGCGCCACGTCTTCGCGCAGGCGCGACACGCCCTGCGACAGTTCGTCCGTGCGGCCCGGCGCCTCGCCCAGCCAGAACGGAATGTTCGGCGGTTGGCCCTGCGCATCTTCCACGCGCACGCGACCGGGCTCAACGCGCAGGATGCGGTAACTGGCGTTGCCCAGCTGGAACACATCGCCGGCGAGGCTCTCGACCGCGAAGTCCTCGTTGACCGTGCCGATGTTCTGCGCGTCGGGCTCCAGGATGACCGCGTAATCGCCGGTATCGGGAATCGTGCCGCCGGACATGAGCGCGGTCATCCGCGCACCCTTGCGTTCGCGCAGGCGGCGGTTCACGGCATCGCGGTGCAGGTAGCCGGCACGCGCGCCGCGGCGCGTGGTGAAGCCTTCGGCCAGCATCTTCACCATGTCCGCGTAATCCTCGCGGCGCAGAGCTGCGTAGGGCGCGGCGCGGCGCAGGCATGCGTACAGCGCGTCTTCGTCCCATTCGCGCGCTGCAGTCTCCGCGACGATCTGCTGCGCCAGCACGTCGAGCGGCGCGACCGGAATGCGCAGGGCATCGAGTTCGCCACGACGGATGCAATCCAGCAGCGCCGCGCATTCGATCAGTTCATCGCGCGACTGTGGAAACAGCCGCGCCTTCGGCGTGCCGCCGACGGAATGCCCCGAGCGGCCGGCGCGCTGCAGGAACGTGGCGATGGAACGCGGCGAACCCAGCTGGCACACCAGATCCACATCGCCGATATCCAGGCCCAGCTCCAGCGACGCGGTCGCGACCAGCACCTGCAGCTGTCCGCGCTTGAGCTTCTGCTCTGCTTCCAGCCGTGCCTCGCGCGCCAGGCTGCCGTGGTGGGCGGCGACGGATTCCTTGCCGAGCCGTTCCCCGAGATGGCGCGCGGCGCGTTCGGCCATGCGGCGCGTGTTGACGAACACCAGCGTCGTGCGATGTCCGCGCACCAGCTCGGCGACGCGGTCGTACACCTGCTCCCATTGATCGTTCGACATCACCGCGCCGAGCGGCGTCGGCGGCAGTTCGAGTGCCAGATCGCGCTCGCGGCGGTAGCCGATGTCGACGATTTCACAGGCGTGGGTCGTGCCGCCGTCATCCACGCCGACCAGGAAGCGCGCCACCGCGTCGATTGGCTTCTGCGTGGCCGACAGCCCGATGCGCACCAGCGGTCGTTCGCACAGCGCCTGCAGGCGCTCCAGCGAAAGCGCCAGATGGCTGCCGCGCTTGCTGGCGGCCACTGCATGGATTTCATCGACGATGACGCTGCGCACGGTCGCGAGCATCGCGCGACCCGATTCGGAACCCAGCAGCACGTAGAGCGATTCGGGCGTGGTCACCAGCACGTGCGGCGGCTTGCGGAAGTGCCGTGTGCGCTCGCCTGCGGGCGTGTCGCCGGTGCGCACCGCCGTGCGGATCTCGACATCCGGCAGACCGAGTTCGGTCAGTTGCTCGCGGATGCCGGCGAGCGGCGCGTCGAGGTTGACGTGGATGTCATTGGACAGCGCTTTCAGCGGCGAGACGTAGACCACCGCTGTTTCATCCGGCAGGCCGCCGCCTTCGAGGCCGCGCCTCACCAGATCGTCCAGCGCGGAAAGGAAGGCGGTCAGGGTCTTGCCGGAACCGGTCGGCGCGGCCACCAGCGTGTGCCGGCCGGCCTTGATCGCCGGCCACGCGGCCGCCTGCGCAGGCGTTGGCGCAGGAAACGTGCGCTCGAACCAGCGCGACACCGCGGGATGGAAATGCGCCAGGGGCATGGGCGGACGATACCGGGACGGAGCCGGGATTTCGGTGAAAACCGGTTCCTACATGGTCACGGATCGCGGGATTTCCATGCCGCGCGGCTGAACGGCGGCGGTGCATCGCATCGCCGTCCAGTGCCGATGGCGCGCCGGCCGCGCCCGCGCTATTTCCAGGTGCGGCGGATGGGGTGCGCTTCGGTGTTGAACACCACGCTGTCGAAGTCCAGCGCGGTCTTCGGCGCGAACAGCAGGAAGTAGTACTTGAACGTCTCGGCGAACAGGAAGCTCTCCATGGAGTCGTTCTTCTCCTTGCTGCGCACGTCCTTCAGCGCGGCGAAGCCGTGTTCGGTGCGGGTGTGCTTCACCAGATCCTCGAAGAACGCCTTGCCCATGCCGCGATAGCGCGCATCGCCGGTGAAGTGGTGGAGGTAGTAAGCGGACTCGACGATTTCCGGGCGCAGCGGATAGCCGGCCGCGGTGACTTCCATCGTCGCGTAGTTGATCGCTTCGGGCTCGATGCCGTGCAGTCGCCACATCTTCAGGCCGGATTCCTGCAATCGCCTGGCGCGTTCGATGTCGCCGCCGAATGCGAGCAGACCGGGCATGAACGCATCCAGCGCGCCGTATTGCGTCTGCGTGCGCTTGCCGGTCTCCATGTCGGCATAGCCGTACCAGAGTTCGCCTTCGCGCACCTCGTCGGCCAGGTACCGGTTCACCGGGCCGATGCTCTGCTCCCACATGCGCTTGCAGTCTTCGTCACCGAACAGCTTCCAGCACTTCAGCAGGTACTCGTAGTACGAGTCGATGCCACCGGCGATGTGGCTGGTGGTGTTGACCCACTTGCCGCTCTCGATGTCGATGTTCAGACCGACCAGACCGATCGACGAGCGCCGGTTGAAGGTTTCCACCAGCGCGCGCTTGGCCTTGTCGTAATACACGGGATTGCCGGTGAGCTTGCTGAGCGCGCCGAACTCGATCAGCAGCGTGCCGGTTTCGGCCGGGTTGCTGACGGTGCCGCGCACTTTGCCGGTGCGCAGGTTGACGTGCGTGTACGGCAGCCCGGTCTTGCTGTCGAACACCGGCAGCAGGCGGTCGCCGAGATCCTTCGCCAGCGTGAGCAGGCGTTCGTCGCCGCTGAGCTGGTAGCCGGAGATCAAACCACCGAGCAGACGGATGGTGATCTCGAAGTTCTGCACGTACATGTCGTGATCGAACGACAGTTGCGTGGCGATGAGCTCGCGCGCTTCGTCCGCTTCCTTGTCAAGTCCGAGCAGGATCAAGGTATCGAGCGCGTCCACCGGCGACATCAGCAACGAATGTTCGTACCAGTCGCGCGCGCCGCCGCTGATCGGCTTGAGATCGTCATGTCCCTTCGCGAATCGCATGTAGCCGTCCCAGGCGTGCCGCGTCTCCGCGCGCACCTGTTCGGCCAGGCGCGCCGCTTCGGCGTCGTCCACGACGGGCACGGCAGCCAGTGCAGCTGTCGTGGCCGGCGCGGCCGGTGCTGCGGGTGCAGCCGGCGCCGAGGTTGCGGGGGTTTCGCCGGCCTGCGGCGCACAGCCACCGACGAGCAGCGTGAGGGAGAAAGCGATGGCGATCGAGAGAGTCCGGTGTGACGGGATCATGGTGTTCCTCATCGGAGTGTCAGCGGGACGCCGGCAGCGCATCGGCCAGCGATTGGAGATGGAGCGCGGCGCGCAGGGTTTCCAGCGGCGCGGTCGAACGCAGTGTCACGGTGACGCTTTCGCCCGGCAGCAGATCGAAAGCGTTGTCGGACAGGACGGCATCGTGCGCACCGAAGTCGATCCACAGCGCGCGCACCAGCCTGGGCGCCGTCAGGCGCAGGCGATAGTCACTGCCGTCCTGGACCAGTTCGGTGCTGATCTGCGGCGTGGGCAAGTCCAGGTTGCGGGTCGCGTCGAACTGCACCAGCCGCCGCGCCAGCACGCGTTCCCCCTGCACGAGATCGAATACCGCGAGCGTGCGGCGCGGGTCAGCGCCGCGCAGCAATTCCTGATCGGTGAAGGCGCGCACCGGCGTCGCCGCCAGCGGCTGCAGTGTCACCACCGCCTTGCGCTGGCGCAGCACCTTGCCGGAGAAATCCATCACCCGCACGCGCCATTCGGCCTTGATCGCCTCGGTGCGGTCGGACGCCAGCGTCAATTGCGTGCTGCCGTCCTTGCGCAGCGCCGCCACGGCGATATCGGCGAAGAAGCGGCGCGCATGGAAATGCAGCGCCTTCCAGCGGCCGTGGTAGTCCAGGCTCGACCATGACGCGCCCGGCCACACATCGTTGAGCTGCCAATAGAGCGAGCCCATCGTGTACGGCCGCGAGGCACGGTGATGCAGTGCCGCCAGTTCGATGCCTTCGGCCTGCATCACCTGGCTGAGGTAGACGAAACCGGAGAAATCGCGCGGCGTGCCGTACTCGCGTTCGATGTATTCAAGCAGGCGCTGGTTGCCCTCGCCCGCCAGGAACTTCTGGTGCGCGCGGATGACCGGTCCGTCGATCTGCTGCTCGGCGCGGGTGGCGAAGCTGTCGACGGTATGCAGCGACGGCCACGCCTGCAGTCCGTACTCGGACATGAAGCGCGGGGTTTCGTCCAGATAGGCTTCGACCGGCTTCGAGCCCGCCCACACGTCCCAGAAATGCTTGTCGCCGTTGCGCGAATCGTTGGCCTTTTCGTCCAGATCATTGCTTGGCGAGCTGGACCAGTACGGCACGCCAAGGGCTTCCTGGTGCACCACGCGGCGCATATCGCGGCCGAACAGATCGACATAGCCGCGCCAGACCTGGTCGGCGAATGCGGGATCCGCGGCCATCAGTTGCTTGCCCTGCCCCCAGTCTTTCCAGGCGGTTTCTTCTTCGTTGTTTCCGCACCAGAGCACGATGCTCGGGTGGTGCCGCAGGCGCCGGATATTGTCGCGCGCTTCGGCGACCACGCTGGCGCGGAACTCCGGATCGAACGCCGGCTGCATCCCGCCGCCGAACATGAAGTCCTGCCAGATCAGCAGACCCAGCTCATCGGCGATCTCGTAGAACGCGTCGTCCTCGTAGTAGCCGCCGCCCCAGTTGCGCAGCATGTTCATGTTGGCGTCGCGTGCGGCCTGCAGATCGCGCCGCAGGCGTTGGCGATCCACGCGGGCGGGAAACGCATCGAACGGGATGACGTTGGCGCCCTTGGCGAAAATCGGCATGCCGTTGATGACGAAACCGAAGCCCTGCCCTTCTTCGTCGCGCGGCCGGCGCAGTTCGACGCTGCGCAAGCCGGTACGGCGCTCGAACGTGTCGCTGTCCCCGCGCGGATTGCGCGCAGTGAGCCGGAACCGGTAGCGCGCCTGTTCGCCATAGCCGGCCGGCCACCAGCGGCGCGGCTGCCGCAACTGCGTGGTGAAGGCGATGCGGTTCTCGCCGGGCGCCAGTTGCGCCGAACGCTGCAACAGTCCGACACGACGTCCGTCCGGATCCAGCACCTCGACTTCCAGCGTCGCGCTGTCGGCGGCGGAGCTTTCGACCGTGGCGACCAGGTCCAGATCCGCGAGTTCGGCATCCAGGCTGCGCGTGCGCACGGCCAGATCGGTGACCCGCAACGTATCCCAGGTTTCCAACCGCACTGGCCGCCAGATGCCAGCGGTGACGTAGCGCGGGCCCCAGTCCCAACCGAAGTGATAGGCCGGCTTGCGCGCGAAATTTCCGACCATCGCGTCTTTTGGCTCGTCGCCGTAAGGCGATGGATAGTTGCCGGCGATTCTGTGCGGCATCGCTTGCACGCGCGGCAGCAGCGTGTTGATCGGCGATCGGAACACGATGCGCAGTTCGTTGTTGCGCAACTTCAAGCGCCGCGACAGCGGAACGCGCCAGGTGCGGTGGCTGTTGTCGGTCTTCTGCAGCAGTCGGCCGTTGAGCCAGATCTCGGCGAAGGTATCCAGCCCTTCGAACACCAGTTCGGCATGCGGCCGTTGCCGCGTGGCTTCATCGACCTCGAAGCGCGTCGTGTATTCCCAGTCGGCCAGGCCAATCCATTGCAGGCCCGCTTCGGGCGCACCGACATAGGGATCCGGAATCAGCGCATGCGCCAGCAGATCCGTGTGCACCGAACCCGGCACGGTCGCCTTGCGCCAGCTGGTCATCTGCGGATGGTCCGCGCGCTGCGCATCACCCGGCAGCATGCGGAAGCGCCAGTCCTCATCCAGATCGCGCGAGAACGTCGTCGACCATGCCGGCAGGCTGATCAACAGCAAGCAGAATCCCAACCACAGACGATGCATGGTGTGTTTGCCTCGCAGGCCCGCGTCGCGGGCCGATGGGTGTCACGTTCCGGAGGGCGTCATGCCGCGCCGGGACGCAGAGGTCGGTGCCGTCAGCCGCGCGCGGCCAGGTCGAGCGCCTTGATCACTTCGTGGCAGGCGCCCATCGTGTGGTAATCGGTCTTGCCGGCCGGGCTCTTCTCGTCGCTGTACTTGCGGTTGTCCGCGTCGAGGATGCGATACCACGCGCCGTAGCGGTGATCGACGAAGTACTGCCACGAATACGCCCAGAGACGGTCGTACCAGTCCCAGTAGCGCGCATCGCCCGAGCGCTGCGCCAGCAATGCAGCGGCCGCGAGCGATTCGGCCTGCACCCAGAAATACTTGTCGTCATCGCAGACGCGGCCGTCCGGCGCGAAGCCGTAGTACAGCCCGCCGCGCGCTTCATCCCACGCGCGCTCGACCGACACATCGAACAGATGCTGCGCCGTCGGCAGCAGCCAGTCCGCGTCGACATGGCGGTCCAGGATCAACAGCAGCTTGGCCCACTCGGTCTGGTGGCCGGGCTGGAATCCCCACGGACGGAACAGGTGCTTCGGATTGTCGAGGTTGTATTTCCAGTCGATGTTCCAGTCGCGGTCGTAGTGTTCCCACACCAGCCCTTCCGCCTTGGCCGCCTGCCGGCGCGTCATGTGGTCGGCCAACAACAGCGCGCGATCCAGATAGCGGCGGTCACCGCTGGCTTCGAACGCAGCAAGCATGGCCTCGCACATATGCATGTTGGCGTTCTGGCCGCGGTAGTCGGTGAAGTTCCACTGCGCGTCGGCTTCGTCACGGTAGAGCCCGTGCCCGGCTTCCCAGAAGTGCCGTTCGAGCAGGTCCCAGGTTTCCAGCATCCAGTCGCGGCATTCGTCGAAGCCCGCTTCCAGTCCGCACGAATACGCCAGCAGCACGAACGCCAGCCCGTAGCAATGGTTCATGTCGTCTTCGACGCGTCCATCGCGCAGCGTCCACGCGTAACCGCCTGTCGCCGGATTGCGATGCGCCTCGCGCAGATAGCGCAGGCCGTGCCCCACCGCATCGCGGTATTCCGCATTGCCGAAGGCGCGATAGGCCTTGGCGTAGTTGAAGACGAATCGCGTACTGCTGACCAGGTGACGATGACCGGCGTCGTAGACCGAGCCATCATCGCGGAAGTAATGGAAGAAGCCGCCATCCGGATCGATCGCGCGCGGATGATAGAAGGCCATCGTCTGCGCGATGTGATCACGCAGGAACGAAGGCGAACGGAAATCGGGCAAGGTCCCGGGCGTGGGGTCAGGCATGCGTCTGTTCCTGCAGCAGCTGTTGGACTTCGGCCAGCGTCGGCATTGCGGCGAACGCGCCCTTGCGCGTCACCGCGATGGCGCCGACCGCCGACCCGAACCGGATGGCGTCCTCGATGGCGGGCACGTCTTCGCAGAACGGCGCGAAGCCGCGTCCGTCGCCGCCGATTTCACCCAGGCGATACAGCAGGCCGCCGACGAAGGCGTCGCCCGCCGCGGTCGTGTCGCGCACGGTGACGACGAAACCCGGTACGCGCCCTTTGTTCTCGCGACTGAACCAGCGCACGGCTTCGGCGCCGTGGGTGACGATGACCAGGCGCGCGTGTCCGTCGAACAGTCGCGACAGCACCAGCGTTTCACCGTCACGCCCACCGCCGAAGGGTTGCGCGAGGTAATCGAGTTCTTCCTGCGACAGCTTCACCAGATCCGCCAGGTGCAGCGCTTGCCACAGGCGCGGCGACGGATCGGCATCCGTCGGCCACAGCGCCGGTCGCAGGTTGAGATCCAGGCTGACCAGCGCGCCGGCTTCGCGCGCACGCAGCATGCCGTTGAACGTGGTCTCGGCGATTGCGGCTTCGGTCAGGCTGTTGGAGCAGACGTGGAAGCTGCCGGTGTTGGCGAACGCCTGCGGATGGAAATGCCCGGTGCGGAACAGCAGATCCGCCGCCGGCGGCCGGTAGAAGCTGAAGCTGCGCTCGCCCGATGCGTCCAGCGCGACGAAGGCCAGCGCGGTCTTCGCTTCATCGGTGCGGACGATGCAGTCGGTCGCCACGCCCGCTTCGGCAAAGCTTTCGAACAGGAAGTCGCCGAACATGTCGCGCCCGAGCATCCCGGCGAAATGCGTGTCCGCGCCGAGTCGCGCGGCCGCCACCGCCACGTTCGCCGGCGCGCCGCCTGCGTACTGCAGGAAGGCGCGCGGGGTGTCCGGCGTGGCCGGTGGCTGGGCGAGTAGATCGATCAAAGCCTCGCCGAAACAAACGATCTTCGACATCTTCCGGCTTACGCTCCCTGGACGGGTGCGGAAGCCGGACGCGAGCCGGACAGACCGTAGAAGATGATGTAGCCGTAGCAGAGCAGCGGCAGGATGAAGGACTGTTGCAGGCCGATGCGATCAGCCAGTACGCCCTGCACGAACGGAATGATCGCGCCGCCGACGATGGCCATGATCAGCAGGCTCGACGCCTTGTTGGTCAACGGGCCGAGGCGCTCGATGGACAGCGCGAATATGGTCGGGAACATGATCGAGTTGAACAGGCCGATCGCCACCAGGCTGTACACCGCCAGCATGCCGGTGTTGGTCAGTGTCATGGCCAGCAGCAGCACGTTCATCGCACCGAAAATCGCCAGCAGCACGCGCGGCGACATCTTCACCATCAGCGCGGATCCGACGAAGCGACCGATCATCGCCAGGCCCCAGTAGTACGACAGGTAATGCGAAGCCTGCGCCTCGGTCAGGCCGCCGATGTCCGGCAGCGCGAAGTAGTTGACCATCAGGCTGCCGATGGCGACTTCGGCGCCGACGTAGAAGAAGATCGCCAGCACGCCGAACAGCACATGGCGATGGCGCAGGGCGTCACCCAGCGTGTGCTTCTGCTGGTCGGCCTGTTCGGTGGTTTCGGTCAGCGTCGGCAGGCGGAACAGATAGACGAACACCGCGAGCAGGACCAGCACGACCGCCAGGCCGGCATACGGGCCCTGCACGGCCTGTGCTTCCTGCGTGCGATAGGCCAGCTGCTCGGCGGCCGGCATCGCGGCGATCTGTTCGGTCGTCTTCACCGTGCTGGAGAGAATCAGCAGGCCGCCGAAGATCGGTGCGACCGTGGTGCCCAGCGAGTTCAGCGCCTGCGCCAGCGTGAGCCGGCTGGAACTGGTCTTCTCCGGTCCCAGCAGCGCCACGTACGGATTGGCCGCGACCTGCAGCACGGTGATGCCCGTCGCCAGCACGAACAGCGCGCCGAGGAAGGCTTCGTAAATGCGCAGTTCGGCGGCCGGCCAGAAGCCCAGCGCACCGATGCCGGCGATCACCAGGCCGGCGACGATGCCCTTCTTGTAGCCCAGGTGCGCGACCAGCCGGCCGGCCGGCAGCGACATCAGGAAGTACGCGCCGAAGAAGGTGAACTGCACGAGCATCGCGCGCGCGTAGTTCAGTTCGAACACCGCCTTCAGGTGCGGAATCAGGATGTCGTTGAGGCAGGTCAGGAAGCCCCACATGAAGAAGATGGTCGTGACCACCGCCAGGGCCAGGCCGGTTTTCACCGGGGCCGGCGAGGAAGACGTCAGGGGCTGCGTGCTGGGTGCGATAGGCATGGTTACGCGTCTCGGAGCGCGGTGGGGTCGAAAGGGACAGGCATTATGGTGCCAACGCGGCGCCGCTGCTCTGGCGGATGCGCAGCTGCACCGGCGCGATGATCCGTTCGCGTCCAGCGTCGGGCTCGCCGAGCCGGCGCAGCAGCAGGCCCGCGGCCTGCCGCCCGCGCTCGCGCGGATCGACGGCCAGCGTGGTCAGCGACGGCGTGGACACGGCGGCCTCGGAAATGTCGTCGAAACCGGTGACGGCGAAATCGCGGCCCGGCTGGATGCCGCGCGCCATCAGTCCGGGCATCAGGCCCAGCGCGACGGTGTCGTTGTAGCAGACGGCGGCGGTCGGCGCGTCGGAAGCGCCGAAGAGTTCACCGCTGCGCGCAGCCGCATCGAGCCGGTTCGGCGCCGATTCGATCAGCCACGCTTCGCGCACCGGCAGTCCCGCGGCTTCCATCGCCTGCCGATAGCCCGCGCGGCGCTGGCGGCAGGAACTGGATTCGGCGTGGCCGCCGAAAAATGCGATGCGGCGATGCCCCAGCGCGATCAGGTGTTCGGTCGCCATGCGCGCGCCGTTCTGGTTGTCGAGTGCGAGGAAATCCCAGTCGGCACCATCGAGTTCGCGGTTGAACAGCAGCACGTTGGCGTTGCCCAGCACCTGCTTCAGCTGCGCGGCATCGCTGCCTTCGGCGGGCGAAAGAATCAGTCCGGCCGGCGTGTGCTCCATCAATGTGGTGAGCACGGCCTGCTGGCGTTCCGGCGATTCGCCGGTGCTGCCGAGCAGCGTGACGTATCCCTTGCCGCCGAGGGCTTCGTCCACGCCCGCGGCGAATTCGGCGAAGAACGGGTTGGACAGATCGTTGATCACCAGCGCTACGCTGGATGACGTGCGCCGCCGCAGGTTGGCCGCGCCGCGGTTGTAGACGTAGCGCTGGCGCCGCAGTTCGGCTTCGACGCGGGCGCGCGTATCCACGTTCACCAGCGGGCTGCCGCGCAGCACCAGCGAAACGGTGGCGCGCGACACGCCGATGGCATTGGCGATGTCGGTGACGGTGACCGCGCGCGGACCGCCATCGCGACCCGCTGCCGGACGGCTGCCCTTCCCTGCGGCGATGGCCTTGTCTTTCATCTGGGGTACGCGGTCCGTGGAAGCGGCAAGCCTAAACGATCACTGCCGGGGTAAAACCATGCCCGCCGCCGGACCAGTGGGAGAGAGCGCCGGCGCGGCGGCAGACATGGCGGAAAGCTCATCGGGCGGAGATGGAGCAGAACGAGGCCGGGCGATCTTCGGCGCGCGTGCCCCAGCCATCGGCCGGCACCTGCGTGGAGAGCCGGAAGTCGATGCGCGGCCCGGCCAGCACGCGGGTGACGTCGAGCCACACCGGGTTCGGGCGGCCATCGACCTGCGCCTGCTCGACATACTGCAGGCGGCGGCCATCAGCCTGCGGCGCGGTGATGCGCAGCGTGCGGCCGTTGCCCAGTTCCACTTCCACGCGACTGAAGCGCGGCGCGTGCAGCAGGAATTCGCCGCTGCCCGGCACGGCGGGATACAGACCGATCGCACTGAACAGGTACCACGCCGACATCGTGCCGAGATCATCGTTGCCGGTGACGCCATTCGGCGCGTTGGTGAACAACTGCTGCGCGGCGCGCAACACCGTCGAGGTTTTCCACGGCTGTCCGATCAGCGTATACATCCACGGCGCATGCAGATCCGGCTCGTTGTTCGGGTTGTAGCGATACTGGTTGTAGTAGCTGTACGGGCCGACGACCCATTCCTTGCGCGCCGCATTCAACGGATCCTTTTCCAGCGCGTCATAGGCGAAGAAGGTGTCGAGCCGGCGCAGCGCCTGTTCCGGTCCCTGCATCGCTTCGACCAGGCCCTCGATGTCCTGTTGCGCCAGCCACTGGTACTGCCATGCGGTGCCTTCGTGGAAACCGTGGTGCGAACGCGGGCTGTAATGTCCTCCGGAAGGCGTATACCAACTGCCGTCCTCCATGCGCGGACGCGGGAATCCGGTGAAGCCGGCGGCTTCGTCGCGCACGTCGGCATCCCATACCTTGCGCCAGTTGCGGCCACGCTGGCGCAGCAGCGCCGCATCATCGGCATGGCCGAGGCCGTGCGCCATCTGCGCGAGCGAGCAATCGGCCAGCGCGTATTCCATCGTCGCCGAACCGCCATGATGCGGATCCACGTCCATGCCCTTCGACGGGAAGGCGCGGTCGTACTGCACGAAGCCGTTGGCGAGATAGCTCGGGTTGCCGGATCGGCCCGCGTGACGCGAATTGGTCGGCGGCATGCCGAATGCGTTCTGGCGAAGCGCGGCGTAAGCGGCCTGCTCTTGGCCCTTCAGCGCGCCGAACCGCCACAGATCCACCAGGAACGGCGTCACCGGATCGCCGGTCATGATGTTGGTTTCGAAGTTCGCGTAGCCCCAGCGCGGCAGCCATCCACCCTGCTGATGGATCGCCAGCAACGATCGGCCGATGTCGCGCGCGACGTCCGGCCGCGTCATCGCCAGCCACTGGTTCTGCGAGCGGTACGTGTCCCACAGCGAAAAATATTCGTAATACGTCCAACCGTCCGCGCGGTGGATCTGCTCGTCATAGCCGCGATAGCGGCCGTCCGCGTCGCTGCCGGTCAGCGGTTGCAGCAGCGCGTGGTACAGCGCGGTGTAGAACACGGTGCGGTCATCCGCGGTGCCGCCTTCGATGCGGACGCTGGACAGTTCCTTGCGCCATGCATCCTGCGCGCGCTTGCGCATGCCGTCGAACGTCAACGGCTTTCCGCCGCTCCAGCCGTCGCTGCGCAGGTTGTTGCGTGCGCCTTCGGCATCGACATGCGATATCGCGCTCAGCGCGGTGACCGAACGCTGGCCACGCAGATCGAAACTCAACCATGCGCCGTTCGGCTTGGCTTCGCCTTCCATGCTGTGGCGCGAACCCGGCAGCCCGCCGCCTTCGCCCCAGGTGCCGAACGCCTTGAACGGGCGATCGAACTCGATGCGGAACCAGGTCGTGTACTGATGGCCGCCGCAGAAACTCTTGGTGACCAGCTTGCCTTCCACTGCACGATCGCCGACGACATCGATAGTGCTGCCGACCACCGAATGCCGTTCGTTCGCCTGCGCGACGTTGACCAGCACATGGCCTTCGCCGTCGCTGCTGAAGGTGTAGCGCTCGGCCGCCGCACGCGTCAGCGCGGTGGCTTCAGCATCGATGCCGCCGTAATCCGTCAGGCGGACCTTGTAGTAGCCGGCCTGGCCGACTTCGCCCTCATGCGTGTACGCCGACGCATAGGCTTTGTGGTTGAAGCGCTTGGGATCGGTGATGTCGAAATCGCCGTCGCGTTCGATGCGCCCGGTCACCGGCAGCACCGATATCTGGCCGCCCTGCTCCCAGCAACCCGCGCCGGACAGGAACGAATGACCGAAGCCGCGGATCTTCGGATCGTCATAGCGCCAGCCCGAATAGTGTTCGCCGATCGGGCTCACCTGGATCAGGCCGAACGGCGCGGACGCGCCGGGAAAGGTGTTGCCGTCATCCTTGCTGCCGATGAAGGTGTTGACCTCGCGCACGGGATTCGCACCATCGCTCGCATTCGCCAGCGGAACCAGCAGGCACAACGCGGCCAGTGCGCCAAGACCGAAACGGTGCAGACGGAGGTTCGACTTCATCGTGTGGCATTCCTCGGCAACGGCGCATGCGCGCCCTGGGTTCTGCATTCTCGTCATCGCGCCGCCGGATGCATGCGGCGACGCGCCAACGGCATGGCGCATGCCATGCGGAGGATGGAAGGCCGGATAATCACCGGCCTTCCCGATCAGCACGCGATCACTCGAAGGTGAACACGTACTCCAGCGCCACTTCACGGCCCACCGCGCTGAGCAGGCGCGTCGGGGCGAAGTCGTAGTCGAGCTTGTACGGATCCTTGTGGTTCCAGCTCGTGGCGTTGAACGCGTTGTTGACGTAGAGATTCAACTTGGCGTGTTCGCTGATGCGGTAGCCGACGTTGAAATTCCAGGTGATGAACGGACCGACGCGGCCGAAGTAGCGTTCGGTCGATTGACCGGCGTTGGGGTTCGGATTCGGCATCATGCCGCCGCTGCCATTCGGGATCTCCAACGGCTCATGGCAGTTCGCGCCCGGGCTGTCGCTCGGCACGTAGCCGTCATCGAACGGACGGCAGCCGCCGGGATTGTCGAGACGATCCACGCCCCAGTGGTAGCGCACGCCCGGCACCGAACCGACGCGGTCGGCATAGACGTTCGCGTTCCAGTCGCCGCGCTGCCACGCCACGCTGGCGCGCAGCTTGGAGCGGATGTCGCGATCACGGCGCTCCGGATTCGGATCGTTCTCGTACTTCTGTTCCTTGGTGGACAGCTGGTTGGTGTAGTTGAAACCGATCTGGAAATCACCCCAGTTGTCGGTTTCCAGGCGATAGCGGCCGCTGATGTCCACGCCCTTGACCGTGCGTTGCGCGAGGTTGAACGGACCGCGTTCGATCGAGATGAGGCGACCGGTCGTCGGGTCGCGTTCGATGCGGTCGTAGATGTTGTTGCAGTACTCGGCGCCCGCCGGGTTCGACCACGGCGTGTTGTCGGTGTTGAGCCCAGTGCGGCAGCCCGCTTCCGAGCTGAGGATTTCATCGGCGCCGACGTCGACGATCATGTTCTCAAGCTTGATCGCCCAGTAGTCCGCCGTGAACGACAGGTTCGGCATGGCGTCCCACACGAAGCCGACGGTCCAGGAGTCGCCGGTTTCCGGCTTCAGCGCCGGTGTGCCGCGACGGTAGACGTCGAACGTGTACCAGACATCGGTATTGCCGACGCCGCAGTTGTTGATCAGGTACGCACCGCTCTGGATGCAGCGCAGGCGATCGGTATTGGTCATTTCCGACGAACTGATCTGGCCCAGCAGGTAGTGCATGTCCGGCGCGTGGAAACTGGTGGCGTACGAACCGCGCACCAGCAACGTGTCGAACGGACGCCATTCCAGGCCCAAGTTGTAGGTGGTTTCGTCCTGCGTGCCGATATCGACGGTGTCTTCGGTCTGGTCGTAGTACTTGTAGTCGCCGTAGCGGTCGTAGCGCGCGGCCGCCGTGGCGACCAGCGATTCCAGCAGCGGCACCTTGAATTCCAGGCCGGCCGAATAGCGCGTGCGCTCGCCGCCGCCGCGATCCACGTTCTGCAGATCGAAGTCGATGCCGGCCCGTGCATCCGGGTTCAACGTGTAGCCCTGCTGCGCGGCTTCGACCACGGCGGCGAAGCCGATCGGACCGGCCCAGCCTTCGAACAGGTTGCCGGTGATGTCGAACGAAGCCTGGTTCACGAAGGACGATGCCTTGTTGATCGCTAGATCGCCCATCTGCCGGTACTGTTCCGGCGTGATCGGCGCCCACCAGCGGGCTTCGTTCAAGTCATAGATGGCTTCGCCGTCGCCGGTCGTGCCCAGGCGCGGGCCGAGGAAGTAGTCGTACGAGCGCTGTTCGTTGACGACGTTCTGGCGCTCTTCGACCGAATAGTAGGAGCGGCCGATCGAGGCATTCCAGTCGAAGCGATCCGCGATGCTGCCACGCAGGCCGGCGCTCCAGTCCCACGACATTTCGACGTTGGTGTTGCGGAGCTTGTCGAGTCCACCGACTTCATTCGGCGTCAGCTGGCGCTGGCCGATGATCGGCTGGTTGGTGCCGGCATCCCAGAAATAGCCGTTCGCGTCATCGACCAGATAGACGGTCGGCGGCGCGGTGCCCCACAGCGCTTCGGAGCGGTAGACCGCCACGTTCGCCCACGCCTGCAGGTTGTTGTCGAAATCCCAGGTGCCGTAGAGGTTGCCGGAGGTGTTCTCCGCGCCACTGGTGAGCAGCCAGTTCGCGTAGTCCGAGCTCATGCCGCACAGCGAACCGGTGTTGTTGATGGTGTCGGTGCCGTAGTTGTAGGTCAGGCGATCGGCGCGGTAGTACTCGCCCGCGAACTGCTCGCAGGCGCCGGTCGGCGGCGCCAGGCGCTGGCCGGTGCCGGCATTGATGAGCGCCAGGCCCACCGTCGGACGGAAGCCGACCTTGCGCTGCTCCATGTTCCAGGACGAATACGGCGCATCATCCGAGTCATCCATTTCCGGACGATCACGGCCGAACAGCGGATCGCGCTTGTTGTACTGCAACGCGTAGGTGACGCTCCAGTTCTGTCCCGTCTTGCCGCCGGCCCACGAAAGATCCCAGGTATCGCGGCCGCCTTCGGTGGACGAACCGCCGCGGATGCGGAATTCGTCACCGTCATAGTTCTGCCGGAGGATGACGTTGACCACGCCGGCGATGGCGTCGGAACCGTAGATCGCCGAAGCGCCGCCCGTCAGGATTTCCACGCGCTCGATGGCTGCGGCCGGAATGTTGCTGTAGTTGGAGAAATTGGTCTGCCCTTCGTACGGCAGCGGGTAGTCGGCGACGCGGCGGCCGTTGACCAGCAGCAGCGTGCGGTTCGGCCCCATGCCGCGCAGGTTCAGGCCGCTCGCGTTGGGGGTGTGCGAACCCCAGGTCGAATCGGCTTCCACCGTGCCGGTGGCTTCGGTCAGCGTGGTCAGCACGTCGTAGACGGTGACGAAGCCTTCCTTCTTGATCTGATCGGCGGTCAGGATATTGACCGGCGCCGGACCTTCGACTTCAGCGCGCTTGATGCGCGAGCCGGTGACCGTGACGGTGTCGAGCTGCTGGGTGGATCCGGTGTCGTTTTCCTGCGCGGTCGCGGCCAGCGACGGTGCGAGCGCCATCAGGAGCGCGTGGGTGAGGAGTTTGCGGCGATAGCGGGTGGACTGAGCCATTGGCTGTACTCGATGGATTTGGGTGGTTGAGGACAACGTGTGCGGAGCATTTGGTTCGATCTAAAACCGAGGACGTTTCAATCGGTCCAAACCCGATCGCCGCCTCACCTGAATCGATTCAAATAGACCACGGCTGAATCACGAATTGCATCCCGCATTGCAGCAAGGCTGCAATCGAAGCGATTTGAATCGAGATAAATCAACCGAATCAATCGGTTGCGCTGACACCCGAATCCCGGGATCCACGGTTCCATGACCGTGTCATGACCAAAGTGCGCAAATCGACGTTCAGGTGGGTGAGCGTCCAGCCCATCGCAACCGCTCAACCCGCGGCGCGGTCCAGTGCGTCGCGCAGACGCCGGACCTGTGCCGCATCGCTTTGCAGCCAGTCCGCCTCCAGTCCCGCGACGGAACGCTGCTGCTGCATCGGCGACACGCGGCGGGCCTTGGCCGAAGCATGTACCTCGCAGACACCGCTCGCTTCGACGAGCGTGCGGACGTTGTCGGCGGTGACACCGGCACCGGCCATCACCGCAATGCGGCCCGCCGATTGCAGCACCGCCCGCCGGATCGCATCCGCGCCCTGCCCGGCCGAATCCGCAGCGCCCGACGTGAGCACGCGCTCGCAGCCCAGCGACACGATGTCCTCCAGCGATTTCACCGGATCGCGCGCCACATCGAACGCGCGATGGAACGTGATGCCCATGCCTGCGGCCGCAGCAACCAGTTCGCGGCACAGCGGCAAGTCGATCCCGCCATCCGCATCGAGCGCCCCGATCACCACGCCATCGCATCCCAACTGCCTGCACAGCGCGATGTCGCGCAGCATCACGTCCGTTTCCAGCGCGTCATACACGAAGTCGCCGGCACGCGGCCGAATCAGCACGTACAGCGGGATGCGCAGGCGATCACGCGCGAGCGCCAGCGTTCCGCAGGACGGCGTACAACCGCCTTCGCCGAGGTTTTCGCACAGTTCGACGCGATCCGCGCCGCCTTCCTGCGCGGCCAGCGCCGAGCCCAGCGAATTGGCTGCGATCTCCAGTTTCAACCGCATGCCGCTCACGACTGGGTGCTTTTGTAGATCGACGCCGAATCGCGCAGATCATCCTGCTTGCCTGCGTCGCATACGGCGTACACGAAGCCGCGATGCAGTGCGAATGCGCCGACCTCGCCGTGCTTGTTCAACGCGAGGAAGCACACCTGCAATTGCCTGCTGGCCTCCGGCCGCTTGCGCACGAGGCGATCGATCGCTTCCCGGCAGGCGTCCATCGGCGAACGTCCCTGGCGCATCAGTTCGACGACGAGGAAGCTGGCCGCATTGCGGATCATTTCCTCGCCGACGCCGGATGCGGTGGCCGCGCCGACGTCGTTGTCGACGTAGAGGCCGGCGCCGATGATCGGGCTGTCACCGACGCGGCCGTGCATCTTCCAGGCCATGCCGCTGGTCGTGCACGCGCCGGCCAGCTTGCCCTGCGCGTCGATGGCGAGCATGCCCAGTGTGTCGTGGTTGTCGCGATTGCCGGGCCGCGCACGACGCTCGGCGTTGATCTCCGGCCGGTACTCGGACGTCTTCAACCAATCGCGCCACGCTTTTTCGGCTTCCGGGGTCAGCAGGCGCTCGCGCGGGAAACCCTGCGCGACCGCGAACTGCTGCGCGCCTTCGCCGACCAGCATCACGTGCTGCGTTTTTTCCATCACCCGCCGTGCGACCGAAACCGGATGCAGGATGTCCTGCAGGGCCGCGACCGAACCGCAACGCCCGTCGCCGTCCATGATGCTCGCGTCGAGCGTCAGCACGCCGTCGCGATCCGGATTGCCGCAGCGGCCCACGGTCGGATTGCACAGTTCGCTCTCGGCCCAGCGCGCACCGGCTTCGACTGCGTCGAGCGCAGCGCCGCCACGTTCCAGCACCGACCACGCGGCGCGGTTGGCGGGCACGCCGAAATCCCAGGTGGAGACGACGCGGGCGCCCACGCTGCGTTCAGCGGCGCGCGCAATCGGAGGCAGCGCCCATGCGCTTCCGGCCAGCAAGCCCGCCTTGATGAAGCCACGACGATCCGTCATCACGATTCCCCTCTGGAATGAAGCTCCGACGCGCCGTGTCGCGCTCAGGGCGCGTGTTGCTGGAACCAGGCCGCCGCGCCGACGATGCCGAGTTGACCATGATCGACGCGCCAGACCGGCACGTGCCGCACCACGTGGCCCAGCACGCCCTTGTCGGAATAGCGCTCACGGAACGTGCGGCCGCGCAGGAAGGTTTCGACATGCGCGGAGATGCCGCCGGCCAGGTACACGGAACGCGCGCCGAAGGTGATCACCAGATCGCCGATCAGGCTGCCCAGCCAACCGCTGAACACCTCCAGCGTTTCCACCGCGATGGCGTCATCACCGGCATTCGCCGCGGCGATCAGTTGCTCCGGCGTCTGCCAGTGCGGGGTGGCGCCACGGATTTCGCACAGCGCGGGATAGAGGTTCATCAGTCCGTTGCCGGACAGCACGCGCTCGTTGTCCACGTGCGACCAGCGCTTGAGCAGCCGGTGCAATACCTGCAATTCGAGTTCGGTGCCCGCGGCCAGCGCGGCATGCCCCACTTCGCTCGCAAGCACGGGGCGTTCGCCGCCTTCGAAACGCAGCGCGGCGCCCAGGCCCGTGCCCGGCCCGATCACCAGCGCCGGCCACTGGAAGCGGTGTGCCGCGCCTTCTTCCGTCAGCGAAAGCAGGCCCTCCGGCGCGACGTGCGGAATCGCGAACGCTACCGCTTCGAAGTCGTTGATCAGTTGCAGGCTCGACAGCGACGCGGCTTCGCGCGTGCGCGCGATCGACACCGGCCACGGCAGGTTGGCATTGACGAGCGTGTCGCCATCGAGCACGCCGGCAATCGCGACGACCGCGTCTTCCAGTGGCGAAGTGGCTTCCTCGTCGATGAAGCGGCGCAGGATGGCCGCGAGGTCCGCGTGTTCGGCGCCTGCGTACTTGCGGTACGCCAGCACGTCCGGCGAACGCCCGGGGGCGATCACCACTTCCGCGATACGCGCGAAGGTGCCACCGACATCGGCGACGACAAGCCTGCGCGGAGCGGGTGAACCGGTTGCGATCATCGGGAGCTGGTCGGCCACGGCCGTGTACGGTACCGCAAGGTTCACTTGTCCGCCTTCAACGACGTCTGTCGAAAAACCCGGCGATTTTCAGCGATTGGCGGGCGCTTTCCTAGCGCCCGATTCCATACCAGTGCGTACTCGGCGCTTGCCTTGGACCCGGGTTCAGGGATTAGGGTGGCGCTCGCACCGCGTACGCGCTCGTCGCGCTCGCGCGCAATGAATCCCCCGGAAGCTAGAATGCCGCCATGTCGCTGTCCTCGCTCGTCTCGCGCCTGCTGTTGATCGCGTTGCTGGTCCTCGCTTCGGCGGGCAGCGCGTTTTCCGGCGTGCGGATCGCGCTGGAAGAAGCCACCGCCCGCGTCGCGGCGGCCGCTACCGAGGTTCCCCCCTGCCACGGCGCGACATCGGCTTCTTCCGACACCGCACACGGCCAGCCGCAGGCGCCGGTCGCGTCTGATTGCTGCAAGGTCGGCCACTGCGATGGCGTCTGCCTGCAGGCCCTGCCCGCTTTGCCCGCGCTGATCGCCACGGCTTCGGCGCCGATTCCCGGCCCGCCCGGCATCAACGGCGAAGACGCCCCCCATCCCGCGCCGTTGCTGGATCGACCGCAGCGACCGCCCATCGCCTGAAACGACCGGCCCGGACGCATGGCGTCCGCGCAGCCCGTCCGCCCGCGCTGATGTCGCGGCGTTGATTGCGTGCCTGACACGGCCGCACGTTTCCCGCTTTCCCGGAGTCCGCATGTCTTTCCGTTCTTCCGACCGGCCGCCCCCGCTCGCCGGCTTCCCGCTGTCACGACGCCGTTTCGTCACCGGCGCCGCGCTGGGCGGCGTTGCCGCCGGACTCGGCCTGCACCGCCTGCCCGCCTGGGCCGCCGAGTCCGCTTCCACTGCGCACGCACCGCCGGTGCTGACCGCGACCGATCTCGATCTGGCGATTGGCGCATCGCCGGTGAACTTCACTGGCCGCATGCGTTCCGCCGTCACCGTCAATGGCAGCCTGCCGGCGCCCATCCTGCGCTGGCGCGAAGGCGACACGGTCACCGTGCGCGTGCGCAACCGGTTGCTGGACGCACCGACTTCGATCCATTGGCACGGCATCCTGCTGCCGGCGAACATGGACGGCGTGCCCGGCATGAGCTTCGACGGCATCGCGCCCGGTGAAACCTGGCAGTACCGCTTCCAACTGCGGCAGTCCGGCACCTACTGGTACCACAGCCATTCGATGTTCCAGGAACAGAGCGGGCTGTATGGCGCCTTGATCATCGATCCACGCGAACCTGCGCCGTATACGTTCGATCGCGAACACGTCGTGCTGCTTTCCGACTGGACCGATCTGGATCCGGCCGCGCTGTACCGGCGCATGAAGAAGATGCCGATGCACGACAACACCTACCAGCGCACGGTCGGCGACTTCGTGCGCGATGTGCGGCGCGACGGCTGGTCGGCGACGCTGGCCGACCGCGGCATGTGGGGCCGCATGCGGATGACGCCCAGCGATCTTTCCGACATCAACGCGCACACCTACACCTACCTCATCAACGGGCACACGCCGGACGGCAACTGGACCGGACTGTTCAAGCCCGGCGAACGCGTGCTGCTGCGCTTCATCAACGGCGCGGCGATGACGTACTTCGATGTCCGCATCCCCGGACTGAAGATGACCGTCGTGGCCGCCGACGGCCAGTACATCCATCCGATCACCGTCGATGAATTCCGCATCGCCACGGCGGAGACCTTCGACGTGATCGTCGAACCGCAGGGACAGGACGCCTTCACCGTGTTCGCGCAGGACATGGGACGCACCGGCTACGCACGCGCCACGCTGGCGGTGCGCGACGGCCTGCAGGCGCCGGTGCCCGCGAATGATCCGCGGCCCCTGCTGACGATGACCGACATGGGCCACGAGATGGGCGGCAAGCATGCCGGCAGGGAAGGCGGCTGCGGCGCCGACATGGGCGAAGGCGGTTGTGGCGCGCACATGCACCACGGCGCGACGAACGCCGCGCAAACGCCGAACCACGCGCCGAGCGAAGCCGGCAATCCGCTGATCGACATGCAGACCTCGGCCACGTCACCGCGCCTGGATGATCCGGGCATCGGCCTGCGCGACAACGGTCGCACCGTGCTGCGTTACGACGACATGCACAGCCTGTTCGAGGATCCGGACGGCCGCGAGCCGAACCGCGACATCGAACTGCATCTCACCGGGCACATGGAGAAATTCGCGTGGTCGTTCGACGGCGTGCCGTTCGTGTCCGCCGAACCGTTGTGGATGAACTACGGCGAACGCCTGCGCATCGTGCTGGTCAACGACACGATGATGACGCACCCGATCCACCTGCACGGCATGTGGAGCGATCTGGAAAGCGAAGACGGCCGCTTCCAGCTGCGCAAGCACACCGTCGACATGCCGCCCGGCACGCGACGCAGCTACCGCGTGCGCGCCGATGCGCTCGGCCGCTGGGCGTTCCACTGCCATCTGATGTACCACATGGAAGGCGGCATGATGCGCGAAGTGAGGGTCGAAGAATGAAGCGCACTTCATTGACCCTGATCGCGCTGTCGATGTTCGCGGTGATGCCGCCGGCACGCGCGCAACATGACGACCACGCCGCCTCGCCGGCGGTGACGCCGCAAGTCGATCCGCATGCGGGGCATGCCGCGCCGGCCACGACGCAACACGATCACGCGCCGGCCGAAAGGACGGCGCAGCACGACACGCATGCACATCACGCAACTGCGAGTGCGCCATCGGCCGTCGAGGCACCGCGCGAACCGATTCCGCCACTGACCGATGCGGATCGCGCGGCCGCATTCCCCGTGCTGCATCCGCACGCCATGGCGCATGGTGCGTCCACGCAGTTCTACGTCCTGTTCGATCGACTGGAAACCTGGGACGCCGATCCCGGCAGCGGCCAAGCCTGGGAAGCGAACGCATGGATTGGCGGCGACGTGAACCGCCTGTGGCTGCGCAGCGAAGGCGAGCGCGCGCACGGACATACCGAATCCGCGGATCTGGAAGCCCTGTACGGCCGCGCCATTTCGCCGTGGTGGGATGCCGTGGCGGGCGTGAAGCACACGTTCGTTCCGGATGCCGGTTCGCGCACGCAACTGGCATTCGGCGTGCAGGGGCTGGCGCCGTACAAGTTCGAAATCTCCGCGACCGGCTATCTCGACGATAACGGTCGGTTGAGTGCGACCGCGGAAGCCGAATACGAGCTGCTGCTGACGAATCGGCTGATCCTGCAACCGCACGTCGAAGCGCATTGGGCCAGCCGCGAGGATGGCGAACTGAACGAAGGCGCCGGGCTGGTATCCGCCGAAGCCTCGCTGCGCCTGCGCTACGAGTTCACCCGGCGTTTCGCGCCCTACGTCGGCGTCAGCCATGAACGCCTGTTCGGCGACACGGCCGATGCGCACGCCTTCGCCGGTGAATCGCGTCGCGACACGCGGTTCGTCGCCGGCCTCCGTTTCTGGTTCTGAGGAGTTCACCATGAACATTGCATTGCGATTGTCCTGCTGGCTCGGCGTTGCGCTGCTGTCGGCCTGCTCGCCGGCCGACGCACCGTTGCCCGCCGCGAAGGCGAGCGTCATCGAAGCGGCGGCCTCACCCGTGCCATCGCGCCTCGCCCCGCTGATCACCGTGCACAAGAGCCCCAGCTGTGGCTGCTGCCATGTGTGGGTGGAGCGGATGGAAGCCGCCGGTTTCCGGGTGAAGGTGCACGACCGCGATGACCTGGACGCGGTCAAGCAGTCACTCGGCGTGCCGCCGCGGATGGCGTCGTGCCATACGGCCGAGGTCGAGGGTTACGTGCTGGAAGGTCACGTGCCGGCCGAAGACATCCAGCGCCTGCTCACGCAGAAGCCGGACGTGCGCGGTCTGGCCGTGCCCGGCATGCCGCGCGGATCGCCGGGCATGGAAATGCCCGACGGCACCCGCGATGCGTATTCGGTGATCGCGATCGGCCGCGACGGTTCTCTGAGCGAATACGCCCGCCACTGATCGCCAGGTCGCGAGAAGCCTTGACTCTTGACCATGGTCCAGGGCGTAGCCTGTCCTCGCACTTGAGGAGAACCGCATGAACATCGGCCAATTGGCCCGCCTGGCGGGCGTGCCCATCGACACCGTGCGCTACTACGAGCGGCAGCACCTGCTGCCGCCACCGACGCGCAGCGCTTCCGGATACCGCCATTACGAACCGGGCGACGTACGCCGGCTGACCTTCATCCGCCGCGCCAAGACGCTCGGCTTCACGCTCGAGGAAATCCGCGACCTGCTGGCGATCAGCGGCAACCGCGATGACATGGCGCAGGTGAAGGCGGCGGCGGCGAGCAAGCTGGCGGTGGTCGAAGAACGCCTGGCCGAACTGGCGCGCGTACGTGATGCACTGCGCACGCTGGTGGACGCCTGCCCCGGCCACGGCGATCCGAGTGAATGCCCGATCCTGGCAGCGCTGGCGGAGGACGCCCGATGAGCACGCATCCTCCGCACCCACACACGCATTCGCACGCGCCCACGGCATCGCAGGCGGACAAACCCGCGCACGCCTGCTGCGGTGGCGGCGGCAAGCAGCCGCCCGCCGCGAACACGGTGATTGATCCGGTCTGCGGCATGCAGGTGGATCCGCAGACCACGGCGCACCACGCCAGCCACGACGGACGCGATTACCACTTCTGCTCCGCCGGATGCCGCGGCAAGTTCCTGGCCGATCCACAGCGCTGGCTCTCGCCGCGCGCCGAACCGGTGAGCGCGCCGCCCGGTACGCAATACACCTGCCCGATGCATCCTGAAATCGTGCAGGACGGTCCCGGCACCTGCCCGCTCTGCGGCATGGCGCTGGAACCGATGATGCCGTCGCTGGACGAAGGCGAAAACCCGGAGCTCATCGATTTCCGCCGCCGCTTCTGGTGGACCTTGCCGCTGAGCGTGGCGACGCTGGTGCTGGCGATGGGCGGCAACGCATTCGATGCGATTGCACCCACCACGCGCAGCTGGATCGAACTGGCGCTGAGCACGCCCGTCGTACTGTGGGCGGCGTGGCCGTTCTTCGAGCGCTGGGTCCAGTCGATCCGCAACCGCAGCCCCAACATGTGGACGCTGATCGGCACCGGCGTCGCCGCCGCGTATGGCTACAGCGTGGCGGCCACCGTCGCGCCGGACCTTTTCCCGGCCTCGTTCCACGAACATGGGCGCGTCGGCGTGTACTTCGAAGCAGCGGCGGTGATCGTGTCGCTGACGCTCTTGGGCCAACTGCTCGAACTCAAGGCGCGCTCGCAGACTTCGGCGGCCATCAAGGCGCTGCTCGGCCTGTCGCCACGCACCGCACGCCGCATCCGCGACGATGGCGAGGAAGAAGATATCGAGCTTTCGCACGTGCATGTCGGCGACCGCCTGCGCGTGCGTCCCGGTGAGAAGGTGCCCGTCGACGGCGTGGTGCTGGAAGGACGCAGCCACATCGACGAATCGATGCTGACCGGCGAGCCGGTGCCGGTATCGAAACAGGAAGGCGATGCGGTGATCGGCGCGACGCTCAACGGCAACGGCAGCCTGATCGTCCGCGCCGAGCGCGTCGGCAGTGACAGCATGCTGGCGCAGATCGTCCAACTGGTGGCGCAGGCGCAGCGTTCGCGCGCACCGATGCAGCGCCTGGCCGATCGCGTGTCCTTCTGGTTCGTGCTCGCCGTGATCGCCGCCGCATTGGCGACGCTGCTCGGCTGGGGTCTGTTCGGTCCGGAACCGTCGTGGACCTACGGCGTGCTCAATGCGGTGTCCGTGCTGATCATCGCCTGCCCGTGCGCACTCGGACTGGCGACGCCGATGTCGATCATGGTCGCCAGCGGCCGCGCGGCGCAGGCCGGCGTGCTGTTCCGCGATGCCGAGGCCATCGAAACGCTGCGCCGCATCGATACGCTGATCGTCGACAAGACCGGCACGCTCACCGAAGGCCGGCCGGCATTCCGCAGCGTGATCGCGCAGGCGCCTTATGACGAGCAGGAAGTGCTGCGACTGGCCGCCAGCCTCGACGCCGGCAGCGAGCATCCGCTGGCGCATGCGATCGTCAAGGAGGCGCGCGAACGCAAACTGGTGCTGTCGAAGGCGGAAGATTTCGAATCGGCCACCGGTATCGGCGTGCATGGCCGCGTGGACGGCCACAGGCTTGCACTGGGCAATGCGGCGCTGATGCGTTCGCACGCCGTCGAGATGCAGGCGATGGACGAAGCCGCGCGCCGCCTGCGCGCGGAAGCCGCGAGCGTGATGTACCTGGCGGTGGACGGCCGGCTCGCCGGCATCCTCGCGGTGGCCGATCCCATCAAGCAGAGCACGCCCTCCGCGCTGCGTGCGCTGCACGCCAGTGGAATGCGGATCGTCATGGCGACCGGCGACGCCGAGCGCACGGCGCAGACCGTGGCCTCGCATATCGGCATCGATGAGATCCACGCCGAGGTGCGTCCGGCCGACAAGGCCGCGCTGGTGCGGCAATTGCAGGCGCAGGGACGGCGCGTGGCGATGGCCGGCGACGGCATCAACGACGCGCCCGCGCTGGCGGCGGCCGATGTCGGCATCGCGATGGGCACGGGCACCGACGTGGCAATGTCGAGTGCGCAGGTCACGCTGGTGAAGGGCGATCTGGGCGGCATCCTGCGCGCACGCGCGATCTCGGAAGCCACCGTGCGCAACATGCGGCAGAACCTGGGCTTCGCCTTCCTCTACAACAGCCTTGGCGTGCCGGTCGCCGCCGGCCTGCTGGCCGTGCTGTTCGGCGGCCCGTTGCTGTCACCGATGCTGGCCGCACTGGCGATGAGCCTGAGCTCGGCTTCGGTGGTGTTCAACGCGCTGCGGCTGCGTTCGACCGCGCTGGCGGATTGACGCACCCGCGCCGCAGCACGCGCTGGCGGAGTGCAAAAAAAGCCCGGCATTGCCGGGCCTTTTTTTTTCGCGTCGCGATTACTTGACCTTCGCGTAGGTGCCCTTCATCGCCATGCCCGCCATGATGGCGCCCGCGTAGCACTCGTAGTTCTGCGCGCTCTTGAACTCGTTCTTCTTGTAGTAGCTGACCATGTCGATCACGGCATTCGCGCCCCGCGACTTCGCCGAATCCTGGAACGCCTTCAGCACCGACAGCGTCACCCAGCGGCAGGCTTCGGCGTCGGACTTGTTGGCGGCGTTGGTCTTCTTGTTCGACACGTCCTCACCCATGCGCGAGGCCACCGCAGGCGTCTTCTGGCCGGCGAGATAGAAGCGCACGCTGCCGTCGATGCCGGCCTTTTTCGCTTCCGGCGAATTGATCAGTTCCTCGAACGAACCCTCCACACGGGTTTCGCGGGCATGAGCGTTGGCGGAAGCCAGCGCGGCGATCGCCAGTCCGGCGATGAACATCATTTTCTTCATGGAACAGCTCCTTCTCTTCGGGGGAAAACGGTGCGCAGTCGGCTTACGGTGCGACGGCCACGGGGGTGCGAGTGGGATCGATCACCGGAGAATTGGAAATCGAATCGGCGAGGCGTCCCACCCAGACGTTGTAGTTCGGATGGATGTACGCGTAGCCCCGCTTGGTCTCGTAGTTGAGGTTGACGCAGGACAGATAGTCGATATCGAAGCCGCGCTCGTCGTACTTCACGGTCACGTCGGCCTGATGGCTGCGCACGGCCAGCCGCAGGACGATCTTGCCGGGCTCGGTGGACACGACGTTCCAGCGATTGGCGCGTGCGCCGTCGCGGATGGCGCCTTCCACCTGCCTGGCGGTCAGATCGGTGCCGGTGGCGGCGCGGAGATCGCGGAAAGGCACATCGATCATCTGATCCTGGCGCGCCAGCGCAGGAGCACTCGCGAGGATGATCGACAACAAGCCAATTCGAATGTGCTGCTTCATGCGTGGGTACCTGCGTCCTTTTTTGGGGTACTGCCGATGCTCACTCCCGCCAGCGGCGGAAGATCAGCGAAGTGTTGATGCCACCGAAGGCGAAGTTGTTGCTCATCACGTAGTCGGTCTGGAGTTCGCGGCCTTCGCCGGTGATGTAGTCCAGTTCGGCGCAGCGCGGATCGCGCGCTTCCAGATTCAGCGTCGGGGCGAACCAGCCCTCGCGCATCATCTGCAGGGTGATCCAGGCCTCGTACGCGCCGCACGCGCCCAGCGTGTGGCCGACATAGCTCTTCAGCGAACTGAAGGGAATACGCGGGCCGAACACCTGTGCGGTGGCGGCGGTTTCGGCGATGTCGCCGTGATCGGTGGCGGTGCCGTGCGCGTTGACGTAGCCAATCTGGTCCGCCTCGATGCCGGCGTCCTGCAAGGCCAGGCGCATCGCTTCGGCCATCGTGTCCGCGCTGGGTTGGGTGACATGCTGGCCGTCGCTGTTGGTGCCGTAGCCGACCACTTCGGCAAGGATGTTCGCACCGCGCGCACGCGCATGTTCCACCTCTTCGAGGATCAGCGTGCAGGCGCCCTCGCCCAACACCAGCCCATCGCGGTTGGCGTCGAACGGGCGCGGCGAGCTCTGCGGATCATCATTGCGCACGCTGGTCGCGAACAAAGTGTCGAACACGGCCGCAGCGGTCGCATCCAGCTGCTCGGCGCCACCGCCAATCATCGCCACCTGCTTGCCGAAGCGGATCGCTTCATACGCCGAGCCGACACCCTGGCTGCCCGAAGTGCACGCGCTGGACGTCGTGATCACGCGGCCCTGCAACCCGAAGAACACGCCGATGTTGACCGGCGCGGTGTGGCTCATCATCTTCAGGTACGTGGTGGCGTTGATGCCTTCGGTGCTGTGGTTGTTGAGCATGCGGCCGAAATCGCCGATCGCGCTGTGCGTGCCGGCCGACGACCCGTACGAAACGCCGACCTTGCCGCTGCGCAGGACTGGATCATCGAGCAGGCCCGCTTCCTGCAGGGCCAGCTCGGTCGCACGCACCGACATGATCGCCACGCGTCCCATGCTGCGCGTGGTCTTGCGGTTGTAGTGCGGCGGCAGTTCGAAGTCTTCGGCCGGCGCGGCGAGCTTGGTGTTCAGGCCTTCGAAGATGTCCCATTCGTGCATGCGCCGCACCGCATTGCGGCATTCGCGCAGACGCAGGTGGACGCTCGGCCAGTCGTGGCCCAGCGGGCTGATCGCGCCACCGCCGGTCACCACCACGCGCTTGGGTGCAAGGCTCATCCGATGAGCCCTCCATTGACGGAGATCACCTGGCGGGTGACGTACGCCGCCGCAGGCGACAACAGGAACGCCACGACGGCGGCGACTTCTTCCGGCTGGCCCATGCGGCGCATCGGGATCATCTTCAGTCCTTCCTCGGCGACTTCCGCCGCAACCATCTCGGTGTTGATCAGGCCCGGTGCGACGCAGTTCACCGTGATCTCGCGGCTGGCCAGTTCAAGCGCCAGCGCCTTGGTTGCGCCGATGATGCCGGCCTTGGCCGCGCTGTAATTGGTCTGGCCGCGATTGCCGACCAGTCCGGATACCGACGACAGCGTGACGATGCGGCCCGGCTTGCGACGACGCACCATCGGCATGATCAGCGGGTTGAGCACGTTGTAGAACGCGTCGAGATTGGTGTGGATCACCGCGTCCCATTCTTCGCCGGTCATCGCCGGAAACGCGGTGTCGCGCGCAATGCCTGCATTGCAGACCACGCCGTAGTACGCGCCGTGTTCGCCGACATCGGCCTCCAGCGCCTGCGCGGCGGCGGCGCGATCGGCCACATCGAATCCGATGACGCGTGCGTTCCGGCCCAGGGCGCGGATTTCGGCCGCGACCGCTTCGGCCTCGTTCACGCGGTTGCGGTAATGCACGACCACATCGAAGCCATCCTGCGCGATGCGCAACGCGATGGCGCGTCCAATGCCGCGGCTGGCCCCCGTCACCAGGACCGTGGACTGTTCCTTCATGCCTGCTCGTTCTCCAGATAGGCCATCGCGTCCGGCGGTTCGAACACGGACACGTTGGCGCTTGCGATTTCTGCCCCGTCCGCCAGGATCCTGCAGGCGAACATCCCCAGGCCATTGTCGCCCAACAGCTCCCGCACTGCCTCTACCCGGAGCAGCGATCCGGCAGGGAAGTTCGGCACTTGCGCTTCGTAGCGGCGGGTGCCGAGCAGGAATCCGATGTTGGGCTCGCCACCGCGCCCGCGCGCCTGGCAGCCCGCCCAGGCCGCGATGGCCTGCGCCATGTACTCGACGCCGACCCAGGCCGGCACGCCGTCTTCGTCGTTGAACGGGCCGTCGGCCGGTACCCGCACTTCCACCGCCACGCGGTCCTCGTCCCACGACAGCAGGCGATCGATCAGGCGCAGCGTGCCGCGATGCGGGATCACGCGTTCAATGTCGTACAGCGGATGCGGTCCTTCGGTCATCAGCCGGCTCCGAACAGCAGGACGGCGTTGCTGCCGCCGAAAGCAAACGAATGGCTCAGCGCGTAGCGCAGCGGTCGCGGGGCGACTTCGCCCGGTGCGACGAAGTGCAGCGCGGGCAGCCCCGAATCCGCTTCGCCGTCCCACCAGTGCGGTGGAAGTCGATGTTGCGGATTGCGCGCCAGCGACAACCAGCACAGGCCTGCCTCGATCGCGCCGGCCGCGCCCAGCGTGTGGCCGGTCAGCGGCTTGGTCGAACTGACCGGCACGCCGCCCGGCATCAGCGCATGCACGGCGCGGCTTTCCATCGCATCGTTCTGCGGCGTCGCGGTGCCGTGCAGGTTGATGTAGTCGACCTCCCCGGCATCCACGCCCGCCCGCGCAAGCGCCTGGGTGATCGCCGCGATGGCGCCCGTGCCGGTCGGTTCGGGTGCCGAAATGTGGTGGGCGTCGGCGGTTTCGCCCCAACCGGCAAGCCGCACCGGCCCGGGTTCTCGCGTCATCAGGAACAACGCCGCGCCTTCGCCGATGTTGATGCCGTTGCGATTGCGCGAGAAGGGATTGCAGCGCGCAGCGGACACCGAATCCAGCGCGCTGAATCCATCGATGGTGAAGCGGCACAGCGAGTCCGCGCCGCCTGCGATCACCGCGTCCACGATGCCGGCGCGCAGCAACCGCGCGCCGGACGCCAATGCTTTCGCACTGGAGGAACACGCGGTGGAGATGGTCCACGCCGGCCCGGTGATCCCGCTTTCAGCGGCGATGAAACGCGCGGGCGTGCCGATTTCCTGCTGCGCGTAATGGAAGCCGGAGGGCCACTGGCCGTGCGCCTGTTGGTACGGCAGCGCCTGTTCCGATTCGCCAATGCCGGATGTGCTCGTGCCCAGCACGATCGCGATGCGCGACGCGCCGTAGCGCGCCATTGCGGCCTGCACTTCCGGGGCAATCTGGCGGTAGGCGCTGCGCAGCAAGGCGTTGTTGCGGCCGCGCAGTGCGACGGGATGATCGTCAAGCAACGACAACGCATCGGAAGGCGCCGCGCCCAGCATCAGCGTGCGGCCCGGCGTCAGGGCCTCGGTGGATTGCAGTCCGCCGGGCGCGTCGGCGCGGAACAGCGCGTCGGCGACGGCTGCGGCGCCTTCGCCCAACGCGCAGGTGATGCCGAGCGCATTGAGATGGATCGCGCTCAAGGCGACGCCTCCATGACGGTTTCGATATCCAGGCGATAGCCCTCGGCGCGGTTCTCGATGCGCAGCGACTGCGCACTTTCGCGGGTCAGCACGAGCCACGGCGCGCCGTCCTGCATCAGGCGGCGTTCGCGGCCATCATCCTCAATCGTCCAGCCGGCCGGCAGTACCGCGCGGATGCGCTCGGTCGGCCACAACGCGAACTGCAGGTCATCGAGCACGCGTTCACTGCGCACGGCCGCCGGCAACCAGGCGGCGCGCTGCTCATGCAACTGCTGGCCGTCCCATTGCAGGCGCACGCCGGACTGGCCCATCGCCTGCACCGCCAGGCGCACTTCCCCGGCGTCCACTTCCAGCAGCGCGTCCATGTCGCGCTGCTGCCGGCCGAACTCGAAATGCAGGCGCTGCTGCACGGCGATCGTTTTGCCGAGCGCGGCCGGCGCCAGCCGCAACGGCGGCAACGCGACAGCCGGCGCGGGCAACATGCGGTGCGCGCAGGCTGTCAGCGAAAGCAGCAGGCACAACCCCATGGCGATCAGCCGGAACACAGTTCCTCCAGCACGCGCAGTCGGCGCCCTTGCGCATCATCGACGTACGGATTGCGCGAGTCCCACGCATAGCCGGCGAGGATCGAGCAGATCATGCCGCGGATGTCGGGCTGCTGGTTCGGGTGGTAGATGATTTTCTGGAAGCCGCCGGCATACCACGCTTCCACGAAGCGACGGAACGTCTTGACGCCGGCCCGCAGCGGAATGGCGTACTCCTGTTCCCAGTCCACCGCTTCACCGGCGTATTTGCGACGCAGGCACTCGGCGGCCAGTTCAGCGGAATGGAACGCGATGGTCACGCCGGAAGAGAACACCGGATCGAGGAACTCGCCGGCATTGCCGAGCAACGCGAACCCCGGTCCCCACAGCGAGCTGACGTTGGCCGAATAACCGACGATCTGCCGCACCGGCATGATGCCCCACTCGGCATGCGCCAGCAGGCGCTCCAGGTTCGGGGCTTCGTTGACCGCGGTCTGCAGGCGCTCCATGTCGGTGCCGGTGTAGCGCTTCAGGAATTCGGGTTCGGCGACCACGCCAAGCGAGCACGTGCCGTTGGAGAACGGAATCGTCCAGTACCACACGTCCACATGCTCGGGATGCGTCGTGATCAGGATCTTGTTCCGGTCGAAAGCGGCATCGTGCGGGATGTTGTCGCGCACATGCGTGAAGATGGCGCCGCGCACGGGGAAGTTGGACGGCGACTCCAGCTTCAGCAGGCGCGGCAGCAGGCGGGCGAAGCCGCTGGCGTCCAGCAGGAAGTCGGCTTCGATGATGTATTCCTCGCCGTCCGGCGAACGCACGGTCACGCGCGGCTGCTCACCCGCCTCGACGGCAAGCACTTCATGGCGGAAGCGCAGTTCTGCGCCCATGCGCTCGGCGCCGCGCGCCAGCACTTCGTCGAACACCGCGCGCTGCACCTGGTACGTCGTGCCCCAGCCGGGCGAGAACTTGTTGCGGAAATCGAACTCGGTGTGGCGGTCACCGCAGGCGAACGCCGCGCCGTTCTTGTACTGGAAGCCGGCTTCGACCACGTCCTGCAGCAGGCCCGCGCGCTCGATGTATTCCATGCTCTGCGGCAGCAGGCTCTCGCCGATGGAAAAGCGCGGGAACTGCTCGCGCTCGAGCATCAGCACGCGGCGTCCTTGCTGGCGCAGCATCGCCGCCGCGACCGAGCCGGCCGGGCCTGCGCCGATGATCAGGATTTCCGTTTTTTCCGTCTTCATTCCTTGCACTCGCATGTCTTGTAGGGGTTAGGGGACCGGCGATGACGCGGCCGATGGGCGGAACAACGGGGAAATCAGCCACACCAGGCCGATGCCGAGCAGCAGCGTCAGGCCGAACGCGCGCAATGCCGGCGTGGCCGACAAGGCGAGCAGGCCGAACGACAGCCACGTACTCGCCGCGCCGATGCAGACCGCCATCCACGCCGTGGGATCGCCGCGGTGTTCGCTGAGGAAGATGCCGTAGTCGATGCCCATGCCGAGCAGCAGCATCAGCGCCAGCACGTTGAACAACTGCACCGGCTGGCCCAGCCAGCCAAGCAGCGCGACCGTCAACGCGCCCGCAATCAGCGTGGGCAACATCACGCGCCAGGCCGAGGCCCGGTAGCGCCACCACAACACGGCGAACACGAACGCGATGCCCGCAATCAGCAGGCCCGACATCAGGTGGCGGTAGTGGCGCAGCAGGTTGGAAAAATCGGCGGTCCGGTTGACCCAGCGCACACCGTCAATGCCGCCGGCCTGCGTCTCCAGCGCGGCCAGCGCTGCGGGATTGCCGAGGTCATCGATCATCACCACGCTCGCGACCTGGTCACCCAGACGGCCCAGCCAGAGATGGCGGAAGGGTTCGGACGCGGGCGACTTCAGCCAGGCATCGGCTTCAATCGGCGCGGCGTCGAACGATGCCCGTTGCAGCGGCTCGCCGAGTGCCTGGCCGACCTTGTCGATGACCTCGTTCTCGATGCGCGCGGTGAGCCGCGCGTCGTCCGCCTGTTGCCGCCGTGACGGCAACCAGTCGCTGACGGCGCGATGGCCGCGGATGATGCCGGCGTCGGCCAGACCGCGCAGGCGACGCGTCAGTGCTTCCTCTCGCTGCAGAACCTGCTCCGCATCCGCGCCGCGCACCAGATAGAACTGCGCCGGACTGGGCATGCCGAGCAGTCCTGCGATCTCGATCTGCTGCGCCATGAGTTCCGGCGGCGAGGATTGCAGGCTGCGCAGATCATCGTCGCCGCGCAGCTGCCACGCGCCGCCCACGATGGCCGCGAGAGTCACCAGCCCAACGACGCCCCACACTGCGTTCCCGCGCACACGCGGCCAGCGCGCGAGCGAGCCGCCGATGGCGCGCGAGAAACGCGTTTCGCGGACACGTCCGCCATCGAGCCAGGGAAATCCGCAGATCACCGTCATGAACGCGGCGGCCAGTCCGACCACCGAGAACAGCGCCATCTGCCGCAATCCCGGAAATGGCGCGAGCCCCAGCGCGAGATAAGCCGCCGCACTCGTAAGCAGGGCCAGCCACAGCCCCGGCAGAAGATGCCGCAGCAGCGACCAGCGCCGTTCCGCCGGAACGCCCTGGCGCGAGGCGAACCAGTGGATGCCGTAGTCCTCGGCCACGCCGACCAGGCTGGCGCCGAAGATCAGCGTCAGCAGGTGCACTTCGCCGAACACCCAGGCGGTCACCGAAAGCGCCGTCGCGCATCCGATCAACAGCGAGGCGGCCACCAGCAGGATCGGCCGCAACGAACGGAACGCCAGGAATACCAGCAGCAGCACCGCCGCCAGCGAGCCCCAGCCAATCGTGTTGATCTCGCGGTTGGCCTGCACCGCGGCGGCTTCCGCATGCAACGGCACGCCCGCGTGCAGGATGCGCAGCGACGGCACCGCCGCATGGGCCGACACCGCGGCATGATCCAGCGCAGTGCCGATGACCGGCTCGCCGTCCAGCCGGAAGGCCGAGGCCCGCGTCTCGAACGTCAGCGCGGCCCAGTAACGTCCTCCGGCTTCGAGCAAGCCATCATCGCCGACGCGCAATCCGGAATCCGCCGCCCTCGCCTGCCACCATTGCGGCCACAGGCCCAGCGGATCCTGCCGCCACTCGGTCATGCGCGGCGTGCCCATCGGGCCGAACAGCGAAGCCAGCGCCGCCTGCGCGAGTTCGTCCGTGGAGGCGTTCTGCAACTGTGTTCGTTGCGCCGAGGTCAGCAGACCATCGCGATGGGCCGAGTAGAACGCCTGCGCGCGTGGAAACCAGTCCGCCGCGCTACCGGTCGCGACGAACGGCAACGCGTGTGCGCGCTCCTGCGCCGCCAGCGACTGGCGGAAGCGCTGTTCGGCGACTTTCGCCTGCGCCGCATCGGGCGCGCCCAGCAGGACCACCATCTGCCGAGCGCTCGCGCTGGCGATGCGCTCGGTGGCGTCGGCCAGCACCCGGTCATCGGCATCGCGCGGCAACATCGCGAGGATGTCGCTGTCGATCGGCGGATGCTTCCAGAACTGCCACTGATGGAATGCGACGACTGCGACGATCAGCAGCCACGCCAGCGACAGCCAGCGCCAGCGACGTCGCCACGCCTCGTCCGTCGAGCCGCCGGCGTCAGTCAAAACGACGGGCCTCTTCCGCATCGAGCCTGGCAGGCGCATCGGTGATGGCGCTGAAATCCAGCTTCGTCCGGTCGCCGTTGGCCTCCTCGATTTCCACCGCGCGCACATAGCGGTCGCCACTCAGCACGATGCGGCTGAACGCCTGCGCCAATGCGGCCGAGCGCGGCTTCAGCGCCAGCTTCCAGCCATTGCCCGGCAACGCCTCGACCTGTGTTTCGAAACGCGAGGAGAGCGCCGCGACATCGCCACTGACCAGCGCGAACATCATCGCGTTGACCGAGCGCAACGCAGGCTGCTGGCGCGCATCCACTTCCACCCGCTGGCGGCCGTCGCTGCCGCGGCTGAGGATGCGATCACGCGTCACCACCATCTCCGAGGGAAACGGCTTGAGCGTCGTCCAGATCACGCCCTTGTCGCGGGAAACGACGAAGCGGCCCTGCGAGCGCAACGGGTTGCGGAAACCGGTGATGCGCTTTTCCTGGACGAACTCGCCACGCAGCACGTCCACGCGCGCGACCCGCTGCTGCACCAGGCCTATATCCGCCGCCCACGCCCACAGCGGCGACAATGCAACCAGCGCGACCAGCCACTTCATCATCCGCTGCTTCATGCGGGCTGCACTCCCAGCCGTTCGAACAGTACCGCCGGGCACACGTACTGCATGTCGCCGCTGCGCGCATCGACCGCCACCTGCAAGGTATGCGCCTTGGTCAGCACCTGATCGGTGCCGGCGTCGCGGATGACGTAATCCAGCCGCAGCCGGTTTTCCCATTCCGTGATCTGTGCGTGCACGCGCAGCGCCTGTCCGTAGCGCAATGGCCGGATGTACTTGATGCGTGCATCCACGACCGGCCACATGTAACCGGAGGCTTCCATCTGCGGATAGTCGTAGTCGTAGCGCTGCAGCAGCGCGCAACGCGCGATTTCCAGGTACTTGAAGTAGTTGCCGTGCCATACGACCTGCATTGGATCGCAATCGTGGAAGGCCGGCGTCAGCGGGATTTCGATGGAGAGATCAGTCGCCATACATCACCCAGGCGCGCTCGCGCAGCCACCTGCACAACTGGCGCAATTCGTGATCCAGTGCGCGATCCTCTTCGACCAGCGCAATGCGGCCGCGCAGATCGGCATACATCGCGGCGGCTTCTTCACCCAGTTCGGCGGAGCCGCCGGCCCGCGCACGCAGTTCGATGGCCTGGCGGGCGGCGATCAGCATGGCGGCGACCACCTGTTCGGTCAGTTCGATGACGCGCAGGCAATCGCGCGCGGCGATGGTGCCCATGCTGACCTTGTCCTGGTTGTGGCATTCGGTCGAACGCGAAAACACCGAGGCCGGCATCGTCAGCTTCAGCGCTTCGGCTGTCCACGCCGATACGCTGATCTGCAGCGCCTTCAACCCGTGGTTGATGGCTGCGCGCGGGCCCGGCGACCCCGACAGGTTCGACGGCAACCCGTGGTTGAAACGCGTATCGACGAGCAGCGCGAGCTGGCGGTCCAGCAGGTCGGCGAGATTTGCGATGGCGTTCTTCAGCGCATCCATCGCGAACGCGATATGCCCGCCGTAGAAGTGGCCGCCATGCAGGATCTGGCCGCGATCCGGATCAATCAGCGGGTTGTCGTTCGCGCTGTTGAGTTCGGTCTCGATGAGCTGGCGCAGGAACGGCAGTGCGTCCTCGACCACGCCGATGACGTGCGGCGCACAGCGCAGCGAATAGCGATCCTGCAAGCGCTGCTCGTTGCGGGGCGGACGGTCGCTGTGCAGATCCTCGCGCAGGCGCGCGGCGATGCGGGTCTGGCCGGGATGCGGCTTGGCCGCGAACAGCACTTCGTCGAAGTGATGCGCGTTGCCGTCGCTGGCCAGCACGTTGAACGCAGTCAGGCGTGTCGCCATGCGGCACAGGTAATCGGCACGCTCCCAGGCCAGACAGGCCAGCGCGGTCATCACCGCGGTGCCATTCATGATCGCCAGCCCTTCCTTCGGGCGCAGGCGCAGCGGCTGCATGCCGATTTCAGCCAACGCGTCTGCGGCCGGGCGACGCACGCCGGCGTGCATGACCTCGCGTTCGCCGCACAGCACCGCGGCCACATAGGACAGCGGCGTCAGGTCACCGCTCGCACCGACCGAACCTTCCGCCGGGATCAACGGCAGCACATCGTGACGGAGCAACGATTCCAGGCCTTGCAGCAGGCCCAGGCTCACGCCCGACATGCCGCGCGACAGCGAAGCCAGCCGCGCGGCGAGCACGGCACGGGTTTCGTCCGCATCGAGGAAACGGCCCAGTCCGCAGCCGTGATACGTGTACAGGTGGTGCGGCAATTCCGCGACCAGATCGACCGGGATGTTCACCGTGCACGAATCGCCGTAGCCGGTGGTCACACCGTAGATCACGCCGTCCTCGCGCAAGACGCGATCGAGAAACTCCGCGCCGCGATGGATGCGCGCGACGAACTCCCCGTCCCGCGACAGTTGCGCACTGCATTGCCGGCGCGACAGCGCCACCACATCCTCGATGCTCAGCGGAGCATCACCAAACCGGACGGCGCCGGCATCATCCACGGGAAGCGTCATGGGTTACCTGATCCCAGAAAGGGAAAAAATTGAACCAGTCGAAAGGCGCCTGCACGACCTGCCGTTCCAGCCATTGCGCAAAGCGCCCGGCATGTTCGGCCAGCGCCGCGTCGCGTGAACCGCGCGGCAGCCGGATCGCATCGGCGAAATGTTCGAAGCGGACTTCATAGCCGTCGCCCCGATGTGTGCAGGCCATCGTGAACACCGCGCAGCCCAGCGCGGACGCCAGCGCGTAGGCGCCAATCGGGAACGGCGCGGGATGCCCCAGGAACGGGGCATGCACGCCGCGTCCTCCCTGCAAGGGCACCCGATCACCGGCAATGGCGACGAATTCACCGGCGGCCACGCGCTCGGCCAGCAGCGACGCAATGCCCGGCCCCATGTCGGTCACCTGCAGCAGGCGCACGCCGTTGGCAGGGTCGAGCCGATCAAGCAGGCGATTGAACTTGGCCGCATGCGCGGTATGCACCAGCGCGGTAAGGCGGAAGCCCGGCACATGATCGGCCAGCACCTGGCACAGCTCCAGGCAACCGATATGCGCGGTGATGATCAGGCCGCCCTCGCCCTTGGCGACCTGCTGCATCATCACGTCGCGATGGGTGATGACGCGCTCGGGCGGATAACGACCGCCCATCGCGAGAATCTTGTCGAGCAGGGTTTCGGCGAAGGCGAGGAAATGCCGGACGCTCGCGCCCTTGCCCGGCGCGGCCGGCAACGCCTCCGGCGCGTGCGCATGCAGGCGTTGCAGATACTGCATCGACGCGCGACGCGCTGTCGCGTTCGCCACCCAGTGGAACAGCACGACCGGATACAGGCAGGCGCGGAATGGCCAGCGTCCCAGCCAGCGATAGACAGCGCACAGGAAACGCACGCCGTTGACCGACGTGGATTCGGCGATGTCCGCCCAGTGCGGCTGGCGCTGCGCGTCGCTCATGCCGGCATGCGCCTGCCATGCCGCATCCAGCCCGGCAGCCGCCGCACCATGCCGAAGAACAGCCGCGCATGCATCCGGCTGATGCGCACGTTGTCGCGCCACACATCGAAATGCGACACGCCGTCGCTCGGATAGGTGACCCGTGTACGCAGGTTCCGCACCGGCACGCCCCGCCAGAACAGCCGCACGATGACTTCGATGTCGAAGTCCATGCGCAGGCCGATGGTTTCCTCTTCCATCAAGCGGATGACCGGCGCCAGCGGATAGACGCGGAACCCGCACATGGAATCGCGGATGGTCAGCGAGAGCGTGTTGATCCAGACCCACACGTGCGTCAGGTAGCGGCCATACAACCGTCCTTTCGGCACGCTGGCGTCGTACTCGGGAATCCCGCAGATGATGGCGCCGGGATGTTCGGCCGAAGCCACGATGAAGCGCGGAATGTCACGCGGATCGTGCTGGCCGTCGGCGTCGATCTGCAGCACGCGGGAATAGCCGAGCCGATGCGCTTCGCGAAAGCCCGCCAGCACCGCCCCGCCCTTGCCCGAGTTGCGCACCAGCCGCAGCAGTCGCACGCGCGGTGCATGCTGCTGCGCCAGTGCGTCGAGGACCCGCGCGCACGCCTCGCCGGATCCGTCATCGACCAGCAGGCAATCGCAAGCGGAATCGAGCACGCCGGCCACCATCGCGCCGATGGCGTGCTCGTGATCGAACACCGGGATGATCACCAGGGGCAGATCGGTGCGCATGGCGTTCATTCCGCGAAAACGACCCGGCCGCTGGCGTGCGGCCCGTGCGCGGAGGTGTACTGGAATACGAGGTGGCTGCGCTCGGCCTGCCATTGCATGTGCAGGCGAATGCGATCGCCGGGACGCGCCACGCGCTGGAACTTCAGGGCCTCCATGCGCAGGAACCGCGGCGGCAGCGCGAACGCTTCGCGCGCGAAACGGATCGCCCAGTCCAGCTGAGCGACGCCGGGCAGGATCGCCGTCTGCGGGAAATGGCCGTCGAACACCGCCAGATCCGCCACCAGATCCAGTTCGAGCTCGGCGCGCTCGGATTCGCGCACGCGCCAGTGCGGCTCGGGTCGCTCGGGCCGGAACAGTGCGGTGAGTGCGCGCTCGGTGACCTTGCCCTGCGCATTCATCGGCAGGTTGACCGCGAAACGCCAGCGACGCGGCCGCGTGACCGCATCGTGGCTGTGCGCAAGATGCTGCGAAAGCTTGTGCGACAGCGCGCGACGTCCCTGCTCGCGCAACAGGCTCCAGCCCTTCTCGTTCGGCACGACCACGCCGATGAGCGTATCGCGCGCGCCGCGCAACAGGCCCACCCGCACGTCGTGGACGCATTCGTGCTGTGCGATCTGGCGTTCGAGTGCGTCCAGCGAGACGCGGCGTTCCTCGATCTTGACGATGCGATCGGCGCGCCCCAGCAGGCGGAAGCCATCCCCATCGGTCGCGACGCGATCCTCGCTGCGCCACCACGCCTGCGCATCGGGCAGATGTGGCGACTTCACTTCGAGCCGCGAATCTTCGATCCGCCAGTGGACGCCGGGCAGCGCATGCCAGGCCGGCTGCTCGCGATTCCACTGGCGCCACGCAATGCCGCCGGTTTCGCTGCTGCCATAGATTTCCGTGGGCGCCACGCCAAGTTGCCGGCGAACGTCCAGAGCGGCGTCCGCGGACAGCGCGCCGCCGGACGAGAACACGGCGCGCAGGCGCCCGCGCAGCGACGACCAGTCGAGCTGCTCGGGCAAGCGTTTCAGATGCGCGGGGCTGGTCACCAGCACCGAGGGCTGGCGCGTCAGCGCTGCCAGCAGATCTTCATGGAAGAACGTGCGCGGCGCGATCCGGCGTCCCGAAGAAAGCGGCCACAACACGCGGAACAGCAATCCGTAGATGTGCTGGTGCGACACCGTGCCGTGGATGACGGCATCGTGCATGCCGTCGCCGAACGCGGCTTCGAGCGATTCCACTTCGCTGGCGAGCTGGTCCAGCCGCTTCTCGATGGCGACCGGCTCGCCGGTGCTGCCGGAGGTGAACACGAACAGACGCGCATGTCCCGGATCCAGTTCGTGCAGCGGGGCTTCGCCGTCCGCGTCGGGCTGCGGTGATACGCAGGAGCCCGGCATGTCGCCAACGAAACCGTCCACGTGGGAGGCCAGGCGTTCGAGCGTGGCGGGCAGGTTGTCCGCGCACAGCACGACGCGCTTGCCCGCGTGCCACGCCCCGAACAGGGCGGCAGCGAACGTGAGCGCATCCTCGAAGTACATCGCCCAGTCCTGGCCCGGTTCGCGCCGGAACGCCGAAGCCCAGCCGCGCACGCGGTCGACGAACGCGGCGTGCGAAAGTTCGTCGCCCACGCGCCGATCGGCGATGGCTTCGACCGCGATGCGATTGACCGGAATCCAGTCACTCATGGCGATGCGCCGCCCGCACGCGCTGCCGCACCATCCATTCGGCGGCGAACAACGTACCCATCAATACGTAGGCAATGCCGCCGTTGTAGATTGCCCATGCGCGATCGGTCGCCCACAATGCGGTCGCAAGCGCGAGCGAACCGTTGAAGACGAAGAACAGGCACCAGATGACGGTCACGCGTCGCGTGTATTGCACGGCACGCGCCGGCAGATCCGGCTCGCTCAGGCGGGCAATCCGCTCCACGACGGTGGGCGGGAATTGCAGGCTCACCGCGAAGATGATCAGCATCACCAGATTCACCAGGGCCGGATAGAGCTTCAACGGCAATGCGGCGTTGAACACGCTGGCCAGTGCAGCGAGCACGACCGCACCGCCCGCCGCCGCCAGCCAGACCGCCTGGCGCGTGGCGAGCGCGCGCAGCACGGCCAGCGCCACCAGCAGCAGCGCCAGCCAACGGGGCTCGAAACGTCCCAACGCCAGGTACACGACCAGTGGATAGGCCAGCGACAGCGCGATGAACAGTGCCGCGCGGACCTTGCTCACGATGGACCGCGCTGCCGTCAGGCAGCCTGATCGCGGATCAGGCCATGCAGTACGTCGACGACATCCTGCACGGTGCGCACGGCCTTGAAGGCGTCCGGCTGCAGGTTGCGACCCAGCAACGGCTTCAGCTGGACGATGAGATCGACCGCGTCGATGCTGTCGATGTCGAGATCGTCGTACAGCCGCGATTCGGGCGTGATCCGCGCGGTCTCGATCTCGAAGGTGTCATGCAGGATCGTGGAGATCCGTTCGAAAAGTTCGTTCTTGGTCATCTCGTTTCCCTCGTCGCAGGCTCACGCCGAACGTTGCGACGCCACGAATTCAGCCAGCGCGCGAACGCTGGAAAAATGCCGGCGGGTCTCCTGCGAATCCGCGGAAAGACTCACGCCGTACTGCTTCTGCAGGGCAAGCCCCAGCTCCAGCGCATCGATGGAATCCAGACCCAGCCCTTCCACGAACAACGGCGCCGCCGTGTCGATGTCATCCGGCGTGATGTCTTCCAAAGACAGGGACGTGATGATCAATTCCTTGATCTCGTGCTCAAGTGCCTGCACGTGGTTGCTCTCCCGCAAAATAGGTTGCCAAAAATTCCGTCAATCGCCTCGCGGCGGCCGCGTCCCCTCCGCCTCCTGGAGCGTTGGCATCCAGGAATTGCCCGATCGGCAGGTCCTCCTGGACATCCACGACCACATGAAAACGGCGCGGTGGCACACGATACCATTTCTCGCCTTTTCCCAACGTCATCGGCGTGCAGCTCAGCCTGACCGGAGTGACGTCGATACGCCCGCGTACCGCGATGTTCGCCGCACCGCGTTGCAGCTTCAGGGGCTGGCCGCGGGTCGTCCGGGTGCCTTCCGGAAAAATCACCAGCGTGCCGCCTGCCCGCACCGCGGCGATGCAATCGTCCACCAGCCCCGCGCCATCGTCATTGGCAACGTAACCTGCGGCCCGAACCGGCCCCCGCATGAACGGATTTCTCGCCACGGCGGACTTCACCACGCAATCGGCATTGGGCAACAGTGAAATGAGACATACGACATCGATCAGTGTCGGATGGTTGGCCAGCACCAGCAGGCCGTCGCGCTCCAGCCGCTCGCGGTGGCGCACTTCCCACGTCATCAGGCCCAGACCGCGCATCAACGCGACGTGGGTGGCGAAACTGCGCTGGATGATCCGCCGGGCATGACGGCGGCGGCGCTCCGGGTCGCGGACGAACCAGTCCAGCGGCGGAAACACCAGCAGCCGCAGCACCAGGCCGCCGATCCCGAAGGCGAGGAACGCCAGGCCGGTCCCGAAAATGCGCCAGAGATGATTGAGGCGTTCAGCCAGCACGGCGCCAGATCCAATCGACCGAATCCGCACGCTGGCGCAGTTCGGGCTGTTCCGCCAGCAGGAAATGCAGCACCTCCAGACCACGCGGCAAGTCGCCGCGGTCGGGCTCGCCACCTTGCGCCGGCCCGCAACTCAATTGCAGTCCGGGTCCCTGCCCATGCGCCGCCACCTTCCAGCACCAGGCATGGAAGGGATCGGGCTCGTCGCGGAAATCTTCATAGACCGTCGGCAGCGCGGCGTCATACATCACGACCAGCACTTCATCCGCGCCATCGGCCAACAGTCCGGCCGCTTCAACCAGGGCTGCGGGCGTCGTGCCGGCACCGCCTGCCAAAGCGGTGTAGTTGCCGCGCTCACCGCGCACGATCGAATACAGCGCGGCGATTGCGTTGTGCACCGACAGGCCGAAGCTGGTGGGCGACAGTGTTTCCTGACGCGAGAGGGATTGCAGCAGTTCCACCGAACACGCGACGTCACCATGTCGCGATGCGAACACGAACGGGATGCCGGCCTGCTCCGCCTGCTGGCACCAGTAAGCGCTCTGGATGGCCATGCGCCCCAATCGATCGATGCGCCGCCGCTGCATCGCCGGCACTTCGCTCAATGCCGGCGTGCCGTCGCCGAACGGCGGGAACGGTGCGCGCGCCCATGCAAGCCAGTCTTCCCGTGAGTGCAGGCCCGGCGCCCACGCGGCCCAGTCGGTGACATGGAATTCGATCTTCAACAGTCGGTCCGGAACAAGGTAATGAAAGACCTATTGTTCCATCGCCGATGACGGCTTTCGATCGCCCCGATGAAAAATTTTTGTTCAGACGCTTGCAAGCCGGAAAAAGCCCCCCTACAATTTCGCTTCTCCCGCCGCGTGGGGCCATAGCTCAGCTGGGAGAGCGCTTGCATGGCATGCAAGAGGTCGCCGGTTCGATCCCGGCTGGCTCCACCAAATTCCAGGCATTAGGCCTGTCTGGAATCAAAACTTGGAAACTGTTTCAACCGCGTCCCCATCGTCTAGAGGCCTAGGACATCACCCTTTCACGGTGGCGACCGGGGTTCGAATCCCCGTGGGGACGCCACTTTTCAGCAAGAAAGCCCTGACATTGTCGGGGCTTTTTTGTTTTGGCCGATTTGAAGTATCTGCCCGGCATTCGCAGGCATGCGACGCATCGGATGCTGTAGCGATCTGCGTGCTTCACGCGAATCGGATGCGACGAACTCCGTAAATCCGTTCCTGCGCCCTGATACGCGTCACCGGGCTCGCACGCGATTGAAACCGCGCAGTGTCAGGCTGCGTCTGCGGCGACCGTATCGAGGCGACGCAACGTCGCCACGCCATGCCCCTGCCCGGCCAGATATTCAAGCCATTTTCCGAGGAAGGTGTTCATGCGCATGCGATGGCTGATCACTTCCGCAGGCGGCGGATACAACCCGATGACGTCCTGCCAGCGGCGGCCGACGTAGCAATGCGTCGCCTCGGCCTGATGGGCGTCCTGATACAGACGAACGAACGCTGAGGGATCCGGCTCACCCGTGAGCGGATCCTGCAGGTCGTAGGTCAACCGCAATTCCACCGTGTAGCGGTGGGTTTCGATGACTTCCAGCCGCACATCGAGGCCATCGCCGACGGAGGACAGATAGACCCCCGCCGCCAGATGGTCGGGAGCGAACAGCCGCACCAGCCGCGCATGGTTTTCCGCGTACAGCGCCATGAGCCAACCGAAACGGCTGAGCTTGGGAATGCGTGCGGCGCGGGAGAGGGAAGCATCGGACATGGGCCGATGCTACACGCTGCGGCGTGCGCGCGGCAGCATTGACGCCCTCCCTGCCCGAGGCCTAAGTTAAGGAAGTCGCGAGGCTGTTTTTTCCGCGACTTCCGCGGCCGGCCGGCGGCCCGTTCAGAACATCTCGCGCTGCAAGCCCAGCGTCGACAGCACCTTGCTGGAGATCTCCTCGATCGACTTGTTGGTCGTGCTGAGCGTGGGAATCCGTTCCACCTGGAACATCGCCTCGGCTGCCGCCACTTCGCGGCGACAGGTATCGAGTTGCGCGTACTTCGAATTCGGCCGGCGTTCCTGGCGGATCTGTTGCAGGCGCTCCGGATCGATGGTCAGGCCGAACAGCTTGCGGCGGTACTGGCGCAGGCGCGAAGGCAAGCGATCGGTGTCGAGATCCTGATCCGTCAATGGATAGTTCGCGGCGCGGATGCCGTAATGAAGCGCCAGATAGACACAGGTCGGCGTTTTCCCCGCGCGCGATACGGCGACCAGGATGACGTCGGCCTCCTCGTACTCCAGCGCAATGCCGTCATCGTGGGTCAACGCGAAATTCATGGCATTGATGCGGCGGTGGTAGGTCTCGAAATCGACCAGGCCGTGCGCCTGGCCGACGCGCGCCTGGCGCGGCGTCCCCAGCTCGCGTTCCAGCGGTTCGATGAAGGGGGCGAACACGTCGAGCATCAGGGCGCCGCTTTCAGCCAGCAGCGCGCTCAAGGAGGGGTCCACGCAGGAATTGACGATGATCGGCCGGCTGCCCAGCGCCTGCCCGACGCGGCGGATCCGATCGGCCGCGTCGCGCGCCTTTTCCTCGTCATCGACAAAGGAGATCCGGTCGGTCTGGAAACGGAAGCCGCTGAACTGCGTGAGCAGGCTGTGACCGATGGTTTCGGCGGTAATGCCCGTGCCGTCGGACACGTAGAACACGGGCCTGGTTTCAAGGCCTTCACCTGTCATCGCCACGTCGCCTCCTGGGTTGTTCGAGCTTGTCTGCAATTGGTATGCAATGCCATCATATCGCCTCTTCCCCACGGACACGGCCCCGCCAAGGGTCTTCGGCGCGGCACGGTCGATTCTGGAGCCAGCGCTTGAACGAGAACATCCTGTGGTTGCATGCCCTGCGTCTGTCCGACCTGGCACGGGTCGGCGGCAAGAATTCCTCCCTCGGTGAAATGATCGGCCATCTGGCCGGCCTGGGCGTCTCGGTGCCCGGCGGGTATGCCACCACGGCCGAAGCATTCAAGGCGTTCATCGCGCACAACGATCTGCACCAGCGCATCTACGACAAGCTGGCCACGCTGGACGTGGAGGACGTCGGGGCGCTGACTGCAGCGGGCCGTGAAATCCGCGGCTGGGTGATCGATGCTCCCCTGCAACCGGATCTGGATCGCGACATCCGCGCCGCGTATGTGCAGTTGTGTTCGGAAAACGGCGGCGGTGATGTCGCCGTGGCCGTGCGCTCTTCCGCGACCGCCGAGGATTTGCCGGACGCCAGTTTCGCCGGCCAGCAGGAAACCTTCCTCAATGTCACCGGCGCCGACGATGTCGTGCACAAGGTGAAGGAAGTATTCGCCTCGCTCTACAACGATCGCGCCATCGCGTATCGCGTGCACCACGGCTTCAAGCACGAAGATGTGTTCCTGTCGGCAGGCGTGCAGTTGATGGTGCGTTCCGACGTCGGCGCATCAGGTGTGCTGTTCACGCTGGACACCGAATCCGGCTTCCGCAACGTGGTGTTCGTCACCGCCAGTTACGGCCTGGGCGAGAACGTCGTGCAGGGCGCGGTGAATCCGGACGAGTTCTACGTCTACAAGCCGACGCTGCGCCAGGGCAAACCGGCCATCCTGCGCCGCTCGCTTGGCAGCAAGCAGATCCGCATGGTGTATTCGGACAAGCCGGGCGAGCGCGTCCGCAACGAAGACACGCCGGCCGAATTGCGCACGAAGTTCTCGATCACCGATGAAGACGTGCAGGAACTGGCGAAGCAGTCGCTGATCATCGAGGAGCACTACGGCCGCCCGATGGATATCGAATGGGCGAAAGACGGCGTCAGCGGCAGGCTTTTCATCGTGCAGGCGCGCCCCGAGACGGTGAAGTCGCGGGCCAAGGCCACGCAGATCGAACGCTACGCGCTGGAGAAACGAGGCACTGTGATCGCCGAAGGCCGCGCCATCGGCCAGAAGATCGGCAGCGGAACCGCGCGCGTCGTGCGCTCGCTCGACGACATGAGCCGCGTGCAGCCCGGCGATGTGCTGGTCGCCGACATGACCGACCCGGACTGGGAGCCGGTGATGAAACGCGCGTCGGCGATCGTGACCAACCGCGGTGGACGCACCTGCCATGCCGCCATCATCGCGCGCGAACTCGGCGTGCCCGCCGTGGTCGGCACCGGCAACGCACTGGACTGCATCAGCGACGGCGCGCACGTCACCGTCAGCTGCGCCGAAGGCGATACCGGCTACATCTATGACGGCGCCCTGCCCTTCGAGCGGACCACGACCGATCTGGAAAACATGCCGCCGGCGCCGCTGAAGATCATGATGAACGTCGCCAACCCCGAGCGCGCGTTCGACTTCGGCCAGTTGCCGAACGCCGGCATCGGCCTGGCGCGGCTGGAAATGATCATCGCCAGCCACATCGGCGTGCATCCGCTGGCGCTGCTCGAATTCGATCGCCAGGATCTCGAGACCCGGAAGAAGATCGACGCCAAGATGGCCGGCTATGCGGATCCGGTCAGTTTCTATGTGGACCGGCTGGCCGAAGGCATCGCCACGATCACCGCGTCTGTCGCGCCCAACCCGGTCATCGTGCGGCTGTCGGACTTCAAGTCGAACGAATACGCCAACCTGATTGGCGGCACGCGTTACGAGCCGCACGAAGAGAATCCGATGATCGGTTTCCGCGGCGCGAGCCGTTATGTGGATCCGTCATTCGAACCGGCGTTCGCGCTGGAATGCCGGGCCGTGCGCCGCGTGCGCGACGAGATGGGCCTGGACAACCTGTGGGTGATGATTCCGTTCGTGCGTACGCTCGAGGAAGGCCGCAAGGTCATCGAAGTGCTGGCGCGCCACGGCCTCAGGCAGGGCGAGAACGGACTGAAGGTCATCATGATGTGCGAAGTGCCGTCGAATGCGTTGCTGGCCGATGAGTTCCTCGACATCTTCGACGGCTTCTCCATCGGCTCGAACGATCTGACCCAGCTGACGCTGGGACTGGATCGCGATTCCTCGATCGTCGCCAACCTGTTCGACGAGCGCGACCCGGCGGTCAAGAAGCTGCTGTCGATGGCGATCCAGACCGCACGCGCCAAGGGCAAGTACATCGGCATCTGCGGACAGGGCCCGTCGGACCACCCGGACCTGGCCGAATGGCTGATGCAGGAAGGCATCGAATCGGTGTCGCTGAATCCGGATACGGTGGTCGATACCTGGCTGAGACTGGCGAAACGAAAGGCGGCATAATCGCCGCCGCATGAATTCCGCCAACACACTTGCGGCCGTCGCCAAGGCGGCCGCGTCGCCTGCCTCCACACCGATGCTCGACTGGCGCAGCATCGACTGGACGCTGGTCCTCACCAACTGGGCACTCGCCGCGCTGATCCTGCTGGCAGGGCTCTGGCTGGCGAGATCGCTGAGCCGGATGCTGGAACGCGCGCTCGCACGCGGCGGCGTCGAATCCACGCTGGCGAAGTTCCTGCGCAACGTCAGTTACGCCGGCATGGTCATCGTCGTCGTGATCGCTTCGCTGCAGAAGCTCGGCGTGCCGACCACGTCGGTGCTGGCGGTACTGGGCGCCGCCGGACTGGCGGTGGGCCTGGCGCTGAAGGATTCGCTGTCCAACATCGCTTCGGGCGTCATGTTGATCATGCTGCGCCCGTTCCGCGAAGGCGACGCCGTGCAGGCGGCCGGGCTGGAAGGCGTGGTCGAGGAAATCCGCATCTTCCAGACGCGCCTGCGCACGTACGACAACCGCGCAATCATCCTGCCGAACAGCAGCATCACCGGCGCACCGATCATCAACTTCACCGCCAAGCCGCAGCGCCGCATCGACATCCTGGTTGGCGTGGGCTATGACGATGACTTGAAGCGCGCCCGCGAAATCCTGCTCAAGATTGCGCAGGACCATCCGCAGGTGCTCGCCGAGCCGGCGCCGTTCGTACAGGTCAGCAAGCTGGGCGAAAGCAGCGTGGATCTGACCCTGTACGCCTGGACGCAGACGCGCGATTACGGTGACACACGCAGCCAGCTGCTCGAAGCGGTGCGCACGGACATCATCGGCAACGGCCTCAACATCCCGTATCCGCAGCGGGATCTGCACGTCTATCACCATCACGCCGATGGCACGCCATTCGGAGAGGTGTTGGCGAAGTCGGTGATCGACGACGGCGACCTTCCGCAACGCGGATGATCAGCCGCCGCCAGTGCGGCTCGCGGAAGCCGCGAGAGCGTTACGGATGGGCGAACTGTGCCAGGTGACGGCGGTAGTGGCGCAGTTCCTCGATGGAATCGCGCACGTCGCTGAGCGCTGTATGCGACGCCTGCTTGCGTACACCTTCCAGCACCGTCGGCGCCCAGCGGCGCGCGAGTTCCTTCAGCGTGCTGACGTCGAGGTTGCGGTAGTGGAAATACCGTTCCAGTCGCGGCATCAGGCGATGCAGGAAACGCCGGTCCTGGCAGATCGAATTGCCGCACATCGGTGAGGCGTTCGCCGGCACCCATTCGTTGAGGAAGGCCACCGTCAGCGCTTCGGCCTGGCCCAGCGTGACCTCGCTTTCCACCACGCGCTGCCACAGACCCGACTTGCGATGCTGGTTGCGGTTCCAGTCGTCCATCGCCTCCAGCGTTTCCACCGGATGCGCGATGGCCAGCTCCGGCCCCTCGGCAAGCACGTTCAACTGCGAATCGGTGACGACCGTGGCGATCTCCAGAATGGAATCGCTGCCCGTATCCAGGCCGGTCATTTCCAGGTCGATCCAGATCAGTCGTTCGTTGTTCGCGTTGCTGCTCGCCATGCACCTGTCCGTTACGGGCGTCGGGACCATCCCGCCGCATCGCGGTGGAACCGCGTGATGTCATGATAACGCAGACCACCGCTGCGACCGGCCCATGAACAACTTCGCCCACTACGCTGTCCTGACCGCCATGCTGGCGCCCGCCTTCTTCCTGACGGCGACAGCCTCGCTGCTGCTGTCGGCCAACAACCGCCTGGCGCGCATCATCGATCGCGCGCGGACATTGCTGCGTGAACTCGTGGACATCGAGGACGAGGCCGAGCGCCAGTTGTACGAAATGCGCATCCGTCTGCAGCGCCGTCGCAGCCTGATCATCCTGCGCGCCGGTCAGCTGCTCTATGGCGCGATCAGCTGCTTCGTCGGCACCAGTCTGTCAGTCGCGGTCGACACCTTGCTCGACCATCGCCTCGGGGGACTCCCGACCTGGTTGGCTGCGCTGGGCGTACTTGCGATGCTCGCCGCGAGCCTGCTGCTGGCGCGGGAGTCGACGCTGGCGGTCACCGCCATCAACGAGGAAATGGATCACCGTCACGTGAAGGCGCGCGCACCCTCGCCCGTGCGCCCCGCCATGGACGTCGACGCGCTATAGCAGCGGCCTGCCGCGTTTGGCGCGGAAGTAGTTCGTCAGGCGGCGGCTGGCTTCATCGCCGAGTACGCCGCCCTGCACTTCAACGCGATGGTTGTGGCGCGGGTCTGCGATCAGATCGAACACGCTGCCGCAGGCGCCGGTCTTCGGATCCGATGCGCCATAGACCACGCGCGCCACCCGTGCATGCACCAGCGCCATCGCGCACATCGCACACGGTTCCAGCGTCACGTACAGCGTCGTGTCGATCAGCCGGTGATTGCCGATGCGCGTACCCGCCTCGCGCATCGCCACGATTTCCGCATGCGCCGTCGGATCGTGATCGGCGAGGTTCCGGTTCCAGCCTTCGCCCAGCACGTTGCCGGCGGCATCCACCAGCACCGCGCCCACCGGAATCTCGTCGAATTCCCGCTCCGCCCGATCCGCCAGCGCGAACGCATGGCGCATCCAGCGCTCGTCTGCGGCGGGATCCGGCGTGGGAATCATGCGGCTTCGATCACTCCCACTCGATCGTCGCCGGCGGCTTGCCGCTGATGTCGTACACCACGCGGGAGACGCCGCGCAGTTCGTTGATGATGCGATTGGACACCGTGCCCAGCAGTTCGTACGGCAGGTGCGCCCAGTGGGCGGTCATGAAGTCGATGGTTTCCACCGCGCGCAATGCGATGACCCATTCATAGGCACGCGCATCGCCGACGACGCCGACCGACTTGACCGGCAGGAACACCGCGAATGCCTGGCTGACCTTGTCGTACCAGTCGGCGCGGCGCAGTTCCTCGATGAAGATGGCGTCGGCCTTGGCGAGCAGTTCGGCGTATTCGGCCTTCACTTCGCCGAGGATGCGCACGCCCAGGCCCGGGCCGGGGAACGGATGACGATAGACCATGCTGCGCGGCAGGCCGAGCTCGACACCGAGACGGCGCACTTCGTCCTTGAACAGTTCACGCAGCGGCTCGACCAGACCGAGCTTCATGTGTTCCGGCAACCCACCGACGTTGTGGTGGCTCTTGATGACGTGCGCCTTGCCGGTTTTGCTGCCGGCCGATTCGATTACGTCCGGATAGATCGTGCCTTGTGCCAGCCAGCGCGCGTTCGCCAGCTTGTTCGATTCTTCCTCGAATATTTCGACGAACAGGTTGCCGATAATCTTGCGCTTGGCTTCTGGATCGCTCACGCCCTTCAGCGCGTTGAAATAGCGCTCGGCCGCATTGACGCGGATGACCTTGACGCCCATGTGTTCGGCGAACATCGCCATCACCTGGTCGCCTTCCTGCCAGCGCAGCAGGCCGGTGTCGACGAATACGCAGGTCAGCTTCTCACCGATCGCCTTGTGCAGCAGCGCGGCGACCACCGAGGAATCCACGCCGCCCGACAGGCCGAGGATCACTTCATCGGTACCGACCTGCTCGCGAACGCGGGCGATCTGGTCCTCGATGATATTGGCCGCGTTCCACAGCGTGCGGCAGCCGCAGATGTCCGCCACGAAGCGACGCAGCAGCGTCTGGCCCTGCCGGGTGTGGGTCACTTCCGGATGGAACTGCACGCCGTACCAGCGCTTGTCCTCGTTCGCCATCGCCGCGACGGGAATGCGATCGGTCACGGCAGTGATCGTCCAGCCGGGCGGTGCCTTGGCGACGTGATCGCCGTGGCTCATCCACACATCGATGCGTGCATCGCCGTCGTGATCGCTCAGGCCGCCGAGCAGGGCGTCATGCGCCACAAGGGTGACCTCGGCATGGCCGAACTCGCGCGCATCGGCGGCTTCCGTCGCGCCGCCGAGCTGCGCGGCCAGCGTCTGCATGCCGTAGCAGATACCGAGGATCGGCAGCCCGCTGTCGAACACTTCCTGCGGCGCGCTCGGCGCACCGGGAAGCGTGGTCGATTCCGGGCCGCCCGACAGGATGATGCCTTTCGCGCCGAACTTCGCGATCTCCGACGGATCATGGTCCCACGCCCAGATTTCGCAATACACGCCGATTTCGCGGATGCGCCGCGCGATCAACTGCGTGTACTGCGCGCCGAAATCGAGGATGAGGATCTTGTCGCTGTGGATGTTGGTCATTGCGCGGGAATGAAGTGGAAAGAAGCGAGGAACGAAAAGCCGGGATTGAGCATCAGCACGGAGGCAGATGGAGAAAGAGGAACTCGGACACGGGTTCCTCGTTCCTCTCGATTTGCTCCACGCCGTCAACCCATCCGGTAGTTCGGCGGTTCCTTGGTGATCTGCACGTCATGGACGTGGCTCTCGCGCTGGCCCGCGCCGGTGATCACCACGAAGCTCGGCTTGCTGCGCATCTCTTCGATGTTCGCGCAACCGACGTATCCCATTGTGGCGCGCAGGCCGCCGACCAGCTGGTGCAGGATGCCGCCGACCGAGCCGCGATACGGCACGCGGCCTTCAATGCCTTCCGGCACCAGCTTGTCGGCGTCCGAAGCGTCCTGGAAGTAACGGTCCTTGCTGCCCTTCTCCATCGCGCCCAAGCTGCCCATGCCGCGATAGCTCTTGTAGCTGCGGCCCTGGAACAGTTCGACTTCGCCCGGGGCTTCCTCGGTGCCGGCGAAGAGGCCGCCGATCATCACCGTCGATGCGCCGGCCGCGATCGCCTTGCCGATGTCGCCCGAATAGCGGATGCCGCCATCGGCGATCAGCGGAATGCGGTCCTGCAGCGCTTCGGCGACCATGTCGATTGCCGTGACCTGCGGTACGCCGACACCGGCGACCATGCGCGTGGTGCAGATGGAACCGGGTCCAACGCCCACCTTCACCGCGTCCGCGCCTGCGTCCATCAGCGCCAGGGCGGCATCGCCGGTGACGATGTTGCCGCCGATGATCTGCAGCGCCGGGAAGCGCTTCCGGATCCATGCCACGCGATCCAGCACACCCTGCGAGTGTCCGTGCGCGGTATCGACGATCACGACATCGACGCCCGCCGCGACCAGCGCTTCGACGCGCTGATCGGTATCGCCACCCACGCCGACCGCAGCGCCCACGACGAGGCGGCTCGCGCTGTCCTTGGCGGCGTTCGGGTTGTCGGTCTTCTTCTGGATGTCCTTGACGGTGATCAGGCCGCGCAGTTCGAAGCCGTCGTTGACCACCAGCACTTTCTCGATGCGGTTCTTGTGCAGCAGCTGCAGTACTTCACTGTCGCTCGCGCCTTCCTTCACCGTGATCAGGCGATCCTTCTTGGTCATGATGTGGCGGACCGGATCGTCAAGCTTGGTTTCAAAACGCATGTCGCGGCTGGTGACGATGCCGACGAGTTGTCCGCCATCCACCACCGGCACGCCGGAAATGTTGCGCGCGCGCGTCAGCTTCAGCACTTCGGCGATCGTCGTGTCGGGCCCGACGGTGAAGGGCTCCTTGATGACGCCGGCTTCGAACTTCTTGACCTTGGCCACTTCGGCGGCCTGCTGTTCGACGGTCAGGTTCTTGTGGATGATGCCGATGCCGCCCATCTGCGCCATCGCAATGGCAAGCCGGGCTTCGGTCACGGTGTCCATCGCGGCCGAGACAATCGGCAGGTTCAGCCGGAGGCTGCGCGTCAGGCGCGTCTCCAGGCTCACGTCCTTGGGCAAAACGATGGAATGGGCGGGGACGAGCGAAACGTCGTCGTAAGTCAGTGCTTCAGCCTGGATGCGCAGCATCGGCGGACCCGAGTGTGGGGAAGCGCGATATTGTAGCCCTTTGCGGCCCGCCGTGTCAGGAGCGTGCGGAACTCAGCGTGCCGCCTGCTGGGCTTCGGCGGCTTCCAGCGTGTTCTGCATCAGCGTGGCGACGGTCATCGGACCGACACCGCCGGGCACCGGCGTGATCCAGCTTGCCCGCTCGGCCGCCGCGTCGAAGCCGACATCGCCGACGAGCCGTCCGTCATCCAGCCGGTTGATGCCGACATCGATGACCACCGCGCCCGGCTTGACCCAATCTCCCGGGATCAAACCCGGCCGACCCACGGCCACCACCAGGATGTCGGCGTCGCTCACCCGCGCCTGCAGTATCTCCGGCGGCGTGAACTTGTGGCAGCTCGTCACCGTGCAGCCGGCGATGAGCAGTTCCAGCGCCATCGGGCGGCCGACGTGATTGCTCACGCCGACGATGGTCGCGTTCTGGCCGCGCACCGGGCGATCGGTGTACGCCAGCAGCGTGGTGATGCCGCGCGGCGTGCACGGGCGCAGGCCGAACTGGCGCAGGGCCAGATGGCCGACGTTTTCCGGGTGGAAGCCGTCCACGTCCTTGCGCGGATCGATTCGGTGCAGCAGGCGGCTGGCGTCCGGAATTCCCGGCAGCGGCAGCTGTACGAGGATGCCGTGGATAGCCGGATCCGCATTCAGCCGATCAATCAGAGCCAGCAGTTCGGCTTCCGAAGTGCCTGCCGGCAAATCGTAATCGTGCGCGCGGATGCCGACCTTTTCAGCGGCGCGCCGCTTGTTCTTCACATAGACCGCCGAAGCGGGATCCGCGCCGACCAGCACCACGGCCAGCCCGGGCCGATCCGCTCCCGCGGCGACGCGTGCATCGACGCGCGCCTTGAGTTCGTCGAGCAGGTTTTCGGCAATGCGGCGGCCGTCCAGGATTCGGGCAGTCATCGGCGACACGGGGAGCGGAAGTGGGCGATATTGTCGCTGATCTTCCCGTGCCTGGGCGGCCGAGCTTCGCAAAGCGTGCCCCGGCCCGGATCACGACAGCCCTGCAAGGACGACGATGAACGACACCACCGAACTCGAAGCCGCCGCATTCCGGCGCCTGCTGCGGCATCTCAACGAACAACGGCCCGACGTGCAGAACATCGACCTGATGATTCTCGCGGGCTTCTGCCGCAACTGCCTGGCCGACTGGTACCGCGAAGCAGCCGAGGACGCCGGCATGGCGATCGGCAAGGACGAAGCGCGCGCACGCATCTATGGCATGCCGTTCGAGGATTGGAAGGCGCGGCACCAGAAGCCGGCCACGCCGGAACAACTGGCGGCATTCGAGCGGGCGCGCCAGGCGCACGAATGATGCGGGCGCGGCGCGTGTTCGCCTGGTTGCTGCTGCCGGTTACGGCGTATCTGCTGGTCTGCGTGCTGCTGTACGTGCAGCAACGTTCGCTGATCTATTTTCCGCAGGCCACGCGCCACGACGGCGCCAACATGGATTTCGCGCTGCAGCGGGACGACATCCGCCTGCGCGGCTGGGTCGTCAATCCCGGTCAACGTGACGCGTTGATCTATTTCGGCGGCAATGCCGAATCGGTGGAACTCAACCAGCCCGACTTCGAACAACATCTGCCGAATCGCACGGTGTACCTGCTGCCGTACCGAGGCTACGGAGCCAATGACGGCGAACCGACCGAGCGCGCGCTGGTGGACGATGCACTCGCATTGCATGACGAGGTCCGCCGTCGCCATTCTGGCGGCCGAATCGCGGTGATGGGGCGCAGCCTCGGCAGCGGCGTCGCCAGCCAAGTGGCCGCCCAGCGGCCCGTCGATGCGCTGGTGCTGGTGACGCCGTTCGCCAGCCTCGCCGCCGTGGCGCAACAGCATTATCGGTGGCTGCCGGTGCGCTGGCTGCTGCGCGACCGGTATGCATCCGACCGGCATCTGGCCGATTACACGGGCCGCTGGCTGGTGCTTCGCGCCGGTCGCGATGCGGTTGTGCCGCCTGCCCGCTCGAGCGCCCTGCTCGATGCGGCCCAGCACCGGCCGCAGGTCGAGGAATTTCCCGACGCCGGGCATGACGACATCTCGGCCGATCCGCGCTACTGGCAGAGCATTGCGCGGTTCCTGGTGCGCACCGACGAACCGCGCGCCGCCCCGCCCTAGTCTTCTTCTTCCTCGCCGATGGCCTCGGCGGCTTCCTCGTTGAGGGCGCGTGCTTCGCGGCGCGGTGGCGTGAACGGCGTCGGTGTGGGCTTGATCGGCGCGTTGCCGCGCATCAGCGGTATGCCGGCGCGTACGTCGCCCGCCGCCATTTCCAGTTCGAACCGTTCGGCGTCCAGGCGGCGCACTTCGGCGGCGATGCCGGCCGCTTCGTCCTCGGGCACGCCCAGTTCCACCAGTGCAGCCTCGCCGAACTGCACGGCCGATTCGAATGTTTCGCGAATCTGGAAATCCACCCCCGCTGCAACCAGCTGCAGCGAATGCTCGCGATCGAACGAGCGCACCAGCAGCTTCGCTTGCGGGAATTCGTGCCTGGCCAGCTCGACGATGCGATTGGCTGCATCGCGCTGATCGACGCAAATGGCAATCGCCCGTGCGGATTCCGCGCCGGAAGCATGCAGTACATCCAGCCGCGTGCCATCACCGTAATAAATCTTGAAGCCGAATTCCTCGGCGCTGCGGATCATTTCGATGTCATTGTCGATGATGGTCACGTCGACGTCGCGCGCCAGCAGCGACTGGCTCATCACCTGTCCGAAGCGGCCGAAGCCGATGATGAGCACGCTGCCATGCAGGCCTTCAGCGGCATCCACGCCGTCCAGATTCGCCTGGGTCTTCGGCGTGAAGCGGCGGAACACCGTCGCCACGAGCGGCGTCAGCGCCATGGACAGCACCACGATCGCGGTCAGGTTGGCGGCCGTGCCGGCGTCGATGACATGCGCCGCAGCCGCCGCCGCGAACAGGACGAACGCGAACTCGCCGCCTTGCGCCATCACCACCGCGCGATCGATCGCTTCGGCATGGCAGGTGCGCGTGAGCCGCGCCACGACATAGATCGCGATTGCCTTTACCACCATCATCGCGAGGACCGCCGCGAGGATGAACGTCCAGTTGGCGCGCACGATGGACAAGTCCAGCGCCATGCCGACACCCAGGAAGAACAGGCCCAGCAGGATGCCGCGGAAGGGTTCGATGTCCGCTTCGATCTGGTGGCGGAACGTGGACTCGGACAGCAACACGCCGGCGAGGAATGCGCCCATCGCCATCGACAGGCCGCCCAGCTGCATCAGCAGCGCTGCGCCGAGCACGACCAGCAGTGCGGCGGCGGTCATCACTTCGCGCGCCTTGGCGGCCGCGAGGATGCGGAACAGCGGATTGAGCAGCCAGATGCCGGCGGCGACCAGTCCGGCCAGCGAAGCCGCCGCGATGCCGATGCCGAGCCAGCGCGATTCGCCGCCGCGCGCCGCCACGTCCGGCGACATGAACGCCACGACCGCCAGCAACGGGACGATCAACAGATCTTCGAACAGCAGGATCGAAACGATCCGTTGTCCGCGCGGCAGTGCGATGTCGCCGCGTTCGCCCAGCAACTGCATCACCACCGCGGTGGACGTCAGCACGAACCCCATCGCGCCGATGAAAGCGACCGGCAGCGAATAGCCGAACGCCAGCCCTACCCCGGTCAACAGAAGCGCGCACAAGAAAATCTGAGCCGTGCCCAGGCCGAAGATCTCGCCGCGCAGGCTCCACAGATGCGAGGGCCGCATCTCCAGGCCGATGACGAACAGGAACATCACCACGCCCAGTTCGGCCACATGCAGGATGGCCTGCGCGTCGGCAAACCAGCCCAGACCGAATGGACCGATCAGCAGGCCGGCGGCGAGATAGCCCAGTACCGAGCCCAGGCCGAGGCGGCGGAACAGCGGCACCGCGACGACGGCGGCGCCCAGCAATGCGACGACCTTGACCAGGTCGCTGGTGGCGGATTCAACGGACATGCCGGAAGTCTAGCCCGTCCGTGCTTCGTTTCCCGCATGTCCGAGGGGCAGGATCAGCCCACCGAACAGAACTTCTGGTAGTCGACGTAACCCGGGAATGCGACGCCCTCCGCACAGATCGGGCAATGCGGATCCGGGCGCAGCCGGGTCTCGCGGAAACGCATGCCGAGCGCGTCGAAATGCAGCAGACGCCCGCTCAACGGTTCGCCCTTCTCCAACAGCAGCTTGATCACTTCCGTTGCCTGCAACAGGCCGATGACGCCCGGCAGCACGCCCAGCACACCGGCTTCAGCGCAGTTCGGTGCGAATTCCGGCGGCGGCGGTTCGGGAAACAGGCAGCGATAGCACGGCTTCCCGCCACGATGGCGACCGGCGTCGAACACGCTCACCTGGCCCTCGAAGCGCTGTACGGCGCCGTAGACCAGCGGCTTGCCCAGCTTCACGCAGGCATCGTTGAGCAGATAGCGAACGGGGAAGTTGTCCGCGCCGTCCAGCACCACATCGACATCTTCGAGCAGGCGTTCGACGTTGGCGGCAGTGACGCGTTCGCACACCGCATCGACCTGCGTGCCGGGATTGAGCGCCTGCAGGCTGCTGCGCGCCGATTCGACCTTGGCTTCGCCGATACGCGCTTCGGTATGCAGGATCTGCCGCTGCAGGTTGCTGCGCTCGACGTGATCGTCATCGGCGATGCGCAGGTGACCGATGCCCGCCGCGGCGAGATAGAAGCCGGCCGGCGAACCCAGCCCGCCCGCGCCGATCATCAGCACGCGTGCATCGCGCAGGCGGCGCTGGCCTTCGACCCCCACTTCCGGCAACAGCAGGTGGCGGGAGTAGCGATCGTAGAAGTCGGCGGAGTCGGCATCGAGCACCGGCTTGACCATGCGCCGGCCTTCTTCCTGCCAGCGCGAAGTGCCGCCGAGCACCGAATGCAGCCGCGTATAGCCCGCCGCTTCCAGCGCTTTGGCAGTGTCGAGCGAGCGGCCGCCGCGCTGGCAGATGATCACGATGTCGCGATCGCGATCCGGCAGGAAGCGCGTGGGCTCGGCCAGCAGATCCGCTTTGGCGATGCCCTGCACGCCTTCGGCCTGACCTTGCACGCGTTCGTGTTCCTCGCGCACATCGATGAATGCGGCGCCCGCACTGACGTGGGCGTCCACTTCGGAAGGACTGATTTCGCGGATGGCCATGCGCGGATTATGGCGCAGCGCTCAGTACGGCACGACCCCGACGACCTCGCCTTCGGCGTAGGCGCGCTCGCCTTCGGGCAGCACGATAAGGGCGTCGCTGTCCGCCGCGCCGCGCAGGCGATGCGAACCGTCGGCGGGATTCGGCATCACCCAGAGGCTGCCGTCCTCGCGCGGTTGCAGCCGGCCACGCAGGAATTCATGACGCGCGTGGCGCTTCTGCCACGGCGCCGCCAGTCGTGCATGCCAACGCGGGCGCGTGGCGCGGCCCTGCATGGCGTCCAGCAGCGGAATGGCGAATGCCTGGAACGTTGCCAGGACAGACACCGGGTTTCCCGGCAGCCCGAGCACCAGCGTCCTGTCCAGTTCGCCGAACAGCACCGGCATGCCCGGCTTGATCCGCGTCTTCCAGAAATGGATGCGCCCCGCCGAGCCCAGGAACGCAGGCAGGTAATCCTTCTCACCCGCCGATACGCCGCCGCAGGTCAGCACCAGGTCGAACGCCGACGCCGCGTCGCTCAACATGACGCGCACGCGCTCCGGGTCATCGGGCAGTGTCGGCCAGGCGGTCGGCTCCAGGCCCTGCTGACGCAACAGCCCCATCAGCAGTTCGCGGTTGCTGTTGTAGATCTGGCCTTCGCGCAGCGGCATGCCGGGCTCGATCAGTTCGTCGCCCGTGGTGAAGACCGCGACGGTCGGGCGTCGCGTCACCACGACATCGGCCAGCCCCAGCGCCGAAAGCAGGCTGGCGCGGGAAGGCGTGAGCACATCGCCGGCCGAAAGAATCGACGCGCCGCTTGCGACGTCTTCGCCCTTCAGACCGACATTCGCGCCGCGCGCAGGCAACTCGGCAAGTTCGACGGCCCCGTCCAGTTCGCGGGTGTTTTCCTTGATGACGACGGTGTCGGCGTCGGCCGGCATCGGCGCGCCCGTGGTGATGCGCACGCATTCGCCGACGGCCAGCGGCAGTCGCAAATCCACACCGGCAAATTGTTCGCCGGCCAATCGCAACTTCAACGTCCCCTGCCCGGCCAGATCCGCATGCCTGAAGGCGAAGCCGTCCATGCGGCTGTTGTCGAAGGGCGGCAGATCGATGGGGGCGGCAATGGCCTCGGCCAGCACGCGGCCATCGGCGCGGCGAATCGGAATCCGTTCGCTTTCCAGCCGCCGCGTGATTCCCGCCGCCTGCACCAGACCCAGCGCTTCCTCGTAGCCGATGCGGGTGGGGAACGTCGAATCCATGTTTACTTGCTGCGCTTCACGTGCCGGATCAGGCGACGCTTGCGTGCAATCTGGCGGTCGCTCAATTCGTTCTTCTTGCCTTCGTAAGGATTGGTGCCTTCCTTGAAGACAAACCGCACCGGTGTACCGACGAGCTTGAAGCGCTTGCGGAAGAAGTTCTCCAGATAGCGCTTGTAGGACTCGGGAAGCACGCGCAGGCGATTGCCGTGCACGATGAAGGTCGGTGGGTTGTTGCCACCCGGATGCACGTAGCGCAGCTTGGACACCAGCCCGCGGATACTCGGTGGCGGATTGGTTTCGTAAGCGATTTCCAGCGCCTTGTTGATCTCGCTGGTGCTGAACTCGCGCGTCGCCGAAGCGTGCGCGCGATGGATGGCCGCGAACAGTTCGCGCAATCCCGAACCGTGCTTGGCGGAAATGCGCACCGCCTCGGCCCAGTCGACGAAGCTCAACTTGCGCGCCAGCAGCGCCTCGGCCTGCTCGCGCTGATAGGTGGTCAGGCCATCCCACTTGTTGATTGCCACGACCAGCGCACGACCCGCATCCAGAATGGCGCCGAGCACGCTGGCGTCCTGATCGGTGACGCCTTCGGTGGCGTCCAGCAGCAGCACTGCCACCTGGCAATGTTCGATGGATTGCAGCGTCTTGACCACGCTGAACTTCTCGACCACTTCATCCACGCGCGACTTGCGGCGCAGGCCGGCAGTGTCGATCAACCGGTACTGGCGGCCATCACGTTCGAGATCAACGGCGATCGAATCACGCGTGGTGCCCGGGACATCGGACGCGATCATCCGCTCCTCGCCCAGCAACCGGTTGACCAGCGTGGACTTGCCCACGTTCGGCCGACCGACGAACGCGATCCGCATGCGTGCCGGATCGTCGTCCAGCGCTTCGGCGTCACCTTCCTCCGGCAGCCGCCCGAGCACCTCTTCGATCAGATCGTCGATGCCCTGCCGATGCGATGCGGAAATGGTGATGACGTCGTCGAACCCGTAGCGCGCAAACTCGGCGCGGGCGCCGGCTTCATCGACGCCGTCAATCTTGTTGATCACCAGCAAGGTCGGTCGGGCCGCCTTGCGCAGCCAGCGCAGGATGTCGTCATCCAGTGCGGAAGCGCCTTCACGGCCGTCCACGATGAAAAGAACGAGGTCGGCTTCTTCCGCGGCCGCGCGTGCCTGCCGCGCGGTGGCGCCGGCCAGACCTTCTTCCTCGCCGGCGATGCCGCCGGTATCTACAACCGCAAAGGAACGTTCGTCCGCCGGACGGCATACACCGTAGTGGCGATCACGCGTGACGCCGGGCTGGTCGTGGACCAGAGCGTCGCGACTGCGCGTCAGCGCATTGAACAGTGTCGATTTGCCGACATTCGGCCGGCCCACCAGGGCAACGAGGGGAAGCATGGGAATTCTTGGGCGAAAGCGGGAGGACCGTGAGGTCCTTGGACAGCACGACGCTGGCCGTGCGCGGGTCGCCATGGTATCGGGAAGCGGCATCGGTCGCCATCAAGCAGGCGGATGCGTCCCGGAAACAACACGCCCCCGGCGCCTTGCGGCGCCAGGGGCGTGCGGAAAACGAAGCTTTACTGGATGCGGAACGCGGTGATCTGGCCGTCCACGTTCTGGACGATCAGCACCCCGTCCTCGACCAGCGGCTTGGCGCGGATCGGATCGCCACCGGCGCGCTCACGGGCCGCAAACTCGCCGTTCTCGATTTTCAGCCAGTGCACGTAACCATCCAGATCGCCCACCACGGCGTAGTCGCCATGGACCGTCGGTGCGCTCAGCGAGCGTCGCGCCAGCGACGGGTTCGACCAGCTGGCATCACCGGTGTAACGATCCAGACCCCACACCGTGCCGGCATTGTCGGACACCACGACATAGCTGCTGGTCACGCCCATGCCGCCGGCGCCACCGTGATCCTTGCGCCACAGCGGACGACCGCTCGGGCCTTCCACCGCAACGGTCTGGCCCTTGAAGCTGGTCGCGAACAGCGAGGTGCCGTCCAGCACCGGCGCACCGTCCACATCGGCCATGCGTTCCAGCTCCGTGCGGCCTTCCGGATTGGCGACCGGCAGCGACCAGGCCTGGCGACCATCGTTCAGCGAGAGCGCGGTCATCGTGCCGTCGTCATTGCCGACGAACACCACGCCCGGTCCCAAAGTGACCGGCGCGTTCCCACGAACGGTCAGGCTGGGCAGTTCGCTGGTCCAGAACCAGCGGCGTTCACCGGTGGCAGCATCGAGCGCAGTGACCCGGCCGTCGTTGCTGCGAACCACGACCATGCCCTGGCCCACGCTTGGCGCAGTGATGACTTCGTTGGGAACGCGGGCGCGCCATTTTTCCGTACCGCTGGCGGCGTCGAGCGCGATTACGCGGCCATCCAGCGTACCGATGACCACCAGCCCATCGCCCGCGCCTGGTCCACCGGAAAACCGCCACTCGATCTTCTGCTTGGCAGCCTTCTTCGCAAGCTTGGCGGCTTCCTTGCGCGCGCGCTTGGCGGCCTTGGTTTCCTCTTCATCCGCGTCAGGGACATCCGCCACCTGATCCGGCTGCGCCGATTCGCCGCCCCGGGTTTTCTCGGGCTTGTATTCCCAGACCTGGCGGCCGGTCTGGAGGTCGTAGGCGTGCACCTCGCCCTCGGCTGCGGCGGCATACACACGGCCATCGGCAACGGCCGGACCCTGCTGCAAACCCAGGCGGCCTTCGCCCTTGCCTGCGCCGACGCTCCAGATCTTGGCGATCTTCACCGACGGCGTGATGTCGACGAGTTCGGCCGGATCGGTCGGCTTTTCGTCCTTCTTGCCGCCAAACCATCCCTTGATCGTGCTGCAACCGGAGAGCGCGAACAGCACTGCTGCCGCCATCACCCAGTGCTTCACCACGTGCTTGTTCGTCATCAGGCCTGCTCCCCGCTCTTCGGCGGAGTACCGCCCACTTCGGTCAGTTTGAGTTCCACCACCCGACGCTGCGGCGCGGCGACGTCCAGCGACGTGAGCGCCTTGGTGTAGGCCTCGCGTGCTTCAGCCAGCTTGCCGGCCGCCGTCAATGCATCACCGCGGATTTCGAGGCTGCTCGAATCCGTCGCGTTGCCGATCAGCTTCAGCGCTTCGTCGTGCTTGCCGGCATCGATCAGCAGGCGGGCCAGCCTTTGCGTCACGACCGTCTGAAGTGCCGGTTCCGGCTGGACGGCACGCAAGGTGGCAATGGCCGCATCGCGCTGACCACCATCCACCTGGGCCTTGGCCAGTTGAAGCGCGGCGAGATCGGCATAGACGCCATCCCGCTCGCCAAGCGCGGCGACGGCCGCTTCGGCCTTCTTCAGATCCTTGCCGGCAATACTCTCCATTGCCTTGCGATATTCCAGATTGGCCTGCTCTTTCTTGTGCTGGCGGTCGTTCTGCCACCATTGCCAGCCAAAGATGACCGCAAGACCCAAGGCCACGCCGCCAATGAGGCCGGCGCCGTTGTTCCTGAGCCAATTGCGGACGCGTTCGCTTTGTTCGTGCTCGTCGAGCAGATCGTCAATCGCCATGCGTACTCTTGCCCCGTCACGCGGGGTCTTGGATTTGGTTGGACAAACCCGCGGGCGGGTCAGTCGGCGACCGGCGCGAGGGAACCGTCAGAGGATACCGTAAAGCGCGCAACATTCGCTCGCCTGTACGGCGAGAGATCCACCGTATGGCCGGCATGCTGAACCTCCACCGCCGACGCATTGCCCAGCACGATGCGGCCCACCTGGCCCGCTTCATAGCTGCGCTGCTCGCCTGCGCGGAGCAACGCCTGCTCGAGGCTCTTGCCGTCCGGGCCAATGATCTGGACCCAGCTGTCACCCGTGAAGTTCAAGCTCAGGGCGGACGCCGTGGTCGCGCGCGGCATCGGCGGTGTCAGGGATGCGACGTAAGGCGTCGCCGCATTCGGCTCCGGCGTGGATGCGGGTGCCACCGGCGGACGTTGCGTCGAGGAGTTCCGGGGCGGCACGACATCGAGCGAAGCCGTCGCCTGGCCGTTCTCTCCCAGGTGCGGGCGAGTCGCCATCCATATCGGCGTGGCGATGACCGCGGTAATCACGACGTAGACGGCACGACGCTTCACGTTCTCGAAAATGCGGCGGGCGGTCGGCGTGTAGCTGTGGCTGACCAGCTCCGCAGGACGGACCGCTTCCATCTGCGCCTGCGCGAGATAGGGATCGATATCGACCTTCAGCAGCTTGGCGTAGCTGCGCAACTGACCGCGCACGAACACCGGCGCACCGAGTTGCGCCCACTGTTCCCCTTCCAGCGCCTGCAGCACCCTCACCGGCATCTTCAAACGGTTGCTGACGTCCTGAAGGCTCAGGCCCGCCGACTCGCGCGCATTCCGGAGGAACGCACCGCACCCCTGCAGATGTTGCATGTCAATCGAGTTGGAACCCGTCATTGTCCTGTCTTTCCCCCAGTGTGAGCGTTTGACGCGTCAGGGAACTCCGCCCGAAGTTGCTGAACATATCGACCCGCAGCCGCCTTGTCGCCGAGCCGTTCTTCGATTTGCGATGCCAGTTTCAGAACACCGGCACTCGCCGGCGCGGCCGCCATGCGGCGTTCGATGAAGGCGCGCGCTTCGAAATAGCGCCCCGCATTGAATTCGCTCTGGGCCATCGAGCTCAGCGCCGACGCGTCGGTCGGATTCAGCACCAATGCCTGGCGCAGATCGCGTTCGGCGCGCTCGCTCTGCCCGGCTTCCAGCGCGCATCGACCCGCGTTCGCCAGTGCCGTTGCCGGCGTCGAATAACCGCTGTCGCGCAACGCGCGATCGAACCAGATCAGCGATTCGGCCTGGAAGCCGTTTCCGCACAACCACACGCCGTAGTTGTTCTGCAGCGCCCCGCGACGGGGCGCCAGCTCGACGGCGCTCCGGTAATACTCGCCAGCCTGCTTGGCATTGCCGCGGCGATCGGCGATCAGCGCCAGCAACGTGTAAGCGTCCGGTGATTGCGGGTCCAGTTTCAGCGCGCGACGGGCCTGGCGTTCGGCCTCATCGAGTTCGCCGCTGCGCAGGCGCTGCGTCGCCATCTGCAATGCGTTGCCGGCTTCCATGCGCTGCTTGACCTGCGGACTGTCGCTGACGTGGTAGTCCTGCGCGATCTGTTCGCCGTCCTTGCGTTCCACCTTGGGTTTGATGAAGGTCAAGCGACTGCACCCCGCCGTGACCAGCAGGAGCGCGGTCATCAGCAGCCAGCCTTTACGCTGCGGCATCACCCAAGCCTTGTGCTTCGAGGCTGCGCCGGAATTCGGCCTGCCTGCGCGTGCGATCCATCACCTGCCCCTTCAACTGCCCGCACGCGGCATCGATATCGTCGCCACGGGTGCGCCGCACCATCGTGAGCACCTTGGCGTCCAGCAGGATCTTCTGGAACGCGCGAATCTCTTCTTCGCCCGAACGCTCGAACCTCGTGCCGGGAAATGGATTGAATGGAATCAGGTTGACCTTGCCCGCATCGCGCTTCTGCGCAGCGTTGTCGAACTGGCGAATCAGGCGCGCAAGCTGGCGCGCATGTTCGGGCTGGTCGTTCACGCCCTTCATCAGCGTGTATTCGAACGTCACCGAGTCGCGACGGTTGTTGCCGCGCACGTAACGCGCGCAGGAGGCCATCAGTTCGGCAATCGGATATTTCTTGTTGAGCGGAACCAGTTCGCTGCGCAACTCGTCATTCGGCGCGTGCAGCGAAACGGCGAGCGACACGTCGCTCTCGACCGACAGACGGTCAATCATCGGCACCATGCCGGCGGTCGACAGCGTGACGCGCTTGTTGGCGAGGCCATAGCCGAGATCGTCGCGCATGATGCTCATCGCGCGCACGACATTCTCGAAGTTCGCCAGCGGCTCGCCCATTCCCATCATCACGACGTTGGTGAGCTTGCGCTGCTGGTGCGGGACGTTGCCGAGATGACGCGCGGCAATCCATACCTGACCGATGATCTCGGCCGTCGAAAGATTGCGGTTGAATCCTTGCGTGGCCGTGGAGCAGAACTGGCAGTTGAGCGCGCAGCCCACCTGCGAAGACACGCATAACGTGCCGCGCCCCTTGTCCGGGATATACACGGTTTCGATGGCATTGCTGCCGCCATCCATGCCCAGCAACCATTTATGCGTGCCATCGGTGGACGGCTTGTCGAAATGGATGTTGAGCGCGGTGACCTCGGCATGGTCGTGCAACTTGGCGCGCAGCGCCTTGCCGAGGTCGGTCATCGCATCGAAATCAGTGACGTAGCGATGGTGAATCCACTTCATCACCTGGTGGGCGCGGTAACGCTGTTCGCCGAGCGTCTCGGCGAAAAAACGCTCCATGCCCTCGCGATCGAGGTCGAGCAGGTTCTGCTTCCTGGCGGCGACTTCGTTCACGTTATTCACTCGGATCAGCGCGAGAAGATCTCGGTGCTGGCGAAGAAATACGCGATTTCCTGCGCCGCCGTTTCCGGTGCATCGGAACCGTGCACCGCGTTGGCGTCGATGCTGTCCGCGAAGTCGGCGCGGATCGTGCCCGGCGCTGCGTCCTTCGGATTGGTGGCACCCATCAGTTCGCGGTTCTTGAGAATCGCGCCTTCGCCTTCCAGCACCTGGATGGCGACCGGACCGGAGATCATGAATTCAACAAGCGCGTTGAAGAACGGACGCTCGCGATGCACGGCGTAAAAACCTTCGGCTTCGCGACGCGAGAGATATTTCATCTTGCTGGCCACAATCTTCAGGCCAGCCTTTTCGAAACGGGAATAGATCTCACCCACGACGTTCTTGGCGACGGCGTCGGGCTTGATGATGGACAGGGTGCGCTCCAGCGCCATGGGGATTTCTCCGTTGGGCGGGCCACTGAAGGCCCAAGGTTAACATGAAAAACCCGCGTTGAAACGCGGGCTTAGCCAGAATTGCAGACTGAGATTCTAACGTATTGCCGGCAATTTGGCATCCGCCGGATAAGCAGATTGCTGCAGGGCAGCATGACACCGTACGCTTCCGAACGGAGAATCAAACAAACGTTTGATTCCGACTTGACTCATGCCCACTCACACCCACTTCTCCACGAAGGAACGCATCCTGGGCGCCGCCGAGGAACTGTTCGCGCAGCACGGATTCGCCGGTACCTCGCTGCGGCAGGTCACCAGCCGCGCCGACGTCAATATCGCTGCGGTGAACTACCACTTCGGCTCCAAGGAAAACCTGGTAAATGAGGTATTCCGGCGGCGGATGGACGACATGACCAGCCAGCGGCTCGGACGCCTGAAGGCCGCGCTGGAGCAACATCCCGGCCAGCTCGAGCCCATCCTGGCGGCGTTCGTGGAGCCCGCCCTGGCGCTGGCGCAGGACCGCCACGGCGGCGGCGCTTTTGTCCGGGTCATCGCGCGCGCCTACGCCGAGAAGAACGACGGCCTGCGCAAGTTCCTGTCCGACCATTACGGACACGTGCTGCGCGAGTTCGGCAAGGCCATCGCCGGCTGCGTGCCGGGGCTGACCAAGGAAGAACTCTACTGGCGGCTGGATTTCTTCTCCGGCGCGCTCACCTATGCGATGGCCGACTTCGGCCTCATCAAGCGCCCGCATGGCGTCAGCGAGGCGGTCCACCGTGAACGGGCCGCCCGCGAACTCATCCGCTTCGCCGAGGCCGGCCTGAGAGCCGACCACGTCAAACAACCCCTGCAATCCAAGGATTCCTGACATGTCCAATCCATTGCTTGTACGCAAGGCGGCCGTCCTGGGCGCCGGTGTGATGGGCGCGCAAATCGCGGCCCATCTGACCAATGCCGGTGTCGATACCGTGCTGTTCGATCTGCCCGCCAAGGAGGGACACCCCGACGGCGTCGTGCAGAAGGCGATCGCCAATCTGGCCAAGCTCAGCCCGGCTCCACTCGCCAGCAAGTCGCTGGCCGAAGCCATCACTCCGGCGAACTACGAAACCGGCCTGGACCAGCTCAAGGATTGCGACCTCATCATCGAGGCCATCGCCGAGCGCATGGACTGGAAGCAGGACCTCTACCGGAAGATCGCGCCGTTCGTGGCCGGGCATGCCGTGCTGGCCAGCAATACCTCCGGCCTGGGCGTCAACAAGCTGGCGGAGGTGCTTCCGGAGGAACTGCGCCACCGCTTCTGCGGCGTTCATTTCTTCAACCCGCCGCGCTACATGCACCTGGCCGAACTGATTCCGGCACGCACGACCGATGCGGCCGTGCTGGAAGGGCTGGAAACCTTCCTGACAACGACGCTTGGCAAGGGCGTGGTCTACGCCAAGGACACGCCGAACTTCATCGGCAACCGCATTGGTGTGTTCTCCATCCTGGCGACGGCGCACCATACGTCGGCCTTCAAGCTGGGTTTCGATGAAGTTGACGCGCTGACCGGTCCGTTGATCGGACGCCCGAAATCGGCCACCTACCGTACGTCCGACGTGGTGGGCCTCGACACCATGGCGCACGTCATCAAGACGATGGGAGACACGCTGCCCGATGATCCGTGGCATCGCTATTTCACCGCGCCGAAGTGGCTTGAAGCGCTGATCCAGAAGGGTGCGCTGGGCCAGAAGACCGGCGCCGGCATCTTCCGCAAGGTCGGCAAGGACATCGTGGTACTGGATCTGGAGAAGCAGGACTACCGGCCGGCGGACCGCGCCGCGGCGCCCGAGGTCCTGGAAATCCTCAAGATCCGCAACCCGGCCGAGAAGTTCGCCAAGCTGCGCGAGAGCCAGCATCCGCAGGCGCAGTTCCTGTGGGCGGTGTTCCGCGATCTGTTCCACTACAGCGCGTACCACCTGTCCGACATCGCCGAAACTGCCCGCGACGTCGATCTGGCGATCCGTTGGGGCTACGGCTGGTCGCTGGGTCCGTTCGAAACCTGGCAGGCGGCGGGCTGGAAGCAGGTCGCGCAGTGGATCGCCGACGACATCGTCGCGGGCCAGAGCATGAGCAGCGCGCCGCTGCCGAACTGGGTATTCGACGGCCGCGAAGGCGTGCATGCCGCCGAAGGCAGCTACAGCCCGGCACGCAATGCCAAGCTGCCACGTTCGTCGTTGCCGGTCTACCAGCGCCAGCGCTTCCCCGACCCGCTGCTGGGTGAAGTGTTCCCGCAGGGCGAAACGGTGTACGAGAACGACGGCGTCCGCCTGTGGACGGATGGCGACGACGTCGGCGTGCTCAGTTTCAAAACCAAGATGAACACCGTGTCCGATGCCGTTCTGCAAGGCGTCCTCGAATCGGTCGGCATCGCCGAGCGCAAGTTCAAGGGTCTGGTGGTCTGGCAACCGAAGGAACCGTTCTCCGCCGGCGCCGATCTGGCCGGAGCGCTGGGTGCGCTGCAAGCCGGCAAGATCGCCGAGTTCGAAACGATGGTGGCGAGCTTCCAGGCCGCGAGCCAGCGCATCAAGTATTCGCTGGTCCCGGTCGTGGCCGCGGTGCGCGGCCTGGCACTCGGCGGCGGGTGCGAGTTCCAGATGCACAGTGCGCTCACTGTCGCTTCGCTCGAGAGCTACATCGGTCTGGTCGAAGCGGGCGTCGGCCTGTTGCCGGCCGGTGGTGGGCTCAAGGAAATCGCGGTTCGCGCTTCGCAGGCAGCCGGCCCGGGCGGCGATGTGTTTGCCGAACTCAAGCGTACGTTCGAAACCGTGGCGATGGCCAAGGTGTCGGCGTCGGCGGTCGAAGCGAAGGAACTGGGCCTGCTGCGCGGCACGGATCGCGTGCTCTTCAACGCGTATGAGCAACTGCATGTGGCACGGCAGCAGGTCATCGCCATGTCCGAGAGCGGATACCGTCCGCCGCTTCCCGCGCGCCGCATCCAGGTCGCCGGCGACGTCGGCATTGCCACGTTCAAGATGCTGCTGGTCAACATGCTGGAAGGTCGTTTCATCAGCGAGTACGACTACGAGATCGCCACCCGCATCGCTACGGTGCTGTGCGGCGGCAAAGTGGATCGCGGCTCGCTGGTCGACGAGGAATGGCTGCTCAAGCTGGAACGCCAGCATTTCGTCGAACTTGCCCAGCAGGAGAAGACGCAGGCACGTATCGCCCACATGCTGAAGACCGGCAAGCCGCTGCGGAACTGAGTTCCGCGCAGCCATCTTCATCACTCCACCCGAATTCGAATTCCCTGATTGGGAGAAACACACATGAGCAAGCAAATCCAGGACGCCTACATCGTCGCCGCTACCCGTACGCCGGTAGGCAAGGCGCCCAAGGGCGTGTTCCGGAACACCCGTCCGGACGACATGCTGGCGCACGTCCTCAAATCCGTCGTCGCGCAGGCGCCAAGCATCGACGTGAATCGCATCGATGACGCCATCATCGGCTGCGCCATGCCCGAGGGCGAGCAAGGCATGAACGTCGCGCGCATCGGCCTTCTGCTGGCTGGCCTGCCGGACACGATCGCCGCCCAGACCATCAACCGCTTCTGCTCGTCGGGCCTGCAGGCGGTCGCGCTGGCGGCGGATCAGATCCGCCTCGGCAATGCCGACCTGATGCTGGCAGGCGGCACGGAATCGATGTCGATGGTGCCGATGATGGGCAACAAGGTGGCACTGTCACCTTCGGTGTTCCGGGATGACCACGTCGCCATCGCCTATGGCATGGGCATCACCGCCGAGAAAGTCGCCGAGGAATGGAAGGTCTCCCGCGAACAGCAGGACGCCTTCGCCCTCGCCTCTCACCAGAAAGCGCTTGCGGCGACTGCGGCGGGTGAATTCCGCTCGGAGATTTCGCCGTACGAGATCCAGGGCCACCTGCCGGATCTTGCAGCCAACACCATCCGATTGAAGAAGCTGCAGGTCGAGAATGACGAAGGTCCGCGTGCCGACACCACGCTGGAAGGTCTGGGCAAGCTGCGGCCGGTTTTCCGCAATGGCCAGTTCGGCGGCACGGTCACCGCCGGCAATTCCTCGCAGATGAGTGATGGTGCCGGTGCGGTTCTGCTCGCGTCGGAACAGGCCGTCAAGGATTACGGTCTGACGCCGCTGGCGCGCTTCGTCAGCTTCTCCGTCGCCGGCGTGCGCCCGGAAGTCATGGGCATCGGCCCGATTGCCGCTATCCCGAAAGCGCTGAAGCAGGCCGGTCTCAGCAAGGATCAGCTGGACTGGATCGAGCTGAATGAAGCCTTCGCCGCGCAGGCGCTTGCCGTCATCCGCGACAGCGAGCTGGACCCGGCCAAGGTCAATCCGCTCGGAGGCGCCATTGCACTCGGCCACCCGCTGGGCGCCACCGGCGCCATCCGCACCGCGACGCTGGTCCATGGCCTGCGCCGGCGCCAGCAGAAGTACGGCATGGTGACGATGTGCATCGGCACCGGCATGGGCGCAGCGGGCATCTTCGAGGCGCTGTAAGAACAAAAAGGGCGGCCGTTTGGCCGCCCTTTTTTTATTGCGGTCCGGTTACGCGAGGCGTGTCCCGTTCGGTACCTCGCGTTCGACCGTGCTCACCACGACGCCCGACCCGGTCGGGAAGCCCGTCAGCAGGAATTCCGAACGGAAAGGCCCGACCTGCCTGGGCGGGAAATTGATGACGCCGATGATCTGCTTGCCCAGCAGATCATCCACGCCATACAACTCGGTCACCTGCGCGCTGGTCTTGCGGATGCCATGCGGTCCGAAATCGACCCAGATCTTCCAGGCCGGCTTGCGGGCTTCCGGGAACGATTCGACCTTGAGGACGGTCCCGACACACAGATGGACCTTCTCGAAATCGCTCCAGCTCAGCGCGGCATCCATTACCCGCCTACTCCAGATCGGTTACGCCCAGTTCGCTCAGCGCGCTCTGCATCATGCTGCGCGCGGCGTCGCTCAGCTTTTCGTGGTCCAGCGCGTAGCGGATCGTCGCTTCGATCAGGCCGATGTGTGTGCCGCAATCGAAGCGCGTGCCCTGGAAGCGATAGGCATGCACCGGCTTCTGGCTCAGTAACGTAGCGATGGCATCGGTCAGCTGAATCTCGCCGCCAGCGCCCGGCGTAGTGCTTTCGAGCAGGTCGAAGATGCTGCCATCCAGTACATATCGGCCCACAACCGCCAGATTGCTGGGGGCGACGGCCGGTGCGGGCTTTTCCACAATTGCGTTGATCCGGCCGGAACGCCCGGAAAACGTGTCCGTTGCGACGATGCCGTAATTGCCTGTCTGCTCGGGCGCGACATCCTGCACGGCGATCATGCTGGCGCCGGTTGCTTCGGCCGCGTCGGCCATCTGCTTCAGCGCGCCTGCGCCCCGATTCCAGATGAGATCGTCCGGCAGCACGACCGCAAACGGCTCATCACCGACGATCGGCTTGGCACAAAGCACCGCGTGTCCCAGACCGAGTGCTTCCGCTTGGGTCACGAACACCGCTCGCACGCCATCGGGCAGCACGTTGCGCACCAGTTCCAATTGCTCACGCTTGCCGGCGCGCTCGAGCTTCTGCTCCAGTTCGTACGCCTTGTCGAAATAGTCCGCAACCGCGTGCTTGTAGCGATTGGTCACGAAAATCAACGTGTCGCACCCGGCCTCAATCGCCTCATCGACCGCGTACTGGATCAGCGGCCGATCGATGATCGGCAGCATTTCCTTTGGGACGGTCTTGGTGGCGGGAAGGAATCGGGTGCCGAGTCCGGCGACGGGGAATACGGCCTTGCGAATGCGGCGATTCATCGGATCCTGCGGGCCTCTCGAGCGGGAAAGGCCACAATGGTAGCCGAGGCAGGTTCAACATCGCGTTGAAGCGGAACGAATTCCGGAACCGCGATGCGAAGCAGTTCCTTCATTTCCTCTTCGTCGAAGCGGCCGTGGGCCCCGCGCAGGCGTTGCAGGGTCATCTCGATGAAATCGGCCGATACGCCCGCCCGGGCTTCGGCCTGCATGATCTTGGAATGCGAGGTCGGCCGGTAATGCTCGTCCGCGTAGAACAGGTTCTCGTGCAGCTTTTCACCTGGACGAAGCCCGGTGTACACGATCGCGATATCGCGCCCCGGTTGCTTCCCGGCCAGCCGGATCATCTGCTCGGCGAGCAGGCGAATCGGCACGGGTTCTCCCATGTCCAGCGTGTAGATCGACGCGTGTGCTGCGCCGGCTGCCGCCTGCAGGATGAGCTGGCTGGCTTCCGGAATCGTCATGAAATAGCGCGTGACATCCGGATCGGTGACGGTGACCGGGCCGCCCTTTCGGATCTGTTCGCGGAACAATGGGACCACGCTGCCCGCGGAGTCCAGGACATTGCCGAACCTGACGGTCACGAAGCGCGTGCTGTCCATGTTGCCTTCGTCGAGCGCCTGGCACGTCATCTCCGCCAATCGCTTCGTGGCGCCCAGGACATTGGCGGGATCGACCGCCTTGTCAGTCGAGATGAGCACGAACGTCGCTACCCCGGCCTCGCGGCAGAAGCGGGCCACGGTTTCGGTTGCCAGCACATTGTTGCCAATCGCTTCGCGCAGATGTTCCTCGAGCAGCGGCACCTGCTTGTAGGCGGCGGCATGGAACACGGCGTCCGGCTGCGACCGCGCGAGCGCATGGTGCATGACGGCCGGGTCCCCGCAGTTGCCGAGAATGCACAGCACCTCCAACTCGGGGAACATGCGCTTCAATTCGGCGTGAATCGTCAGCAGCGCCAGTTCGTCGATTTCCACCAGTGCAATCCGCTGTGCGCCATGCCGGGCACATTGCCGGCAGAGTTCGGAACCTATGGAGCCGCCTGCGCCGGTGACCATGACTGTCCGGCCGCCCAGCCAACCCCGGATCAATTTCCAGTCCGGCGTGACCGACTTGCGGCCCAGCAAGTCCTCGATGGCGACCTCCTTGAGGTCGCCCGGCATCGCCTGGCCTTCCAGAACGTTGACCAGGCGGGGCACCATGCGGAACGGCAGCCCCGTGCTCTCGCAGATCGCCACAACGCGCTGCATGCTGGGCGCATTGAGGGATGGCATCGCGATGACCAGCATCTTGGCTGCGGTCTCACGCGCGACGGCAGCGGCCTGATCCAGACGACCCAATACGGGCACGCCGAGAAGCTTGGTGCCCTGCAAACCACTCGCATCGTCAAGGAACGCGACCGGGTTGTAGACCCCGGTGCGCCGCAATTCGCGAACCAGCGCCTCTCCCGCTCGCCCCGCCCCCAGCACGATGACGCGGGATGCATTCTCGTGCGCGCGGCTGGCCTGGGCATCCTTCCACGCGCGATACAACAGCCTCGGCAGTCCAAGACAGACAGCAAGGGCAAACGGATAGAAGGCCAGTACCGTCCGCGGCAAGGTGCCGAAACGGTTGTAGAAGAACAGCCCGATCATGATCGCGAGGAAGCCGAGCGCGCTCGCCTTCGCGATATTCCACAAATCCGGCAGGCTGGCGAAACGCCAAAGCCCGCGATAGAGCCCCATCCACCAGAAAACCAGGCCTTGCCCGGCGACGACGATGGCCACCTCGGCGGACCACATCGGATATTGCCGCGCATGCGGCAGCAGCGCGTAACGCGCGAAATACAACAACTGCCAGCACAGCCAAACCATCAAGAGGTCGTGCGCCGCAATCAAGACGCGCGGCAACCAGGCGGCCACGCGATCCCGCAATGAAGTCATTGGTATAGCTCCTTGCTGTTTACTTCAATTGCTTGCGTGCCCATCCCCACAACGCAAGTGCCAGTGCATACCAGGCGACCAACCAGATTTCCGGCCCGGGTCTTGCATTAGACGCAAGCGATATTAACAAAAGCGTAACGGTACTGAACATCCAGTACATGGATGTCACGGAAACGTGTCCGAATCGCCGCGCGGCCCGCTGGTAGACATGCGACACATGAGGCGTCCACCAACGTTCACCGCACAGGATGCGCGAAGACAGTGTGAAAGACGCGTCCACAAGAAAGGCAGCCATCGGGATCAGCATTAACACCAATCCATCCTGCTCGATTGCTGAGACGGACAGCAGCGCCGCAAGCGCAAAGCCCAGCACCCCGCTTCCCACATCCCCGAGGAAAATGCGCGCGCGCGGAAAGTTGAAAGGCAGGAAACCGCAACATGCGGCAAGCAGCGCAGCGGCCAGCCATGACCATGGCCCGGGTAGCCAGAACAGAAACGCGACGGCGCAGACTGCAGCTTGAGTGGCGGCCAGTCCATCAATGCCGTCCATGAAGTTCCACACGTTCACCAGCACCAGCACTGCCAGAAACGCGAACATCGCCTGCCCCCGCGAACCTGTCGTGTACAGCAGCGCCATCGAGAAGCCGGCTCCAGCCAATGCATGGACCAGAAGTCGCGACCAGGGTGAAAGCGGGCGATGGTCGTCCCACCAGCCAACGGCTGCGACTGCCAGCATGCCCGCAACGAACACCGCCAGGAGAACGCGCTGAGAAGGGAACAGCCACGCCAGCCAGACGCTCGCCAGCAACAGGCTGACGACGATCGCAATGCCTCCGCCACGTGGCGTCGCCACGACATGACTGCGGCGTTCTCCGGGCTGATCAACCAGATCCCGCGCCACTGCGTAGCGACGCGCCCACCATGTCCCCACGGCCGCTACACAGAAGTGCAGCCCCAGCCAAGGAAAAATTGTCGCCATCACACCACCGCGTAGTTCAGCAGCGGCTTGATGGTGCCCCATTCCTTGCAACTGGGGCATTGCCAGTGATGCGTGCGCGCGCCGAACCCGCAACGCGTGCAGCGATAGCTGGGATTGCGCACCAGCAGCTGATCGGTGATGTGCTTCAGGTCCTGCAGCGTCGCGGCCGGGTCGGCGCCCTCAGCCAAGGTGAGGTCGATGAGCGCAGCCTCCCCACGCACCGACGGACGATCCTTCAACTGTCGCGCCAGATAGGCGCGGGCGGCCGCCACACCCTCTTGCCCTTCCACCAGTCGGGTGAGCGCCAGGACCGGCGCGATGCCCCGATAGTGCTCGCTCATTTCCGACAGGAACGCGCGCGCGCCGGAAAGGTCGCCCACCTTTTCGTAGTTCGACAGCAGGCCCGGCAACACCTCCGGAAGGTAATCCGGGTCGTGGCGCGCTGCACGCTCGAATGCGCGCACCGCAGCTTCGGCGTTGCCTGCATCGGCTTCGAGTCGGCCTTCCAGAATGCCCGCGCGGACACAGTTCGCATCCGCCTGATAAGCGCGTGCGATCGCGGAGCGCGCTGCCTCCAGATCGTTGGCGGTGCGGTAGCGTTCGGCCAGTTCACATTCGAATTGCGCGACCAGCTTGCCCATGGGCTCGCCGGTGACTTCTTCGTAGCGCAGTGCGTTGTCGATGGCTTTTTCCCAGTCGCGCTCGGCCTGATAGATACCGATCAGATGCTTGAGCGCCTGAGGCGCACGCTGGTCGATTCGCGCCAGATCGGTGAACACGGTTTCGGCGCGGTCGAGCAGACCCGAACGCATGTAGTCCTCGCCCAGCGCCAGCAACGCCTGGACCTTCTGCTGATCATTGAGATCCGGACGCTGTACCAGACCCTGATGCAACCGGATGGCACGATCGACTTCGCCACGACGTCGGAACAGATGTCCCAGTGCGACCTGGGTTTCGAAGGTCTCCTTGTCCAGCTCGGCGATATGCAGGAAAAGTTCGATTGCCTTGTCGGGCTGCTCATTGAGCAGGTAGTTCAGGCCCCGGAAATAGGTGCTCGACAATCGACTGACCTGGGTATCGCCATGACGTTGCCCGCCACGACGACCGACGATCCAGCCGCTCAGCGCTGCCAGCGGGAGAAACAGGAAGAACCAGAACCACTCGTTTAGGAATTCCATTCGATCAAAGTCCGGATGCGCCGGGCGGCGTAACGCTGGGTGCGGACGGCGGAGCCACGTTCGGCCGTGTCGCCTTGCGCAACTTGGCGTAAAGGGGAAGCACCATCGTTGCCATCACGATCAGTCCTCCGATGAGGACACCAAACAACAAGGACAGGATGATCGCGACACCCGAAGACGTGGGAATGTCCGTGAAGAGGAGCTTCAGGACGATGGGCTGCGTATTGAGCACGCCGATGACGAGACCGGCCGCGAGGAAAAATAGTGCGATGAGCAGACGCAAGGTGTTCATCGGGCAGCTCCAGCTCGTTCAGTCGAACGGTTAGCTTAGCCGAGCGCACCACGATGGGCACGCGACTGAATCAATCAGTCGACGTTTTCTTCCAGGGGCGTCACCGTGCTGACGCGCTCCCGCAGTTCCTTGCCGGGCTTGAAGTGCGGAACATGCTTGGCGGGCAATGCCACAGAGTCGCCCGTCTTGGGATTGCGGCCCATGCGCGGCGGACGGTAATGCAGGGAGAAACTTCCGAAGCCGCGGATCTCGATGCGATCACCCTGAGCCAGGGCACCGGCCATCATCTCGAGCAACGCCTTGACCGCGAGATCAACGTCTTCCGCCTTGAGGTGCGGCTGGCGGCGGGTCAGGATTTCGATGAGTTCGGATTTGGTCATCGCGTCGGAATCTGGCGGATACGCCCCTGACCGGTCCGGGTTCGAAAACCCGGACCGGCAGGAATGGACTACGGTTTACAGCAGGTACGGCTTACTCGGACTTGCCGCCATCGAGCTGCGCGCGCAACAGCGCGCCCAGGCTGGTGGTGCCGGCAGCCGCTTCCGCAGCGGACTTGTTGTACTCGGCCAGTGCTTCGGCGGTCTCGGCTTCGTCCTTGGCCTTGATCGAGAGCTGCAGCGTGCGGCCCTTGCGATCCATGCCGATGAACTTGGCTTCAACCTTGTCGCCAACCTTCAGGTGCTGGCTGGCGTCGTCGATGCGCTCGTGCGCGATATCGCGCGCGGACACATAGCCTTCGATGCCGTCGGCCAGTTCGATCGTCGCGCCCTTGGCGTCGACTTCCTTCACCACGCCTTCGACCTTCGAACCCTTCGGATGCGTCGCCATGTACTGGCCGAACGGATCCTGCTCCAGCTGCTTGACGCCCAGGCTGATCCGCTCGCGCTCCGGATCAACCGCCAGCACCACGGCTTCCAGCGTGTCGCCCTTCTTGAAGTTGCGGACGATGTCTTCGCCGGTGGTGTTCCAGCTGATGTCGGACAGGTGAACCAGACCGTCGATGCCACCGTCCAGACCGATGAAGATGCCGAAGTCGGTGATCGACTTGATCTGACCGGACACCTTGTCGTTCTTCTTGTGGGTGGCAGCGAAGGTTTCCCACGGATTGGCGGCAACCTGCTTCATGCCCAGCGAGATGCGACGACGCTCTTCGTCTACGTCCAGCACCATCACTTCGACTTCGTCGCCGACCTGCACGACCTTGGACGGGTTGACGTTCTTGTTGGTCCAGTCCATCTCGGACACGTGGACCAGGCCTTCCACGCCCGGCTCGATTTCGACGAACGCGCCGTAATCGGTGACGTTGGAGACCTTGCCGAACACGCGGCTGTTGGCCGGATAACGGCGGGCGATGTTGTCCCACGGATCCTCACCCAGCTGCTTGAGGCCCAGCGAAACACGATTGCGCTCGCGATCGTACTTGAGCACGCGGACGTCCAGCTCCTGGCCGACTTCCACGACCTCGGACGGGTGACGCACGCGCTTCCACGCCATGTCGGTGATGTGCAGCAGGCCGTCGATGCCGCCCAGGTCGACGAACGCGCCGTAGTCGGTGAGGTTCTTGACCACACCCTTCAGCACCACGCCTTCCTGCAGCTTGTCCATCAGCTGCTCGCGCTCTTCCGAATGCTCGCTCTCGACCACCGCACGGCGGGAGACCACGACATTGTTGCGCTTGCGATCCAGCTTGATGAGCTTGAACTCGAGTTCCTTGCCTTCCAGGTAACCCGGGTCGCGCACGGGGCGCACGTCCACCAGCGAGCCCGGCAGGAACGCGCGGACGTCCTTGATGTCGACGGTGAAACCACCCTTGACCTTGCCGCTGATGCGGCCGGTGATGGTCTCGTTCTTCTCGAGGGCTTCCTCCAGCTCGTCCCACACCATCGCGCGCTTGGCCTTCTCGCGCGACAGCACGGTCTCGCCGAAGCCGTTCTCGATGGAGTCGAGCGCGACCTTGACCTGGTCGCCCACGCCCACGTCGATCTCGCCGGCGTCATTCCGGAACTGCGCGATCGGCACGATGCCTTCGGACTTCTGGCCGGCGTTGATCACCACGACATCGCCGCGGACTTCCACGACGGTGCCGACGACGATCGCGCCCGGCTTCAGCT
>JAEZYE010000051.1 GCA_023419315.1 Pseudomonadota bacterium
GTCAGCGCGTTGACCGGATAGGCTTCGAACGTCACGCGTCCTTGCGCATCGTAGGACCACGCGCGCGTCTGCACGGTCGCATCGACGTTGGCGCCGTCGTAATAGTGCTCCAGTATCGGCCGCCACATCGCGTCATAGAACGTATTGCGACGGTGATTGCCGGTGTGGTTGCGGCGCAGCCAGTGCCCGGCCGGCAGACCGTGTTCCACCAGGTTGCGTATTCCCAGGTGTAGGTGGTGGGCGCCCACTTGCTGGTGTCGCAGACATTCGGCGCACTTTCCGAGGTGTAGGTCGTGCTCGCCAGCCGCCCCATCGCGTCATAGCCGTAGCAGGTTCGCGAACCGTTCTCGTCCTCGGCCCAGGCAATCCAGCCGCGGTCATCCACCGAGGCGGCGATGGACGTGCCGTCGGCAAAGGCCACGTTCTGCGGAATGCCGCGTTTCCAGTTCGTCGCCGTGGTGAGGTTGTTGTTGCCGTCCTTGACCGTCTTCACCGTGCCCAGCTGGCCTGAGGCGACGGAGGAGGTCATGTCGTACCCCACCGTCTGCACGAGCTTGCCGAACTTCTCGAACTTCGTCGGCACCGCGCGCCACTCGTAGGTGGTCCTGCTGGTCTCGATGCCGTCGGTGGTGGTGCGCTTGACCTGCCCCAGCACCCACAACGACAGGTCGTCGTGGTACTCGATGGTCTCGGTCTTGCTGTAACTCTGCGCCTGCGCCGCCAGCGGCAAGGCCAAGGCCAATGCGCAGACCGCGCCGATGCTCCTGCTGATTCGCTTCATGCGTATTCCCTGTGGACCCCGCGTTCGTCGCGAAGTTGTCCTGTTGGAGTTCCGTGGCTTACGGGGTCGGCGCGCTGCTCTTGGTGACCTTCGTTGGCCGCGCGAATGTGTCGAAGCAAGGCACGGTACCGCTGCTGCCGCAGGTCGCGTCTACTTGCCAGGTGAAGACAACTCCATCGCGAATCAACTTGCGCATCTGCAACGGCGCCAGTCGCTCTTTCGGATCACGATTGGTCACGCTCGGGGCGCCTAGCCAGTCGCCGATCCGTGCTGGAAACGGTCCGGCGTTGTACGCCGCGTAGGTCGGTACTTCCCGATTGACCAATACGCCGGTAGGCGAATAGGTATCGACGCTGAGCGTGCGGCCTTCGGAAATATCGAAGCGCGTACTGACCGTGTAGCGCGTCCGGACTCCATCGGGGTCCACGACGTCCACCCAGCGGCTATCCGGGCAGTTGCCGGCTGCAGCGCATGGATCCCTCGTGTAACTTCCCGTTGCCGTGGAGTACGTGTAATTCCAGGTCAGCGGGGTGAGACCGGGGCCAGAGAACGTCTTCTGGACCAGTGCTTTTGCCTGGTTTATGGCGGGAATGCCTTCGCCGACCGGAGTACCGGCGGCGCTCATGCAATTCGATGGCACGTAACTACGCCCGTTCCATTTCGACTGCAGAACAAATGTACCGGCAAGCCCGCTCGGATGTAGCACGGTGATTGAGGACGCAGGAGTCGCCTGCGAGCTGCCTGCACGTATGTCGCAGCCTTCAAGCGAGGTCATGCTTGGCGGCATGGTGAACGAATACTGCCATTGCGTTCCGTCAGGCAGGTTTACGTTGCTCAACCCTGCAGCCCAAATGCCGTCGGTACCCATCGTGATGGTTCCGTACTCGTAGCTCCATACCCGTTGCTGCGTGCCGGGTTGCACCGTAATGCTGGCGATGAGAGGCGCATCGGCCCGCCAGGTGAAGCTGATGGCGCGTCCGTCGCTGGCAGTAATGCGAGTGATTTTCCGGTCGGTGTATTCGTACTTCACCCAGTTGCCGAAGCGATCCTCGGCTCTGGATACAAACATCGTGGCGAACATGCGCGGGAAGAAGCGCCGGATGGGGCCGCTCTTCGGGACCGGTGTGCCGGGCACCTGCTGTTCCGGTTCACCATATGACTCCGCATCCGAGATTGAAGACGTCGCCATCACTTCATCAAAATAGTCGGCAACCGTGCTGGCGCGAACGCCCACCAGATAATCGAGGTAGTACTTTGTTCCATCCGGCGCGATGGCGAGGAATGCTTCGCCGGGTTCGGCCAGGCTCGGATTCACAGCACCGTTTGAAGTGGCGGGCAAGCACGCGAACTGCCAGTTTCCATCTGCGACCACCGGTACAGGCAACGTTGCGTTGCCATGCGTCACCGTCGGGCTTGTAGTGTTGGACACGTCGCGCTTCATGAGTTCGTGGCGTGCGCCGTTGCCATCGATAAACTCGTATCCGTGCCACCACAGTTCGGGGCCTAGCAAGTCGATTTCCGAACAACGTGCATAGCTTCCGGTCAGCGTCTTCCAGTTTTCGCCGGGTTTGCCAGCGTCGCCAAGACGACTGGCGGCACGCACCATGGTTTCGATACGCGGAATGGACAGATCCCAGTTGCCGAGCATGGGCGGATCATTGCCGCGGTCCATCTCACGCAGGCGTGCAGTACGCGTCAGCGAAATGGCCGGGCCATTGCCTTCCAGCGTGATATCGGTGACCTCGAACCCGATTTCGCCGGAGAGCAGGCTATGGCTCTCGCCAAACGGCTTCTCCCCCACTGGCTCAATCGTGCGCGCCAGTTTGAGGCGCTTTTCGTATTCGTCCTGTGGCGAGACATCCGCCGCCATCGCGCTTCCAGACACTGCGGCCAACGACAGGCTGCAGATGATTCCTTGCACCTTCATGCCAATATCCCTTTCGGCCTGCGCAGCAGCCGGTTATCCCCTTGGCCGTCGCGGCCACTGTGCGCGAACCTAGTCGCTTGAACGAGGTTCGGTCAAGTCAGGTCGAGCTTTCCTGGAATGGCTGCAGAAAACCAGATACGAAGGGGGGGGATTCCAGGCCAATCGCAGACGTATGCAGAATGCCTGCACGCCTGCACGTGGGCGCATTGCTTCGGGGCGATGGACGCATTCGCGGCCATGACTGGCTCGCCATGCCGGCTCGATGTGGAGGCGCACCGGGAATACGCAGGTGCGGAGACACGCTCGCCAGCGCTCATGTTTTCCCTGGCCGAAAAAAAGCCGGGCAAGCCCGGCTTTTTTCTTACGCCGCATCCGGCGTCGGTTCGGGTTCCGGCACCAACAACGGCACCTTGATCGAGGGTCGGCTCGGGAAGGCGTGGCGGACGATACGCCACATGACCTGGCCGAACTGACGCGGCAGCGAGCCGGTGTTGTAGTGCTGGCCGTAGCGCGCGCAGATTTCGCGGACTTCCTCGGCCATCGCGGCGTAGCGGTTCGCCGGCACGTCCGGATAGAAATGGTGTTCGATCTGGTGGCTGAGGTTGCCAGTCAGGATGTGCAGCCAGCGAGCGCCACGGATGTTCGAGGATCCGCGCAGCTGGCGCAGGTACCAGTGGCCGCGCGATTCGTCCTTGACGCATTCCTTCGGGAACGTTTCGGCGTTGGCAGTGAAGTGGCCGCAGAAGATCACGACATAGGTCCACACGTTGCGCATGCCGTTGGCGACGAGATTGCCGAGCAGCACGGGCAGGAAGAACGGGCCGGCGATCAGCGGGTGGATCACGTAATCCTTGGTCAATTGACGCGCAGCCTTCCTGACGACGGGCGCGCATTTGCGGCGCAGCTGTGCGGTCGACATCTTGCCGTGCCACCAGCGACCGAGTTTCAGATCCTGGATGGCGACGCCCCACTGGAACATCAGCGCGAAGAACACTGCGATGATCGGTTGCAGCAGGTAGAACGCGCGCCAGCGCTGTTCCGGGAAGATGCGCAGCAGGCCGTAGCCGATGTCGTCATCCATGCCACGCACGTTGGTATAGGTGTGGTGGCGGAAGTTGTGCGTGTGCCGCCAGTTCTCGCTGGTCGCGACGATGTCCCATTCGTAGTGCTGGCCATTGATGTGCGGGTCACCAAGCCAGTCGTACTGACCGTGGATGACGTTGTGGCCGAGCTCCATGTTTTCGAGGATTTTGCCCAGCCCCAGCAGCACCGCGCCGAGAATCCAGGTGGGCCAGAACACCCAGGCCCACACCTGGCCCGCGGCAAGCAGGCCGCCCAGCACCGCAGCAACCAGCAGCAGCATGCGGCCGCTGAACTGGATGTAGCGGACCGCCTTGATGACTGCGCGGATGTAACGCGCGTCGCGTTCACCCAGCGTGGCGAGCGTGCGTGCGCGCAGGGCATCGAGTTCTTCGCCGAAACGATCCAGTTCGGCGGGCGTGAGGGCGCGATTGCGGGGAGGCCGGGAAGCGGACATTCAGAGATCCAGTTCGAGGTCGGTGGCGGCGCCGTGCACGCACAGCTTCAACGCCTGTGAGGGTTCGTGGTGTAGTTCGCCGCTGGCCAGATGCCGCGTGCTGCCGGAGGACTTTCCGCAGGCGCAGGTGTTGCAGATGCCCATGCGGCAACCGGATGCCGGTTTGAGGCCGGCATCTTCCAGCGCGACAAGCAAAGTCTGGCCGCGCGGAATGCGCAGGCGACGACCGCTGCGGCGCAGAAGCACATCGACTTCGCCGCCTTCTTCCACCGATGCGGGCGGCGGGCTGAAGGCTTCGGCCTGGAACGAGGCCGCATGCCGTGCCATCAAAGCGCGCGCGGTTTCGACGAAGCCGCCCGGACCGCAGGCCAGGACGTGGCGCGTCTGCACGTCGGCAAGCCAGTCACGCACGTACTGTTCGCAGAGACGGCCTTCGTGTTCGTCCGCAGCAGACGCGGCCTGCCCGGTCAGCACCGCGCGGAAATGGAAGCCGGGATGGCGGTCCGCCATCGCGCGCAGTTCGTCGGCAAAGCAGAGTTCTTCGCGCGTGCGCACCCAATAGACGAGATCCACCGGCATCGGCATCCCGCGTGCAGCGAGGTCCCGCAACATGGCCATCAGTGGCGTGATGCCGCTGCCGGCGGCCAGCATCAACAGCGGGCCGCCTGAGGCGGGGACATGGAACTCGCCGAAAGCCTGCCCGAGTTCGAACACGTCACCCGGACGCGCACGTTCGCTCAGATAGCGGCTGACGCGGCCTGCGTCGACGGACTTCACCGTGATGGCGATCAGGCCATCGGTGCGCAGTTCGCTGGGGCTGTAGCTGCGGGTGTAGCGGACGCCGTCGATCTCCACGCCGAGATTGACATGCTGGCCCGGGCGCGCGCCGTTCCAGTGGCGGTTGGGACGCAGCAGCAGCGTGACCACGCCCTGCGCCGTCACCTCGCGCGACAGCAGACGCGCACGGGGGCGCTCCCAAGTCCAGTTGCGGTTGACGTGGCCAGCCCAGAAGTCGAAGACATCCGGCTTGATGAAGGGACCGAGCAGACGCCGCCACGGACCTTTCGATCGGCGGGCGGCAGGACGGACGATGGCGTTCATGGCGGCCACTATACCGAGCTGAGTACATTCGTGTATACAGCTGTATATTAATTCTTCCCGCTATCATGCGGGCTCAGCCTGCCGCCATTCACCTCCGTACGGCCCATGTCCCAGACCGCCCTGCCCCAACCCGACGATCACGGCCCCGGCCGCAAGGCGAGCATCTCCCGCGAGGACCTGCTGGCGGCTACGTTGAAGCTCATCGGCCCGCATCGCAGCGTGTCGACATTGAGCCTGCGCGAGGTGGCGCGCGAGGCCGGCATCGCGCCCAACAGCTTCTACCGCCAGTTCCGCGACATGGACGAACTGGCCGTGGCATTGATCGATCTGGCGGGCCGGTCGCTGCGCGCGATCATCGGCGAGGCGCGGCAGCGGGCGACCAGCAAGGAGCGCAGCGTGGTGCGCGGCTCGGTCGAAGCCTTCATCGAACAGCTGCGCGCCGACGACAAGCTGCTGCATGTGCTGTTGCGTGAGGGCACGGTGGGTTCGGACGCATTCAAGCAGGCGGTGGATCGCGAACTGAATTTCTTCGAGGAAGAACTGCGCATCGATCTGATCCGCCTGGCCGAACGCGAAGGCGCGCCGCTGCACGAGCCGGCGCTGGTCTCCAAGGCGATCACGCGACTGGTTTTCGCGATGGGCGCGACGGCGATGGATCTGCCGCCGGAAAAAGACCCGGAGCTGATCAACCAGATGTCGCAGATGGTGCGCATGATCATCACCGGCGCGCGCGCGATTGCCTCGGGTCACTCGCTCGCCTCGCGCTGAAAGCGACGCGCGCTACGGCCGGATATCGATCGGCGTCCCCACCGGCACGCGCTGCCAGATGGCGTCCATCTCTTCATTGGTGACGGCGATGCAGCCGTCGGTCCAGTCGCCTCGATAGCCCGGCGGCGTCGCCCCGTGGATCATGATGTCGCCGCCGGGATCGACACCGCGGCGGCGCGCCTGCTCGCGGTCGGCTTCATTCGGATAGGAAATGCGCAGCGACAGGTGGAAGCGGCTGCGCGGGTTGCGTCCGCTGATGCGGTATCTGCCCTCGGGCGTCTTCTCGTCGCCCTCTTGCCGTTTGTGCCCGATGGGATCGTCACCCAGCGCGATCCGGTAGGTCGCGATTCTCCGTTCGCCGCGCCACAACTCCATGCGCCGCTGCGCCTTGTAGACGCGAATGGCATCCGCCTGCTGTGCGATCGGCAGCATTGCCGGCGTTATTCGCGCCGCAGTTCGCGACTGTGCTGTCGTGAGGACGCACGACAACGCCGCGACGCCAATCAGCGCGATGAAACGCATCAGTTCGGCAACGCGCGCTGCAGCACGGCGTCGCCGTCCATCGCCACCGGCAACGAACCGTATGCGCGCGCGACATTCACCGCCAAGCGATGGCGAACGAACGCCGCTGCCAGTGGACTGCCCGCGCGCAGCAGCGCCGCCGCCTGCAACGCCAGCGCGAGACGCTCGGTGATCCAGCGCGCGCTGGCTTCATCGGCGGTCGCCAGATCTTCCTGCAGGCGAGCGGCGAAGCGGTCGAAGCCGGCTTCACGTCCGGAGACCGCAGCCCATTCGGCTACCACGGCGTGCAGGCAGTCCGGCTCGCGCGCGAGTGCGCGCAATACGTCCAGGCACTGGATATTGCCGCTGCCTTCCCAGATCGAATTCAGCGGCGCTTGCCGATACAGGCGCGGCAGGACCGATTCCTCCACGTAGCCCGCGCCGCCCAGGCACTCCTGCGCTTCATTGATGAAGCCCGGCGCACGCTTGCACACCCAGAACTTGCCGATGGCCGTGGCAATGCGCGCGAACGCGGCTTCGCCCGGATCGTAGCGGGCATGATCGACCGCGCGCGCCACGCGCATCGCGAACACGGTGGCGGCTTCCGATTCGATGGCCAGATCCGACAGCACGTTCGCCATCAGGGGATGATCGCAAAGGCGCTGTCCGAAACTGTATCGATGACGGGCATGGTGGATGGCCTGCGCGAGCCCCATGCGCATTTCCGCGGCAGAGCCCAGCATGCAGTCGAGCCGGGTGAGCATGACCATGCCGATGATGGTGGCGACACCGCGGCCTTCTTCGCCGACGCGCCACGCGCGCGCGCCGCAGAGTTCGATTTCGCTGGATGCGTTGGACCAGTCGCCCAGCTTGTCTTTCAGCCGCAGGATGCGGAATGCGTTGAGTTGGCCGTCTTCCCAGCGGCGCGGCATCAGGAAACAGGTCAATCCGCCCGGCGCCTGCGCGAGCACGAGGAAGCCGTCGCTCATCGGTGCGGAGAAAAACCACTTGTGCCCGACCAGACGGTGGACATCGCCGTCCGGCGTGGCCGTGGTCATGTTGCTGCGCACGTCGGACCCGCCCTGCTTTTCGGTCATGCCCATGCCGAGGGTGAGTCCACGCTTCGCATGCATCGGCACATCGCGTGCGTCGTAGTGCGGCGCGGCCGCACCGTCGGCCCAGGCGCGCAACGACGGTTCGCGGCGCAGCACCGGCACGGCCGCGTGCGTCATCGTCAGCGGACAACTGGTGCCCGCGTCCGCCTGGTGATGCAGGTAGCTGAGCGCCGCACGCGCGACATGCGCGCCGGGTTGTGGCTCATGCCACGAAAGCCCGCCCACGCCGTGGGTTTTCGCCGCCTCCATCAGCTGGTGATAAGCCGGATGAAATTCCACGGCATCGATGCGATGGCCGTAGCGGTCATGCGTACGCAATCGCGGTCGGTCCCGGTTGGCGTCGAAGCCCAGCGCGTACAGCACGTCGCCGGCCAATGCGCCGTATTCGGCCAGGCGCGGCGCCAGTGTCGACGCGCCTTCGCGTTGCACGGCCTCCTGCAGCGCCCGATCGGTCCGCCACAGATCGCACGGCTCGAACGGCGGCGGCTGGTTGTCGACCCGATGCGTCTCGAACTCCGGCAGTGGATTCATCTGAAGCTCCCGTTGGCGTTCCGATTGTGGCGCACCCGCCACAGGCATGCATCACGCGGTTCCTTGCAATGCGGCAAGGAAATCCGGCTTCAGGCGCAGGTGTCCGAACCAACCGAGCTGGGTGCCGCTGAGTACGCGCAACATGTGCGTGCGTCCCAGCGGAAGCCGGCCCAGCGGCAGGAACGCGAGGTCGCGGACCCGCGCGATGCGATCGCGATCGGACTGGAACAGGGGCGTCAGCCAGCGGCTCCAGAACTGGTAGATGCGCACATGCGCCTGGCGCTCGCGCTGGTAGCGGGCCAGGGCGGCGTCGCGCGAGGTTTCTGCACGCAAGGCATCGCGCAACGCGAGTGCGTCCATCAACGCCATGTTGACGCCCTGGCCGAGTTGCGGGCTCATGGCGTGGGCCGCATCACCGGCAAGCACGACGCGATCACGCGCCCAACCATGGACGGTGGCATCGCGATAGACCGCGCGTGCCAGCTGATGATGTTGTTCGACCTGCTGCAGGCAAGCGCCGGCCTGCGGCCAGAGTGTGCACACCTCCTGCTTCCACTCGGCCATGTCAGCGCGCTGCCAGGCATTGAACGCATCGCCGCGCAGGCTCCAGAAGAAACTCAATCGCGGGGTGGCGTCATCCTCGCGCGTACCGACGGGCAGGAAGCCGATCATCTTGCGTGCGGCCACGTAGCGTTGCCGCAGTTCGTCGGCCCAGGGCCATTCGCCCTGCGGCACCAGGCACCACAGGGCGCCCCACGGATACAGCGCATCGCGTCGCACCGCCTGCGTGGTGGAGCGCAGTTGCGAAGACGCACCGTCGGCGACGATGACCAGGTCGTACGGGCCGTGGCGACGGCCTTCGGCGTCAACGAGCGTGCCCGCCTGCGAATCAATCGCCGTGATGGCGGTGGCTTCCCGCACACGTTCCCGATCGGGCCATGCGTTCGCCAGAATCTGGAACAGCGCTCCGCGCTGCATGCCCAGCCCGAACAACGCGCCTCCCAAGCCGCTGTAACGCATGTCCATCACGGCACGTCCGTCACCAGTTTCGCCATACAGGCGGTGGATGCGACGGCCATGGCGCATGGCCTCGGGCAACACGCCCAGTTCCCACAACACCTGAAGTCCGGTGGGCTGCAACAGGAATCCCGCACCGACCGGGCCCAGTTTCGTTGCGCGTTCGAACACCTCCACGTGGTGTCCGTCGCGCGACAGCAGCAATGACAGCGCCTGCCCGGCCGTGCCGTAACCGACGATGCCGACATGAAGCGACTTGAGCATCCCCGCTCCTTCCCCATCCACAAAAAACCCCGCCGGAGCGGGGTCGAAAAAATATTCTGTGTGCCGGTCAGGCCGATGGCACAACGTTGCCGGCCTGCGCACCCTTCGGACCTTGCGTCACTTCATATTCGACGCGCTGCCCTTCCTTCAAGCTGCGGAACCCCTTGGAGTTGATCGCGGTGTGATGCACGAAGACATCGGCGCTGCCATCTTCTGGCGCGATGAATCCGAAGCCCTTCGCATCATTGAACCATTTCACGGTACCGTACGGCATGGCGCTAGCGTTTCCTTGTGAGCGGGTGGATTGCGTGCGACCGCAGCCGCACGCGCCGAGTATGCAAAGCCCGGCGCGCGTTGACAATCACCCGCGCGCGAGTTCGCCAATCAGTTCCGGCAACCCGGCGGACGCCGCTTCCACATTCGCCAGCACCTCGGCCATGGTGATTTCCTCGCCACTGCCGATGCCCGCCGCCCAGTTGGCGACGATCGCCAGGCAGGCGTAGTCCAGCCCCATTTCGCGGGCCAGCGCGGCCTCGGGCATGGTCGTCATGCCGACCAGGTCACAGCCGTCGCGTCGCATGCGCACGATTTCCGCGCGGGTTTCCAGGCGCGGTCCCTGCATGACGCCATGGCAGCCGCCATCGACCACTGCGACGCCGGTCACGCGCGCAGCGGCGAGAATCTTCTGGCGCAGCGACGGCGTATAGGGTTCGGTGAAATCGACATGCACCACTTCGGTGCCGGGTTCTTCGCAGATGGTGGCGATCCGGCCCCAGGTGTAGTCGATGATCTGGTCGGGGCAGGCCAGCACGCGCGGCCCGTAGGCCTCGGTGATGCCGCCGACGGTATTGAGGGCGAGCACGCGCGATGCGCCGATGCTCTTCAATGCGGCCAGGTTGGCGCGGTAATTGATCTTGTGCGGTGGGACCGAGTGGCCTTCGCCGTGGCGCGCAAGGAACGCCACGCGCTGCCCGAGCAGCGTGCCGATGCGGACCGGTCCGGACGGCTTGCCGTAAGGCGTATCGATTTCGCGGGTGTCGACATCGGCCAGGTGGGCCAGCTTGTACACGCCGGTGCCGCCAATGACGGCCAGTGCGATGGATTGAGTCATGCAGGAAAAATCCGTGGGGGTGATTACTTGAGTGCGTAGATGCCCGGCAGGTTGCGGCCCTGCTCGTAGTAGTCCATGCCGTAGCCGAACACGTAGCGGTCATCGACCTCCAGACCGACGTAGTCGGCGCAGATGCCGGCAACGCAACGGTCGTGGCGCTTGACCGTCATCGCGGCGATGCGCACGTCGGTGGCGCCCTGCTCGGTGCACCATTGCTTGACGGCCAGCAGCGTGTGACCTTCATCGAGGATGTCATCGACCAGCAGCACGCGGCGGCCGTACAGCGCGGTGGCCGGCCGATGCTTCCACACCAGTTCGCCGCCGGCGGTTTCGCCGCGATAGCGCGTGGCATGCAGATAGTCGAATTCCAGATCCAGCCCGCGCGCGCCGAGTTCCAGCGCCAGCTGTCCGGCGAACGGAAGCGCGCCGTGCATGATGGTCAGGTAGACCGGCACCTCGCCGGCATAATCGCGGGCGATGGGTTCGGCCATCGCAGCGATCGCCTGCTCAAGGGTCGTGCGATCCACCAGCAGTTCGGCATTGGCCAGCGCATCGGCCAGCTGCGGTCGGGTGTTGCCCAGGTTCTTCATTACGCGGTCTCCGGATTGCCGAGCACACGCGCCTGCGCCTGGCCATAACGTTGATCGGCGAGCAGGCCGTCCCAGCCCAGTCCACCGCGTCCAATCAGGCCGAGCAGCGCGGCCGTGTTCAAGCGGCGGCCTTCCACCGCCTTCAGGGATTCCTCGACCAGCTTGGGCGAGCAGACCAGCACGACGTCGCAGCCGGCATCCAGGTGCAGATCGATGCGCGCCTTCACTCCGCCCGCGGAGAACGCGGCGGCCATGCCGATGTCATCGGAGAACACCACGCCACGGAAACCCATGTTCGCGCGCAGGATGTCCTGGATCCAGCGCGGCGAATAACCGGCGGGCTCCGGTGCGACCTGCGGATACACCACGTGCGCCATCATCACCGCGTCCGCACCGGCCTCGATGCCGGCGACGAACGGCAGCAGGTCCTGATCGCGCAATGCTTCAAGCGTGCGCGGATCGACTGCGTCATCGAAGTGCGTGTCTTCCAGCACCGTGCCGTGGCCGGGGAAATGCTTGAGCGTGGCCGGCATGCCGACGCTGTGCATGCCGCGGATGTAGGCGCGGGTGAATGCGGCGACCACCTGCGGATCGGCGTCGAACGCGCGATCGCCGATGGCGCGGTTGCCGCGCGCGAGATCGACCACCGGCGCAAAGCTCAGGTCGATTCCGGACGCACGGATTTCGCTCGCCATCAGCCACGCGTGCTCCTCGGCCTGCGCCAGCGCGGCCTGCGGATCGCGCGCGTGCAGCTTGCCGAAGCCTTCCAGCGGCGGCAATGCGCTGTAGCCCTCGCGGAAGCGCTGCACGCGACCGCCTTCCTGATCCACGCAGATCAGCTGCGGACGCGGCGCGGCCGCACGAATCGCGGCGGACAGATCACTGACCTGATCGCGCGAGGCGAAATTGCGGGTGAACAGGATGACCCCGGCGACCGCGTCGTGCTGCAGCCAGTCGCGTTCCTGGGCGCTGAGTTCGGTGCCGGCGATGCCGATGACGAGCATGGAAGAATCCTCAGTGGAAGTCGCTGGCTTCGCGTTCTTCGCTCGACCATTGCAAGTACGGTCGCGATGCCAGGGCCAGATTGTAATAGCGCGCACCGTCGGTGACCTGCTTGCCGATCCAGTCCGGCTTCACGAAGGTTTCATCGGCCGCGTCCAGCTCGATTTCCGCCACCACCAGACCGGCGTTTTCGCCGAGGAACTCGTCCACCTCCCACAGGTGGCCGGCGTGCCGCACGTAATGGCGACGCTTTTCGATCAGGCCGCCGACACACAGCGCCAGCAATGCCCGGGCATCCTCGACCGGAATCGGGTAGTCGAACTCCTGCCGGGTGTGGCCGCGTTCCAGCGATTTGAGGTTGAGGAATGCTTGCTCGCCCTGGATGCGCACGCGTACCGAGGCCTTCTGGCTGCCGTCGTCCATGGCGGCAATGTCGTTGATGTAGCCCTGAGCCATCGGCACGATCTCGTGGGCGGCATCGCGCCAGCCGTTGCCGAGGACCAGGAATTTGCGTTCGATTTCCAGAGCCATGGGAAGCACCGAGTCGGGGACGGAAAACCAGTTGCGATGTGCGGGCATGACATGCGCGGGACGCACGTCATTGCCGAATCAGTCGCGTTCGAAAAGCGCAATCGATTCCACGTGCGCGGTATGCGGGAACATGTCCATCACGCCGGCGGACTTCAGCGTGTAACCCTGTTCGTTGACCAGATAGCCGGCATCGCGCGCCAGCGACGCCGGGTGGCAACTGACGTAGACGATGCGCTTGAACTGTTTCAGCGGCAGTTGCTGCAGCACTTCGATTGCGCCGGAACGCGGCGGGTCCAGCAGCAGCTTGTCGAATCCCTGGCGCATCCACGCTGTGCCGCGCTGGTCCTGGGTCAGATCTGCCGCATGGAACTGCACGTTGTCCAGTTGATTGCGTTGTGCGTTTTCTCGGGCGCGCGCGACCAGTCCGGCTTCGCCTTCCACGCCCACGACTTCGCCGGCCAGGCGCGCCATCGGCAGGGTGAAATTGCCGAGCCCGCAGAACAGATCGAGGATGCGATCCGTCGGCTTCGGATCCAGCAGCTCGAACGTCCGCGCGATCATCTTCTCGTTGAGCCCGGCATTGACCTGGATGAAGTCGAGCGGGCGGAAACCCAGTTCGATATTCCAGCTCGGCAGGGTGAATGCCAGTTCGGGCTGGGTCGGCCACAGCGGATGCACGCTGTCCACGCCGCCGGGCTGCAGGAAGATGGCGAATCCCTGCGCTTGGCCGAACGCCGACAGCGCATTGCGGTCGCCCTCGCTGAGCGGACGCAGGTGACGGAACACCAGCGCGATGCCGCGGAACTCGGGCGTCGGGTCCCCGGCGATGAATTCAATCTGCGGGATGTCGGCCTTCGCTTCCAGCGATTCGACCAGTTCGGCCAGCGGCGTGATGGCGCCACCGATGGCCGGAATGACGGTGTGGCAAATCGACAGATCGGCGACGAAACGCGGGTCCTGTTCGCGAAACCCGACCAGCGTCTTGTCCTTCTTGTTGACGCGGCGCACGGAGAACCGGCCCTTGCGGCGATAGCCCCAGCTGGCGTCCACCAGCGGCGGCAACAGGTGCTGCGGCGTGACGTGGCCGATGCGTTCCAGATTCTCGGACAGCACGTGCTGCTTGGCGAGAATCTGCTTTTCCTCATCCAGATGCTGCAGCACGCAACCGCCGCAGACACCGAAATGCACGCAGCGCGGCGTCACGCGGTCGGGGGACGCCTGCAGCACGTCCAGCGTGCGGGCTTCATCGAAATGGCGATTACGCGCGGTCTGCTCGGCGACCACCCGTTCGCCCGGCAGCGCACCCGCCACGAACACGGCCTTGCCCTCCCGTCGCGCCACGCCACGGCCATCGTGGGTCAAATCGAGGATGTCGGCTTCAAACGGAGTCTTGTCGATGCGGGGAGAACGGGCCACGTGGCGAAAGCTGCGTGCAATTGCGGGCCGCCATTGTCGCACGGGCCGTCATGCCGCCGGCCGGCCGTGTCAACGCCGCGACGCGCCCGGCGTTACCATCGGCCAGCACATGGAGGCCGCACCGATGGACAAGAACTGCCTGCCGCGACTGTTGCTGGTGGAAGACGACGCCATCAGCCGCAGCTTCATCCAGACCGCCTTGCAAGGGTTGCCGGCCCAGGTCGATGCCGCCGCGTCGGCCGCGGATGCACTGGCGCAGCCCGGTCCACATACGCTGTGGCTGATTGATGCAACCTTGCCCGACAACGATGGTATCGGCCTGCTCTCGCAATTGCGGCAAGGTGCGGCGGATGTCGTCGCGCTCGCCCACACGGCGGACAGTTCGGCCGAAAAACGCCGCGCGCTGCTCGATGCGGGATTCGTGGATGTCCTGGTCAAGCCTTTATCCGCGCTGGAACTGCAGGCGCGTGTCCGCGCGCAGCTTCCGCTCTGCACGATCAACGACTGGAACGAAGCGTCGGCGCTGAAGGCGTTGAACGGCAATGCCGAGCACGTCGCCATGCTGCGCAAGCTGTTTCTGGATGAGTTGCCGGCCACGATGGCGAACGTGGAACGCGCCGTCGCCTCCTCCGACCCGGCGACAGTCACGGCGCATCTGCACAAGCTGCGCGCCAGTTGTGGATTCGTCGGCGCCCAGCGTCTTGCGCTGGCGGTAAGCAACCTGCAGCAGTCGCCGTTGTCCGGTCAATCCCTGCACGAGTTGCAACGCGCGGCGCACGCATTGCTGGACTGACCCGTTTTCGCAGCGGGAAGACCGTCACTCGCGCGGGGCGCGCAACCTGCCCAGCGCACCCATCATGTCCCAGGATTTCAACCCGCGCGGCCCCAGGTGATGGGCAATGACGCCGCGCAACGGCAGGCGCAGGCTGGCGAGATCCTCCGCTTCCGGTTGTTCGTCACGCGCAAGCGCAATCAAGGCGCGCCCGGTCGCCGCCGCGTTGCGCTCGCCCTGCCCGCGATCCACACGCAAGCGCTCGGCGCCTTGTTCCGGATCCAGTCGATAGCGGGCAGCGGGATCGATGGCGTTGTCCTGTACGTCCATGTCCAGTGCGAAGCCGAAACCCAGTGCTTCGAGTAGATCGCGTTCGAAGCGTCGCAGTGTCCACGCCAGCGATGCGGGCGCGGCAAGATCGGCGCGCGCACGGGCGAACGCATGGAACAGATCCGGGGATGCATCATGGCGCGGCGCGAGGCGCAGCACGAGTTCGCTCAGATAGAACGCCGCCAGCATCGCGTCGCCCGCGAGCCGTGGCGCTGTGTCGATGGCTTCGGCACTGATCAGCCGCGAGAGTTCACCGCGCGATTCCGCATCCATGCGGATCAACTGCAACGGTTGCAACGCCGCACGCAGTACGTGTTTTTTCGGCCCTGTCACACCCCGCGCCACCAGTCCGATGCGGCCGTGCTGTTCGGTCAGTACTTCAACCAGCAGGCTGGTTTCGCGCCAGGCGCGCGCGTGCAGCACGAATGCGGGCTCGCCGCTCAGCCGCATTGAACGCGTTCCGGAAAACAGACAGGAGCCACGGCGGTGGTCGCTGCAGCCAGATATCCGGAGAAGAAAGGCGCAGTCACGACGGTTCGACCCGCATCGCCATAGCCGTGGGCCTGCCGCGCGGGCATGTCAGTCGTAACCGAACGCCTTCAGCGCCGTTTCGTCGTCCGACCAGCCTTCGCGGACGCGCACCCAGGTTTCCAGGAACACCTTGCGACCGAACAGATGCTCCATCTGCACGCGCGCCTTGCTGCCGATCTCCTTCAGGCGTGCGCCGCCCTTGCCGATCACGATGGCCTTCTGGCTTTCGCGTTCCACCCAGATGACAGCGCCGATGCGCAGCATTTCACCGTCTTCGGTGAAGCGCTCGATCTCGGTGGTCGTCGCATACGGCAATTCGGCGCCGAGCTGGCGCATCAACTGTTCGCGCACCAGTTCACCGGCAAGGAAACGTTCGCTGCGATCGGTGATCTCGTCCTCGCCGAACATCGGCGGCGCTTCCGGCAGCAGGCCGAGAAGATCCTTCACCAGGGCTTCCAGACCGTTTTTCTTGAGCGCGGATACCGGGTGCACGCTCGCAAACGCGCGCCCTTCGCTCACCTGTGCGAGGAACGGCAGCAGCGCGCTTTTCTCGCGCAGGCGATCGACCTTGTTGATCACCAGCACGACGGGGATACCGGCGTCACTCAGCACGTTGTAGGCCAGCGTGTCTTCGTCATCCCAGCGGCCGGCTTCGATCACCAGCAAGCCCGCGTCTACGCCTTCAAGCGCACCGCGCGCGGCGCGGTTCATCACGCGGCTCATCGCTGACGCCGAGAACTTGCCTTGCTGCTTGTGCAGTCCCGGCGTGTCCACCAGCGCGATTTGCCCGTTCGGGAACGTGGCGATGCCCAGCAGACGGTGGCGCGTGGTCTGCGGGCGATTGGAGGTGATGCTGATCTTCGCGCCGACCAGCGCATTGATGAGCGTGGACTTGCCGACGTTCGGCCGGCCGATGACAGCGACACTGCCGCTGCGGTGGGGAATATTCTGGTTCATGGGCGTTTTGTGTCGGACAGCTTTTCCAGCACGGCGGCCGCCGCAGCCTGTTCGGCGATGCGGCGCGAGGTGCCCTCGCCTTCGGCGGCAAGCGGCGGTTCGCTCAACGTGCAACGGGCAACGAATTGCTTGGCGTGGTCATCGCCACTTTCGGAGATCAGTTCGTACAGCGGCAATGGGCGCTGCTTGGATTGCAGCCATTCCTGCAGGCGCGTCTTGGCATCCTTTTCCGGCTTGCCTACGGGCAGCGCCGCCAGCGCATCTTCGAACCACGGCAGCACCACGGCACGGCATGCTTCGAAACCGGTATCCAGATAGATGGCAGCGACCAGCGCTTCAAGCGCGTCAGCGAGGATGGAGTCGCGCCGATGTCCGCCGGACTTCATTTCGCCCGGTCCCATCGTCAACTGCGAACCGAGATCGAGCCGCCGCGCAATGGTCGCAAGCGACGCTTCGCGCACGAGTTCAGCCCGGGCACGCGTCAATGCGCCTTCATCGGCCTTGGGCCAGCGCATGAACAGCGCCTCGGCAATCATCAGATTGACGATGCCGTCACCCAGGAACTCCAGCCGTTCGTTATGCGGCGCCCCGGCGCTGCGGTGAGTCAGGGCCTGCTCCAGCAAACCCTGATGTGTGAACGCGTGCGTGAGCCGGAGCGCAGTCAAACCTCAGTCCGGCAGGCCATGGCGCGTGAGCGCCTGCGTGTTGTCGAACTTGCCGACCACATCTAGGTTGCCCACCAGCGGGCGGCGCACTTCGTAGTGCACGCGCATGAGCCAGCCGCCATCCGTGCGCTCGAACTTCACGTGTGCCGGCTTCACGTTCTCGGAATAGTTGATGTAGAGACGACGGAAGAACAGTTCCTGGATGCGCGCCGGATCCATGTCCGCCACGCCGGGCTCGCTCTCCAGTCCCTTCATCGAGGACTTGACCGAGTAGTACTCCTGATACATCGGGAACAGTTTCATCGCCACGAAGGCGGAGAAGCCGACCACGATCAGGACGAACAGAAAGCTGAGCAGGGTAATGCCGTTCTGATGCTTGCGATTCATTGCCGTTCCCCCGTTGCACATGCTGGATTGACGAATCCGGGCCGCTTACTGGATCGAATTTCCGATCCGCGACGGCTCGAAGCTCCCCTTGCAGAACCAGTCTTCGCAGTTGAGCCAGATGAGGAAGGCCTTGCCGCGCAGGTTCTCTTCCGGCAGGAAATGGGTCTGGGTCCAGAACCGGCCGTCCTCGCTATTATCACGATTGTCGCCCATGACGAAATAGTGGCCCTGGGGCACGACCCACTCGCCTTCACCGCGGCTTTCCTCGAGCACTTCCAGCACCTTGTGCGGACGGCCGGGCAGTTGTTCTTCCAGCAGCGTGGCGCTTTCAGCGCCCATCGGCAGGCCGCGGCCGGTGTACGTGCCAAGCGTCTGGTAGCTGAGCGCCTGACCGTTGATCGAGACCGTATTGCCCTGGAAGCTGATGCGGTCACCCGGCAGGCCGATCACGCGCTTGATCCAGTTGTTCTGCGGATCGTGCGGCGGCTTGAACACGACGACATCGCCGCGTCGGGGTTCACCAATCGAAACGAACTTCTGGTTGGTGATCGGCAAGCGCAGGCCGTAGGAAAACTTGTTGACCAGGATGAAGTCGCCGATCAGCAGGTTCGGCATCATCGAACTGGACGGAATCTTGTACGGCTCGGCAACGAAACTGCGCAGCACCAGCACCAGCGCCAGCACCGGGAAGAAGGCGCGCGAGTAATCGACCAGCACCGGCTCTTCGTCGAGCAGGCCGCTGCGCGCCGCACGCCGCTTGGCGAAGAACAGCTTGTCCAGCAGCCAGATCGCGCCGCTCAGCAGCGTCAGAACAACGAGGATTGTTTCGAACCAGACCATACGTATTCCTGAAAACGGGAACGGGAAACGGAGAACGGGGAATGTGGAGCAACGGGCATCAAGACCATGCGATCACGATCGTCGGTGCCTGTTCCCCTTTCCGGCGTTCCCTGCCTCTTACTTGCTGTCCACCTGCAGTACGGCGAGGAAGGCTTCCTGCGGAATCTCGACGCGGCCCACCTGCTTCATCCGCTTCTTGCCTTCCTTCTGCTTTTCCAACAGCTTCTTCTTGCGGGTGATGTCGCCACCATAGCACTTGGCCAGCACGTTCTTGCGCATGGCTTTCACGGTGCTGCGCGCGATGATCTGCGAGCCCACGGCCGCCTGGATCGCCACGTCGAACATCTGCCTCGGGATGAGGTCTTTCATCTTCTCGCACAGTTCGCGGCCGCGACGGTCCGCCAGACTGCGGTGGACGATCAGGCTGAGCGCATCGACCTTGTCGCCGTTGATCAGCGTGTCCAGGCGCACGAACGGACCGGCCTGGAAACGCAGGAACGAGTAGTCCAGCGAGGCGTAGCCACGACTGACCGACTTGAGCTTGTCGAAGAAGTCCAGCACCACTTCGGCCATCGGCAGTTCGTAGCTGATCTGCACCTGGCTGGCCAGATACTGGATGCCGAGCTGCACGCCGCGCTTTTCTTCGCACAGCTTGATGATCGCGCCGATGTAGGCTTCCGGCGTCAGGATGTTCGCCCGGATGATGGGCTCGCGCACCTCTTCAATCAGGTTCGATTGCGGCAGTTTGGCCGGGTTGTCCAACGAAACGACCGTGCCATCGGTACGCAGGACTTCATACACGACCGTCGGCGCGGTGGTGATCAGATCCAGGTCGTACTCGCGCTCCAGCCGCTCCTGCACGATTTCCATGTGCAGCATGCCGAGGAAGCCGCAGCGGAAGCCGAAGCCCATGGCTTCGGAGCTTTCGGGCTCGAAACGGAGCGCGGCGTCGTTGAGGCGCAGTTTTTCCAGTGCTTCACGCAGAGCCGGGTAATCCTCGGCATTGACCGGGAACAGGCCGGCAAACACGCGCGGCTGCATTTCCTGGAAGCCGGGCAGCGGCTTCGGCGCCGGGTCGCCGGCCAAGGTCAGCGTGTCGCCGACCGGCGCGCCATGCACGTCCTTGATCGAAGCGGTGATCCAGCCCACTTCACCCGCGCCCAGCTTCGGCAGGACCTTGCGCTTGGGCGTGAACACGCCGACGTTGTCGACCTGATGGGTGCGGCCGGTGGACATCACCAGAATCTTGCTGCCGGGCGTGATCTCGCCCTGCATGACGCGCACCAGCGAAACCACGCCGAGGTAGTTGTCGAACCACGAGTCGATGATCAGCGCCTGCAGCTTTTCGGTATCGCGCGGCTGCGGCGGCGGAATGCGATGCACGATGGCTTCGAGGACGTCGCCGACATTCAGGCCGGTCTTGGCGCTGACGGCCACCGCGTCGGCGGCGTCGATGCCGATTACGGCTTCGATCTCGTTCTTGGCGCGCTCGATGTCGGCGGTCGGCAGATCGATCTTGTTGAGCACGGGAACGACTTCAAGCCCCTGCTCCACCGCCGTGTAGCAGTTGGCGACGGACTGCGCCTCCACGCCTTGCGCGGCGTCGACGACCAGCAAAGCGCCTTCGCAGGCGGCCAGCGAGCGCGAGACTTCATAGCTGAAGTCGACGTGGCCGGGGGTGTCGATGAAGTTGAGGAAGTAGGTCTGCCCGTCCTTGGCCTTGTACGGCAGTGACACGGACTGGGCCTTGATGGTGATGCCGCGCTCGCGCTCGATCGGATTGGAGTCGAGCACCTGCGCCTCCATCTCGCGGGCCTCGAGGCCGCCGCAAAGCTGGATGATGCGATCGGCCAGCGTCGACTTGCCGTGATCGACGTGCGCGATGATGGAGAAGTTGCGGATGTTCCGCATGGAATCAGAGGACATGTAGGGGGCGGCGGCCACGGCCGTCGTCAGGAAAACGCGGCATTATCGCACGCCCGGGCCGGGACCCGGTCGGGGCCGCGGAAACGGAAATGCCCGCCGGCGAGCCAGCGGGCATTCGGTGTGAAGACGCCTGGAGTCAGCGGCTGTCGTCGCCGGCAGTCACCGCCAGGAAGCGGGTCGCCCCACTCTGCACGCGCACCAGCAGCATGACGGTCTGGCCCGGTTTCACACCTTGCAACTGCTGGTTCAGCGCGTTTGCGCTGCCGACGGGCGTGCGACCCACCTGAAGCACCACCATGCCCGGCGTCAGTCCGGCTTCACGGGCGGCCGCACTGTTCACGCGGCTGATCAGCACGCCCTCGCCCGCCTTGAGGCCCCACTGCTTGCGCTGGTTGGCGTCGAGTTCCTGCGGGACGATCCCGAGCGCATTCGTACCCGCCGCCGGCGCCGGCTTGCCGGGGACGGTCGGCAGTCCAGCGGCGCTGGCCTGCGCTTCGTCGAGTTCGGTCAACGTGACGTTGAGCTCACGTTCCTTGCCATCACGCAACACCGTCAACTTGGCGCGCGTGCCCGGCACCAGCGATCCGACCAGCGGCGGCAGATCGCTCGAGTCATTGATCGGCGTGCCGTTGAACGCCTTGATGATGTCGCCCGGAACCACGCCGGCCTTGGCTGCCGGACTGTCTTCCAGCACCTGGTTGACCAGCGCGCCGCGGGTATCGGGCAAACCGAAGCCCTTGGCCTCTTCCGTACTGATCGGTTGCACGACGACGCCCAATTGGCCCCGGCTGACCTTGCCGGTCGCCTTCAGCTGATCGACTGCGCTCATCGCCAGGTCAATCGGAATGGCGAAGCTGATGCCCATGTAGCCGCCCGACGCGGAGAAAATCTGCGAGTTGATGCCGACGACTTCGCCACGCGTGTTGAGCAGCGGACCGCCCGAGTTGCCCTGATTGATGGCGACGTCAGTCTGGATGAAGGGCACGTAGCGCTGCTCGCTGGACGCGCTGCGGCCGACCGCACTGACAATGCCGGCGGTGACCGAGTGATCCAGCCCGAACGGTGAACCGATCGCCACGACCCACTGGCCCGGCTTGAGCGCACGCGAATCGCCCAGGCGCAGCGACGGCAATCCCTTCGCTTCGATCTTGAGCAGTGCGACGTCGTATTGCTGGTCGCTGCCGACCACCTTGGCGGTCAGTTCACGACGATCCGGCAGCTTCACCTTCACTTCGTCGGCGCCGTCCACCACGTGATGGTTGGTCAGCACATAGCCATCGGGCGAAATGATGAAGCCGGAGCCCATCGAGATGCCGCGACGCGACGGGCCGCGCTCGTTGGGGCCCGGCATCTGGAAGCCCGGCGGCAGCATGCGGCGGAAGAACTCGGGGATGTCCTGCTCGTCCATTTCCTGCTGCGCGGTCTGCCGGCTGCCGATGCGCGCCTCGATGTTCACGACGCCCGACCCCACCTGATCAACCAGTTGGGTGAAATCCGGGAGGCCGCTCACCAGTTGCGGCGCGGATGACTGCGCGACCGACGGCAATGCAGCAGGTGCGGCCGCCGAAGCGGGCTCCGGGGAGCGTGCGCACGCCGCCAGCGGCGCGGTGATGATCAACAGAGTCAACAGACTGGAACGGGCACTCAGGCTCATCGAATGCAGGCCTCGATATCGTCGGGAAGTTGAGGGGAAAGCCGGCGCGACCGTGGCCGCGCCGGAAAGCGGACTCAGCGCTGCGGTTCCGCCTGCGGCGCCGGAGCCAGCGACGGCTCGAACGGATAGAACGTACGCACGCCGGAATCGGTCGAGTAACCGGTCGTCAATGCGGCACCCGTGGCGTTCGACGGCGACAGGACCGAACGGGGCCACGGCCGGGATTGCGGAAGCGGCGCGGGCGGGGTGCGCGAGAACGGATCACGCGCGGTCAGCGCCGAAGAGGCAGTACCCATGATCGGCATCGACGCATGGGATGCGGCGACAGACGGCATCGGTGTTGCCGAGGGCGCCACGGCCGCTACGGCAACCGCAGCGGGGAGATTGCGGGTGGCGACGCTGCGGCCCGCCTGCTGTGTGCGGGTCGCACTGCCACGACGCGCATCGGCGCGACGCGGGGCGCTGGCAACCGCGACCGAAGCAGCCGTCGCAGCAGAGGCCAGGGCGCGGCCGGAAACATCACCGGCGTCGGCCAAGGTGCCGGCTTCTTCCACCTTTTCCGGACCCGCAGGCTGCGTCGCGGCGGCGATGGCCGGCGTCGCGGTTCCGATATCGTCCTGCGGCGTCTGCTGGCGGGCCATGAACAATGCCACCAGCGCAACGGAAGCCGCCAGCGCACCACCGCCCCAACGCGCCAGGCGACCGCGCGATTGCGAGGGCGACGCGGCAGCCGAAGGTCCGGGTTCCTGCGCCACGACCGAGGCAACGCGCGCTGCAAAACCAGCCGGCGCAAGCGCAGGCGTCTGACCGCGCAATACGTCGCCGCACAATTGCCAGCGCTCCCAGCGGGTGCTCAGTTCGGTGTCGTGTTGCAGGCGGCGCAGCAGGAACCGCGCTTCGTCCGGCGGCAACTCGCCGTCCATCAACGCCGAAAGCTGTTGGCGGTAGTGGATGTCCAGTTTGTCGAGTTCAACGGTCATGGGCGATTACGCTCCCGGGTGGCGCTATCGATATCCAGCAAGGGTCGCAGTTCGGCATCGATTGCCTCGCGCGCTCGGAAGATGCGCGACCGCACGGTGCCGATGGGGCAATCCATCTTCTGCGCGATGTCTTCGTAACTCAGGCCTTCCACCTCGCGCAGGGTGATGGCGGTCCGCAGTTCTTCCGGAAGGCGATCCACCGCCTTCATCACCGAGCGCTCCAGTTCCTGCCGCATCAATTCGCGTTCCGGCGTATCCGTGTCGCGAAGCCGGCTGCCGGCGTCGTACTGCTCGGCGTCGGCGGCGTCCACATCGTCGGTGGGCGGTCGGCGGTTGTGCGCTACCAGATGGTTCTTGGCGGTGTTCACTGCGATCCGATGAAGCCACGTATAGAACTGGGCATCGCCGCGGAAGTTCCCCAACGCGCGATAGGCGCGAAGGAAGGTCTCCTGGGCGACATCCTGGCATTCGCTCCAGTCGTGGATGTAACGCCCGATCAGGGCGACCACGCGATGCTGGTATTTGCGCACCAGCAGATCGAAGGCCGCACTGTCACCGCGTTGCACGCGCTTGACCAGTTCGAAGTCCAGTTCCTGTGTTGAATCCACTTCGGCCATGCCGGGCCGCACTCCTGTCAGCTCGGCTATCAGCCGGGCACTGTGACCGCATCCGCGGAGGAAAGTTCAAACACCGTCCGTACTGCTTCCCGCTCCCGCGATCGAGTGGTCCGGGTTCACTCGGATCGATACCGGGTTTTAACCATCGCCACCGGAACATCCGGCGCATGGGTCGCGCCCCTCCCGATATGTGGATTTGACGCGGGTTAAACAACCTCGGGATGATAGCGGCCTTGTCCATACGTGAACGGATGGTCCCAACATGGCCGCAAATTTCGATGGGTTGCGATTCAGTCACTGGCAGACCGAACTGCGCAGCGACGGCATCGTCATCCTGAGCTTCGACCGCCAGGGCGCCAGCGTGAACGCGTTCTCGCAGGATGCGCTGATCGAACTCGGCGACCTACTCGAACGGCTTGCCATCGATCCTCCGCGCGGGCTGGTGCTGCGCTCGGCCAAGAGTTCCGGCTTCATTGCCGGCGCGGACCTGAAGGAATTCCAGGAATTCGATCGCCGCGGCACGGTCAATGATGCGATTCGCCGTGGCCAGAGCGTGTTCCAGAAGCTCGCCGAACTTCCCTTTCCCACTGTCGCCGCCATCCACGGTTTCTGCATGGGCGGCGGCACCGAAATTTCGCTGGCCTGCCGTTACCGTGTGGCGTCCAGTGATGCGTCCACCCGCATCGGCCTGCCGGAAGTGAAGCTTGGTATTTTCCCCGGCTGGGGCGGCAGCGCGCGACTGCCGAAGCTGGTCGGCGCGCCCAAGGCGATGGACCTGATGCTCACCGGTCGCACGCTTTCCGCGAGCGCGGCGCGCGCAATGGGGCTGGTGGACAAGGTCGTGGAGCCGGCCGTGCTCGTGGACACCGCGATCAGCCTGATACTCAACGGCGTACAGCGGCCTGCTTCACAGCGCTTCATCGGCTGGATCAGCAACACCTGGCCGGCACGCCAGATGCTGGCGCCGCAGATGATCAAGCAGGTCGCGCGCAAAGCGCCCAAGGCGCACTACCCGGCGCCGTACGCGTTGATCAATGCGTGGCAGCAGTCGGGCGGAAAGGGAATCCAGGGACGCCTCGACGCCGAGCGCAAGGCCGTGGTCAAGCTGGCTTCGACACCGACGGCACGCAACCTGGTCCGCATCTTCTTCCTGACCGAACGGCTGAAGGGCCTGGGCGGCAAGGATCACGGCATCCAGCGCGTGCATGTCGTCGGCGCCGGCGTGATGGGCGGCGATATCGCCGCCTGGTCCGCCTACAAGGGCTTCGAAGTGACGTTGCAGGATCGCGAGCAACGCTTCATCGACGGCGCGCTCGGTCGCGCGCAGGAACTGTTCGCCAAGCGCGTGAAGGATGAAGCCAAGCGCCCGGCCGTAGCCGCGCGACTGAAAGGCGATCTGGCTGGCGACGGCGTGTCCGGCGCGGACCTGGTGATCGAGGCGATCATCGAAAACCCGGAAGCCAAGCGCGATCTCTATCAGGTCGTCGAACCGCGTTTGAAGGCCGATGCCCTGCTTACGACGAATACCTCATCGATTCCGTTGACCGAATTGCGCGAACACATCCAGCGTCCCGCGCAATTCGCCGGCCTGCACTACTTCAATCCCGTTGCCCTGATGCCGCTGGTGGAGATCATCCACCACGATGCGATGGCGCCGGAAACCGAAAAGCGCCTCGCCGCGTTCTGCAAGGCCATCGACAAGCTGCCGGTACCGGTCGCGGGCACGCCGGGCTTCCTGGTCAACCGCGTGCTGTTCCCCTACATGCTGGAAGCCGCGACCGCCTACGCCGAGGGCATTCCCGGCCCGGTCATCGACAAGGCGGCCGTCAAGTTCGGCATGCCGATGGGCCCGATCGAACTGCTCGATACGGTCGGGCTGGATGTCGCTGCGGGTGTCGGCGCGGAGCTGGCGCCCTTCCTCGGCCTGAGCGTGCCTGCGGCCCTCGGCAACGTCGAAGCCGGCAAGCGCGGCAAGAAGGATGGGCAGGGCTTGTACAAGTGGGAGAACGGCAAGCCGGTGAAGCCGGAAATTCCGAAGGACTACCGGGCGCCGGATGACCTGGAGGATCGCCTGATCCTCCCGCTGCTCAACGAAGCGGTCGCCTGCCTGCACGACGGCGTGGTCAGCGACAGCGACCTGCTGGATGCCGGCGTGATCTTCGGCACCGGTTTCGCACCGTTCCGCGGCGGTCCCATCCAGTACATCCGCAGCAGCGGCGTTGAAACGCAGCTGGCCAAGCTCAACGCGCTGCAGGCGCGCCACGGCGAACGTTTTGCTCCGCGGCCGGGTTGGGACTCGCCCGCGCTGCGTGAACCGGCGGCGTGAGACGGCCGGACTTCTGGCTCCGGACAGGAAGCAAAAAAGCCCCGCAAAGACGGGGCTTTTTTCTTGCGCCGAGGATTCAAGGCAGGCGCATGCACGCGCCGCGAAGTCGACGCCTGCGCCGTGCTCAGGCTTCCGGTTCGACGAACTGCGCGTGGATCTCGTGTTCGTGGAGGACGGTCTTGTAATGGTCCACCCACGTCAGCAGGTGATCGCGCAGCTCGGTGAGCGTGTCGTAGCTCCCCGCATCAAGCTGTGTCTTCCCGGCGTTGCACGCTGCGTCGGCGCATTGCAACAGATGGCAGAGCATGTCGCCCTGCACCAGCACACCCGGATACTTGCGACCCGGATGACGCAGCACTACGGCGTTGGTTCGATCGGAATAGATCTCGACGGTGTCGTGGTACATCCCCTTCCCCCGAGGGTCGTGCATCTGTGACGAATTTCTCAGTTGCGCAGCTTACTGCATTGCCCGCCCGGCACGGAACCGGATCCGGCCCGACCCGCCCTGCGCCCTCCGTCTGCACGATGACGAAGCCGCGCGTGGTTGTGCCGCCCGGACGAAGTGGCGCACGCATCGCCCGCCAGACCGACTCCAGCGGCACCCAGGCAGACGGGTACTTGTGCGCGGCGACGTCGAGAATCAGCAGTCGATCCGTGGTGGTGTGATACGCCGCCACCGGCGAGATGTGGCCTATCCGCGCTTGCCCGACATGGGCGCGCTCGTAGTTGATCAGCAAGAGGTCGCCAGGACGCTGCAGATTGTCGCGTGCGGTTTCTCGGAACGCGGCCAGGTCAGTGCCCGAGGCCGGCACCACCGTCACCTTGGCCCCGTGCGCATCGAGCAGGCTACCGAATTCGCGCAACGACATGCCGCGGAAACTGACCTTCAGTGGTTGCAGCTTCACGCCCGGCCTGGCGAACAATTGTTGCTCGTCCATCCGCGGCGCCTCCGTGGACGGTGTGCCCGCACGCAATGCGTTGAGCGCCGTCACCGCCGAAGCCACGCCGCAATATGCCTTGCGCGTCTGCGGCACGAAATGGGTGGACAGCGCGGGGTAATCCGCCGCCTGGCTTTCGCGCAACCACGCCTGGCCGCGCGGTGATGCAAGCGCGACCAGATCGGCCGGCAAAGGCAAGCGCTCAACCGGTGGCGGACGTAGATGCTCGTCGAAGAGATGGACCCCGAACAACGTGCCCGCGATGCCGATCCCCACGCACATGCCCCACCACAGCCGTCTCATCCTTCACTCCCGCGTGGCGTGAACGAAACCGGCGCGCAGGCGCGCGCCCATGTCATCCCTGCGCCAACTGATGCATCAGCAGAGCGCTTCGGCGATGACGCCGCAGTGAAGAGAACAGATCCTGCTGGCAGGGCAAAAGTACGGAGCGGCGAGCAGGCGCGAGCGGAGGCGGCCTGCCGGCACGCCGGCATCACCGCATCAACTGCGATCGACGATGCTGGCGATGCGGTCGTCGCCCGGGCTGAAACCGAATTCGGACTCGCCCTGCAGTTCGATCAGGGTGCCGGCCTGCGGCCCGTCGGGAATGTCCACGGCCAGGCGGCCCCGGTAGGAAATGCGCGCGACCACTCGATCCTGCACTTCCTGCAGATCGGTGACGCGTTGTTCGCGCTCCGAAAAAAAAGACTTCGATTGTTCGGCCAATTCCCGGAACGCTTCGATGCCCGAGCTGGAGGCGGTCACCTGCCCGCCGGAGAAATTCTCGAAAACAATGCCGGGCGCCAGCACGGCGAGCATGCCCTCGATGTCGAATGCGTTGTACGCGGCGATGTACTGGTCGATCAGGCGCGTTCTTGCGGGAGACGTCATGGCCACTGATCCGGGTTCCGCGAAACGCGGTTACATCGTGTGCGTGGGCTTGTCCGCGCCGAGCGTGCCGGCGAGCAGGGTTTCGATGCGGTTCTTGATGGCTTCGCCATCGCTGCTTTCCGGGAACTGCACGCCGATGCCGGCGGTGCGCGCGCCCTGTGCGCCGACCGGGGTCACCCAGACCACCTTGCCGGCCACGGGCAGGCGTTCGCTGGATTCGGGCAAGGTCAGCAGCAGGAAAACCTCATCGCCGAGGAAATAGCGCTTCGGCGTGGGCACGAAGATGCCGCCGTTGCGGATGTAGGGCATGTACGCGTTGTACAGCGATGCCTTGTCCTTGACGGCCAACGACAGGATGCCCTGGCGGCCACTGGCTGCAGTCGAACTCATCTGTGCTCCTTATCCTTTGCGTGCGGCGCGCGCGCCGGTGTCGCTGAACTGGCGTGTCCACGCCAGCAACAGTTCGGCGACCGCGAGATCCGCGCGCACCGTGGTGCGCAACAAATCCCGCGTGCGGTTGGCCGCATCGAACCACGTCGCCAGCTTGTTCAATCGTCCCGCGTCGGTCAAGCCGGCCTCGCTGGCCTGCGCCAGCGCAAGATCGGCGGCATGGCGAAGCCGCGCATCGGCAAGCTCGTCGGCCGTCCAGCGTTGCGCGACCTGCACGACGCCCGACTTGCCCTGCGCAAGTTTTTCCAGATCCCGCGCAATCTCTCGACGCAGGCCCAGACCGTCCTCACGCAACCAGGCATCGGCCTGGCCGGGATGGCCGCGCGCCGCGTCCAGCGCTTCGACAGCAGCCGCCTGCGAATGCCCCTGCGCCTGCAACCAGGCCAAGGCTTCGTCGCGGGGCGGCAGGCGGAATTCGAGTTTCTGGCAACGGCTGCGAATCGTCGCCGGCAATCGCGCGGGCTGCGCGCTGACCAGCCACAGGTAGCGGCCCGGCGCGGGTTCTTCCAGCGTTTTCAGCAGGGCGTTGTAGGCGGAGCGGTTGATGGCGTCGGCGGGGTCGAGAATGGCCACCTGCGCCACGCCGTACTGCGGAGTCAAAGCGAGCTTCTGCGAAAGCTCGCGAATCTGATCGATCACGATTTCCGTGCGCAGCTTGCTGCCATCGCGCGTCGGGATGAAGGAAACGATCTGCAGATCCGGATGCGTGCCCGCGGTGATCAGTTGCGCGGCGCGCGCAGCCTGCTGTGGCTCCTTGCCCGACAGCACGTGCAATGCAAGGCGTTCGGCGACGGCGCGCTTGCCGAGGCCGGCCGGCCCGCAGATCAGCAGGCCATGTCCCATCCGGCCGGCGTCAAGCGCACCGACGGCGTGGTCGTAGGCGCGCTGTTGCCAAGGCGAGAACACGGCGTCGCTCATCCGAGTGTTTCCAGCGTTTCGAGCCACTGCCACAACGCGTCGCGAACGGCCGCGCCGACCTGTTCGGGCGTCTGGCCCGCGTCGATCAGGCGAAAGCGTTGCGGCTCGGCGGCGGCGCGCTTGCGGAAGCCCTGGCGCACGCGTTCGAAGAAGTCGTCCTGCTCGCTTTCGATGCGGTCCGGCCACAGGTCGCGGCCGGCCGTGCGCGCGCGCCCTTCGCGCACATCGAGATCCAGCAGCAAGGTGAGCCCGGGCTTCAGCCCGACCACCTGACGCTCCAGCTCGGCGATCCAGGCGGCATCCAGACCGCGGCCTTCGCCCTGATAGGCGTAACTGGAATCGGTGAAGCGGTCACTGACCACGAACGCACCACGCTGCAGAGCCGGCCGGATCACGCGGTTGACGTGCTGTGCGCGGGCGGCGAACACCAGCAGCAATTCGGTTTCGGCGGTGAGCGTTTCGCCCTGCGGTTGCAGCACGAGTTCGCGGATGCGTTCGGCCAGCGGGGTGCCGCCAGGCTCGCGGGTCAGCACGACCTCGTGCCCGCGCGCCTGCAACTGATCGCGCAGCGCACTGATGGCGCTGGTCTTTCCGGCGCCCTCGCCGCCTTCGAGCGAGATGAAATGTGGATGGCTGATGACCGACTGGCTCATCGGGCGTCGGCCTCCTGCAAGGTCTGCCTGCGAACGACCAGGTAGCGCGCGACTGCTGCGTTGTGTTCAGCCAACGAGGCCGAGAACACGTGCTTGCCGCTGCCGTCGCCCACCGCGACGAAATACAGCGCATCGCCGGCTTCGGGCTTCACCGCGGCGCGCAATGCATCGATACCCGGCATTGCAATCGGCGTCGGCGGCAGGCCCGCGCGGGTGTAGGTGTTGTAGGGCGTATCGGTGAGCAGATCGCGTTTGCGGATGTTGCCGTCGTAGGCACTCCCGATGCCATAGATGACGGTCGGGTCGGTCTGCAGGCGCATGCCGATCTTCAGGCGTCGTGCGAACACACCGGCAATCGCCGGACGTTCCGATGCAATGCCGGTTTCCTTCTCGACGATGGACGCGAGGATCAACGCTTCCTCGGCGGACGCGAGCGGTACCTGCCGATCACGCTCCGCCCAGGCGTCGGCGAGCGCCTTTTCCATCGACTCGTAAGCGCGCTTGAGCAGATCCAGATCGCTTTCGCGGCGCGTGTAGACATAGGTTTCCGGCAGGAAGCGGCCTTCCGGATGCTGGCCCGCGTGACCCAGTGCGGCCATCAGCGCGGCGTCGTCCATCTGCGCGGTTTCCTGGCGCAGCGGCGTCGCCGCCTTCAGCGCATTGCGCAGCTGGCGGATGTTCCAGCCTTCAACGATGGTGAAGCGGTAGCTCAACGTCTTGCCGTCGCGCATGCGGATCAGCAGATCGCGCGGCGTCGTGCCGGGTGCGATGCCGTATTCGCCGACCTTCAATTTGCCGGCGGCATCGAGTTGTCTGGCGAGCAGCTGCCACTCGATGTCACTGCCCTCTTTCACGCCTTGCGCGCGCAGTTTCCGCAGCACGGCGGCGAAGGAATCACCCGGAGTGATCTCGACCGCCTCCTGTGTCTGCACACCTGCGAGCGGCCGGTCGGCGAAGCCGTGGTATTTCTGCCACCACCAGGCTCCTGCGGCGGCCGCAGCCAGGGCGAGCAGCAACAGGACCAGGAAAATGTTGCGGCAACCGCGCTTGCAACCTGAGGCCAAGGGACAACCCGCGAGACGTTGGTGTGGAGTGGCAGGATACCCGCTCGCCGTGAAAGCGGCGATCTTGACTGCGCCCGCGCCGGGCCGGTCGGCCGGTCCTGGCAGCCGGGTCGCCTGCGCGATCAGCCTTCCAGCGCGCGCAGCAGTCCGCGTGCCTTGGCGCGGGTTTCGTCCAGTTCCTTTTCGGGCACCGAGTCGGTGACGATGCCGGCGCCGGTGCGGAAGCGGACCTCCGTGCCTGCGCCGGACGGCACGACTTCCGCGCTGCGGATGAGGATGTTGAGGTCCAGATCGCCGTCGCGGTTCAGCCACCCGAACGCGCCCGTGTAGGCGCCGCGGGCCACGCCCTCCAGCTCCGCGATGATCTGCATGCAATGCACCTTGGGGCATCCGGTGATCGTGCCGCCCGGAAAGGTCGCACGGATGATGTCGCCGGGCGTGGCGTCCGCGCGCAGATGCCCGCGCACATTGCTGACGATGTGATGCACATGCGCGTAGCTTTCGACCGTCATCAGTTCATCGACCTGCACGCTGCCGGGCAGGCAGACGCGCGCCAGATCGTTGCGCTCCAGATCGATCAGCATCACGTGCTCGGCGCGCTCCTTCGGATGGCCGACCAGTTCGCGGATGCGCGCGGCATCGTCGTCACCGGGGAATCGCGGACGCGTGCCGGCGATCGGCCGGGTTTCGACGACGTCTCCGCGCACCGAGACCAGACGCTCCGGCGAGGAACTCACCACGGCCCAGTCGTCGTTCGCAAACACGCCTGCAAACGGCGCGGGATTCGCTTCGCGCAGTCGCTGGTACAGTGCGGCCGCTTCCAGCACGGGCTCGAACTGCGCCGTCCATGCACGCGACAGGTTGACCTGGAACACATCGCCCGCGGCCAGGTAATCCAGGATGCGGTGCACGCCATCGATGAAGTCCTGCGGCGCATCCTCTGCGATGCGCTGCGGCGCGTGCCATGTGGGCGCGGACTGCACCTGCGCGGCCAGTTGATCACGGTGCAGTTGTTCGAACAATCCGTGCTGACCGGGTTCGGCAATCGCCATGCAGTCACCGGTGCTGCGATCGCGCAGGATCGCGCCCGGACAACGCAATGCCACCGCCACCGGAATGCGCGCCGCATCCCGCCGCGCGGGCAAGCGCAGCACCGGCTCGATTTCACCGGCAAGTTCGTAGTTGAGCAGCAACGCCCAGCCGCCGCGGAACGGCCAGCGCGGATCTTCGCGCGGAAGCCGGGCTTCAAGCCACCGGCGATCCAGCTCGTCGAGGAAGCCGCCGGCGTTTTCAATGACATCACCGCCCAGCGTGCGGACCTTGCCATCGGCATTCAACGCGAAACCATCTCCCGGTTGCGCGATCAGCAACAGATCCCAACGGCCCTGCACCGTTCCGGACGCGACCGACTCCAGCAGCACCGGGTAACGCCGTGGCGAAAGCCGATGCAGCGCAAGCAGGTCGATGTCGGCGAGCGCGCGGGTTTCAATCATGGAGCGGTCGTGCGTGCGGGGAGGCGTGCATTGTGCGCGTGCGCGCAGCCGGCAGGAAGTAGCGGTTCCCGCAAACAAAACCCCTCCGGAGCGGAGGGGTTTGGCGAGCATTGTCTTCTCGACTCAGATGCGCCTGAAGACCAGCGTGCCGTTGGTGCCGCCGAAGCCGAAGCCATTGGAGACGGCGATATCGATCTTCTTTTCGCGTGCGGTATGCGGCACGTAATCGAGATCGCAACCCTCGCCCGGCTCGTCGAGGTTGATGGTCGGCGGGATGATGCCGTGATGGATCGCCAGCACCGAGAAGATGGCCTCCGCACCGCCGGCTGCGCCGAGCAGATGGCCGGTCATCGACTTGGTCGAGCTGACCATCAGCTTGTAGGCGTGGTCGCCGAGGGCGCGCTTGAGCGCCAGCGTTTCGGCGAGATCACCCAGCGGTGTGGAAGTGCCGTGCGCGTTGAGGTATTCGACCTGCTCTGCATTCAGGCCGGCATCCTTGAGCGCGGCGACCAGGCAGCGCGCCGGACCTTCACCGTTCTCGCTGGGCGCGGTCATGTGGTGCGCATCCGAACTCGCGCCGAAGCCTGCCAGCTCCGCGTAGATGCGCGCGCCACGTGCCTTGGCGTGTTCGTACTCTTCCAGGATCAGCACGCCCGCACCGTCGCCAAGGACGAAGCCATCGCGATCCTTGTCCCACGGGCGTGACGCCTGGGCCGGTGCATCGTTGCGCGTGGACATCGCCTTCATCGAGCAGAAGCCGGCCATCGACGTCGGCGAAGAACCAAGTTCGGCGCCGCCTGCGACCATCACGTCGGCATCGCCGTACTGGATGGCGCGCATCGCGATGCCGATCGAATGATTGGAGGTGGCGCAAGCCGAAACCACCGAATAGCTGGGGCCCTTCAGGCCTTTGAGGATCGACAGCTGGCCCGGCAGCATGTTGATGATCGTGCTCGGCACGTAGAACGGCGACACCTTGCGCGGGCCGCCTTCATGCAACTTGATCGTCTGTTCTTCGATGCCGTGGATGCCGCCGATGCCGGAACCGACGATCGCGCCGATGCGCTCCGCGTTGGCTTCGGTGATCTCCAGGCCGGAATCGTCAAGCGCCATGAACGAGGCGGCGATGCCGTAATGGATGAAGGGATCCATCTTCTTCGCATCCTTGGACGACACGAAGGTGGCCGGATCGAAGTTGCGGATTTCACCGGCGATCTGCGTGGTGAAGCCGGTGACATCGAACGAGGTGACCGGACCGATGCCCGAGCGCCCGTTGACGATGCCGTCCCAACTGGTGGCCATGTCATTGCCCAGCGGCGACACCAGGCCCATTCCGGTAACAACGACGCGACGACGCTGGCTCATGGGGATTCCTCGATTTTCAGTTCTTGGATTGCATCCGCGTTGCGGATGATCGCGGCGCTGGATGGCGGCCGCATCGCGGTGTTGCCACCGCATTCGCCGCGGGGCCGTGGGCATTGCGCCGCGCGCCGGCCCCACACATGCGCAGGGCCGCATCAGCGGCCCCGGCACGATCCCTTGCGGGCCAGCGATTACGCCTTGACGTGCGCCTTGACGTAGTCAATCGCCTGCTGCACCGAAGTGATCTTCTCGGCTTCTTCGTCCGGAATTTCGCATTCGAACTCTTCTTCCAGCGCCATCACCAGTTCAACGGTGTCCAGCGAGTCGGCGCCCAGATCATCGACGAACGATGCGCTGTTGGTGACTTCTTCTTCCTTAACGCCGAGTTGTTCGACGACGATTTTCTTGACGCGTTCTTCGATGCTGCTCATGGATATCGCTCCAGACGGAGATTGGGTGACTAGTTGATTTTGCCGGCATGGCGCCGGCAAACCGGGGAATAGTGTAGTGGAAACCGGCGACGCCGGGCAGATGTCCGGAACTGCCGCCTAATCAACTACTTATCACTAATTTTTTGCTTACGGCATGTACATGCCGCCGTTGACGTGCAGGGTTTCGCCAGTGATGTAGCTGCCGGCCGGTCCCGCCAGGAATGCCACCGCCTGGGCGATGTCCGACGGCGTGCCGAAGCGGCCAAGCGCGATCTGGCCCAGCAGGCCATTGCGTGCATCGTCCGGCAGGGCGCGCGTCATGTCGGTGTCGATGAAACCGGGCGCGACCACGTTGACGGTGACGCCGCGACTGCCGATTTCCTTCGCCAGCGACTTGGAGAACGCGATGATGCCGGCCTTCGCTGCGGCATAGTTCGCCTGCCCCGCGTTGCCGGTCACGCCGATCACCGAAGCAATGTTGACGATGCGGCCCTTGCGCGCCTTCATCATGCCGCGCATGACGGCCTTGGACGTGCGGTAGACGCTGGTGAGGTTGGTGTCGAGGATGGCCTGCCAGTCCTCGTCCTTCATCCGCATGAGCAGGTTGTCGCGGGTAATGCCGGCGTTGTTGACCAGGATGGAAATCGGCCCGAACTGCTTGCCGATGTCCTCGATGAGCGCATCGACGGCGGCGGCGTCGGTGACGTCGAGTTCACGGCCGTGACCGCCACGTTCGGAAAGACGTTCGCCGATGGCCTGCGCGCCGCCGGAGCTGGTCGCCGTACCGATGACGGTCGCGCCCTGGGCGGCCAGTTCATCGGCGATCGCCGCACCGATGCCGCGGCTTGCACCGGTGACCAGCGCAATTTCGCCCTGCAATGGCTTGCTCATGGATCGAATCCTCGTAATTGAAGTCGGCTCGCGCCGTCGTGGAGAGTGCTCAGGTCCAGTCGGCCCGGGCCGCATCGAAGTCGCCCACGCTGCCCAGCGCGCGCGCATCGAGTGACTTGTCGATGCGCTTGATGAGTCCGCTCAGCACTTTGCCCGGACCGCACTCGGCGACGCGGGTCGCGCCCTGGGCGGCCAGTACCTGGACGCAATCGGTCCATCGCACGGGCAGGTAAAGCTGCCGGACCAGCGCATCGCGCAGTGCGTCAAGCGAACCATGCACCTGGGCATCGACATTCTGCACCACCGGAATCTGCGGCGACTGCCAGTGCAGACCGCTCATCACTTCCGCCAGACGGTTCGCCGCCTCGCGCATCAATGGCGTGTGCGACGGCACGCTTACCGCGAGCTTGACCACCTTGCGCACACCGCGTTCGCCCAGCAACGCAATCGCGCGATCAACCGCAGCCACATCACCGCCGATCACGATCTGTCCCGGCGAGTTGTAGTTGGCCGGTACGACGACATGCGTGTCGGAAGCCTCTCCGCAAACCTGCGCCACCACCGCATCTTCGGCGCCGAGCACGGCGGCCATCGCGCCAACGCCTTCGGGCGCTGCATCCTGCATCAGTTGCCCGCGCAGGCGCACCAGGTGCGCGCCATCGCGCAATGACAGCGCGCCCGCGGCCACCAGCGCCGTGTACTCGCCGAGACTGTGGCCCGCGAGCATGGAGGGACGCGAACCGCCCGCCTGCAGCCATGCGCGCCAGACCGCCACGCCCGCCGCGAGCAACGCCGGCTGCGTGTACTCGGTGCGGTTGAGCATTTCTTCGGGACCGCCCTGCGAAAGCGCCCACAAATCCACGCCGGCACCTTCGGAAGCTTCGGTGAACGTCTCGCTCACGATCGGATGCAGTTCCGAGAGTTCGGCCAGCATGCCTACCGACTGGGAGCCCTGGCCCGGAAACACGAAGGCAAGTTGGGAAGCGGTCACGGGACACTCACGTGAAAAAACGAGCGGCGATGATACGTGCGAACACGCCGGATTGTCTGTACTCCTGCGTATGCGCGGCATCTGCGCAGAGCGCCATCCAACGGCGCGACGCATGCCAAGGACCGCACGGGGCGCAGCATGGCTCACGCATGGATTCGTGCAGAGTTGCATGCAACCCACGCTCGAATTGCTGGCACGCCTTGCCGGCTCCCCAAAACAAAAAGGACGCCGTGAACATCACGACGTCCTTCTGCGAACCAGCGAAAGGCGGCTCAGTAGCGCAGCAGCGCGGAGCCCCAGGTGAACCCGCCGCCGAACGCTTCGAGCAGCAGCAGCTGGCCGCGCTGGATGCGACCGGAACGGATCGCGGTGTCGAGCGCCAGCGGCACGGAACCCGACGAAGTATTGCCGTGCTTGTCCACGGTCACGACGACATGATCCATCGGCATGTCCAGGCGCTTGGCCGTGGCTTCGATGATGCGAAGGTTGGCCTGATGCGGAATCAGCCAGTCCAGATCATGCTTGTCGAGGCCGTTGGCCTCCAGCGTTTCATCGACGACGCCGTCCAGTGCCTTGACCGCGTACTTGAAGACGTCATTGCCCTTCATGTTGATGCGGATGCCGTTGTTCGGCGCATCGGTGTCGAAGCCCTTCGAAACACCGACCGGGTTCCACAGCAATTCCTTCTTGCTGCCATCGGCATGCAGATGGGTGCTGAGGATGCCGGTTTCAGTATCGGCCTTGAGCACCGCAGCGCCGGCACCATCGCCGAACAGCACGCAGGTCGTGCGCTCGGTCCAGTCAACAATGCGGCTGAGTGTTTCAGTGCCGATCACCAGTGCAGTCTTGACGTCGCCGCAGCGGATGAACTTGTCCGCGACGCTGAGTGCGTAGATGAAGCCAGAACAGGCGGCATTGACGTCCATCGCGGCGCAGCCTTCGGCGCCAAGACGCGCCTGGATGAGGCAGGCGGTGGACGGAAAAATGAGATCCGGGGTGGTCGTACCCACCACGATCATGTCGATTTCGGAGGCCGATACGCCGGCGGCTTCAAGCGCGCGGAGTGCGGCTTCGTAACCCAGGTCGCCAGCAGTCTGGCCTTCGGCGGCAATGTGGCGTTCGCGGATGCCGGTGCGGCTCTGGATCCACTCGTCACTGGTATCGACCATCTGCGCCAGGTCGTCGTTGGTCAGCAACTTCTCGGGCAGATAACTGCCGGTGCCGGCGATACGCGCATAAATGCGCCCGTTAGACTGCGGCTGACTCATGCCCGCTCCCGTTGCTGGCCCGCAACGGGGCCCTGGATACCACGACGATGGCGAAAGGCGCGCCCGGAACCCGGACGCGCCTGACGATCATCAATCTTCTTCGACGACGCTGTTGGCCTTCGTCGCGATGACCTTCTTGCCACGGTAGTAGCCGTCGGCGGTCACGTGGTGACGCAGGTGGGTCTCACCGCTGGTCGGATCGGTGGACAGCTGCTTGGCGGTCAGGGCGTCATGCGAACGACGCTGACCACGACGGGACGGGGTGACACGGGATTTCTGCACAGCCATGGGATTGCTCCAGCTAACTCTTTGAAATGAATCTGCGTTCGTTGCTCTGACCGCCGAGGCGGCTAGTTCTTTTTCAGCGAAGCCAGCGCCGCGAACGGGCTGGCCTTGGCTACTTCTTCCTGTTCCGGCGACCAGTCACGCTCCACCGCTTCGGAGCCCGGCGCGACCGGGACCACCGGAATGGCCAGGACGAGTTCGTCCTCCACCAGATCCGCGGGGTGCAGCATGCCGTCTTCCGGCACCAGCATTGCTTCGTACTCCGGCGGCAGCGCGGCTTCGTCAGCCTCGTCGCGAACCAGTCCCAGGCGCTGTACGAGACGGACCGGAAGGAGGAAACGCTGCAGGCTGCGCTGGCACACCAGCGGCAACTCTGCATCAATCCGCAACTCCACGTAAGGCACCTGCAATGCGTCGCGATCGAACTCGATCACGTAGCTCGCTTGACCTTCGGTATCGTTCAGCAGGCTGCGCAGGCGCGTCATGGATGACAGCGGCAGGCGACCTTCGAAACTGCGCCGTGCCGCGACCATGCGCCAAGCATCCAGCATCTCGGGCGTATTCGCGGACATAAGCCGCTGAATGTTAAGGACTGCGGACCGAGCTGTCAAACCCCGTCCACTGGGCAGTCTGGGGTCATTGCCGGGACGGAAATGGCCCGGCAGACTGCCGCCCCGCCTGCGAGTCCGCCGCCATGATGCCCCTCCTGCTCGCTTCCACATCGCGTTACCGCCGTGAACTGCTGGAACGCCTGCGCCTGCCGTTCCATGTGGCGCGCCCGGAGGTCGACGAAACCGTGCTGGACGGGGAGTCTCCGCTTGCGCTGGCCCAGCGCCTGGCGCATGCAAAGGCGGCGGCCGTTGCGAAGCAGCACCCGGAAGCCTGGGTCATCGGCTCCGATCAGGTCGCGGAACTGGACGGCGAGGCCATCGGCAAACCGGGACACCGGGATGGCGCGCTCGCGCAACTGGGGGCGATGTCGGGTCGCGAGGTGCGCTTCCATACCGCGCTGTGCCTGATGCGCCAGGCTGACGGGCGCCACGAGGCCGTGGATCTGACCCGAGTGCGCTTCCGCTCGCTGGCGCCGACCGAGATCGAGCGCTACGTGGATCTGGAGCAGCCGTTCGACTGCGCCGGCAGTTTCAAGAGCGAAGGCCTGGGCATCACGCTGTTCGAAGCCATCGAGTCGCGCGACCCGACGGCGCTCATCGGCCTGCCGCTGATTGCACTGTCGGGATTGCTGCGCGAAGCCGGATTCGCCCTGCCCTGACCGCCCGGTTCATTCCACCCGGATCCGCTGTTCGCTCCAGCGCTCGCGACTGCCATCGGCGCCGATGATCTCCAGCCCGAGCCAATGTTCGCCGCGAACCGCCGCGTCCAGTTCGACCTGCGCGCGGAAGGCCACGCGCGGGCGGTTCGGATCCCGTGACCGGTTCGCGTAGAAATCCTGCAGCAGCCATTCGTTCATGCCACCGTAGCGCGCTTCCGCGACGGGCTTCCCGTCGAGCGTGACGTGTACGCGCGAAACGCCGCTGCCGTCCTTGATCGCCCAGCCCTGCACTTCGAAACGCGGGCCGACCGTCGCCCCCGCTTGCGGCGTATTGATGTGCGCGATCGCCGGCGTCACACAGCCACCGCCCGGACGCGGTCCATCGAATGCGAACAGCAGCACGCGTTGCGCGCCGCGGTCGATGTTCACCACCTCCGGCGCCGGCAGCGATCCCAGCCGTGCGCACAGGCTCTGATAGTGGGCGAGCAGATCACGCAGCTTCACGTCGGTGGAACTGGCGACCAGCAAGGTGGGCTGCGCGGGCAGCGCGTCGTGATGCAAACCCCACAACCGCAGCTGCGGTGCACGGCCATGCTTGTGGTTGAGTGGATGATCCAGCACGCGGATATCCGCATCGCCCAGGTGGAATCCCAGTTCGGCGCCCAGCTTGAAGTTGTCCGCCAGCACTACGGTGTCCGGCGGCATCTTTGCGCGCGCTGCCTGCACGCGCTCCGCCAGTTGATCCCAGCCGGCGAAGTTGTATGGATAGTGTTTGGAGCCGGCCACGCGCTCGCGCCACTGCGGTGTCGACGCAACCAGGTAGTAGCCCAGCATGCCGATGACGCCAAGCGTGGTCAGTATCCACGCAAGCAGACGCCATGCACGCGACCAGCGCCGCAGGATCATCGGCACGCCGATCAACAGAGCGAGATAGCCCGGCAAAGTCCAATGGAAGCTCACGCGCTCGACATCGGCGAAGAAGCCGAGCAGGAAGAACGCCAGCGTCGAAAATCCACCCAGCCATGCGAAGTAGCGCCATTGGGGCAATGCTTCGGCGTCCCGCCGCAACGCGCCTGCGGCGGTCATCATCAACGCGACGAACAGCAGTGGCGTGACCATCAATGGTTGCAGCAGCAGGAACCGCACGCCGGTCTGCTGGAATGACCACGGATGACGATCCACCAACTGGAAACGCAAGCCCGCGTCGGCGTGCAGAAGGTTCCAGCCGATCAACGGCCCCCACGCGGCCATGCCGATCGCCAGCGCAATCCAGACCGCAGGCGTGCGCAGGACGCGCCGGCCTTCCGGCAGCATCAGCAGCGCCAGAAGACCCACGCCGATCACGCCGACGAACCGGTAGTGACTGAGCGCGCCCATCGCCAGGCCCAGTGCAAGTTCTGCGACGGCGAACGGATGCACTTCGCGCAGCAGGCGCGCACCGGCGTCCAGGCAAAGCACGGCCGCCAGCGCCATCGGGACATCGGGAAGCGCCATCACGCCGAGCGTGCTGGACAACGGCATCAGCACGGTGAGCATGCCAGCCTGCCAGCCTGCGGCCTCGTCGTACCAGCGTCGCGCGATGCCGGCGATCAACCACGGCAAGCACGCAGCCATCAACAGGAACGGCGCGCGGACCGCGAGCACGTGTTGCCCTCCCAACGCGGTGCCCAGGCGCGTCAGCCACGCAGTCAATCCGGGCAGATCCGAATACGCCGCCGCGAGGTGCTGGCCCTCCTGCCAATAGAACGCCTCATCGACGAACAGCGGCAACCGCGAGGCGATCACGACCTTGATCACGATTGCGATGGTCCAGATCGCCAGGAAGGCGCTCTTCGTGCGTTCCACGTCCTGCATGCCGCTACACTTCCTCGTCAACCGTTCCGAAGAGCCGTCGATGCCCGCTCCGCCTCCTGTGCCGCCTATGCTATCCGATGCCCTGCGCGAAGCCTTGAAGTGCGCCCAGGAGCAAGTCAACGCGCTGGTGCTGGGCAAGTCGTTCGAAGTCAGGCTGGCCTTCGTGGCCTTGTTGTCCGACGGCCATCTGCTCATCGAGGATTTGCCGGGGCTGGGCAAGACGACATTGGCGCATGCGCTGGCCGCCACGCTCGGGCTGAGCTTCCAGCGTGTGCAGTTCACCTCGGATCTGCTGCCGGCCGATGTGCTGGGCGTGTCGGTCTACGACGGCCCGTCACGCCAGTTCCAGTTCCATCCCGGCCCGGTATTCACGCAGGTGCTGCTGGCCGACGAGATCAACCGCGCGCCGCCGCGCACCCAGAGCGCGCTGCTGGAAGCGATGGCCGAACACCAGGTGACGCTCGATGGCGTGACCCATGCATTGCCGGATCCGTTCTTCGTGATCGCCACGCAGAACCCGGTGGATCTTTCCGGCACGTATCCGCTGCCGGATTCGCAGCTGGATCGCTTCCTCCTGCGCCTCGCGCTCGGCTATCCGAACGCGGAAGCCGAACGCGCGCTGCTTGCCGGCACCGACCGCCGCACGCTCATCGCACAGACATTGCCCCTGCTGTCCTCCGAAGATGTCATCGCCTTGCGCGATGCCGTCAACCAGGTGCATGCCAGCGAGGTGCTGATCACCTACGTGCAGGCATTGCTGGCGCGCAGCCGCCATCACCCCGGCGTGCGCGTCGGCCTGTCGCCGCGCGCCGGCATCGCGCTGCTGCGTGCCGCGCGTGCGTATGCGTTGCTGCTCGGCCGCCATCACGTACTGCCGGAAGACATCCAGTCACTGTTCGTCGCCGTCGCCGCGCATCGAATCGTGGCCGAAGCCGAAGCCGATTCCACGGCCGCGCTGGCCAAATCCATCCTGCATGCGGTGGCGGTGGACTGACGAATGGCGGCGCGTGCGCAGCGAGGCTGGAAACAACGGTTCGCGTTGCTCGCACGTCCGCGCGAAGCGGAGCAACTTCCCGTGCGTCTGGATCGCCGTCGCGTCTACGTGCTGCCCACCGCGTTCGGGCTGTTCTATGCGGCACTCGTCGTCACGATGCTGCTCGGCGCACTGAACTACAACAACAATCCGGCGTTGCTGCTGGCGCTGCTGCTGGCGGCGACGGGCCTGGCGAGCCTCATCGGTGCACATCTGCAACTCTCCGGCGTCCAGCTGGAAAGCCTTTCGGCCGAACCCGTGCACGCGGGCCAACCGCTGCTGCTGCACCTTGCCCTGTCCGCACGTGATCGCCGTGCGCGGCGTGGCTTGCGGATCGAATGCCAGGACATGCCGAGCCGCATCGATCTGGCGGCGGGCGAACCCGGCATGGCCGTGCTTTCCGTGCCGACCGAACATCGCGGCTGGCTCGACACCGGCCGCATCCGGCTGTGGACCACGCAGCCGCTCGGGCTCGCGCGGGCCTGGGCATGGTTCTGGCCCGACACGCCGTTGCTCGTGTACCCGGCTGCCGAGGCGCATGGCCCGCCCTTGCCCGATCACAACGGCGGCGGCGCACGCGCGCGTCTGCAGCCGACCGGCGACGACGTGCATCATCTGCGTCCGTATCGCGCCGGCGATCCGCTGCGCGCGATTGCATGGAAGCCTTCGGCGCGGCGCGACCTGCTGCTGGTGCGCGAGTTCGAACAACCGCTCGGCCGCGAAATCGATCTGCAATGGAGCGCACTCGCCTCACTGCCCTATGAACACCGGATTGCCCGCCTCGCGCACTGGATCAACCTTGCCGAACGCGAAGGCCGGCGTTACCGGTTGCGTCTTCCCGGACAGGCCGTGATCGGACCGGGCCAAGGCGCTGGCCATCGCCACCTCTGCCTGCGCGCACTCGCGCTGCTGCCGCATGCGCCGCACGCCTGATCCCGCGGTGCGCGTGGACGCCACGACACGCTGGTGGGCGTTGCTCGCTGCCGCGCTGTGCCTGATTCCGTTGCTGCTGCAGTTGCCGCTCACGGTCGCACTCGGCAGCGCCCTGCTGGGGACGTTCACCGCCTGGGTTTCGTGGCGGCGGACGATGCCCGCATGGCTGCGATTGCTGTTGGCGCTGACCATCCTCGTTACCGTGACTTCCACCATGGGGTTCCGTTTCGGGCGTGACACGGGCTGCGCGCTGCTGGCCGCGCTGCTGGCGATCAAGCCGACGGAAACGACGACGCTGCGCGACATGCGCAGCCTGATGGGATTCGCGCTGTTCGCGCCGTTCGCGGCGTTCCTGCTTGATCAGGGCCCGTTGACGCTGCTGCTGTCGGCGGCCGGCATCATCGCGGCGCTGCTCGCGCTCGGCCGCCTCGCCGACGCCGAAGCGCAGATCACCGATGAACTGCCACTGCGTACACGCCTGTGGGCGATCGCACGGCTGATGCTCATCGGGTTGCCACTGATCCTCGTTGCGTTCTGGCTGTTCCCGCGCTTCGCCACGCCGTTGTGGGGCGTGCCGGGCAAGGCGCTGGCGACGCCCGGTCTATCCGAGCGCATGTCGCCGGGCGGCTGGCTGGATCTGATGTCCGATGACCGGCCTGTCATGCGCGTGCAGTTCATCGGAACGCCGCCGCCGCAGGATCAGCTGTACTGGCGCGCCATGGTGCTGTGGGATTTCGATGGCCGGACCTGGACACGTTCGCCGGTCATTTCCGCACTGTCACCCGCGCCAGCCGTGGGCAACAACGGGGGCAGCGCGTGGGAATACGACGTCGCGGTCGAGGCGACCGAGCAACGCTCGCTGGCGACGCTGGATCTGCCATCACGGGCGCCCTCGGGCAGCCGGCTGGATCACGACCGCACCGCCATTGCGGATCGCCCGCTGACTTCGGTCACGCGTTGGCGGGTCAGTTCAGCGCGGCCGCAGGCGTTCGAGCCGGCGCTGCATCCGGCGCTGCTGGAACGCGCCCTTGAACTGCCCGACAGCGTCAATCCGCGTACGCGGGCGCTGGCAGCACAGTGGCGTGCGGAAGCCGGCGGCAACAATGAAGCTGTCATCCGTCGCGCGATGGAATGGATCCAGGCCGAGTTCGCCTACACGCTCGACACGCCGTTGCCCGGTCGCCACGCGGTGGATGAGTTCCTGTTCGAACAGAAGCGCGGTTATTGCGAACACTTCAGTTCGGCGTTCACCGTGCTGATGCGTTCGGCTGGCATACCGGCGCGCGTGGTCGTGGGCTACGTGGGCGGATACCGCAATCGGCTGGGCGGTTACTGGCTGGTGCGCAACGAGGACGCGCACGCGTGGTCGGAAGTCTGGCTGGAGGGACGCGGCTGGGTTCGCGTGGATCCGACTGCGGCGGTCGCGCCGGAACGCATCTACGACACGCTCGCCGATCGCGCCGACGCGGCATCCGCGGCTGCGGCGGGCACGTCCCTGTTCGACCTCGGCGACTGGATGCGGAGTGGCTGGAACGACTTCGTGCTCGGCTTCGATGCGCAACGCCAGCAGGCGCTGCTACAGCAATGGGGCGGCCCCCGGCTGGAGCAGCGGCGGTTGGGAATGATGTTCGCGGTGATGGCCATCCTCAGCCTGGCCGGAATGGGCTGGCTGCTGGCGCGCGGCGAACGCGAGCGCGATCCCCTGCTCCGCGCGTGGCACCGGCTGGGCGCGCGCTACGCCCGCCGCGGGCTCGCGCCGTTGCCGCACGAGCCTGCACAGCAATGGGCGCGGCGCGTTGCCGAAGCGTTGCCCGGCACAGGGTCGGAACTCATTTTGCTCAGCCAGCGTTTCGCTGCGGCGCGCTACGCTCCCGGGCAGTCTGATATACCGGCGCTGGTGCGCGATCTTCGCCATCATCGCCCTTGAACCGCCCACCGCTGTGTCGCGTCGGAGACCCGCCATGAAGCTTCGTTCCCTGTTCCTCGCCGGCACGGTCGCCCTGCTGGGCGCGTGCGCCACGGCGCCCCAACCGCTGCAAGGCAGCTTCACCCAGGTGACCCCGCGTGATGCGACCGCTGGCGCGCAGGTCGGCGCGCAGGTGCGCTGGGGCGGACGCATCATCGAAACCCAGCCCGGCCAGAACGCCACCTGCTTCCAGTTGGTGTCGCGTCCGCTGAGCGCCACCGGCCGGCCGTCCAGTTCCGAGCCCGACAACACCGACGGTCGATTCCTCGCGTGCCGCGCCGGTTTCTACGATCCCGCCGTGTTCGCGCCGGGTCGCGAGGTCACGTTCGTCGGCCGCATCGAGAGCTTCGAGAACACGCGCATCGGCGAGTACGACTACCGGCTGCCCAAGGTCAATGCCGATGTCGTCTACCTGTGGCCGGAAGTGCGCGAAGTCGAAGTCATCGCCTCGCCTTTCTACGATCCCTGGGGTCCGTACTGGGGCCCGCGTTGGGGCTACTGGGGCTGGTGGTAATCCACACCCCGCCCGTACATGAAAAAACGCCGCTCGATGAGCGGCGTTTTCCATTCCAGCGACTTCAGCGGCCGGGCGTACCGAAATGTCCCAGCGGCGCGCCGGCCAGCAGATGCAGATGCAGATGGAACACCGTCTGCCCCGCGTGTTCGCGGCAGTTGATGACGACGCGATAGCCGTCCTCCGCGAATCCTTCCTTGCGTGCGTAGGCCGCGGCGGCCAGCACCAGCTTGCCGACCAGTTCCGCCTGCGATGGCTGCAGATCGTCCAGGGTCGGAATCAATTCGTTCTTCGGCACGAACAGGACGTGGACCGGCGCCTGCGGTGCGATGTCCTTGAACCCGAGCACATCATCGTCCTCGTGGACGATGGTGGCGGGAATCTCGCGGCGGATGATCTTGCCGAACAGCGTGTCGTTCATGGGGATGGATTCCGTGAGGCGGAAGAAGTGGAAGGATAGTCCGGGCGACGCGATCGACCTGCGGTCACGTCATCTCGCTGCGGGAACCGAACGCATGCGACAGCGTGCCGCGATCCACGTACTCCAGCTCACCGCCCAGCGGCACGCCATGCGCCAGCCGGCTCGGCTTCACGCCGTGCTGTCGCGCCAGCTGCGCCAGGTAGTGCGCGGTCGCCTCGCCTTCCACGGTGGGATTGGTGGCGATGATGAGCTCGCTGACTTCGCCCTGCCGCAGGCGCTCGGCGAGTTGCTCCAGGCCGAGTTCGCCCGGCCCGATGCCGTCCAGCGGCGACAACCGTCCCTGCAGGACGAAATACACACCGCGATAGCCGGTCGCCTGCTCGATCGCCAACCGGTCCGCGGGTGATTCGACTGCGCACAGCAGATGCCGGTCACGGCTGGCGCTGGCGCAGATCGCACACAGTTCGCCTTCGGTGAAATCGCGACATTGGCCGCAATGACCGATGCGTTCCAGCGCGACGGCCAGAATTTCCGACAGCCGCCGCCCGCCTTCCCGCTCGCGTTCGAGCAAGTGGTAGGCCATGCGCTGCGCCGTCTTCTGGCCCACGCCGGGCAAGACGCGCAACGCGTCGATCAACTGTTCGAGGAGGGAAAGCGACATGGGGGGAATCGGCGCAACCGGGATGACATCAAGGAAGCAGGCCGGTGCGGGCTGCACCGGCAATCAACGGTCCATCGCCGGATCAGAACGGCAACTTCATGCCCGGCGGCATCTGCATGCCCGCCGTGGCCGCACCCATGCGCGCCTTGGATTCGGTATCGATCTTGTTGGAAGCGTCGTTGAACGCGGCCGCGACCAGATCCTCGAGCATTTCCTGATCGCCCATCACCGATGGATCGATGCGGACCTTGCGGCACTCCTTGGCGCCGGTGAGGGTCACGCTGACCATGCCGCCGCCGGCATTGCCGGTGACTTCGAGCTTGGCGAGTTCTTCCTGGGCGCGCTGCAGGTTCTCCTGCATCTTCTGCGCCTGCTGCATCAACTGGGCAATATTTCCACGCATGTTCTTTACTCTTCGAATGGACGGATGGAATCCGGTACGACCTTCGCGCCGTGCTGTTCAATCAGGCGCTGCACGTCCGGGTGGTTCATGAAATCCTGCTCGGCGGCAATCTGCTGCTCGCCGCGCTGGCGATCGGTGCGCTCGCGCAGGGTCTCGCTGGAATGCCGCGTCGCCTGGAACACGATTTTCGGAGCGACGCCGTAGCGCTGCGCGATGGCGTCGGACAGTTCGCGGACCGAACGATCCGAGCGGAGATACTCCGAGCCGGGTTCCAGCGAAAGTTGCAGCACGCCATCGCCATAGCCGGCGAATGCGGCGTTTTCGATCAATTGGCGTGTCGCGCCCTTCAGTTCGTTGCTGCCAGCGAAATGCAGCCAGACATCGGCATTGGTGATGCCGATATCGGAGGAGTAGCTGAACTCCGCTTCGGCCGCACGGGGTGCAGGCGGTGCAGGCGGTGCAGGCGGTGCAGGCGGTGACACGGGCGCCGCCGCGGCGGGCGGCGGCGGCGCCATCGCTTGCGACGGTGCGATGGCTTCGCGCGGCGGCGTGTGTTCCTCCGGCCAGGGCGGTGTGTCGTCCGCCTTCGCACGTGGCGCGGAGGCGGACGCACTTGCCGACGGCGCGGAGGCAACCGGTGCGGCTTTCGGCGCAGGCGCGGACGACGACGCCGTACCCGCCTCCGAAGCCCGCGCGGGCGCTGCTGCGGGAACTTCCGTGCGACGTTCGCCTGCCGGGGCCGGACGGAACGCCAGCATGCGCAGCACGCTCATCTCGAAACCGGCGCGCGCGCTCGGCGCCAACGGCAGATCGCGACGGCCGCCCAGGGCCATCTGGTACCAGAGCTGGACGACCTCCGGCTGCAATCGGCTTGCGAATGCCTCGGCATCCACGCCCTCGCTGTCGGCCTGTGCGCCCGGCACGAGCTGGCGCACCTGGATGCGGTGCAGCGCTTCCGCCAGGGCTTCCAGCACGCCATCCCAGTCCGGCGAGAAATCGGCCAGCGCGGCGACGATTTGCAACAGCCGCTGTCCATCGCCCTCGGCGAGCGCATCCAGCATTGCCCCGACCTGCGTGCGATCCACGGTGCCGAGCATCGTGCGCACGCCATCGTCACGCAGCGCGCCACCGGCGTATGCAATGGCCTGATCCAGCAGCGACAGGCCATCGCGCAGGCTGCCATCGGCGGCGCGCGCGATCTGTCGAATCGCGCCTTCGTCGGCCTCGATCTGCTCGGCCTGCAGAATCCTGCTGATCTGGCCGGCAATCTGCGGCTCTTCCAGCCGCTTGAGATTGAACTGCAGGCAGCGCGACAGAACGGTCACCGGCAGCTTCTGCGGATCGGTCGTCGCCAGCAGGAACTTCACGTGTTCCGGCGGCTCCTCCAGCGTCTTCAGCAGCGCATTGAACGCCGCCTTCGACAGCATGTGGACTTCGTCGATCAGGTAGACCTTGAACTTGCCGCGCGACGGCATGTACTGCGCGTTCTCGATGACCTCGCGCACGTCATCCACGCCGGTATTGGACGCCGCGTCGATTTCCAGCAAGTCGATGTAGCGGCCGGCGTCGATGTCCAGGCAGGCCGCGCATTCGCCGCACGGATCGGCGCTGGTTCCCTTTTCGCAGTTCAGCGATTTCGCGAAGATGCGCGCGATGGTGGTCTTGCCGACCCCGCGCGTGCCGGTGAACAGGAATGCGTGATGGACGCGGCCGGTATCCAGCGCATTGCTCAGCGCGCGGACCACGTGCTCCTGCCCGACCAGCTCGGCAAAGCGCTTCGGACGCCACTTACGGGCGAGGACGAGATAGGACATGCCGGCATTGTGCCATGCTGGCCCGAAGCCTCCCCACACCATCCGCACCGTTTCGCGCGCGCCGGTTTTACTTGTGGCGGACGGTCCCGAACGCTAGAATCTGCGGCCCTGCTGCGGCCCGATGGCGGCTTCAGGTCCCGGAGAGGTGTCCGAGTGGTTGAAGGAGCACGCCTGGAAAGTGTGTAAGCGTCTAAACCGCGCTTCGGGGGTTCGAATCCCCCTCTCTCCGCCAGTTTCAAGCGCAGTGATGTTTCATGTACGGCAGTTTCGCCGGCGTGCATGAGAGGGGGTGAGAACCCCCGGGTTCGACAAACCGCTCGCGGTTTGCACGGCGAAGCCGCCCGAAGGGCGAGGCGCTTGCGCCGAGTGAATCCCCCTCTCTCCGCCAGTTTCAAAATGCGAGCAGCCGCGCCCAGGGCGCGGTTTTCGTCTCTATGGTGGCTCCGTCGGCCCCTCGCGACGCTAGGTTGAAAATCCCGCCAGGGCCGGAAGGCAGCAACGGTATCGACTGATGCGGGCGCCGAGGTCAGCCGGCGGAGCCATCGCCTTTTCAGGCTTGCGGCACCAGCAGCAAGGCGCCGGGTTCACGGCCCGTCACCCAGTAGTCGATGACGTCCCAGGTGCGCATGTCGATCACCGCAATGCGGTCGGCGCCGCTGATGGCGACATAGATGCGCGAGCGCGCCGAATCCACGGCGATTCCCAGTGGCCAGACGCCCGCACCCAATGCGGTGTCGTGCAGTGGCAGGTTGCGCGGGTTCAATGCGACACGGGCGCCCGGCAGTTTGGTGCCGGCATCGAATACCTGCAGTTCGGCGATGCGTGCGTTGATGACGAATGCCTGCCGGCCGTCGTCCGAGAACGCGACCCGCAGCGGAAATCCCCGGCTCGACATGCGGCGGCGAACGGCCAGCGTGGCCGGGTCGTGGACCGTGATCGTGCCTTCGTCGCGATTGGCGACCCACAATTCGTTGCCGCCCGGACGCAGGGCCAGCCCTTCGGCGCCGCGGCCGGCGACGCGTTCGATCTTCCTTCCCGTCGCCAAGTCGATGCGCGTGATCGTGCCCTTGGCGATCTTGCTCACCCAGGCGACACGGCCCGCCGGATCCACTTCCAGCATGTGGCCGGTTCCTTCGCCGATGTCGAAGACCTGGCGTATCTCTCCGTTGCGGGTGTCGATGCGGACGAGGCTGGCGCTTCCTTCCGCCGTCACAAGCACATCGCCTCCGGGCAGGAAGCGCACATCGTGCGGCGCTACGTGCGTACCCAGATCCAGCCGGCGCGTCGGCGCTCCGCCATCCAGATCCAGCAGCGAAAGACTGTTGCCCGCCTGCAGGTCGCCGTAGTTGCTCACCACCGCCAGCTTGCGCTGCGGGTCGAACGCTAGCTGGTGCGGCGAATCGCCCGTCCTGTGTTCACCACGGCGGCTGCCATCGCGCGTGGACAGTCGCCACACGCTGTCGCTGGACTGATTGCTGACCAGCAGGTCCAGCGCCCACGCGCACGCAGGCGACGCAAGGAGCAGCGCCCACACCACCATTCGCCCGAAGCCGACATGCAGGCGCATCGGGAACTCAGCCCTCGGGCGCGGAGGGATGCAGCCAGGCGTCATCACCGGACCGGTAGTGCTCGTGCTTCCAGATCGGCACGCGCGCCTTCACCTCGTCGATGATCCAGCGGCAGGCAGCGAAGGCCGCATCGCGATGCGCAGCGGCGACGCCCACCCACACGGCCATGTCGCCAATCGCGAGTTCGCCGATGCGATGGACACAGCGCGCGTCCAGAATTCCGAAGCGCACCGCGGCTTCTTCGAGAATGCGTTCGCCTTCCTTCTCGGCGAGCGACACATAGGACTCGTAGCGCAGGCCACGCACATCGCGGCCTTCGTTGTGATCGCGCACCCAGCCCTCGAAACTGGCAAACGCCCCGGCGCGGTCGTCGCGCAAGGCGTCGCGCAGCGGAGCGATGTCGATGGTCGCGTCAGTCAGTTGGAAGCGTGGCATTTCAACCTCCACTGACCGGCGGAATGAAGGCGATCTCGCTGCCGTCACGCACTTCGGCGTCCCACCGCGAAAACTCGCCGTCCACGGCCACGCGCAGGTGCGCCGTGCTCCAGGGAAAGCCGTGCCTCGCGCGCGCGTCTTCGTAGACCTCGTGCAGGTACGTGCACGAGGTGTCCACGTGTTCATCCGCCGCGCCGACGGCGTCACGCAGGCTGGCGAAATAGCGCAGGGTGATGCGGCTCATGCCAGCGTCCCCACGTCGCGCTTGCCGCCGCGCTTGCCGACCAGGCGCGCCGGGCCGATCACGATGGCGTGCGACAGCGCCTTGCTCATGTCGTACACGGTCAGCGCAGCGACGGTGGCGCCGGTCAGCGCTTCCATCTCCACGCCGGTGCGATGCGTGGTCCTGACCGTGCATTCGATGCGCAGGCTGCTGGCGTCATGCCAGTCGATGGCGATGCGGCAGCCATCGATGGGCAACGGGTGGCAGAACGGAATCAATTCGTGCGTGCGCTTCACCGCCATCGTGCCGGCGATGATGGCGGTGTCGACAATGCCGCCTTTCGCGCTGCGCAGTCCGTTCTTCTTCAGCTGCTCGGCGATTGCGGCGGGAAACCGGACGCGGCATTCGGCGCGCGCTTCGCGGGCGGTGGCCGTCTTGGCCGATACGTCCACCATCGCGGGGCGTCCGTTCTTGTCCAGGTGTGTGAGCGCGGCAGGCTTCTTCATGCGGCGCATGTTAGCGCCGACGCGCCGCAAGGCGCACGTACTCAGCCACCAATGAGGTACATCTCCACATGCTTGCCCGACGCTGCCCGGCCGCGCAGCTCGCTGTAGCGATCGGCCCGCTGCGCCCACAATTGCGCCAGTCGCGCAGCCAGGGCTTCTTCGCCATCGGCCAGGGCCGGCTTCAGATCCGTTCCGTCGGCCGCGAACAGGCAGGTGTACAGATGGCCATCGGCGGATACGCGCGCACGGTGGCAGTCGCCGCAGAACGGTGTGCTGACCGAACTGACGAAGCCGACTTCGCCCGCACCGTCGTCGAAGCCGTAGCGTTCGGCCACTTCGCCGCGGTACTGCGCATCCAGTGGATGCAACGGCCAGCGCTCGGCGATGCGCGCGCGCAGTTCCGCCGACGGCACCATCTGTTCCTGCCGCCAGCCATTGCGGGTGCCGACATCCATGTATTCGATGAAGCGCACGACGTGGCCGCTGCCCCGGAAGTGCGCGATCAGCGGCAGGATCTGATCTTCGTTGACGCCACGCTGCACGACGCAGTTGATCTTGATGCGCTCGAACCCGGCCGCCACGGCGGCATCGATTCCGGCCAGCACCTCGGCGACGCGGCCACGTCCGCCGGACATCCGCGCGAAGACGTCGGTATCCAGTGCATCGAGACTGATCGTAAGCCGGCCCAGTCCCGCCTGCCGGAGATCCCGTGCCTGCGCGCGCAGCAGACTGCCGTTGGTGGTCAACGTCAGATCATCCAGTCCGGCGAGCCCGGACACGCGTGCAATCAAATCGGGCAGGTTCTTCCGCAGCAGCGGTTCGCCGCCGGTCAGACGCACCTTGCCAACGCCGAGACGCACGAACGCGCGCACCAGCGTTTCCAGTTCGCCGAAGGACAGCCGGGAAGCGGAGTCGAACCCGTAGTCTTCCGGCACACGATCGGCAGGCATGCAGTAGCCACAGCGGAAATTGCAGGCTTCGATGACCGACAACCGCAGATCGCGCAGCGGGCGGCCCAGGCGATCACGCGGCACCGGCAAACGTTCGACGGGTGTCATGGCGCCCCCATCGGCAGCAGCGGCGCGCGCAACGCGAGCTGCTCGCCCGGTTCGGCGACGCGGTGTCCGCGCGCGCGCAGCGCATCGCCATCGTCACGGCTGGCGTAGTGGTAGAGCACGCAGCGGGCCAGCAGATCGCGGTCATATTCGCGCTCCAGATCGTCCACGCCGCTGTGCGAGGGATTGCCGTGCAACGCGCAGTCATGGGCAATCAGTTCTTCCGCATCGGCATGACGCGCCAGCATTTCCGGAATCGGGCGGGTGTCGCCGGTCCACACCACGCTGCCGGGCAGGCGCAGGCCGAATGCGGAATCGGGCCAGTGGTGGCGCACCGGGAAGGCTTCCAGCCGCAGACCGTCATGCCAGAACGCCGGACCGACCGGGATCAGCTGGAAGGCGTCCCAGAAATTCGCGCCGCCTTCGGCCAGCACGTTCGGATATTCGGCGATGCGCTGGTGCAACAGCGGCAGGACCGGCGCGGGCACATAGATGCGCACGCGGCCGCGGCGCGCCGGATCGAAATAGGTGCCGACGAACAGGCGTTCCAGGCCCGCAACGTGGTCCAGGTGCACATGCGTGATGAACAAAGCGCGCGGCCAGTCGCCGTAGTGTTCGAGAAACGCCGTCAGCCCCTCGCCGCCGCAGTCGATGGTCAGCCACGGCTCGCCGTCGCGTTCGATCGTCGCCATCGCCGATCCGAGGCCGACCGCCGTCGCACTGCCCACGCCATGGAAACGCAGCGCCCACTCCATCTCAGACACCCCGCGCCCAGGCTTGATCGTAAGCGCGACGCAACTGGGCGAAATCCGCCTTGACCTGTTCGACGCTGCGTTCGCCCCGCGTTTTGAGCAGGGATCGCGCCAGCCGCGCCAGATTGTGTTCGCGCCACGCGGTCGCCGGAATGCGCAGGCGGCCACGATCGAAATCGATCACCCACCCTTTGCCCCGCGCGTCGAACAGGATGTTGTGGGCGTTGAGGTCTGCATGCTGCAGGCCCGCGCGATGGAAGCGTGCGATCAAGCGCCCCGCTTCATCCCATGGCGCGTCCGGTCCCTGTGCCAGCGCGGCGAGCGAGGTAACGTCCATCAGCCGCTCCATCAGGATCGCCGCGCGGTAGAACATGCCTTCGTGCACGTACTGCGCCGCCACCGGGCGCGGGACCGGCAGTCCGCGCGCCAGCAGCGCTCGCAGCAGGCGGAACTCGGCGAAGCTGCGCGTGCGATCCGGGCCATGCCAGAGATAGCGATCGCGGCTGACGCGCGAAGCCAGCCCGCCGCGCAGATAGTGCCGCAGCACGCACTGGCTGGACGGTGCGTCGATGAACCATGCGCCGCCCCGCCCGCCCTCATCCACCGGACGCGCACGATCACCCCATTTGGCAGGCACGAACCAGTCCGGGTTGGCCTGCTGCATGTGCTGGCGATCGAACAGGATCGCGCCATAACCGCGACCTTCGCGGAACGGCGTCAGGGATTCCGAGGCATCGAAACGGACCATCCGCCGAGTTTAGAGCGAGTCATCGCGAATGTGGTGCAGGCGGCGCGCCCGATCCCGTGCATCGCGGCGATTTCCGTGCACGGCTCCGCGGAAAGGGCAAACACTTACACTGCCTCTCCCGGCCGCGGTGATCGGCCCCGCTTTCCTGGAATCCGCACGTGTCATCCGCTCCCGCATCCCTCTGCCTGCTGCGCTTGTCCGCCCTCGGCGACGTCACCCACGTGGTGCCGCTGGTGCGAACGCTGCGGCGGCATTGGCCGCAGACCCGCTTGCATTGGGTCATCGACCGCGCCGGCTTCAAGCTGCTGGAAGGGCTCGACGGCGTGCAATTCCACGTCTACGACAAGAAGAGCGGGCTGGCCGGCATGCGGGCCCTTCGCCGTGAACTGCCGGCTGCCGGCTTCGATGTGTTGCTGCAGATGCAGGTCGCGTTGCGCGCGAACGTGCTGTCGGCCTTCATTCCGGCGCGTCGGCGCATCGGCTACGACCGCGCGCGTTCGAAGGATCTGCACGGGCTTTTCATCAACGAACGCATCGCCGATCGCCCCGGCATCCATGTGCTGGATGCGATCGGCAGCTTCTGCGAACCATTGGGCCTGGTCCAGGATCACGTGGTCTGGGATCTTCCCTATCCCGATGAAGCGCGCGCCTGGGCCCTCGCGCAGTGGCCGGACGATGGCGTGCCGGTGTTGATGATCTCGCCGTGCTCCAGCCATGTCCGCCGCAACTGGTACGCCGATCGCCATGCGGCATTGGCCGATCACGCCGCCGCGCAGGGATGGCGCGTGGTGCTGTGCGGGGGCCGCAGCGAGCTGGAGCGCACGACGGCCGACGCCATCCTCGCGGCGATGAAGGCGCCGGCGCTGGATCTGGTCGGCAAGGACACACTCAAACAGCTGCCGGCGTTGCTGCAGCGCGCGAACCTGCTGGTAACGCCGGATTCGGGGCCGATGCACATCGCCAACGCGGTCGGGACGAAGGTGCTGGGCCTGCACGCGGCCAGCAACCCGAAGCGCAGCGGCCCGTACTCGGACATCCGCTATTGCGTGGACCGCTATGACGACGCGGCGCGCAAGTATCTCGGCAAACCGGCATCGGAACTCAAGTGGGGCGCCAAGATCGAATTCGACGACGTGATGGAGCTGATCACGGTCGATGACGCCATCGCCGCGTTCGAACGTTACCGGGCTGACCACGGAATCCCCGCCGCATGACGCTGGCCACGCTGCTGGGCATCGAACTTCCGCTGCTGCAGGCGCCGATGGCCGGCGTGCAGGGCAGCGCACTCGCCCTCGCGGTGAGCAACGCGGGCGGTCTCGGCGCCTTGCCCTGCGCGATGCTCTCGCCCGAACGGATTCGCGAGGAAGTGGACGCCATCCGCGCGCAGACCGCCGCACCGTTCAACCTCAATTTCTTCTGCCATGCCCCGCCCGAGCGCGACCACGCGCGTGAATCCGCGTGGCTCGAATCGATTGCGCCCGACTACCGCAGCCACGGCATCCCGCTGCCCGCGTCACTTGACCCCGGTGCGAGACGCCCGTTCGACGCCGATACGCTGGCGCTGTTGCAGGCGTTGCGCCCGCCGGTCGTGAGCTTCCACTTCGGCCTGCCCGAACCGGATCTGCTGGCGGCGCTGCGCGAATGGAACTGCCGCGTGCTGTCGTCGGCCACCACGTTGGCCGAGGGACGCTGGCTGCAGGAACGTGGCGTGGATGCGGTCATCGCGCAGGGTTGGGAGGCCGGCGGCCATCGCGCCGTCTTCCTGGGCGAACCGCTCGACCAGCAGCCCGGCACGTTCGCCCTGGTGCCGCAACTGGTGGCGGCGCTCGATGTGCCGGTGATCGCCAGTGGCGGCATCGCCGATGCGGCAGGCGTCGCGGCGGCGATGGCGCTCGGTGCGGCGGGCGTCCAGATCGGCACCAGCTATCTCTTGTGCCCGGAAGCCGCCACGATAGCGGCGCATCGCGCCCTGCTGGGCCAGCGTCCGTCGCCGCCAACCGCCGTGACCAACGTGCTGACGGGCCGCCCTGCGCGCGGCTTTCTCAATCACGCCATGCGCCGATGGGGGCCGTTGAATGAGCGGGCGCCGGCTTTTCCGATCGCTGCGTCAGCGATGGCGCCGTTGCGAAAAGTTGCCGAGGCGCAAGGTCGCGGGGACTATTCACCGCTGTGGGCCGGGCAGAATGCGTCCGGCTGTCGTGCAATTCCCGCGGCGCAGATGACCTGGGAACTGGCGCGGGGATTCGGACCGACCGAACCCCCGTGCCTCGTGTGAACCAGACTCAGGGCGTCGCGCCGGTCTTGTAGTCCTGGTACGACTTCTCTTCAACGTAGCTCGAACCCAGCGCCAGGTTGATGTCCTTCTTGATGCGCGCGCGCTCGTCGTTCTCGAAATAGACGCTGCGCGCCAGGCGGATGAATTCCTCATCGAACGCCTGCGCCTTTTCCTTGATGCGGATGTCGTCTTCGATCACCCACAGGCGCTCATTGACCGCCTTCAGCTGCGCGCGCAGTTCGGTGATGTTGTGACCCGCGGCTGGATGCGCCATCCAGGTGTTTTCCAGCGCCGACAGTTCGTTGCGGACGTTGGCCAGCTTGGCCGCATCGCTCATGCGCTCGGACTTGATCTGAAGGATGGCGATCTTGTCGAGCAATTCGCCGAACGACACAGGAACCAGGATCTCGGACATGGGGCGCACTACCGTGTAACGGGGCGCACAGTCTACCGGAAGCCACGTTGCACCCCGTCATGACCGCCCCATGCGCCACGCGTACCATGAGCGTCCCGCTTACGAATGGATGTGGCCATGGATTACGTTTCTCCGCGCGTGGTCGTTACCGGCGCGTTCGGCGCGCTCGGCCGGGTGGTGGTCGAACACCTGCAACAGGCCGGCGCGCGCGTGGTCGGCCTGGATCACGCCGCTGCGCCCGGAACCTTCCCCGCGATACACGTCCTGGGCGGACTGGATCTTTCCGATCCCGCGGTGGCAAGCCGTGCAATCACCGAGGCCGCGGATGCCATGGGCGGGATCGACGCGCTCATCAATATCGCGGGCGGCTTCCAGTGGGAAACCATTGCCGACGGCGGCCTCGACACCTGGGATCATCTCTATCGATTGAACGTGCGCACGGCGGTGGCGACCAGCCAGGCCGCGCTGCCCTTCCTGCTGTCTTCCGGCGGACGCATCGTCAACATCGGCGCCAATGCCGCAACGCGCGCGGCCACCGGCATGGGCGCCTACGCGGCGTCGAAAGCCGGCGTGGCGCGATTCACCGAGGCGCTCGCGGAAGAACTGAAGGATCGCGGCGTTACCGTCAACGCCCTGCTGCCGAGCATCCTCGACACACCTGCGAACCGACGCGACATGCCCGACGCGGATTTCTCGCGCTGGGTCACTCCGCAGCAACTGGCCGGGATCATCCGGTTCCTGCTCTCCGAACCCGCCGCCGCGATCACCGGCGCGCTGGTGCCGGTGACGGGGCGCGTGTAACCGGACGCGGATGTCTTGTATCAGCGTGGACGTGGCGTGTCCGACCTGGTCGACGAACGCCTGCCACGTGCCGTGCAACCGCTGCGCGGTTGTCGAACCCACCGACTTCTCATCAACATCCTCCCTCACACCAGATACGCAAAAACCCCCTTGCGGGGGTCTGTGCGTATCTGGCGGAGAGGGGGGGATTCACTCGGCACTGCGTGCCTCGCCCTGCGGGCGGCTTCGCCGTGCAACCGCTGCGCGGTTGTCGAACCCGCTGACTTCTCATCAACATCCTCCCTCACCCCAGATACGCAAAAACCCCCTTGCGGGGGTCTGTGCGTATCTGGCGGAGAGGGGGGGATTCGAACCCCCGATACGCTATTAACGTATGCCTGATTTCGAGTCAGGTACATTCAACCACTCTGCCACCTCTCCGGTGGTCCCCGGCGCGGCCGGGGGCGTGAATGATACGGGTCATGGCTCCGGGCGACAAGACGCGCCGCGATTCCGGCCGGATTTCGTCATGACTCGCTGAACCGCTGCATTGCGTGGCTTGCCCGGTGTCCGCTTCGCCCGGATCATTCCGTATCAACGAGCAGGGGAACCTTCCTGCTCCCGCAGACAGGGCATCATGATCGAATTCGGGCACATCACCCACGCCGGCCTCCGAAGGGAACTCAACGAGGACACCTATTACGGCGACAGCGAGTTGGGACTCTGGCTGGTCGCCGACGGAATGGGCGGGCATGCCTGCGGCGAGGTGGCGAGCGCGCTGGCACGCGAAACCATTGTCCGCGAGATTCGTGACGGCACGCCGCTGCGCCAGGCCATCCGCATCGCCGATGAGGAAATCATCCGCACGTCCAAGCGCCGCAACGACTCGCTGCCGATGGGCACCACGGTCGTCGCCGCGCGCGTGCAGGGCAACCGTTTCGAGGTCGCGTGGGTGGGTGACAGCCGCGCCTATCTCTGGCGCGATGGTTTGCTGGCCCAGCTCAGTCAGGACCACAGTTACGTCCAGGAACTGATTGCGCAGGGTTCGCTGACCAGCGAACAGGCGCGCAATCATCCGCATCGCAACGTCGTCACCCAGGCGCTCGGCGTGACGGACCCGAATCATCTCAACGTCGAATTGCTGACCGGCGAATTGCGTCCGGGCATGCAGTTGTTGCTGTGCAGTGACGGCCTGACCGAAGAGGTCGACGATCGCAGCATCGCCGACACCTTGCGCCTGAGCGAATGCAGCGCGCAGGAATGCGTGGATTGCCTGGTTGCCGCCGCGCTCGACGGCGGAGGTTCGGACAACGTCACCGCGATCCTGGTGCGTTGCCACTGAGTCACGGACGCCGGACTAGGCAGGTACCGGCACTGATTCCGCTGGGACGACCGGCTCGAGCTCGTCCCACAGGCAGGCGCCGCCGGCCTTTTTCCGCAGCTTTTCCAATCGCGCGGCGTGTGCGGCCAGTTCCGGTTCGCTGGGCTCCACGCGGGGCCGCGGACCCACGCTCAGTCCGCTGAAATCCACGGCCGCTACGGCGGCCGCAGCGGCAGGCTCGTCCGTGCCGCCGAATCCGATCTCGCTCTGGCCCGAGGTCAGCGCCAGGTAGACCTCGCACAGCAATTGCGCATCGAGCAGCGCGCCGTGCAACTGACGGTGGGTGTTGTCCACGCCGAGACGCTTGCACAGCGCATCGAGCGAATTGCGCTGGCCCGGGAAACGCTGGCGCGCAAGCAGCAGCGAGTCTTCGACAGTGACGCGGTCCTTGAGCCGCCCGTAGTGCTCGCCCAGCAATGACAGTTCGTAATCGATGAAGCCGACGTCGAACGCCGCGTTGTGGATGATCAATTCGGCGCCTTCGATGAAGGCGAGGAACTCATCCGCGATCTGCGCGAACAGCGGCTTGTCCGAAAGGAAATCCAGGCTCAGGCCGGTCACTTCCGCAGCGCCCTGCTCGAACTCGCGCTGCGGATGGATGTACTGATGGTAGGTGCGGCCCGTCAGCCGGCGTTCGACCAGTTCCACGCAGCCGATTTCAACGATGCGGTTGCCCTTCTTCCATTCGAGGCCGGTGGTTTCGGTATCGAGGATGATCTGCCTCACGCGTGTGTTCTCCGTTCCGGCTGCCATGCAAACAGCTGTAGTTCGATATCGTCCGCGGACAGGCGTACCGGTTCGCGGTAGTGGAATCCAAGCGCGCGCAGGCAGCGGATGGAGGCGGCGTTCGCGGGATCGACCACGGCAAGCACTTCGTCCATTCCGAGGCGCCCGTGCGCATCCTGCAGGACCGCCGTGCCGGCTTCGGCGACGTAGCCTTGACCGCGGTAGGCCGGCAACAGTGCATAGCCCAGATCCGCGCCCGGCAGCGCCGCGCGCCGGACCAGCCCGCACATGCCGATGGCCACGCCATCCTGCTTGCGTTCGATCCGGTACAGCCCATAGCCGTTCGCCAGATAGCTCGCCCGCGGACCTTCGCTGAGGTAGTGCGCGGCCTGCGCGTCATCACGCACACCGCGATCCCCGATGAACCGCAGGAAATCGCGATCGTTGAGCAACTCGATGACGAAACGGCGATCCGCGGGAGAGTCCGGCGACAACGTACACAAGCGCAGACGCCGGGTTTCCAGCACGACGGGATGATCCATGCGGTCAGCCTACCGTCGCGCCATCGCGGAAGCGGGTCGCCTGGTTGCGCGCCAGCACGTCAACGCGCTCGTTGTCCGGATCGCCGTTGTGTCCCTTCACCCAATGCCATTCGATCTTGTGACGGCTGGCCGCCAGGTGCAGGCGTTCCCACAGATCCCGGTTCTTGACCGGGTCGCCGGACGCGGTGCGCCATTGCCGGCGGATCCAGTTCGGCATCCATTCGGTGATGCCCTGGCGCACGTATTGCGAATCGATGTACAGCGCGACGACGCAGGGTTCGGTGAGCGTTTCGAGGGCGACGATGGCCGCCATCAACTCCATGCGATTGTTGGTGGTGTCCGGCTCGCCGCCTGACAGCTCGCGTTCCTTCTGCTGGTAACGCAGCAACGCGGCCCAGCCGCCCGGGCCCGGATTGCCGAGGCAAGAGCCATCGGTGTGGATACTGACGTGCTTCATTGAATCCCTGGGTTCATGCCGGCGCCGCGCCGGCGTTCCAACCGCGGCGTGCGGGCAAGGGTTGAATCGGTGAGACGGCGCGCTTCTCTGCTTCCTGCACGCAGACCGCACGCAATCGGTTGCCGGATGTCGCGGCGCCGTGTGCGTCGGCCCCATCCATCGCGCGACGCCAGAGCGGGCCGAGATACTGCTCTTCGCCGATGAAGGCGTGCAGGCCGGCATGCCGCAGCGCTTCCTGCCAACGGCCGCTCTCGGCCACCCGCAAGCCCTGGCCGCCCCAGCGGAACCGGTAGAGGCTCAACGGATTGAGGGACAGCAGCAGCAACCGCCCGCCGGGCGCCAGCACCCGCGCGCATTCGTCGAGCAGCCCCGCAGGGCCGATCTCGCACGCATGCTGCACGATGACGCTGCCCACGGATTCGGTCGGCAGCGGCAGCGGCAGGCTGCAGCGGACATCGCCCTCGAAACCCGAGTCATGCGTTTGCAGACAGAGTCTTCGGCCCACCGGTCCCGCGCTGCTGTCCTCGCGGCGCTGATGGCCGGACGGCGCGAGCCATAACACCGGGTGCGCGGGCCGGCCGACGAGCCAGCGCTCGGCCAGCAGGCTTTCCGTGACCAGCAGCGCCTTGCCCTGCCCGCTTCCGAACCATGCTCCGGCTTCGGGTTGACGGCTGAATGCGAAGGCAGGCATGTTCGGGATTGTAGTGGACACCGCCCACAGCCGTCCCCTCTGGAACCTCATGCGACTGACTGCCCTGCCCGCCTTCGACGACAACTACATCTGGGCGCTGGCGGATGATGACGGCGACGCGCTGATCGTCGATCCGGGTGATGCGGCCCCCGTGCTGGCTGCCGCCGGCCAAGGCCTGTGGCCCGCTGCGGTGCTGCTCACCCATCATCACAACGACCACATCGGCGGCGTGGCTGCACTCCGCGAGCGCTGGCCGACCCTGCCGATTTACGCCCCCGAAGACGAGCGCATTCCGTTCGATTGCACCCGCATCGGTGAAGGCGAAAGGATTTCGCTGAAGGGCTGGAGCCTCGATGTGCTCGCCGTGCCCGGGCACACCCGCAGCCACATCGCCTATTTCGGTGGCGGACAGGGCGTCCCGCACCTGTTCTGCGGGGACACCCTGTTCAGCCTGGGCTGTGGGCGCATGTTCGAAGGTACGCCCCCCCAGATGCTGGGCTCGCTGGATCGACTGGCCGCCCTGCCCGGAGCCACGGCAATTTGCTGCGGTCACGAATACACGCTGTCCAATGGCGCGTTCGCGCGAACAGTGGATCCCGCCAACCCGGCGCTGCGGCGTCGACTCGAGGAAGCCCAAGCCATGCGCAACGCCGGTCGCCCCTCGCTGCCGTCTTCCCTGCAGGTGGAGCGGGAAACCAACCCCTTCCTGCGCGTGGACAGCGAGGCCGTGCGAGCCGCCGTGAGACATCGGCTGGGTCGGGAACCGGCGGATCGTGTGGAAACCTTCGCCGAACTGAGGCGCTGGAAGGACACGTTCCGCTCATGAGCCGTTTGCGGACGCCGCGACGCCTGCGCCCAGCCGTGGCGACGGCGATATTGCTGATTCTTGCCACGGCCAGCGGTGCCGGTGTTGCGCAGGAATCAGACGCGCAGGCGGTCTCCGTCGAACCGACGCCCGAACCGCAGACGACCGCTGGAACCCGCAGCGGTTGGGAGATCTACCAGAATTTCCGTGCCGGCCTGGCCGATCCGGAGTGCGATGCGGAAGCCACGGGCGGTCGCTGGAAAAAGCAGTTCGCCCACGCGCCCGGTCAGCTCTCCCGCACTGAAGACGATCTGCTGCCCCTGTTCGGCTATGTGGTCGATGCCCTGCGCGAAGCTCAATTGCCCACCGAGTTCGCACTGATTCCCTTTGTGGAAAGCGGCTATCGGCCGGGCGCCCGCAATCGCACGGGTCCGACCGGCCTGTGGCAGTTCATTGGTGTCACCGCGCGCAATCATGGCGTTCCCGTCCGCAAGGACTACGACGGCCGGCTCTCACCGGTGGATTCGACGCAGGCGGCCATCCGCTATCTGAAAACGCTGCATGGCATGTTCGGCGGCGACTGGCGGCTGACGGTCATGGCCTACAACGCCGGCGAGTTCCGCGTGCTGCAATCCATGCGCCGCACCGGCATGAATGCCTCCAACGCCACACCCGCCCATTTGCCGGGGCTGTCTCCGATCACCTATGCCTATGTGGAAAAACTCCACGCGCTGGCCTGCATATTCCAGCAGGCCGATGATGCGGAGGCCTGGCGCGAGCGCATGGAGCGCCCGGTTCCTCATCTGAAGGTGCACGATCTGCCCGCTGACGCGCGCAGCCTGGAACACTGGGCACGTGCAAACGGCCATGACAGGTCGCAGGTGCAGCGCCTCAATCCCGCGTTGTCGGCGAAGATGCCCAGGCTTGAGCGACCGCTGCGCGTACTCGCACCTTCGGCATCGCGCTCGCCCACCCTCGGTATGGAAGAGGCCATGGCTTCCGCTTTCGATGCCGGCACGTCGCTGGACACGCCGCCCGCTTCATCGGAGGCGACGACGAAGGAAGCATCATCGCGGCCGCGTGCACACAAAGTGCGCAGCGGCGAGTCCGCCTGGACCATTGCGCGACGTTACGGATTGAAGCCGCAGCAACTGCTGGCCCGCAATGGTTTGAAGCCGGATGCTGTCCTGCGTCCCGGGATGACGCTCAGGCTCGAGTAGAACGGACGGCGGCCATCCACGAAAAAAAAGCCCGGCATTGGCCGGGCTTTTTCATCATTGCGAAAGGCCAGGAATCAGAGGCGCTCTTCCATCACCTTGACCTGGAACTGCTTGCGCATGAACTTCACGAACTCGGTCGACGAGCCCACGCCTGCGAGCTGCACCAACTGCTGCTTCATGCCCTCGCGTTGTTCCGGCGTCACCTGACTCAAATCGCCATCATTCACCTGGGTCACAGCAAACACGGCGAAAGCACCGTTGCCCAGCGCGATGCGGCCCGCCGAGGCCTTGCCCTCGGCCGGACGCGGCACCGCGAAAATCTGCTCGTTGGCTTCCGGCGTCGGCACCGGCATGCCACGCGGCATCGAAGCCATCTCGTTGAACTGCAACTTGTCAGCCGTCGCAATGTCCTTCAGCGATTCACCCTTGGCGATACGCGCAACCAGGGCATCGGCAGCGGCCATGTTCGCTTTCTCCTGGCGATCCAGGCGAATGGCGGCGATGACGGCATCACGCACCTGCGCCAATGGCTGCGGTTGTTGCGGCGTATGGCCGGCCACACGAATGACGATTCCGTGGTTCGGCGCGATTTCGATTGGATCGCTCACGGTGCCGTCCTGAATCAGGTTCTCCGAGAAGGCGGAGCGGAGCACGGCCGGATTGGCGAGCACGCCACCGGCGGTCGCACGCGTGAACGGACCTGCCTTCTGCAGCGGCAGATTCACCGCTTTGGCGGCGGATTCAAGCGAAGTGGGATTCTTCAGCGACTCGTTGACCAGTCGGCCTGCCAGTTCGTTGTAGGCGCGCTCGCCATCGGCAGTCGCCTGCTCGCGTGCAAGTTCATCGCGCACTTCCTCGAAGCTCTTGCCCTGTCCCGGCATCACCTGATCCAGCTTGAGCACGTGGTAACCGAAGTCGCTCTTGACCGGTCCACGGATTTCGCCCGCCTGCATGGCGAACGCCGCGTCTTCGAACGGCTTGACCATCGAACCGTCCCGCGCGAATGCAGGCAGCTGGCCGCCCGCATCCTTGGAGCCCGGGTCTTCCGAGTTGGCGCGCGCCAGCGCTGCAAAATCACCGCCCTGCTTTGCCTGCTCGGTCAGCGCCTTGGCCTTGTCTTCGGCCTTCTTGAGCGTGGCTGCGTCCGCGTCCGTCGGCGCGGCGATCAGGATGTGCGAAACCACGCGTTGCTCGGGCGAAACAAAGCGGGCTTTCTCCGTCTCATAACGCTTGCGCAGCGTTGCTTCGTCGGCCGGGGCGGCACCCGGCAGGTTGGCTGCGTTGATCTCGACGTACTCCAGCGTCACCGTTTCCGGGGCCTGGTAGTCGTTCTTGTGCGAGTCATACCACTGCTTGATTTCCGCATCGCTGACGGCACCGCTGTCCTGCGAAACCGGCGGCAACAGGGCAATCGATACCGAACGCGTCTGCATCAACAACTTGAACAACCGATCCACTTCCTTGTCGGTGACGAAATCCGACAGACCGATGCCTTGCTGCATCACCAGCATCTTGAGGCGCTTGCGCTCTTCTTCCTGGAATTTGATCGGCGAAATCGCCGGCGTCTGTGACGCCAGCACCAATTGATAGCGTTCGGCATTGAACTTGCCATCGACCTGGAAGGCAGGCTCGCTCGCGATGGACTGCGTAATCGCGTCGTCACCAATGACGACACCTGCGCGTTCGGACGCAAGTTCAAGCACGCGCTGGTTGATCAACTGCTCCAGCACGTTGAGCTTGTTTTCCTTGGACTCGAAAGCCCGCGCGTCGAAGTTCTCGCCCATCGCCTGGCGCTGCTGCTGGCGCGCGTTCTCGAAAGCCGTGCGGAACTCGTCAACGGTGACTTCCTTCCGCTCCCACAGCTTGGACACCGGCCACCAGTGCGGTGCCGACTTCCACCAGCTGGGCGGTGCTTCCACCGTGGCCACGTCATTGGCCGTGCCGCCCGTCATGTACTCGTTCACGCCGACGAAGGCGAACGGAATGATCAGCAATCCCATGATGAGGGTGGCGATCCAGCCGGAAGTTTTTTCGCGGAGTTTCTGCAACATCGATGAACGGCCCGAATTCGTTAGCCGGGCAGTTTACCGCGCTTCCGGCCGCTTGGGTTCCCGCCCGCGCGCTGGCGCTGCAGCGCCGCTTCTGCGATGACAGACAAAGAAAAAGCCCGCTTTCGCGGGCTTTTCGTATAGATGGCGGAGTGGACGGGACTCGAACCCGCGACCTCCGGCGTGACAGGCCAGCATTCTAACCGACTGAACTACCACTCCGCGCTGAGACAGCTATTGTACGTTGCTTTCGCGCCGTTGCGCTAGATGTGCAACCTACAATTTTTTCGTTCTTGCATCGCCACCGAGGTGGTGGGTGCTGAGGGTTTCGAACCCCCGACCCTCGCCTTGTAAGGGCGACGCTCTACCGCTGAGCTAAGCACCCGTTTCGGGTCTGTGCCGACCCGGCAGCGAGTCGATTAGTTTACGGCATCTTTCAGGGCTTTGCCAGCCTTGAACGCCGGGTTCTTGGAAGCCTTGATCTTGATGGTGTCGCCCGTCTTCGGATTGCGACCGGTACGCGCGGCGCGCTTGCGCACCTGGAAAGTACCGAAGCCCACGAGCGTAACGGTATCGCCCTTCTTCAACGCCTTCGTGACAGCGGAGATCACGGCATCGACAGCGCGTCCCGCTTCCGCCTTGGACATTTCGGCTTCGTCGGCGACGGCATCGATCAATTCGGTTTTGTTCATTTAGGAAACTCCTTGTGCGGAACAACCGCGGAATGTGTAAACGGACTGCGTGGGCCGATGGCCCATGGGCAAATTCGATCCGGCTTCCTCGAGCATTCGCTGTTCTCGAGCGAGTGTCGCGAGTGCGGTCGTTATACCAGCGCCTATACAGGCACGCAACCGGAAACCCAATAATGACGCGGGTTTCCGGCGATTGGACGATTCGCGATCAGCGTCGTTTCAGTGCTTGACGCCGGGTTGTTCCGAGGTCTTGCCGCGCGCGGGAACACGCCGTGGCTTTCCACCCGCCGGCGTCGCACTGGCAGGCGCCAGCGGCCGTTCGAGCGCCAGATCCAGCACTTCGTCGATCCAGCGCACAGGCACGATATTCAATCCATCCGTGACATTGGCGGGGATGTCCGAAAGATCCTTGCGGTTCTCTTCCGGAATGATCACGGTCGTGATGCCGCCACGCAGGGCCGCCAGCAGTTTTTCCTTCAGCCCGCCGATGGCGGAAACGCGGCCGCGCAGGGTGATTTCGCCAGTCATGGCGACGTCCGCACGAACGGGCGTGCGAGTGAGTGTGGAAACCAGCGCAGTGACCATCGCGATGCCTGCGCTCGGGCCATCCTTTGGGGTGGCGCCATCCGGCACATGCAGGTGCACGTCATGCTTCTGCAGATACTCCGGATCAATTCCAAGCGCCACGGCGCGTGCGCGAACCACCGACAATGCTGCCGCGGCCGACTCCTTCATCACGTCGCCGAGTTGGCCCGTCAATGTCATTGCGCCCTTGCCCGGGACCAGCGCCACTTCGATCTGAAGCAGATCGCCCCCCACTTCGGTCCACGCGAGACCGGTGACCAGGCCGATTTCGTTCTGTTCTTCGGCGCGGCCGAAATCGTAGCGGCGAACGCCCAAGTACTTGTCCAGATTCTTCGAGGACACGACCACCAGCGCCTTGGGCTTGCGCGCTGATTTCTTTGCGCTGCTCTTCTTGGCCGGCTGAGGACCGGCCAGCGCGATCTCCTTCACCACCTTGCGGCAGATTTTCGCGATCTCGCGTTCCAGATTGCGCACGCCGGACTCGCGCGTGTAATAACGCACGATGTCGCGGATCGCATCTTCTTCAATCGCCAGCTCTTCCGCCTTGAGCCCATTGGCCTTGATCTGCTTGGGCACCAGATATCGCAGGGCGATGTTGAGCTTTTCGTCCTCCGTGTAACCAGGGATGCGGATGACTTCCATGCGATCCAGCAACGGGCCGGGGATGTTCAGCGAATTCGATGTTGCGACGAACATCACTTCGGAGAGGTCCAGATCCACTTCCAGGTAGTGGTCGTTGAACGCGCTGTTCTGTTCGGGGTCCAGCACTTCAAGCAGCGCCGACGAGGGATCGCCACGGAAGTCCATCGACATCTTGTCGATTTCGTCGAGCACGAACAGCGGATTCCGGCTGCCGGCCTTGTTGAGGTTCTGGACGATGCGCCCCGGCATCGAGCCGACATAGGTGCGACGATGGCCGCGAATCTCGGCCTCGTCACGCACGCCGCCCAGCGACATGCGCACGAACTTGCGGTTGGTCGCCTTCGCGATCGATTGGCCGAGCGACGTCTTGCCCACGCCCGGCGGACCGACCAGGCACAGGATGGGCCCGCGCATCTTCTGGACGCGCGACTGCACGGCGAGATATTCGAGGATGCGATCCTTGACCTTTTCCAGACCGTAGTGATCTGCGTCCAGCGTTTCCTGCGCGACCTTCAGGTCCTTGCGCACCTTCGTCCGCTTTTTCCACGGGACGCCCAGCAGCCAGTCCAGATAGTTGCGGACGACTGCCGCCTCGGCGGACATGGGTGACATCTGCTTGAGTTTGTTGAGTTCGCTCTTGGCCTTGGCTTCCACGGCCTTGGGCATGCCGGCTTCGGCAATCTTGCGCGCCAGTTCTTCCTGTTCGTTCGGTGCGTCGTCGAGTTCGCCCAGTTCCTTCTGGATCGCCTTCATCTGTTCGTTGAGGTAGTACTCGCGCTGGCTTTTCTCCATCTGCGACTTGACTCGTCCGCGGATGCGCTTCTCCAGTTGCTGCACATCGATCTCGCCGTCCACGAAGCCGACCAGCAGTTCCAGGCGCTCGCCGATGCCAATCGTCTCCAGCAAGCGCTGCTTGTCGCTCAGGCGTACGCCGAGGTGCGCTGCAATCGTGTCGGCCAGCCGTCCCGGTTCGTCTATGCCGGCCAGTGTCTGCAGCAGTTCCGGAGGCAGTTTGCGATTGGTCTTCACGTACTGCTCGAACAGACTCATCAGGGAACGCGCGACTGCCTCGATTTCACGGGGCTCGCGGCCTTCCTCCGATTCGATCTCCTCGCCTTCGCCGTAAAGCGAGCCGTCCCGTTCCGCCACATTGGAGACCTTCACGCGGGAGACGCCCTCGACCAGCACCTTGATCGTTCCATCCGGCAGCTTCAGCAGTTGGAGCACATGCGCCAGCGTGCCAATTCCGTAGAGGTCCGTTGCGGTCGGGTCGTCCGTCTCGGCCGACTTCTGGGCGAGCAGCAGGATGCGCTTGTCCGCTTCCATCGCCTGCTCGAGCGCACGCATCGACTTGTCGCGCCCGACGAACAGCGGGATGACCATGTGCGGGAAAACCACCACGTCGCGCAAAGGCAGAACTGGCAGGTCCAAGGTTTCATTGGGGGTACGACGGGGCATGGGGGCTCCAGCGGAAAGCGGTGATGCAGGGGCGAAAAACGCCAATGGCCCCGTTATGGGGCCATTGGCTGAAGGTTGCAAGTGCGGGCGTTAAATTGTTTTTGAATCAACAATTTAGCCGAGCAAAAGGGGCCAACTCAGTCTGCAGACGCGACCTTGGGTGCGGGCGGGTTCTGATAGATGAGATAGGGCTCGGATTTGTGCTCGATCACGGACTCATCCACGACCACCTTGCTGACGTTTTCCAGCGACGGCAGGTCGTACATGGTGTCGAGCAATACCGATTCCACGATCGTGCGCAGGCCTCGCGCGCCAGTCTTGCGCTTGAGCGCCTTGCGGGCGATGGCCGACAGCGCATCGGGCCGGAACTCGAGCTCGACGCCTTCCATGTCGAACAACTTCCGGAACTGCTTGGTGATGGCGTTCTTCGGCTCGGTGAGAATCTTGACCAGTGCCGGTTCGTCCAGTTCTTCCAGCGTCGCAACCACGGGCAGACGGCCGACAAATTCCGGAATCAGGCCGAACTTGATCAAGTCCTCGGGCTCGACCTCGGACAGCAACTTTCCGGTTTCGGTCTTGAGCTCGGCACTCTTGACCTTCGCTCCGAAACCGATGCCGCTGGCTTCCGTCGAGCGCTGCTGGATGATCTTGTCCAGGCCCGCAAACGCACCGCCGCAGATGAACAGGATGTTCTTGGTGTCCACCTGCAGGAATTCCTGCTGCGGATGCTTGCGGCCGCCTTGCGGTGGCACGCTTGCCACAGTGCCTTCGATGAGCTTCAGCAGCGCCTGCTGGACGCCTTCGCCCGAAACATCGCGCGTGATCGACGGGTTCTCGCTTTTGCGCGAGATCTTGTCGATTTCATCGATATAGACGATGCCCTGCTGCGCTTTCTCGACGTCGTAGTCGCACTTCTGCAGCAGCTTCTGGATGATGTTCTCGACGTCCTCACCGACATAGCCGGCTTCGGTCAGCGTCGTGGCATCGGCGATGGTGAACGGCACATTGAGCAGGCGTGCCAGCGTCTCCGCCAGCAATGTCTTGCCGGAACCCGTTGGGCCGGCCAGCAGGATATTCGACTTCGCCAGTTCGACGTCGTCGTTCTTCTGGCGGCTCTCGATGCGCTTGTAATGGTTGTAGACGGCCACCGCGAGCGTGCGCTTGGCGCGCTGCTGGCCGATCACGTACTGATCGAGGACTTCCAGGATCTCTCGCGGCTTGGGCAGATGGCTGCGCGCGGACTGGGCCTTCTCTTCCAGCTCTTCGCGGATGATGTCATTGCAGAGTTCGACGCACTCATCGCAGATGAACACGCTGGGTCCGGCAATCAGCTTGCGGACTTCATGCTGGCTTTTGCCGCAGAACGAGCAATAGAGAATCTTGTTGCTGTCGCCCGTGCGGCCCTGGCGGTCTTCGCTCATGCTTCGGTTACTCGGTCACCCTGCCCGGTATAGCGGGCTTGCGGTCGGAGAATACCACACGCTCCCGGCTTGTCAGGCGGGGCTGTGGAGGAGTTAAAAAGGCGCGGAAACCCTGTCCGCGCGCACGTTTCAGCCCGGCTGGATTGTCTCGTCCGGACGGCGCTCGAGGACCTGATCGACCAGACCATACGCCTGGGCGTCGATGGCGCTCTTGAAGTTGTCGCGCTCGGTGTCGCGCTCGATGGTCTGCAGCGCCTGGCCGGTGTGCTTGGCGAGAATTTCGTTCAGTCGCGCGCGCAGGGACAGGATTTCACGCGCATGGATGTCGATGTCCGTCGCCTGGCCCTGGAAACCGCCCAGCGGCTGGTGGATCATCACGCGCGAATTCGGCAGCGCGTAGCGCTTGCCCTTGGCTCCGGCAGCGAGCAACAACGCACCCATGCTGGCGGCCTGCCCCACGCAAACGGTGCTGACGTCCGGCTTGATGTACTGCATGGTGTCGTAGATGGCCATCCCCGCCGTGACCACACCGCCCGGCGAGTTGATGTACAGGCTGATGTCCTTCTCGGGGTTCTCGGCTTCGAGGAACAGCATCTGCGCCACGATGACGTTCGCCACCTGATCGTCCACGCCGCCGACCAGGAAAATCATGCGTTCCTTGAGCAGGCGCGAGTAGATGTCGTACGCGCGCTCGCCGCGGCTGGTCTGTTCGACCACCATCGGCACCAGATTCAAGGCTTTGGTTTCAATGCTCATCGGCTATTCGCGCCCTAGGTTCGTGGAGAGGTCCGGCCAAGGATAGCCGGACCGGGACGGGCTGGGGCCTTTGCCGGCCCCGGCGAACACTCAGTTCCGGATGGCTTCCTGGAAGCTCAGCGTCTGTTCCGTGTGCTGGGCGCGCTCGGCGATCCAGTCGATCACCTGCTCTTCCATCACGCGGGACTGCAGCCCTCCCATCAACTGGGGATCATTGCGGTACAACTCAATGACCTGCTCGGGCTCTTCGTAGGTCGAAGCGATCAGGCGCAGCGTTTCGTTCAGACGCTTGGGATCCAGCCGCAGCTGGTTGCGGCGCGCCACTTCGCCGACCAACAGGCCGACCAGCACACGCTTGCGTGCGGCTTCCATGAATCCTTCGTGGGCATTCGCCGGAATCTGGACCTGCTGGCCGTTGCGGCTGGCCTGCTCGGCGGTTTGCTGCACCATCGCGCGCGCCTCGCCTTCGACCAGGCGCGGCGGCATCTCGACGTGTGAATAGGCGGCAATGATCTGCTCACCGACTTCGCGACGCAGCCGCGACATCAGCGAACCCTTCAATTCGCGTTCGAGGTTGCTGCGGATGTCCTTACGGAACTGTTCCGCGTCGCCGCTCTTCACACCAAAGCTGCGGATGAAATCCTTGTCCACTTCCGGCATGACGGATTCGGCCACTTCGGTGACCTTGACGTAGACGTCGACCTTGCGGCCCGCCAGTTGCGGAACACGCCAGTCGGCCGGGAATTCGACGGCAATCGTCTTTTCCTCGCCTGCAGCAAGGCCGATGAGGCCCTGCTCAATCGCGGGGAACATGACGCCCGAACCGATCAAGGTCGCGCCTTTCTCGGCGCCTTCGGCCGGCAGCCGCTCGTCGCCGGCCTGCGACCAGGTTTCCAGTTCCACGCGGTCGCCTTCCTTCGCACCGCGGGTCACCACGCTGAAAGTGCGACGCTGCAGGCGCAGGTTTTCGACCATCTGATCGATGTCGCTCTCGGCCACCTCGGCGACATGGCGGATGACATTGAGCTTGGCGACATCGATGTCGCCGAAATCGGGCACCACTTCAAAGGTGGCGATGAAGTCCAGTTCGCCCTCGCCGTTCTTCTCGATGCGCGGATTGCCGGCCAGTTGAAGTTCGTTCTCCCGCACGGCGTTGTTGAAGGTTTCACGCAGCAGGCCGTCCAGCGCTTCAGCGCGCACCTGGGGACCGAAGCGCTGTTCGATCACCTTGGTGGGGACTTTTCCGGGGCGGAAGCCCTTGATGCGGGCCGTGCGCGCGATTTCGCGCAGGCGACCGCCAATGTGGGTATCCAGACGCTCAGCCGGAAGGCTGAAGGTCATGCGGCGCTCGAGGTTGCCGACGGATTCGACCGAAACTTGCATGCTCACTGACTCCTGCCGCCCCGGTCCCTGCCGGAGCATGACGTTGATGAATTCGGGTCGCCCGCGACACATCCCAGCGTGCCGGCCGGCGGAACGCGATAGTTTCGCTGATTCCGCGCCGCGCTGCCAGCGGCGACGCCAAGGCCGCGTCCCGCCATCCGGCGGTTCGATTTGCCGAGGAATGCAATGACGTTGGCTCAGCCCACGATGCGGGCCATGGTGCGAAAGGAGGGACTCGAACCCTCACGGAGTTACCCGCTGGAACCTAAATCCAGTGCGTCTACCAATTCCGCCACTCTCGCGCTGCGAACATTCTAGTCGGCGGCGGCGTTCCCGACACGCCGGAAAAAAAGAACAACGCCCAACCCTTCTACTGCGCCTTCCATTTTTGGTGGGCCGTCAAGGATCGAACCTGGACCGCTGAAGAAGCGCCCCCAGATATTTCCTTACCAGTCAGACAGTTATCCATTCCCAAACTGCGCAGACTGCCTCGTGACACGATTGCTGGATGTGCATCCGATCTTCGATTTTGCGGCAGCCGGCGAGTTCGACCACCTGCCTGTCAAGCCGGGGCGTCGGTTCGAGTCGAGCTTCCAGCGCCAATAGAATCAAAAACTTATGCCGAAAGATGGAGTACGGCTGCACGGGGGACGACGCAAACTTGCAAGGGCGATGCGTCCCGCCGATGCAACGGCATCAAGCACTGCGCCTGGCGGCCGCACTCGCTGTTCCGGTGTCGCTCGGCTTCTCCATTGCGACCGGGGGCATGCTGCCAAGTCGCTTCGCCGATGACTCGGCCCTCCGCTGAGCTGTTTGGGCTTCTTCGTTCTGGCCGGCCAGAGTCAGTTGCGTGCGCCTGCCGCCGCTTCGCCCAATGCGTTGATCAACGCTTTCATGTTGTATGGCTTGGAGCAAACACGAGCCTCGGAAAATCGCGCATCAAGAGAGCCGCGGTCGTAGCCGGTTGCGAATATGAACGGCACGCCTTGCGCGACAAGCACTTCGGCCACGGGGTAGGACATCTCCTCGCCCAGGTTCACGTCCAGCAAGGCAACGTCAACCGATCCGGGAGCCGCCCCTATCGCGCAGATTGCGTCCTCACATGTCGCGTGCATGCCCACGACCGACGCGCCGCAGGACTCCAGCACCTGTGCCGTAGTACTCGCGACCAGATAGTTGTCCTCGACGATGAGGATGCGGACACGCTCGAGATCGCGGCTTTCCATCTGGCTGACTCCTACGTGCTGCGTAGTTGCGGAATCGAGATCACGCACAAGACGCCGTCTTTCTCAAAGGTCAGCTGCGTCCTGGCGCGCAGCGTATGCGCCAAGGCTTTCTCGATGAGTTCACGGCCGAAACCCACTCGCGCGGGCTGCTCCGCAATGACGCCGCCGCTTTCGCGCCAAATCAGGGTGATCGTCTCATCGTCCGGGCCTCCGGACAGCTCCCATTTCACATCCACATGGCCCCCCGGAGTGTGAAACGCACCGTATTTCAATGCATTGGTCGCCAGCTCGTGGAGCGCCAACGCGATGGTCTGGGCGGAGTTGAGTGGCAGCGCGACATCCGGCCCGCTCACCGTGACTCGACCTTGCGTTTCCGGCATGGCATCGAACTCTTGCTGCAGTATGTCGGCCAGCTTGAGCGATTCTGCACTGGCCAGGCCCACCAGTCTCTGCGTGCGGCCGATAGCCTCCAAGCGCTGAAAGAAATCCAGTAGCGAAGCGCTCTCAGGCAACGATTTCATCGCGATGGCCTGCACAACACCCAGCAGGTTCCGGGTACGGTGCTGAAGTTCGGACAGGAGCATCTGCTGCCTGCGCTCGAACTGCGCGATCGAGGTGACATCGAGGAACGTGACGATGACGCCTTCCGGCTTGCGTGATCCGTCTATATACGGCGCGATGCGGACCAGGTAGTGCTTCGCCACGGCACCTTCGGCACGGCGCTCGAGCCGTTGCCCGGTGCGCATCACGGTCACCAGATCCTCGCCCAGGCCTTCCAGATTGATGCGACTGGACAGGTCGGTGACCGGCCTGCCTACGTCACCTTCGCGGATATTCAGAACATCCCTGACGGCGGGCGTGAACGAGCGGATGACCAGTTCACCGTCCAGAAACACGGTCGCGATGTCCGTAGCTTCGAACAGATTGACGAGGTCGCTGTTGGCGCGATCCAGCGCGTCCACCTTGCCGTTGAGTTCATTGTTGACCGTATGCAGTTCTTCATTGACCGACTGCAGCTCTTCCTTGGATGCCTCCAGCTCTTCGTTGGTGGATTGCAGTTCCTCGTTCACCGATACCAGTTCTTCGTTCGAAGATTTGAGTTCTTCCAGTGCGGTTTCATACTCTTCGATGAGGGATTGCAGCCGTTCCTTGGTTTCCCGCAGCTCGCGCTCCGTTTGCAGCGATGCGCCGTCCTGGTTCGCCTGCAGGCGATCAATCGCTTCTTCGCGAGTGAGCATCGGGCCTTGGTCATTGAATATCAGGACATAAAGCGGCTCGCCACCGGCACGATCCGGAAAAGGATTCATCGTCAGGCTGACCAGTTGCACGCGCCCGTCTTCCATTTCAACGACGACGCCTTCGCGGTGCGCGCCACGTCCTGACTCCAGCGCCTCACGCAACATGGTGCGAAGTTCCAGGCGCAAGTCCCGACGCGCCAGCGTCAGCAGGTGACGCGTCGGTGTGCCCGAGGGCATCTCCAGATATTTACCGGTACGCGTGGAAAAGAAGACGATGTCGCCGTCGCTATTGATGATGACGTGGGCGGGTGCGAATCGCTCCAGTACGTGCGTATCGACCGCGGCCCGGAACTCGGCCATGCTCGCTGGAATGCGGCGCGGTGAAGCTTCGTTGCCGCGACCGGAGGGAAGCGAAGGAAGCTGGAGCGTTGGCGTACGTACCGAACGGCGCCGGAAGATGCGGTGATGCTTGTCGACGGGCGCGAACAGATCCTCGTACTGCGTGACGTTTTCGGCCGAACCCAGGAACAGGTAGCCGTCCGTCTTGAGCGCATAGTGGAAGGTGGGCATGACCCGGGCCTGCACCTCGGGCCCGAAGTAGATCAGCAGGTTCCGGCATGAAACCAGGTCGATCCGCGAGAAAGGCGGATCCTTGATCAGGCTGTGCGGGCTGAAGATGCAGAGATCGCGGATCTCCTTGGCCACGACGCGACTGGGGCCATCGCCAACGAAGAATCTTTCCCGGCGCGCTTCGGTGATGCTCTCCAGCAAGGCTTCGGGATAGCGCCCCACCCGCGCTACGGCCAGCGCTCTGTCATCGATATCGGTCGCGAAGATCTGCACGCGCGGCGGTACGGGCATGCCGTCGAGTTGTTCGCGCACCAGGATCGCGATGGAATAAACCTCCTCGCCGGTCGCGCAACCGGGCACCCATATACGCACGGTGTCATCGCGACTGCGACTTTCCATCAACTTGGGAATAACCAGTTCGGCCAGACTCCTGAAGGCCGAATCGTCGCGAAAAAAACTGGTGACGTTGATGAGCAAGTCCCGAAAAAGCATGCCGACCTCTTCGGGTTCGCGATTCAGGATGTCCAGATAAGTCCGGACTTCTTCGCACTGCCGAATCTGCATGCGTCGTTGCACGCGACGGATGAATGTGCGGGTCTTGTATCCGCTGAAATCATGACCGACCTGGCTGCGCAGCAGGGCATAGATCTCCGGAAGCGCGTCCACATAAGCGCTTCCGGGGCTCGCTTCATCGGTCTCTTCATGGTCAGCCAACTCACGGAACCGCTCATCCAACGCGACCAGTTCCAGAATCTTGGCGCCCATTTCCATCGCTGGCACGACCACATCGACGAAGCCGGAGGCGGATGCTGCTTCTGGCATGTCCGGATGATACGGACCGAAGGCGCCATGGCCTTGTGCCAAGGTCAGGCCTCCGGCCTCCTTGATCGCTTTCAGACCGAGCGTGCCGTCCGCATCACCGCCGGACAACACCACGCCCACCGATCGCTCGCCGCGATCCTCGGCCAGTTCGCTGAAAAACACGTCAATCGGTTTGCGCTCGTTGCTCGAGAGCGGCCGAGCGGACAAGTGACCGTCCCGGATGCCGAGCATCACGCCAGGCGGCATGACATATACGCAGCCACGTTCGACTCGTTCGCCGTCCTGGACGCGGCGGACGGACATCGACGTCTAACGCGCGACAATTTCGGGCAGCACACTGTCGTGGGTCGGGCTCAGATGCGTGACGACAACGAACGCCATCGTGTCAGTAACAGGCAGCCCCTTGAAGAAACCCTCCAGCGCCTCGACTCCGCCGGCAGAAGCGCCGATGCCGACAATTGGCCAGTTGTCACCCTTGCTTGCCATCAGACGCTCGCCTGTAGAGATCGCACCATGCTCCCCACTGACCTTGGGCCTGTCAAATGATTACGACAGGCGTCGTACGCAGCCAGAACTTGCAGCGGGCACAACCGCCATCCAAGCCCGCGCACTCGTACTCCCCGACGGGATGCGATGCTTCGCTTCCGCGACGAAAACATCTGAGCAGGCATTCCTGCGAGACGCTGCCGGAGCCACGAACTCGCGTGGTCGAATCGTCTGTCCGCAGACTGAAATAGAAAGTGAAGGTGAGCGCGGCAGTTCGGCTAACCCGCCGTGTGAGACCCGCGCCCCAGGATTTGCTCCGAAGGGCGAGGCGTGAAACGCGCCCACGCCCCAATTTTCCCGGCAATTTTCCCAGAGCAAGAAAAAAGGCACTCAGGGGATACCTAAGTGCCTTTTTATCTGGTGGGCCGTCAAGGATTCGAACCTTGGACCTATTGATTAAGAGTCAACTGCTCTACCAACTGAGCTAACGGCCCTGAAAACAGGATGCGTAGTGTAACCGCATCTTTTTTTTCTTACAAACCCTCGCGTATGCGCGGGCTGCATGAGTGGGGTGGCTGAGGGGACTCGAACCCCCGACAACTGGAATCACAATCCAGTACTCTAACCAACTGAGCTACAGCCACCACTGAAACACTTTCCTGCCGCATGCACCGATTGGCGCGCCCGACAGGACTCGAACCTGTAACCGCCGGCTTAGAAGGCCGGTGCTCTATCCGGTTGAGCTACGGGCGCCCGGGACCGGAGTGTCGCCTTTCCGAACGTCGGGCCAAACCAGACTGGTCGGGGTAGAGGGATTCGAACCCCCGACCCTCTGCTCCCAAAGCAGATGCGCTACCAGACTGCGCTATACCCCGACGAGGGCCCGCGTCACCACCAGGCAGCGACGACAAGGCCGCGTATTGTCGGAACCTGGGAGCCGCCTGTCAAACACCGTGTGAAGGAAATGCCGATCCGATATGCTCGGGCGGATGGACAGAGCGTCCGAAGACCACAAGAGGGGAAACATGTTCCGCAGCGGAAATCCTGCACTCAAAGAATCCACGTTCCTCGACCTCGGCAGCGGCGCGGTGGTCTCGCGCGATGCCGGCGCGATGACCTTGAACGGCACCGTCAACAAGACCGCGATGCTGCTGTTGCTGTGCGTGCTCACCGCGGCGTTCAGCTGGAACAGCGCGCTGACCGCGACCGGCGAAATGGCGCCGGGCGCGATGGTCTACATCTGGGGCGGCGCCATTGGCGGCTTCATCCTTGCGCTGGTCACCATCTTCAAGAAGACCTGGTCGCCGGTGACCGCGCCGCTCTATGCGCTGGTGGAAGGCCTGTTCCTGGGCGGCATTTCGGCGATGTACGAAATGAAGTTCAACGGCATCGTGCTGCAGGCCGTGCTGCTGACCTTCGGCACCTTGTTCGCACTGCTGATGGCCTATCGCAGTGGCTGGATCAAGGCGACGGAGAACTTCAAGCTCGGCGTGGTCGCGGCGACCGGCGGCATCGCGCTGATCTACCTGGCGACGATCGTGCTGCGCTTCTTCAGCATCGAGATCCCCTTCATCCACGACTCCGGCCTCATCGGCATCGGATTCAGCCTGTTTGTCGTGGTGATCGCCGCGCTCAACCTGGTCCTGGATTTCGACTTCATCGAAAGCGGCGTCGAGCAGAACGCGCCTAAATACATGGAGTGGTATGCGGCATTCGGCCTGCTGGTCACGCTCGTCTGGCTGTATCTGGAGTTCCTGCGACTGCTTTCGAAACTGCAGTCGCGCGATTGATTGCAGCGATTCTGGAACGGGAAAAAGGGGCGCCTCGGCGCCCCTTTTTCATGTGGGCCGCGCCGCTTTCACGCGCCGGCTTCGCGACGGCCAGAGCATGAACAGGATGGTCACGGCGAGCAGCAGCCAGCAGTAATGCGCCTTGCCGATCAATGCCAGCGGCGACAGCCCCGCCAGTGACGCAGCCAGCAGGATTTGCGCGCCGTAGGGAAGCAGGCTCTGCACGCTGCAGACGAAAATGTCGAGCAGGCTCGCCGCGCGCGCCGGCGGCACGTCGTGGCGCTCGGCGATGTCCCGCGCCAGACCGCCGCTGATCAGGATGGCCACGGTGTTGTTTGCAGTAAAACCGTCGGTCGCCGCGGCCAGGGCGGCAATGCTCCATTCACCCGCACGGCGTCCGCTGTGTCCACGCGCGAACTTCGCGATCTGCCGGGCAAGCCAATCGAGCCCGCCTGCAGCCTTGATCAAGGCGCCCAGACCACCGACGAACAACGCCAGCAGGGTGATCTCGATGACGCTCTCGAAGCCTGCGTAGATGTCGTTGCTGAAGCCGGCCAAGGAGTAATCCTGATCACCCAGCAGGAAACCGAACACGCCAGCGACCAGCAGTCCGATCGTGAGGACGACCAGCACGTCCAGGCCGATCACCGCCAGCACGAGGACCAGCACGTACGGGAGGATCAACCAGGCCGAGGCGGATTCATCCGTCGCCACCGGCGATGCGTCACCCACCCACGCCAGCATCAGGACCGTCAGCAACGCGGCGGGCAGCGCGATTTTCGCGTTCTCGCGGAATTTCTCCCGGACCGTGCACCCCTGCGTCCGGGCTGCGGCGATCGCGGTATCGGAGATGACCGAGAGGTTGTCGCCGAACGTAGCACCGCCGATCACCGCACCGATGACCAGTGCGCGATCGATGCCGGCCGCATCGGACACGCCCAGCGCAATCGGCGTAACGGCCGCGATCGTGCCCATCGAAGTGCCGATCGCCAGCGACAGGAATCCCGCCACCAGGAAAAGTCCGGGAAGGATCAGCGCCGCCGGCAACGCGCCGACGCCCAGCGCCACGACCGCATCCACGGCGCCGATCTGCCGGGTGACGTTCGCGAAAGCGCCCGCCAGCAGGAAGATCAGGCACATCAGCAGGATGTTGGCGTCGCCCATGCCCTGCAGCAGCGTGTCCATCGCGCGGACGCCCGAGCGGCGCGCGATCCACAGTCCCAGCGCGATCGCCGGAAGAATCGCGACCGGCGCGTGCAATGTGTAAAAGCCCATGGCATCGCCCTGGGCGGTGAAATAGAGGCCGGCTCCGAGGAACAAGGCGAGGAAAAGAAGCAGCGGGGTCAGCGCGAGAGCGCCGGATCGAGCGGTCATTGCAGACGGAATCGGGGGAAAAGAGCCGCGCGATTGTCCCCTGTCCGCCCGGGCGGGCCAACCTCAGGCATGGGACGGAGCCCTGCAAAAACGGGACGCTGGCAAGGCGTCCCGTCGTTTTTGCCCGATTGTCGCGCGTTCCGCGATTACAGGCGCGAAGCGATGGCCTTGGCGAACGTCATGGTGGTGCCCTCGCCGCCCAGATCCGGGGTCAGCGAATCCTTGGCTTCGAGCGTGGCGATGATGGCCGCACGCAGGCGTTCCGCCTTTTCCGGCTGGCCAAGGTGATCCAGCATCTGCGCCGCACCCAGCAGGAGCGCACACGGGTTGGCCACGCCCTTGCCTGCGATGTCCGGAGCCGAACCATGCACGGCTTCGAAAATCGCGGCGTCGGCGCCGATGTTGGCGCCGGGCGCCAGGCCCAGGCCGCCGACGAGACCGGCGCACAGATCCGAAATGATGTCGCCGAACAGGTTGGTGGTGACGATGATGTCGAACTGCTCCGGACGCATCACCAGCTGCATGCAGGTGTTGTCCACGATCATTTCGTTGCAGAGGATGTCGGGATACTGCTGCGCCACTTCGCGCGCGACCTTCAGGAACAGGCCCGAGGTCGTCTTCAGGATGTTGGCCTTGTGTACGACGGTGACCTTCTTGCGGCCGGTCTTGCGGGCCAGTTCGAAGGCGTAGCGCACGATGCGCTCGGACCCCTTGCGGGTGATCTTCTGCGTAAGCAGCGCGGTCTCGCCGTCTTCGGAAATCGACTGGCCTTCACCGATGTAGGCGCCTTCGGTGTTCTCGCGCACGGTGATCAGGTCCACGCCGTCCGGGAAGCGCGACTTCGTGTTCGGGAAGGACTTGGCCGGACGCACGTTGGCGTACAGGTCGAAATGGCGGCGCAGCGCCACGTTGATCGAGCTGAAGCCTTCGCCGACCGGCGTGGTCAGCGGGCTCTTCAGCGCGACGCCGTTGCGGCGGATGGAGTCCAGGGTGGCCTGCGGCAGCAGATCGCCGTGCTTCTCCAGCGCGACCATGCCGGCGTCGGCTTCCTCGTAGGTCAGGCCGGTTTTCAGCGTGTCGAGCACGAAAAGGGTCGCATCCATGATCTCCGGGCCGATGCCGTCGCCGCGGATGACCGTAATCTTCTGGGTCATTTGCTTGGGATTCCGAAACTGGGCACGTACGGGCGGGTTCCGGGCCGTGCGTGCGAAACGAGGAGGAAAGTCGCGCAATTATGCCCGAAGCCGCCCGGCGGCCCCAAATAGACCATGGTTCGAAGGCGTTCGCAGCCGGACGCTGGCGCGGGCGGCAGGTCAGCCGTGGTCGTGGCCGGCCGGGGCGGCCGCGTCTCCGGTTTCGAGCCGGTCCAGGAAGTCGACCGCGCGCCGCAGGTGCGGAATGACGATGGATCCGCCGACCACCAGCCCGACCGAGAACGTTTCGAAAAACTCGTCGCGGGTCACGCCCGCATCCTTGCATTGCGCGACGTGATAACTGATGCAGTCGTCGCAGCGCAGCACCATCGAGGCCACGAGCCCCAGCAACTCCTTGGTCTTCACGTCCAGCGCGCCGGCCTGGTAGGTCTGGGTGTCGAGTGCGAAGAAACGCCGCACGACCTGGTTGGGCTCGGCGAGGATGCGCTCGTTCATGCGCTGCCGGAACTCGGTGAACTCGCGCACGCGATCGGAACTGTCGTTGCTCATGGGTCATCCATCGGGAAAAGGCGAACTTTACGACGACCGGCGCCGGTCAGGCACGGCAACGCCCGGATGGGCACCGTGCCGGACGGCTGTCGCCTTTCAGCCCGCCAGCAGCGGTTCGAGCTTGCCGGCGCGGTGCAGCGCCATCATGTCGTCGTAGCCGCCCACATGCGTTTCGCCGACGAATATCTGCGGCACGCTGGTGCGGCGCGCCTTGGCGATCATCTTTTCGCGCTCCGCCGGATCCAGATCGACGCGCACTTCCGTCCACGCCTGGCCCTTGCTCTTGAGGAAGTTCTTGGCGGCCACGCAATAGGGACAGATGGCCGTGGTGTACATCGTGATCACGGGACGTTGGGGGGCGGTGTCGCTCAAGGGATTCTCCAGTGCGGGAAGTCGAACAGAGGATGGGACGCAAACCATCGCTTTCCACCCGGGCAAATGGAACAGTGCGGGCTGTGTCCGGGCCGTCAAAAAACCGCGATGATGGCAGCGGGTCGCTCCAGCTGGCTGGCCCGATTAACCACATGTTCACTCGTGCGTGTCGGGCAAGCGTCATCCTGCATTCCGGCCGTCATTGTCCGTCAACGGAGTTCCGTTTGCGTCATTCGCTGCTCGCCACTGCGCTCACCCTGATCCTGGCGGTTCCGCTGGCCCACGCGCAGGACGCCAGGCTGCCGGACATCGGCTCATCCGCGGGCGAAGTGCTGTCACCCGCACGCCAGGCCGAGTACGGCGGCATGATGCTGCGCGAACTGCGCAACTACGGTTATCTGCTGGAAGATCCCCTGCTCGACGAATGGCTGCAGAAGGTCGGTTCGCGCCTGGGCGCGGAGAGCGACACGCCGCGGCAGTCGTACACCTTCTTCCTGCTGCGGGATCGCCAGATCAATGCGTTCGCCACGCTCGGCGGCTATATCGGCACCAATGCCGGGCTCATTCTGACGGCGGAGAGCGAGGACGAAGTCGCCGCAGTGCTCTCGCACGAAATCGCCCACGTCACCCAGCAGCATGTGCTGCGCGCGGTCGAGCGCGCCGAACGCGACCAGATTCCGATCCTGCTCGGCATGCTCGGCGCGATCGTTCTGGCGCAGAGCGCAGGCGGCAATTCCAGCGGTGATGCGTCCATGGCGGCGGTCGCCAGCGGCATGGGCCTGATGCAGCAGCGCCAGATCGACTACACGCGTTCTAACGAATCCGAAGCCGATCGCCTCGGCATCCGGACGCTGCAGCGCGCCGGTTACGACGTCGATGCCATGGCCGGGTTCTTCGCGCGCATGGCGCAGGCCACCCGCGCCAACCGCGGCAGCGGGCGCGATCAGTATCCCGACTATCTGATGACCCACCCGGTCACCACGACCCGCATCAGCGAAGCCAAGCAGCGCGCCGAACAGATGCGCAAGGACACCGCAACGGGGGCCAGCGATTCATCGCGCGTGTCCGCGCCGGTGGAACTGGCGAGCAGCAATCCGCTGCTGCCGCTGTCGGTGCGCCTGCCCGACACCCTGTTCGCCCGCGGTCCGTCCGGCGAGTTCGGCTGGGCGCGCGAACGCCTGCGCGCGCTGAGCGCGAACACGCCCGCCTCCGCGGCGCGCGATTACGAGGCCATCCGCCGCGAAAGTGGAAAGCCACTGAGCGAAGCCCAGCGCTATGGGTTGGCGGTCGCCCATCTGAATGCCGGCCGGTTCGATGTCGCCCTGGCGGAACTGGCGCCCCTGCTGGCTGCGCATCCGGGCAACCTGTGGCTGGAGCTGACCACTGCGGAAGCGGAGTCGCGCGGCGGCAAGGCGGCGCAGGCGAACCAGCGCCTGACACGGCTGATGCAGCAGATGCCGAACAACCGGCCGATCGCCCTCACCTTCGCGCGCGTGCTGAACGAACAAGGCACCGCCGAGGCGGGCCGCCAGGCGCAGGCCGTGCTGCGGCCGATGCTGGGCCGGGCAGGCGCGGATCCGGTGTTCCAGCGCGAGTTCGCCCGCGCCAACGAACTGGCCGGCGACCCGGTCCGGGCCGGCGAGGCCTATGCCGAGGCGGCATTCCTGAATGGCCGTCCCGAACAGGCGCTGGTCCAGCTGCAGAACCTCAAGCGCCGGGACGATCTCGATTACTACGCCCGCGCGCGCATCGATGCCCGCATCGCCGCCATCACGCCGCAGGTGCTGGAGCTGCGTCGATTGGGCGTGCGCGACCCCGACGTCGAGCGTCGCTGACCCGCTCGTTCCGTCCCCTTCCCGGCCGATTGGCGTCGTCTCATGACAGTCGGCGCCGGTGTCATGTTTCGGTCATAAAATTGTCGTCTACTGGGCGCCGAACCCAGAACCCACGGGAATCGAGTGCAAAAGCACATCCTGATCGTTGATGACGAACCGGCCATCCGGGACATGGTCGCCTTCGCCCTTCGCAAGGGCGATTACGAGCCGGTCCATGCCGGCGACGCCCGCGAAGCACAGAACGCCATCGCGGACCGCGTCCCCGATTTGATCCTGCTGGACTGGATGCTGCCCGGCACCAGCGGTCTGGAACTGGCCCGCCGTTGGCGCAAGGACGCGATGACCCGCGACGTGCCGATCATCATGCTCACCGCGCGCGGCGAGGAGAATGATCGCGTCGGTGGCCTGGAAGCCGGCGTCGATGACTATGTGGTCAAGCCATTCTCGGCGCGCGAACTGCTGGCGCGCATCCGCGCGGTCATGCGCCGTTCGCGCGACGACGATGAAGACGGCAGCGTCAGCGTCGGCACGCTGCGCATCGACGGCGCCGCGCATCGCGTGTTCGCGGGCGATACGCCGGTTCCGATCGGTCCGACGGAATACCGTCTGCTGCATTTCTTCATGACCCATCCCGAACGCGTCTATTCGCGCACGCAGTTGCTTGATCATGTCTGGGGTGGCAGCGTGTATGTCGAAGAACGCACGGTCGACGTGCATATCCGGCGCCTGCGCAAGACGCTCGAGCCGCATGGCATCGAGAACATGGTGCAGACCGTGCGCGGCTCCGGCTATCGCTTCTCGGCAGCGGTCTGACGCGGCGGGAGATCCGGTTCCGTCGGTCGCGCCCGCGTTCGGCTTCGCTCCCTCCTCCTTCGACATCGCTCCATGCCCAAAGACATCCGCTCCGCCTGGTTCAAGACGCTCGGCCAACTGGCCGGCATCCTGATCCTTGCCGCGCTGGTTGGACTGCTGCTGGGTCACCCGTGGCCGGTGGTCACGCTCGCCGCGCTGGGCGTGGTCGCCTGGCATTACTGGCGTCTGCGCAAGGTGCTGCTGCGGCTGACCGCCCGCCAGCGGCTGGAGCCGGCTTCGGGTCGGGGTGTGTGGAATGAACTGGATCGCCTGCTGTTCCGCGGCCAGGCCGAAATGCGCGCGCGCAAGCGCCGGTTGCTCGACATGCTGCGCGCCTACCGCGCCGCCGCCGCCGCGTTGCCCGATGCGGTGGTCGTGGTCGAACGCAACACCCAGCGCGTTCTGTGGTTCAACAAGGCCGCCAGCACGCTGCTCGGCCTGCGTTATCCGGCCGACATCGGCATGCCGGTCGGCGATCGCCTGCAACCGCTGCCGATGTCGCACTGGCTGGCGGCCGGACGCAATGCCGAGCCGATGCTCGATGCCGCCTCGCCGGTGGACCCGGAGCTTCGCCTCAACCTGCGGCTGATTCCCTATTCGGACCAGTACTGGCTGCTGGTTGCGCGCGACGTCAGCAAGATGCTGCGGCTGGAGCAGATGCGCCGCGATTTCGTCGCCAATGTGTCGCATGAACTGCGCACGCCCCTGACCGTCGTGCACGGTTACCTCGACATGCTCGATCCCGGCGACTTTCCGGAATGGACGCCGATGCTCGCCGAGATGCAGAAGCAGTCGCAGCGGATGACGCAGCTGGTCGAGGATCTGCTCACGCTGTCACGGCTGGAAGCACAGGACAGCCTGCCCGATGAAAGCGTCGCGATGGCGCCGATGCTGGCGACGCTGCGCCGCGAAGCCGAAGCGCTCAGCCACAAGCGCCATACCGTGCTCGTGGAAGACGACGCCGGCGTGGATCTGTGGGGTTCCAACAAGGAACTGCACAGTGCGTTCTCCAACCTCGTCAGCAACGCGGTGCGTTACACGCCGGCCGGCGGCACCATCAGCGTGCGCTTCGCGCGCGAAGGTGCTGGCGCGGTGCTGAGCGTGCGCGACACCGGCTACGGAATTCCGGCCGCGCACCTGCCGCGCATCACCGAACGCTTCTATCGCGTGTCCACCAGCCGTTCGCGCGAAAGCGGCGGCACCGGCCTGGGCCTGTCGATCGTCAAGCACGTGTTGAACCTGCACCAGGCGCGGCTGGAGATCGAAAGCGAAGTCGGCCACGGCAGCGTGTTCTCCGTCCATTTCGGCGCCGAGCGCGTGCACCCGCGCCCGACCGCTTCCTCTTCCCTGCCGCACAGCCAGATCGCATGAACGCCGCCCACGAAACGACGCCGGACAGCCTGAGCAACGAAGACGCGCTGCGCGATCCGTCGCTGTACCTCAATCGCGAACTGTCGCAGCTGGACTTCAATTTCCGCGTGCTGGCGCAGGCGATGGATCCCGGCGTCCCGCTGCTGGAGCGGCTGCGCTTCCTGTGCATCTCGTGCACGAACCTGGACGAGTTCTTCGAAATCCGCGCCGCCACCGTGCGGCATGCGCAGGACTTCGGCCTGCCGCCCGCCGCGGACGGCATGACGCCGACCACGGTGCTCAACCGCATCCATGACCGCGCGGCGGAACTGGTCGAAGCGCAATACCACTGCTGGAACAAGGTGCTGCGCCCCGCGATGAACGATGCCGGCGTGCGCGTGTTCGGACGCGCGGCGTGGACGGCGCGGCAGACGCGCTGGCTGCGCGCTTATTTCCGCAACGAAATCATGCCGGTGCTGTCGCCGCTCGGCCTGGATCCCGCGCATCCGTTCCCGAAGATCCTCAACAAGTCGCTGAACATCGTCGTCGTGCTGAAGGGCAAGGACGCGTTCGGTCGTGCCGGTCACCTGGCCATCGTGCGTGCGCCGCGCTCGCTGCCGCGCATCATCCATCTGCCCGCGCGCGTGTCGGGCGGCGAGAACGATTTCGTCGTGCTGTCGTCGGTGCTGTCCGCGTTCGTGGACGAACTTTTCCCCGGCATGGAAGTGAAGGGTTCCTACCAGTTCCGCGTGACCCGCAACTCGGAAGTCGTGGTCGACGAAGAGGAAGTCGAGAATCTGGCGTTGGCGCTGCGCGATGAACTCGTCGGCCGCGGCTACCGCCCCGCCGTGCGGCTGGAAATCGCGCAGGATTGCCCGAAGCCGATCATCCGCACGCTGTTGCAGAACTTTGCGCTGCCCGACAACGCGGTGTATCTCATCGACGGACCGGTCAATCTCAACCGCGTCATCCAGGTCTACGACCTGGCGCAACGTCCGGAACTGAAATACCCGGTATTCACCCCGCGCACGCTGCGCGACAGCGATGCCATCTTCGACCGCGTCGCCGATGGCGACGTGCTGCTGCACCATCCCTTCGATGCGTTCACGCCGGTGCTGGAACTGCTCAAGCAGGCCGCGGTGGATCCGAACGTGCTGGCGATCAAGCAGACGCTCTATCGCACCGGCAAGGATTCGGCGATTGTCGATGCGCTGGTGCAGGCGGCGCGCAACGGCAAGGACGTGACCGTCGTGGTGGAACTGCGTGCGCGCTTCGACGAGGACGCGAACCTCGGCGTGGCCGATCGGCTGCAGGAAGCCGGCGTGCAGGTCGTGTACGGCGTGGTCGGCTACAAGACCCACGCGAAAATGCTGCTCATCGTCCGGCGCGAAGGCAAGAAGCTGCGGCGCTACGTGCACCTGGGCACCGGCAATTACCACAGCGGCACCGCGCGCGCGTACACCGATCTGGGCCTGATTACCTCGGATGCGGACATCGGCAACGACGTGCACCTGCTGTTCCAGCAGCTGTCCGGCCTCGCCCCGTCGACCAAGCTCAAGCGGCTGCTGCAGTCGCCTTTCACGCTGCATGCCGGGCTGATCCGGAAGATCGAGCGCGAAGCCAGACTGGCGCGCGCCGGCAAGACCGGTCGCATCGTCATCAAGATCAACGCGCTCAACGAACCGCGCATCATCCGCGCCCTCTACCAGGCCTCGCAGGCGGGCGTCAGCATCGATCTGGTCGTGCGTGGCGCGTGCTCGCTGCGCCCCGGCGTGCCCGGCGTGTCGGAGAACATCCGCGTGCGCTCCATCGTCGGCCGGTTCCTCGAACACAGCCGCATCTACTGGTTCGGCAACGACGGCAACCCGGAACTGTATTGCGCCAGCGCCGACTGGCTGGAGCGCAACCTGCTGCATCGGGTGGAGGCGTGCTTCCCGATCCTGGATCCGGATCTGGCGCGCAAGGTCTTCCGCGAAGGGCTGCAGAACTACCTCGATGACAACCAGAACGCCTGGGAGCTCGATGCCGACGGCCGCTACCGCAAGGTCGAACCGGCCGAAGGCGAGGCCGCGCATTCGGCGCAGGCAACCCTGCTGGCGGGCGTCTGAGGCGCACGCAAGTGCCTGAGCCGACGGTCCGCGCGTTGCCAAGCGGCATCCGCTGCCTCTAGTCTTCCCCGCATGTCGCCCGCCTCCCCCCACGCTTCGCCGCCCCTTCGCGACGGTGAACACCTCGCCGCGATCGACCTCGGTTCCAACAGCTTCCACATGATCGTCGCCCGTTACACGCTGGGCCAGTTGCGCGTGGTCGATCGCCTGCGCGAAACCGTGCGTATGGCCGACGGCCTCGACGGTCGCGGCGGTCTGTCGGAAGCGGCACGCGAGCGCGCGCTCGATTGCCTGTCGCGCTTCGGACAGCGCATCCGCGATGTGCCGGGATCGCGCGTCCGTGCGCTGGCCACCAACACGGTGCGCCAGCTCGCCGATCCGCTCGGTTTCCTGATGCCCGCCGAAGCCGCGCTCGGCAAGCCCATCGAAGTGGTCTCCGGCCGTGAAGAGGCGCGCCTGATCTATCTGGGCGTCGCCCATGCGCAGCCGCCGAAGCCGGGCCAGTTGCGACTGGTGATCGACATTGGCGGCGGCTCCACCGAGTTCATCATCGGCCGCGGCATGGACACGCTGGAACGCGAAAGCCTGCAGGCGGGCTGCATCGCCAGCACGCGGCGCTTCTTCCCCGGCGGCAAGCTGTCGAAAAAGAAATGGAAGGAAGCGCTGACCGAAATCGGCGCGGAATTCCAGCAGTTCGCCGGGCTGTATCGCAGCCTGGGCTGGCAGGAAGCCATCGGCTCCTCCGGCACCAACAAGGCCATCGGCGAAATCTGCGCGGCGATGAAGCTCACCAAGGGCGCGGTCACCGCCGAAGCCTTGCCGCACGTGCGCGAACGGCTGCTGCAGGCGGACCGCATCGAGGACATCGATCTGCCCGGTCTGTCGGCCGATCGCCGGCCGATCATCGCCGGCGGCGTGCTGGTGCTGGAAGCCGCATTCGAAGCTCTGGGCCTGCAACGACTGATGGTGAGCAAAGCCGCCATGCGCGAAGGCATCCTGTACGACATGCTCGGCCGCGGCGGTGACAACGATCCGCGCGATCTGTCGGTGGCCGCGCTGACCCAGCGCTACGGCATCGACGAAACACAGGCCGCGCGCGTGGAGGCGACCGCGCTCAGCCTGCATGAACAGGTGTGCGACGACTGGCTCCTCGATACGGACGATGCGCGCATGCTGGGCTGGGCGGCACGGCTGCACGAGATCGGCCTGGTCATCGCGCACAGCCAGTACCACGCGCATGGCGCCTACGTGCTGGAGCATTCGGACATCGCCGGTTTCTCGCGCCAGGAACAGCAGGTGCTGGCCGCGCTGGTGCGCACGCACCGCCGCAGCATTCCGAAGACCGCCTTCGACGCGCTGCCCGATCGCCTGCTGCAATCGGCCAAGCGCAAGGCGGCCTTGCTGCGGCTGGCGGTGCTGCTCCACCGCGCGCATGAGGCCGATCCGATTCCGCGACTGGACCTTGCGGCGAAAGGCGACGAACTGCACCTGATCATCGATCGACGCTGGATCGAATCGCGGCCGCTTTTGAAGTCGGATCTCATCGGCGAAGCCGAGGACATGAAGGGCCTGGGCATCACGCTGAAACCCTTCGTGGCCTGAGCCGCGACGGGCCGCCGCCTTCATGCACAAGGCGCCGCGGTCAGGCTAGACTCGGCCCGGGACTGTGAAGGGGCAAGCCGGACTCCACGCGCGACAGGGCGGCACGCGGCGCGGGGACGTGTCGTTTTTGGCTGCCGGCCTGCCCGCAGTGCTTTCCATCCGCCACAGGGAGGAAGTCATGCAGCGGAACAACGAGCCTCAGTGGAATGAAGTGCTGTCCGAGGGCGGCCCCGGCGCGCTGTCCATCAGCCGCAATGTCGATCGCGTGCTCAATGCCGTCCGTACGCACCTGGGCATGGACGTCGCTTTCATCTCCGAATTCGGCGGTCGCTATCGCACGTTCCGCCATGTCGTCGGTTCGCTGGATCCGATGCCGCTGCAACCGGGCGACAGCATGCCGCTGGACGAAGGTTATTGCCTGCGGGTGGTCGATGGACGCATTCCGCAATTGATTCCGGATACCGGCGCGGTGCCCGCCGCGATGATGATCCCCGACACCGTGCAGTTGCCGATCGGCGCCCACCTGAGCGTGCCGATCCGGCTTGTCGACGGCCGCATCTACGGCACGTTCTGTTGCTTCAGCCTGCGCCCCAACCTGTCGCTCAACGAGCGCGACCTGCAGATGATGCGCGCGTTCGCCGAACTGCTGGCTTACCAGATCGATGGCGATCTGGAAGCGCTGCGCCTGCATCAGGAAAAGGTCGATCGGATCACTTCGGTGCTCGAACTCGGCCAGCCAACGATCGCCTACCAGCCGATCTACCGCATTACCGACCAGCGCATCATCGGCGTCGAATGCCTGTCGCGCTTCGACATGAATCCGCCGCGGCCACCGGAAGTCTGGTTCCGCGAAGCGCATGAAATCGGCCTGGGCGTGCGGCTGGAACTCAACGCCATCCTGACGGCGCTCGAAGGCCTGCGCGAAGTGGAAGGCGACTTCTACGTATCACTCAACGTATCGCCACAGACCGTGATCAGCGGGGAAATCGCTGGCTATCTGGACGCCGTCGCGCCGGAGCGGCTGGTGCTGGAGATCACCGAACACGCGCACGTGGAAGACTACGCCGCGCTGCGTGACCGCCTCGCTCCGTTGCGCCGCATGGGCATGCGCATCGCGGTCGATGATGCCGGCGCCGGCTACGCCAGCATGCGCCACGTGCTGGCAATCAGCCCCGACATCATCAAGCTCGACATGACGCTGACCCGCAGCATCGACAGCGATTCACCGCGACGTGCACTGGCGGCGGCACTGATCGCCTTCGCCCGCGAGACCCACAGCGAAGTCGTCGCCGAGGGCGTGGAAACCTTCGCCGAACTGGAAGCCCTGCGCGCGCTCACCGTGCAGAATGCGCAGGGATACCACTTGTCCCGGCCGCTGCCGCTGGCGAACCTGCTGAGCCTGCTCGTCTCCGGCGCTCCGCGCGTGCATTGACGTTCACCGGCGCACGCCGGTGTCGTCCGCCTCACTCGCATCGCGCATGAGGTGCGACGCTGGCCGGCACGGCGTGGCAGGATGCGTTTCCGCCGGAGACCCACGCATGCAGTCCTATCGCATTCCCCGCACCGACCTGCAGGTGTCGCGCATCGCCCAGGGCTGCATGCACCTGAGCCGCGCGTGGAACGAGGAACCGCTGACGAGCCGGGAACGCAGCGACACAGCCGCACTGATCGAAGCCGCGCTCGATGCCGGCATCACGCTGTTCGATCACGCGGACATCTACGCGCGCGGCAAGTCGGAGCAACTGTTCGGCGAAGTGCTGGCGGCTTCCCCCTCCCTGCGCGATCGCATGGTGCTGCAATCCAAATGCGGGATCCGCTTCGCCCACGATCCGCACCCGGCGTCGCCGGGCCGCTACGACTTCAGCCACGCGCATCTGCTGCGTTCGGTCGACGACAGCCTGCGGCGCCTGCGCACGGATCGGCTGGATCTGTTGTTGCTGCATCGTCCGGATCCACTCGGCGAACCGGACGAAGTCGCGCGTGCGTTCGATGATCTGCATCGCAGCGGCAAGGTGCTGCATTTCGGCGTCAGCAATCACACGGCCACGCAGATGGCGCTGTTGCAGGCGAGCGTCGCGCAGCCGCTGGTGGTCAACCAGATCGAACTGAGCCTGCTGCACCACCATCTGATCAACGAAGGCGTCATCGCCGCCACGCTCGGCGCGCCCTACACCGCGGCGGCCGGCACGCTCGACTACTGCCGGCAGCACGGCATCCTGGTGCAGGCGTGGGCGCCGCTGGCGGGCGGACGGCTGTCGCATCCGGAAACCGCCGAACCTGCGCTGCGTGCCACCGCCGAAGCCGTCGCCGAAGTGGCCGCGCGTCATCGCGTGTCCGCCGAGGCCATCCTCATCGCCTGGCTGCTGCGGCATCCGGCCGGGATCCAGCCCATCGTCGGCACGACCCGCCCGGACCGCCTGCGCGATGCCTGCATGGCGGACGGCATCACGCTGGATCGCGAAGACTGGTACACGCTGTTCACCGCGGCGCGCGGTGCGCCCGTGCCGTAAGCCCCACGGTCGCGTCCGGCTGTCATCGGCCGGTCACCGCATTGCCATGCCAGCGTCACCGCACCGCCGCAGACTGCGAAAAACGCGGAGTCGCGCATGCGGTACGCCATCGTCACCGAGACTTATCCGCCGGAAGTCAACGGCGTCGCCTTGACCGTGCAGGGCCTGGAATCGGGCCTGCGCCAGCGCGGCCACGAGGTGGGCCTGGTGCGTCCGCGACAGGAAGGCGAAACGACGCCGCAGGCCGACCTCACGCTCGTACGCGGCGCAGCGTTGCCGCGCTACCCCGGACTGAAATTCGGATTGCCCGCGACGCGCCGGCTGACGCACTTGTGGAGCCAGACACCGCCGGATGCGATCTACGTGGCCACGGAAGGCCCGCTGGGATGGTCGGCGGTGCGCGTTGCGCGCCGGCTGGGGATTCCGGTCGCCACCGGCTTCCATACCCGCTTCGACGAATACATGCGCGACTACGGCGCCGCATTCCTGCAACACACCGCGATGCGCTGGATGCGCCGCTTCCATAATCGTGCCGACGCCACGCTGGTGCCGACGCGCGAACTGCAGGACTTTCTTGCGGCGCAGGGCTTCGAGCGCGTGGTGCGTCTTGCGCGCGCGGTGGATGCCGCACAGTTTTCGCCGCTGCACCGCGACAACACGTTGCGTGCCCTCTGGGGCGTCGATGCCGACACGCCGGTGGTGATTTATGTCGGCCGCATCGCCGCGGAAAAGAACCTCGGCCTGGCGGTGCGCGCCTTCCGCGAGCTTCAAGCACATCGAGCGGACGCGCGCTTCGTCTGGGTGGGCGACGGCCCGGCGCGTGAAAAACTCGCGCAGGAGAATCCGGACTTCATCTTCTGCGGGGTGCAACGCGAGGCCGCACTGGCGCGCCATTTCGCCAGCGGCGATCTGTTCCTGTTCCCCAGCCACAGCGAAACCTTCGGCAACGTGACGCTGGAGGCGATGGCCAGCGGCGTGCCGACGGTGGCCTTCGACTACGGCGCCGCGCGCGAACACCTGCGCAGCGGCGAGCACGGCCATGCCGTGCACGACGACGAAGCCTTCGTGCGCGCCGCCGTGCAAGTGGGCTGCGATCACGCGGCGCGCGTGCGGATGGGCAGCGCAGCAACGGAAGCCGTGCGCTCACTGCGGCCGGAGCAGGTGGCCGCCGATTTCGATCAACTGCTTGCCGGGCTGGCCGAACAGAGGAGGCACCATGCGAACGTCGCTACCGCGTAATGCGTTTCTGGGCCGCGACGCGGGCTGGTGCCTGCGTGCGAACCGCTGGGGCCAATGGTCCGGCGTGCGACGCTTCTTCGCGATCGTCAGCCGGCTGGGCGACGGCGTGTTCTGGTACGCGCTGATGGGCGCGCTGGTGCTGTTCGATGGCCTCGACGGGCTGGCCGCCTCGGCGCACCTCGCCGCGACCGGCGTCATCGCGCTGACGCTGTACAAGCTGCTCAAGCGGTGGACGCGGCGTCCGCGCCCGTTCGCGTCCGACGTGCGCATCCGCGCATGGGTCGCGCCGCTGGACGAGTTCAGTTTTCCATCCGGCCACACGCTGCATGCGGTGGCCTTCACGCTGGTCGCGCTGGCGCATTACCCGTCGCTGGCTGCGGTGCTGTTGCCGTTCGCCACGGCCGTGGCGATTTCCCGCGTCGTGCTCGGCCTGCACTATCCGAGCGACGTGCTCGCCGCCACCGCCATCGGTTCGGCGCTGGCCGGCGTGTCGCTGTGGCTGGTGCCGGGCGTGTCGCTGTTCGCCTGAAAGAAAACGGGGCGGTTGCCCGCCCCGTTGATGCTTCGATGTGACGGCTGCGGCCGATCAGTTTTCCAGCAGCGGCTTGCGCGGCAGCTTCGACTCGCGCATCGCGGCGTGGTACGCGAACGCGGCGACGATTGCCGCGGCCTGCTTCAGATCTTCCGGCGAGGCATGGTCGAACGTGTCCAGATGGCTGTGGTGCACGTTGGAGAAGTAGTCCAGGCCGTCCTGCACGAACTGGAAGCCTGGAATGCCGACGCGGTCGAACGGGATGTGATCGGTGCTGCCGGTGTTGCGCGCAGTGACGATCGTCGCGCCGACATCATGGAACGGCGCCAGCCAGGCCTCGAAAATCGGCATCGCGGCGAGGTTTTCCTGCGCGTAGATGCCGCGGATGCGGCCGGAACCGTTGTCGAGGTTGAAGTACGCGGCGACCTTGTCGTAATCGCGCTTGCGCTGCAGCGGGCCGCCGCGCTCCTGCATCGACTTCGGCAGCTTCTTCTGTTCCGGATCCGTGGTTTCCGGATACTCGGCATAGTGCTTGGCGACATAGGCCGCCGAACCGATCAGGCCCTGTTCCTCGCCGCTCCACAAGGCCACGCGGATGGTGCGGCGCGGCTTGGCGCCCACCGCCTTCAGGATACGCATGGCTTCCATCATCACCGCCACGCCGGCGGCGTTGTCCGCGGCGCCGGTGCCGGCATGCCAGGAATCCATGTGCGCGCCGATGATGACCACTTCATCGCCCTTGCCGCTGCCCGGAATCTCGGCCAGCGTGTTGTAGCCCGGGTCGTTGGTCTCGCTGGTGTAGTTGGCGTCGACGTTGATGCGCAGGCGCTGCGGCTCATTGCGTTCCAGCGCGCGCATCAGCGGGTTGTAGTGCTCCGCCGCCACGGCCAGTTCCGGCACGCCGACCGGCTCGCCCGCGCGGCGCGAACCGCCGCCACCGACGCGGATGATGCCGTTGTCCCAGCCGCTGATGCTCAACGCGGCGACGACGCCTTCTTCGACGAGGAACGTGTTGAGTGCCTGCACCAGTTCCTGGCGCTGGGCGAATTCGACGGCACGCTTGCGGCGCTCCGCCGGGTTCGGATCCTTCGGAACCGTGTAGTCGAGCAGCGCGGTCAGGCCGGCTTCGTCATAGCGCTTGGAATCGGATTCGGTGCCGGGCTTGTACTCGCGCGCTTCGCTGAGCAGCACGATCTTGCCTTTGAGCTTGCCCTTGTACTTGTCGAAATCGGCCTTGGACTTGATCGTCACGGCAATGGCGTCGCCTTCGACCGTGCCGTTCGTGCCGGGCGTCCACGCCTTGGGAACGGCATGCAGGGTGAGCGTGCGCGGTGCGATCAGATCCACCTTGGCCGAGCGCCACGTCCATCCACGGCCGAAATCATCGAAGGCCTCGTCGTGCACGTTCGACAGGCCCCATTCGGTGAATTTGCCGCGCGTCCATTCATTGGCGCGCGCCATGCCCGGCGAATTCGTCAGGCGCTGGCCGATCTGTTCGGTGAGGTAACCGAAGCTCTGCATCACCTGTGAACGATGGAATGCTTCCTGGCGGATCTTGCTGACCATGTCCAGATCCACCGGTTCTTTCACCTGGGCCTGCGCCACTCCGGCCAGCCCCAGGCACATCACCAACCAACTCCCCTTGATCACGCGACTTCTCCCCGGATTGTCATCGAAAGCACAAAGTCTCGAGTCTAGCCTCCGGGTGCGGGCCGCTCCCCCCTGCCATCAGTCATGGTTGGACGGCTGCGTCGGGCTCAATCGAACCGATGCAGTCGCGCGCGCCGCAATGTCGGCAGCGCCTGCCCGCTCCAGTCGCGATCGTTGGCCACCTGCGCTTCGGCGCGCCTCGCTTCCAGCGCGGCGATGTCGAGATCGGCGATGGCCCAGCGCTGCGCGCCCTGGGTCTGGGCTAGCACGCCGTCAGCCGGAAAGCCGCGATCCATCGGCGCGAAGATCGCCGCTTCGCCGGTGTTGACGTCGAGCGCGGGGCTCCACGGCGCTTCACCCGCGGTCACCGCCTGCGCAACGAAGAAGCGGTTCTCCAGCGCGCGCGCCAGGCAACCCACGCGCACGCGGGTAGCGCCGGCCTCGGTGTCGGTGCAACTCGGCACCGCCAGCAGCCGCACGCCGGCTTCGTATTGCGCGCGCACCGGCAGTGGGAACTCGCTGTCGTAGCAGACCGCGATGCCGGCGCGAATGCCTTCGGCCTCGAACACCTTGAGGTCATCGCCCGCCTCGATGATGCCCGCGGACTTCTCGAAGCCGGTGAGCTGCAACTTGTCCTGCCAGCCGTGCGTGCCGTCCGGCGTGAACCAGTAGGCGCGATTGCGATAGCGGCCGCCGCCGATGTCGAGCAGGAAGGAGCCCGCCACGACATGCAGGCGCAGGCGGCTTGCCAGTTGCGTGTACAGCGCCAGCCAATCGGCGTGCAGTGCCTGCGTGGCCGCCAGCGACGCCGCCAGATCCGCTTGCACGTGCGGCGCGAACGTGGCCGCCAGCTCCAGCGACAGGTATTCGGGCAGGATCGCGATGCGCGCGTCCTGCCGCGCGGCGTCCTCCAGCCAGTGCGCCTGCTTGTCGGCGAACGCGGCGAAATCGCGCGGTGCATCGATGGGATACTTGGCGGCGGCGATCTTCATGCCGAGGGCTCCAGCGGTTTCAGCCAGAACGTCAGGGCGTGAGGCACTTCGCCCTGCCCGATTTCATTCCAGTCCAGTTGCATCGTCATGCCCGGCCGGCGTTCGTAGCCCCGCTTGCGCCAGAACGTATCGTTGCCGCGATGATCGGCGGGCCGCCGCGCGTCGTTCTGCGCGCGATCCACCGCGCAGAACGCAGTCCATCGGTAGGTTCCGAACGACCGTGCATGCGCCTCGCGGTGATCGAAGAACGCATGGCCGATCCCGCGCCCGCGATACGCCGGCAGCAGCACGGATTCGCCGAAATAGAACACCTCGGCCGGATCAATCGCCGTTTGCAGGAACGGTGCGCGGAAGGCCTCGCTGTCATCGAGCAGTGGCAGCGCCGTCGAGGCACCGACGACGCGCCCCCCGTCCATCGCCAGTACGAACAGGCTGCGCGGCGAGGCTGCATAGGCGGCGAGATAGTCGCGTTCGTAGGCGTCATCGCCCTCGTACAGATACGGCCAGTCGCGGAACACGTTTACGCGCAGACGCGCCACGTCGTCCAGCCACGGCTGTATTTCGGGGCCGCGGAACAGGCCGAGGGTGTGCGCAGTGTCCATCCCCGCAACTCTACCGCAGGCCATCGGCCCGTCGCTGCTCAGTGCGTTTCCGCCGTGCGCTTTGCCCGCGCGAAGAGCGCCACCAGTACGCCCGCGACCACGGCAGCGACCGTCATGGCAAACCAGCCATAGACGAACAGCATGAGGCCGAGCGCACCCGCGGGCCCTTCGTTGTAGCCCGGCTGCGCGGCCGCGTGCAGATGCTGCATCCACAACAGCGCACAGGCGCCCTGCGCGAGCACCTGCACGCCACCGTAGGCACGCCACGACACCACGGCGAGGACGATGTGCAGCACGAACACCATCGCCGCGAACAGGATGAGCCCCATCAACAGTTCCATGCCATGTTCCTTTCCCGCGTTGCATGCGGATGATCGTTCCAGCGATAGATGAGCAGGCGCTGCGACGGCAGCAGCCAGATCACCGCGCGTCCATCCTGCGAACGGGAGCGGTAGATCGGTTCCGTTCCCGTCGCCAGGCGTTCCCAGTCCGCGTAGCTGAGCCGCGCCGCGCGCGGACCCAGCCCTTGGCGTGCGTGGTGCGCCTGCGCCAGGCACGGCCACGGATCCCGCAACAACGCCTGTGCGGTGGCTTCTTCCAGCCGGAAGCGGAGGCTGCCGTGCGGCACGTGCCGCAACGGCAGCATCCAGCGGGCCAATCCTGCTTCGTCCCGCGGTGCATCCATCAGCGCACAGGTGTGCAAGGCTTCCGGAAGCACCCGGCTGGCACGGCGATGCAGGCAGGACATGTCCAGCATCGCGCGCCTCACTGCACCGGGTTGCCCAGGTCGTACCAGTCCACCTTGCGCGTCAGCCACATGATGGCGGCGAGGATGCCGAACAGCAGCAGCGACCCCATCAGCAACGCATTGGCTTCGGACAGCAGCAGCGCGAACAGCACGCCGTACAGCGCAGTCAGCATGGATGCGAAACCGGCCGCCCGCCAGACGCTCTTGAGCACGCCGCTGAGGTAGAAGAACTGCAGCCCGATGCAGGCGGTCGCCGACAGTGCATATGCCTTCCAGAAGGCGATGTGCTCGGACAGGCTCAGCAGCAACAGGAAGAAAATCGCCAGCGCGAGGCCGACCAGCAGGTATTGCAACGGATGGATCGGCAGACGCTTGATCAGTTCGAACAGGGCGAAGCCGACGAAGGTCAGCACCACGAACAGCACACCGTACTTGGTCGCGCGATCCGTCTGCGTATAGACGTCCACGGTATCGACCAGGTGCACGTCGAGACTGTCGATGCCGGTGAGCGATACGCCTTCCATGTTGTCGCCCTGCCCTTCGCGGCGGTTGGACAGCGGCACGCGGCCGGTCAGCTTGCCGTCGCCCTTGTACAGCTGCGACTGGGTGTCGTTGGCCAGCGCCGAGATCTCCCAGCTGGCGCGGAAACCCGTGTCGGTGACCTCACGATGGTTCGGCGAGAAGCGTCCTCCGAACAGCGGGTGCGGCCACGCCGAATGCAGATCGATGCGGTTGCTGTCGGCCACCGGGCTGATGCCCAGCGACTCGGTGCCGGTGACCACGAGATCCATCTGCACGATGCTCGCCGGCAGCGATGCACCCGGTTGGCCGATGACCGCATGGATGCCACTCATGCGCTCGGACATCGCCGATGTGCCCGCGGCGAAGCGCAGCGTGCGGCCGTCCACGCTCAGGCGCGGCGTACCCACCAGACCGCGCACGTCGCTCAATCCCATGACCAGCACGGGCGTGCCGTACAGACGCGTGTTTCCCGGCTCCAGCGGCATCGGATCGAACTCGGCGCTGATCTTTCCGGACCAGTCGTACGTGCGCACTTCATACAGGCCGATGCGGCGCAGGTTCGGCTTCAGTCCACCGCCCACCTTCATCGTGCGGGGCGTCTGCAACAGATAGCCGCGCACGGTCTCCTGCCGGATCTCGGATTCGCCTTCGGCATTGCGCTGGGTGGTGCTGCGCACTTCCTCCCACGGCACCACGCGCAGCGGCCCGATGATCTGCTGCGCGCCGGCCGTGCTCTGCGCGATGCGGTCGATCGCCTGCGACTGGTAACGCTCGCGGTCACTGATCAGGCCGCGCACCATCAACAACGGAATCATCAGCAGCAAGACCAGCCCGCCGACGGTGAGGAAACGCAACAGCAATCGCCATGACTTCATGTCTTCTTCGTCCCGAAGCAGTGGATGACGGGACGCATGCTCGCCGCCGCCGATGGGGCGACACGGAAGCCTGTTTGAAGTCTGCGTGAAGTGGCCGCCCGGCGGCTCAGCGGGCCGGCAGCGGCAGCGCCAGCGTCGCTTCCGCACCGTGCGGCGGCAGGTTGCGCAGCTCGACTTCACCGCCATGCAGGCGCGCGACTTCGCGCACGAACGGCAACCCGAGCCCCGAACTGCGCGCGCCGCCGTCCGGGCGCGGCAGCGAATAGAAGCGCTCGAAGAGGCGCGGCAGCGCGTAGTCGGGAATGCCGGGACCGTGATCGCGCACGCGAATCAGGATGCGGTCCCCGTCGCGCGTGGCGACCAGCGCGATGGGTGGCTGCGCGGGCGAGAACGCCAGCGCATTGTCCAGCAGGTTGCGCACCGCCTGCCGCAGCAGGAACGGGTCGCCTTCGACGATGTCGTCGGTGGCCTGCAGTTCGATGGTGTGATCGGGCGCTCGCGCCAGTGCATCCTCGCGCGCCAGCGACAGCAGCTCGCGCACGGGCACGCGCTCGCGCTTCTGCAGCCAGCCGTGCTGTTCCACCTCGGCCAGCGCCAGCAGCTTGTCGATGGTTTCGGTGAGCCGCCGTTCCTGCGCACGGATATTGCCGGCAAAACGCTGCCGTTCGTGCTCGGGCAGCGGCTCCTGCAACAGTTCGGCCGCGCCGCGAATCGCCGCGAGCGGGCTCTTCATCTCGTGCGTCAGCGATTGCACGTACTGCTCGACGTAGGCCTTGCCTTCCAGCTTGCGCCGCATCGCTTCCAGCGCATTGCCCAGATCGCCGATCTCGTCGCGGCGCGGTTTCGGCGGCGGCACCGGTTCGCCGGCCGCAACCGCCTGCGCATAGCGGTTGAGGCGGCGGATGCCGTGCACCAGCCACCAGGTGATCAGCACGCCAATCAGCGCGGACAGCCCGACCAGCCATGCGCCGCGCCGGATGATGCTGCGCTGGCTGGCGGCGATGAAGGGATCGATGGTGTGGTTGGGCTGCGCCACGGTGAGCACGCCGATCAACCGATCGCCATCGCGAATCGGCGCGGCTACGTGCATGACCGTGTGTTCGCGATCGCCTGGAGTTTCCGGGCTCGAACGCGCGCCATATTCGCCGCGCAAGGTGCGGTAGACGTCGTTCCAGCGCGAATTGTCGCGCCCGATGTCGCGCCCCTCGGAGTCGTAGATGACCACGCCCCGCGCGTCGGTGACGCTCACGCGGTAATCGATGTGGCGCTTGGGAAAGCGCCAGATGGTCGCATCGAGGTCGCGCTGCTGCGCCTCCGCGAGACGGCGCGCGAATTCGCCGTCGGCGATGCGCCCGGCCTTCATGTCGTCCGCCGCCATCACCGCCAGGACATTGGCGGTATCGACCAGCGTGGATTCCATCGCCTGACGCACGCCGGGCTTCACTTCGTTGACGAACACGCGCATCACGAAGAACGCCGCCAGCCCGACAATCAGGAAGAACGCGATGAACAGCCGCAGGCCCAGGCGCATCGGATCAGTCCGGTGTCAGTGCGGCGGGTCGAGTTCGATCGCGTACCCCAGTCCGCGATGCGTGCGGATGGGGTCCGGATCCGCACCGGCCGCGCGCAGCTTGCCGCGCAGGGTCTTGATATGCGTGTCCACGGTGCGGTCCATGCTCTCGGCATCGCTGTCCCAGCCGCGCTCCATCAGCTGGCTGCGGTTGAGGATCGCGCCGGGACGCTGCAGCAGCGCCGCCAGCAGCGCATGTTCGTAACGCGTCAGATCGAGCGTCTGATCGCGATAGCGGATGCGGTGACCGTCGCGGTCCAGCGCGAAATCGCCGTGGCGGATCCAGCCCTCATCCACCGCGGTTTCCGTCTGCGCGCGCACGCGGCGCAGGCGGGCGCGCACGCGTGCGACCAGTTCGCGCGGCGAAAACGGCTTGGCGATGTAGTCGTCCGCGCCGAGTTCCAGGCCCAGCACGCGATCGATTTCGTCATTGCGCGCGGTCAAGAAGATCACCGGCACGTCGCTGAAGGCACGCAGTTGCCGGCACACGTCGAAGCCGTTGCCATCCGGCAGCCCGACATCCAGCACCACCACGTCGATGCCGCCGGCCCGCACGCGCGGAGCCACTTCGCGCGCCAGCAGGCAGTGCTCCGCCGCGAATCCCTCGCTGCGCAATGCATAGAGAACGGTATCGGCGATGGCCGCTTCGTCTTCGGCAATCAGGATGGTGGTGGTCGCGTTCGGCATGGCGGCAAGCATAGTCGCAGCCATCGGCCGGGGCTATGCTGCGGGCCATGAACTACCGCCACGCCTTCCACGCCGGCAACCACGCCGACGTCCTCAAGCACATCGTCCTGCTGGCCCTGCTGGAAGCACTGAAGCGGAAGGAGACACCCCTCTTCGTGCTGGACACGCACGCCGGGCGCGGCCGCTACCTGCTGGCCAGCGAGGAAAGCCGCAAGACCGCCGAGGCCGATGCCGGCGTATTCCGGCTGTTCGATTCGCCGAAGCTTCCCGCCGTGATCGAGGCCTACCTGCGCGCCGTGCAGGCGGACAACCCGGTCGGTGCGCTGCTCGCCTATCCGGGCTCGCCCTTGCTCGCCGCACAGGCGATGCGGTCGGAGGATCGGCTCGCGGCCTGCGAACTGCAGCCGGAAGAAGCGGCCGAACTGAAGGCGCTGTTCGCCCACGATGATCGCGTCGCCGTGCACGCCCGTGATGGCTATGCGGCGATGCGCGCGCTGTTGCCGCCGCGCATCGGCGAGACGCGATTCGCGCGCGGACTGGTGTTGATCGATCCGCCCTACGAAGCGCAGGACGCCGAATATCCGCGCATCGTCGACGCATTGCGCGAGGGGCTGGCACGCTGGCCCACGGGCCAGTACGCAGTGTGGTACCCGATCAAGCAGCGTCGCAGCCTGCAACCGTTCTTCCGCAGGATCGCCGCCCTGCCGATCAAGTCCGCGCTGGTGGCCGAGTTGCAGATTCGTCCGGATGACTCCCCGCTGCGGCTCAACGGCAGCGGCATGCTGCTGCTGAATCCGCCGTACCAGTTCGAGCAGGTGCTGGCGCCGGCGCTGCCCGCGTTGCAGAAGACGCTCGGCGAAAACGGTGCGACGACGCGGCTGGAGTGGCTCAAGCCGGCGTAAGGCCCGCCGCGTCGATGCAACACAGACGACACTGAACGGCCGCCGTCGGCCGGCTGTCCGAGCTTTATCAGAATCCTCCGATGGTTTGGTCGTGCCGCGCTCTCCAGAATTCCGGGCCCTACAAGGTTCGGACTTCTGATGAATCCGCAGCAGTTCCCTTTCGGTCCCGTGCCGACCCAGCGTGTCTCCATCCGCCGCCGATTCGGTCGCCGGGTCGATATCGCGTTCGGCTATTACGTGCTCGCCACCAAGACCCGCATGGGACGTTTCCACAAGGGACAGACGTATCCGCTGTCCGACGGCTCGCAACTCGAAGTGCAGCGTTCGTCGCCGTTGTTGCATGGCGGCTGGACGGTGCGCCTGAACGGTCGCAGCCTGCCCGGTTCAGTCGGCACGCACGCACATGCGCGCGTCATCGGCCGGCGCGTCGGCCTGCTGCTCGCCGTACTGGCGATGGTCCATTGGCTGGCGTGGCTGGGCGTGTCGGGTCTGTGCGCGGATTCCTGGATCGCGACGAATCCGCCGGTGCACTGGCTGGCCGCGCTTCCGGGCCCGGTGCTCGCGCTGCTCGGTGCGATGGTGTTCGTCCGCAGTCATCCGATCGCACTGGCCATGGCCTTCGGCCTGCTGCTCGCCGACGGTATCGCCAGTTGGATTCCACTGCCGCGCAATCCCGAGGATCCGCTGCTGATCGCCCACGCCTCGATTCGGCTGCTCTGCCTGATCTCGCTGGCCCTGGGCTGGTGCGCCATCCAGCGCGCGCAGGACGATGTCATGGCCCACGCGTGAGCGGGCGGATGACGGCGGTATCGCGCGGCAGCGCGAGCCCGCGTCATCGCCCCGGCGTCATTGGCCGAAGCCGAGTTCGCGCTGCGTCTTCTTCGGCAACTTCGCCGCAATCAGTTCGTACGACGTCCGCAGCAGCGCCTTGAGTTCCTCGCGCGGCGCATCGCCCGGACGATCGATCTTCACCCAGTGCGCGCGCGCCAGATACGGCGCGGGCTGGAAACCGGGACGATCGGTGAACTCCAGGAAACGTTCTTCCCCAGCCTTGAAGCTCAGGCTGCCCTTGCCCTCGCCGTCCAGGCAGTAGACGCAGAACATCTTGCCGGCGATGAGGAAACACAGGTCGGCGCCCCACTTCACGTCGGTGGTCACCCCCGGCCAGGGCTCCAGCCAGGTACGGAGATCGCGTTCGCTCACCGCCTTCGCCATGTCCGGCTCAGCGCAGTTCTTTCGGCAGATCCGGTTCGAAGAACGTCCAGCGCACGGCCGGGTAAGCCGCCTTCAGTTCGTCCTCGACGCGATTGACGTCATCCAGCAGCGCACGCACGTCACCGCTCTCGCGCATCTGCGCCTGCACCGACACCACGACGTCGTTGCCCTGCTGCAGCGTGATGACATGGATCAGCTTCAACACTTCCGGGCGTGCTTTCAGCCAGTCGACCAGTTGTTTTTCCAGTTCCGGATCCACGCTCTGGCCGATCAGCATGGCCTTGACCTCGATCGCCACGAGCACCGCGATCACGATCAGCAGCAGGCCGATCATCACGGTGCCGATCGCATCCCACAGCGGGTTGCCGGTGAAGACCGACAGCAATACCGCCGCCAGCGCGAACACCAGGCCGAGCAGCGCGGCCAGATCCTCGCCGAAGATCACCACCAGTTCGGCCTGGCGGCTTTCGCGGAACCAGCGCCAGATCGAGCGCGAGCCGCGCGACTTGTTCACTTCCTGCATGCAGGCCCGCATGGACACGGCTTCGGCGATGATCGCGAACACCAGCACGCCGGCGGCCCACCACCATTGCTTCAGCGGCTCCGGGTGCTGCAGCTTGTGGACGCCTTCGTACACCGAGAACATGCCGCCGATGCTGAAGAGCATCACCGCGACCAGGAACGACCAGAAATAGATCGCACGCCCGTAGCCGAGCGGGTATTCCGCCGAAGCCGGCCGGTTCGCCTGCCGCAACCCGAGCAGGAGCAGCATCTGGTTGCCGCAGTCCGCCAGCGAGTGCACCGTTTCGGCCAGCATCGCGCCCGAACCGGTGACGAACGCAGCCACGCCCTTGGCAACCGCGATGGCGAAATTCGCCCCCAGCGCAAACAGGATTGCACGCGTAGAATCGCCACCACCTGCCATCGGACATCCCTGCGATAGAAAGAGGCGGGCAGTCTAGCAACGGTTGAAGGGCACTGGAGACAGGGACGCCTCATCCGTCACCCTAGAGCATCCGTTCACCGCCGACATGGGACCATCCCGCCGTTATGACCGCGCCGAAACGACTCCCTCCCTGGCATGAACATTTCCGCCTGCCGAGCGGACGCGAACTGCTGATCCGCCCGATCCGCCCGGAAGACGCCGGCCCCATCCGCGGCGCCTTCACGCTGCTGGGTCCGGAAGAGATCCGCCAACGTTTCCTGTACGCCCTGCGCGAGCTCACGCCGGAAATGGCGCAGCGCCTGAGCCAGCCGGATCCGCAGACCGAGTTCGCCCTGGTCGCCGCCGAAACGCTGCCGCCGGGTGAAGCCCTGGTCGGCGCGGTGGCGCGGGCGTCGATTGTGTCGCGCACGCGCGAAGCCGAGTTCGCCATCCTCGTCAGCCATTTCATCGCCGGCCAGGGGCTGGGTCGCCACCTGATGCGCCGGCTGGTGAAATGGGCGCGTTCGAAGAAGCTCGAACGCCTTTACGGCGACGTCCTCGACAGCAACATTCCCATGCTGCAACTGGCGCAATCGCTGGGTTTCCGGCAGGTGCGCCAGCAGGACGCCGCCCCCGGGCTGGTGCGGGTCGAACTGGATCTCGCCCCGTCCGTCGAGGAATGACCCCATCCCTTGCGTGGCCGTCGCCTTGACCAGGACGTCCGCGCCGGGACGCTAGACTCCACTTTCCTTGCGCTGGCGGCCACGTCGCCGGCGCTGCCGTCGTTTTACGTGCCGATGACCCAGACCACCCAGACCGCTCCCGCTTCCCCGCTTCCTCCCCTGCCTTCCGGCCGCCAGTCACGCGCCTGGTGGCGTGCGCCCGCCTCGCCCAGCGCATTGGCGTGGTACCTGCTGCAGGCAGCCCGCGCCCATGAAGGTCCGGTGCTCGCGATCGCCCGCGACAACCATCAGGCGCACCAGCTGGAAGGCGATCTGCAGACCTTGCTCGGCGGCAACGCCGACCTTCCGGTCCTGCCGTTCCCCGATTGGGAAACCCTGCCGTACGACCAGTTCAGTCCGCACCCGGACATCGTGTCGCAGCGCCTGGCCGCACTGCATACCTTGCCTACGCTCAAGCGCGGCATCGTGGTGGTGCCCATCCAGACCCTGATGCAGCGCCTGCCGCCGCTGCGGCACATCGTCGGGGGCAGCTTCGACTACCGCGTCGGCCAGGTCCTGGATTTCGACGCCGAAAAACGCCGCCTTGAAGCCGCCAGTTACCGCCATGTTCCGCAGGTGCTGGATCCCGGCGACTTCGCCGTGCGCGGCGGCCTGCTGGATGTCTACCCGATGGGCGCGACCGCACCGCTGCGCATCGAGCTGCTGGACGACAGCATCGATTCGATTCGCCAGTTCGACCCGGAAAGCCAGCGCTCGCTGGAGAAGATCGATGAGGTGCAACTGCTGCCCGGTCGCGAAGTACCGCTGGACGACACTGCGGTGGCGCGTGCGATGGAACTGCTGCGGGATCGCTTCGACGTCGACACGCGGCGCAGCGCGCTCTACCAGGATCTGAAGGCCGGCCTGCCACCGGCCGGCATCGAGTACTACCTGCCGCTGTTCTTCGACCAGACCGCGACGCTGTTCGATTACCTCGGCGAGCGCGCGCTGCCGCTGCTGGCCGACGGCGCCAACGCGTGCGCCGACGTGTTCTGGACACAGGCGCAATCGCGCTATGAACAGCGCCGCCACGACATCGAACGCCCGCTGCTGCCACCCGACGAGTTGTACCTGCCGCCGGATGTGCTGCGCGAACGCTTGAACCAGATCGCGCGCATCGACGTTTGCGGCAGCGAACACGCACGCCACGGCGATGCGCAGCCGCTGGGCGATCAGCCGGCGCCGTCGCTGCCGCTGGCGCAGAAGGACAATGCGCCGGGCGACGCCTTGCGCGGATTCCTCGATCACTACCCCGGCCGCGTGCTGATTGCCGCCGACTCGGCCGGACGCCGCGAGGCCTTGCTGGAGGTGCTGCAATCCGCCGATCTGAAGCCGGAGGTCGTGCACGATTTCGGCAGCTTCCTGCAGGCCGGTGACGCGCTGCGTTTCGCGATTGCGGTGGCGCCGCTGGAAGACGGCTTCGCGCTCGATGCACCGCGCATCGCCGTGCTCACCGAACGCCAGCTGTTTCCGGAACGGGCGACGCAGCCCTATCGCCGCAAGCGCACCGGGCGCGAGCCCGAAAGCATCATCCGCGATCTCGGCGAACTGAGCGAAGGCGCGCCCATCGTCCATGAAGATCACGGCGTCGGACGTTACCGCGGCCTGATCGTGCTGGAAGCCGGCGGGCTGCCGGGCGAATACCTGGAAATCGAGTACGCCAAGGGCGATCGCCTGTACGTGCCGGTCGCGCAACTGCATTTGATCAGCCGCTATTCCGGCGCTTCGGTCGAAACCGCGCCGCTGCATTCGCTCGGCGGTGAAGCCTGGAGCAAGGCCAAGAAGAAGGCGGCCGAGAAGGTCCGCGACGTGGCCGCCGAACTGCTCGAAATCCAGGCGCGCAGGCAAGCGCGCGCCGGCCTGGCGTTGCCGGTGGATCGCGCGATGTACGAACCGTTCGCCGCTGCATTCCCGTTCGAGGAAACGCCGGACCAGCACGCCGCCATCGAATCGGTGCTGCGCGATCTCGGCAGCAGCCAGCCGATGGATCGCGTGGTCTGCGGCGATGTCGGCTTCGGCAAGACGGAAGTCGCCGTGCGCGCTGCCTTCGCTGCCGCCAGCGCCGGCAAGCAGGTCGCCGTACTGGTGCCGACCACGCTGCTGGCCGAGCAGCATTACCGCAATTTCCGCGACCGCTTCGCCGATTGGCCGCTGCGCGTCGAAGTGCTGTCGCGCTTCAAGACCGCCAAGGAAATCAAGGCCGAGCTGGAGAAGCTTGCCGAAGGCAAGCTCGACGTCATCGTCGGCACGCACCGCCTGTTGCAGCCGGACGTGAAGTTCAAGGACCTGGGCCTGGTGATCGTCGACGAAGAACAGCGCTTCGGCGTGCGCCAGAAGGAGGCGCTGAAGGCGCTGCGTGCGAACGTGCATCTGCTGACGCTTACCGCCACGCCGATTCCGCGCACGCTCAACATGGCGATGGCCGGCCTGCGCGATCTGTCGATCATCGCCACGCCGCCGGCCAATCGCATGGCGGTGCAGACCTTCATCACCCCGTGGGATGCGACCTTGCTGCGCGAAGCCTTCCAGCGCGAGCTTTCGCGCGGCGGCCAGGTGTATTTCCTGCACAACGATGTCGAGACCATCGGCCGCATGCAGCGCGATCTCCAGGAACTGGTGCCGGAAGCGCGTATCGGCGTCGCCCATGGACAGATGCCGGAGCGCGAGCTGGAGCAGGTCATGCTCGGCTTCCAGAAGCAGCGCTTCAACGTGTTGTTGTGCACGACCATCATCGAATCCGGCATCGACATCCCCAACGCCAACACCATCATCATCAATCGCGCGGACCGCTTCGGCCTGGCGCAGTTGCACCAGCTGCGCGGCCGCGTCGGCCGTTCGCACCATCGCAGCTACGCCTATCTGGTCGTGCCGGAGAAGCGCAGCATGACCGCCGACGCCGAACGCCGGCTGGAAGCGATTGCGGCGATGGACGAACTCGGCGCAGGCTTCATGCTCGCTACGCACGATCTGGAAATCCGCGGCGCCGGCGAACTGCTCGGCGAGGATCAGAGCGGGCAGATGGCCGAGATCGGCTTCTCGCTCTATACCGAACTGCTGGAGCGCGCCGTGCGCTCCATCCGCCAGGGCAAGTTGCCCGACGTGGATCCCGGCCAGGAATCGCGCGGTGCGGAAGTGGAACTGCACGTACCCGCGCTGATTCCGGACGACTACCTGCCCGACGTGCATGCGCGCCTGACGCTGTACAAGCGCATCAGCAGCGCACGCGACAGCGAGGAACTGCGTGACCTGCAGGTCGAGATGATCGACCGCTTCGGCCTGCTGCCGGATGCGGTGAAGTATCTGTTCGCGACCGCCGAACTGAAGCTCACCGCAAGCGCGCTGGGCATCCGCAAACTGGATCTGGGCGAAGGCGGCGGGCGCATCGTGTTCGAGGCCAAGCCGAACATCGATCCGATGGCGGTGATCCAGTTGATCCAGAAGCAACCGCGCATCTACTCGATGGACGGTCCGGACAAGCTGCGCATCAGACTGCCGATGCCGGAAGCGCCGGATCGCTTCGCCGCGGCGAAGGGATTACTGACGACGCTCAAGGCGGGTTGAGTTTCACCGGCGCTCCCCGTTGCGGGAGCGCCTCCCGCGCTGCCCGGATCGCGACGAACCGATGCGGCGGCGCGCTAGAGCTGCGATTCGATCGGCAGCCATTCCAGCACTTTCACCGTGCCGCGCCGCCACAGGCCGACGCCGGGTTCGGTGTCCCAGATGCGCTCAGGCTCCACCGAGCCATCGACCCAGCGCACCTCGCCGTCGACCAGCTGCACGGCATAGCTCTGGCGCGTGGAGATCTTGTCGCGGTACCGCTTCACCAGTTCAGCGGTCGCCGGCCGGTCGCGGAACAGGATGCCCATTTCGGTATTGAGGTTGAGCGAGCGCGGATCGAGATTGAATGAGCCGATGAAGCCCACCTCGTCATCCACGACGAATGCCTTGGTATGCAGGCTGGCGCCGCTTGATCCGAATACGCTGCTGTCGGTCTGCTGCGTTCGCGGCATCAGTTCGTGCAACTGCACGCCCGCCTGCAACAGCGGGATGCGGTAAGGCGCGTAGCCGCTGTGTACGGCGCTAACATCGGTGGCGGCCAGCGAGTTGGTCAACACGCCGACGTCGACGTTGCGCGCGCGCAGGCCGCGCATCCATTGCACGCCCTCCTCGCCCGGCACGAAATACGGCGAGATGATCAGCAGCCGTTGCTTGGCCTCGCCCATGGCCGGAAACAGTGTCCGCATCAGCCACGCCGATTCCCCGTCGCCCGCCATCTTGGCCGGCGGATCAGAGACCACCTTCGCCTCTTCCACCCAGTGCAGCGGCGCGCCACCGGCGATCAACGCGCGCACGGACGGCGCTTGGCGCAGCCGCTTCAGATATGGATGCGCCCGGCGCGAGGCATACGCCTTGTCGATGTCCACACGGAGATCCGCGAGCGCGGATTCCTTCGGCTTCGCCAGCGCGGACAACGGAATCGCGGAACTGCTGTTCCAGAACGCATCGAAGATCGCTTCGGTTTCCTGGACCGCGGGCCCGAGCAGCGCGACATCGAGGTCCAGGAAGTTCGTTCCCGGCGCCGCGTCGAAATACTCGTCGCCGACGTTGCGCCCGCCGACGACGGCCACGCGTCCATCCGCGATCCACGCCTTGTTGTGCATGCGCCGGTTCAGGCTGAAACCGCGCAGCAGCATCTCGACGCCGCGTCCGAGCACGCCCGCCCGATTGCGCGTCGGATTGAACATCCGTACCTCGATCTGCGGATGCTGGTCCAGCGCAGCGAGGAACGATTGCTTGCCGTGTGCGTTCAGATCATCCAGCAGCAGCCGCACGCGGACCCCGCGATCGGCCGCGCGCAGCAATTCGCCATCCAGCAGTTGCCCGGTGAAATCGTCGTGCCAGATGTAGTACTGCAGATCGAGGCTGCGCCCCGCGGCCCGCGCACTCAGCGCGCGCACCGCGAAGGCATCCAGGTTCCCGGCGATCAGGCTCATCCCGCTGCGGCCGCCCCGCCCTTGCAGCAACGGCGCCACGTTGCGGTCCAGCGATGTCTGCGCCGGTTGCAGCGGAAACGCCTGCGAAGGCGGCCCTTGCACACGCGAAGCGAAGCGTCCGTAGCTGTAGACCGAAACCGCGCTGGCGATCGCCAGGGTGATGAGGATCAGGCCCAGTAGACGAAGCTTGCGTGCCATGCGCATGGATTCCGGTCAGCAACCCGCAGTCTAGACAAGCCGGTGGCTGCAGGCGATGAAGGGCACCGTCGCATGCGCCGCCGCATGGCCGGCTGCCGTATGCTCACGCTCCGCCACCTGCCCCGGTCACGCCCATGCCCCGCTTCGCCCTCCTGCTCGTATGGCTGATGCTTGCGGCATGCAGTTCGACCCCTGCGCCCCGGCAGGACGGCGTCACCTTCGTCCTCGTCCGCCATGCGGAGAAGGCCATGGACGATCCGGACGATCCGGACGATCCGGACCTGTCCGGCGTCGGCCATGAACGGGCCCAGCGACTGGCCGCCACGCTGGCCCGCGCCGACCTGACCGCCGTGCTGGTGACCGAGTTCCGCAGGACGCAGCAGACCGCGCAACCCACCGCCGATGCGCACGGCGTGGCACTGACGCGCTATTACGCGAAAGGACCGGCCGGCGAGGTCGCCGCGCAATGGCGGCGAAGCTACCCGCGCGGCACGGTGCTGGTCGTCGGACACAGCAACACGATTCCGGATCTGGTCACCGCGCTGTCGGGGCAGACCGCCGAACCGATGACGGATCAGGAATACGACCGGCTCACGCAGGTGCATATCGCTGCCGACGGCAGCGTGCGCGTGGAGACGAGCCGCTACTGATATCGCATCGCGGCAATTCCCGACACTCCAGCCGGGTGTCCAGCGGACTCCTCGATGCGAAGCAGTCAGTAGATTGGCCATCAACCGCACGCCAAGGAGGGCGACGTTGAAATGGTGGCAACGATGGGCACTCGCCGCGTGTGCCTGCATGGCCGGCCTGCTGCATGCGGCCGAGCCGCCCCCGCTGATGCTCGCCACGTCGTACCGCGAGGGCGTGCATGTCCCGGACTACTGGATCAGCGAGAAACTCGATGGCGTGCGCGCGCGCTGGGACGGTCGACGCCTGATCAGCCGTGGCGGCCTCACCATTCCCGCGCCCGAGTGGTTCATCCGCCACTGGCCCGCCGATGCGATGGATGGTGAACTCTGGATTGCACGCGAACGCTTCGATGACGTCAGCGCGCGGGTCCGTTCACTGCGGCAGGAAGATGCGGCGTGGCGCGAGTTGAAGTTCCTCGTCTTCGATCTGCCGGCCCATTCCGGCACGTTCGACCAGCGCGTCGCGCGCATGCGCTCGCTGCTCGCCGATCCGCGCACGCCGTGGTTGCGTCCGGTCACCCAGTTCAAGCTTGGCGACACTATCGCACTCCAGCGCGAACTTCGACGCGTTGTGGACGCAGGCGGCGAAGGATTGATGCTCCACCACGGCGCAGCACGCTATGCCGCCGGTCGCAGCGATGCACTGATGAAGCTGAAGCCCTTCGATGACGCCGAGGCGCGCGTGATCGGCCATGTGCCGGGCAAGGGAAAACATGCCGGAAGACTGCGCGCGCTTGAAGTCCTGATGAAGGATGGCCGGCGTTTCCGCGTTGGCACCGGCTTCACCGACACGCAGCGCGAGCATCCGCCTGCCATCGGCAGTTGGATAACGTTCCGCCATCGCGGGCTGACACGCCAGGGACTGCCGCGTTTCGCCAGCTTCCTGCGCGTGCGTGACGACGCACCTGCCGCCTCGCCACCGGGCCGATGACCGCTGCGCGAGGCCACGCGGGTGCAGCATCGCCATCCCGATTCCCCCCACACCGCGCGACAATCCGTTGCGGTCCTGAAATGCAGCCGCCGCATCCGCTGTGCGATGCTGGCCGCCCCCCCCAGGAGGCTTCCCATGACCACGATCATCGCGCCACGCGTCCACGATCTCGGCGGTTTCCAGGTCCGCCGCGCTGTTCCCAGCCTGCAGGCGCGCAGTGTCGGCCCGTTCGTCTTCGTCGATCACATGGGACCGGCCACGTTCGATGAAGGCCGCGGCGTGGACGTACGACCGCATCCGCACATCGGCCTGGCGACGGTGACCTATCTGTGGAGCGGCGCCATCAACCACAAGGACACACTCGGCTCCGAGCAGGTCATCCTTCCGGGTGACGTCAATTGGATGACCGCCGGCTGCGGCATCGCCCATTCGGAGCGCACACCGTCGGACGTGCGGGCGCATCCCCATCCACTGCACGGCATGCAGACATGGGTGGCCTTGCCCAAGGCTTACGAAGAAGTCGCACCGGAGTTCCACCACCACAAGGCCGCCACCCTGCCCGAGCAGCGCAACGGAGGTGCATGGCTGCGCGTGATCGCCGGCCGTGCCTACGGCGAGGAATCACCGGTCAAGGTATTCGCGGACACGTTCAATGCCGCGCTGGATCTTGCGGCCGATGCCGAACACTTCATCGATGATCGCCACATCGAGCGCGCGATCTACATCCTCGAAGGCGAGGCGCAACTCGATGGCGCCGACGTTCCGGAAAAGCACCTGATCGTGCTGGAGCGCGGCGCACGCAACCGCCTGCGCGCGAAGACACCGGTCAAGGCGCTGCTGCTCGGCGGCGAACCGCTCGATTCACCGCGCCACATGTGGTGGAACTTCGTTTCCAGTTCGAAGGAGCGCATCGAACAGGCGAAGGAAGACTGGTTGCAGGATCGCTTCGGCCGTATCGAAGGCGAGACGGAATTCATCCCCCTTCCCGACCACTGATGGACATAAACCGACAGTAATGTGACTTATCTGATTTACTGTTTATTGCGGATACAAAACACCGGGATATGAGCTATTTTCTGCGCGCCGTCGCATGACGGTTCTCAATTCGGGTGTAACCATGATCCTCAAAAAACTCGTTGCCGAATTCCTCGGCACGTTCTGGCTGGTGTTGGGCGGATGCGGCAGCGCAGTCCTCGCCGCGAAGTTTGGCGGCGACGCCAATCCGCTCGGCATCGGCTTCGTCGGCGTCTCCCTGGCGTTCGGCCTCACCGTGCTGACGGGTGCGTATGCGTTCGGCCACATCTCCGGCGGACATTTCAATCCGGCGGTGAGTTTTGGCTTGTGGGCGGGTGGACGTTTCCAGACACGCGAACTGGTGCCCTACATCATCGCGCAGGTCATCGGCGGTATCGCCGCGGCTTTCATCCTGTTGCAGATCGCGCAGGGCAACGCGGGCTTCGCCATTGATCCGAACGCCGCCGGCGCGTTCGCCAGCAATGGATACGGTGCGATGTCGCCGGGCGGTTATACCGTCGCCGCGGCATTCCTGATCGAAGTCGTGCTGACCGCATTCTTCCTGATCGTGATCATGGGCTCGACGCACGGCCGCGCGCCGGCCGGCTTCGCGCCGATCGCCATCGGCCTGGCGCTGACGTTGATCCACCTCATCAGCATTCCGGTGACCAACACCTCGGTGAATCCGGCGCGCTCCACGGCCGTCGCGCTGTTCGCCGGTCCGAATGCACTGGGGCAGCTGTGGCTGTTCTGGGTTGCGCCGATCATCGGCGGCCTGCTCGGCGGCACGATCTACAAGTGGCTGGGTCGCGACTGATTCGCTGGTCATTCGCGGAACGAAAAAGCCGGGCCAAGCCCGGCTTTTTCGTTGCCGTGTTTCCGGCGGAAGATCAGAAGCGGCCTTCCTGGAAATCGACGAACGCCTGCATGATTTCCTGCTTGCTGTTCATCACGAAGGGGCCGTGCCGGACGACCGGCTCGCGCAGCGGGCGACCCGCGACGAGGATGATCCGGACAGGGTCTGCGCCCGCGCGCAGGACAAGCCGGATTCCGCCGCCCAGCACCGCCATCTCCTGTGATTCGAGCGGCCGCGCGTCATCGCCCTCCCCCAGCGTGAGCGCGCCTTCGAAGGCGTATGCAAACGCGTTGTGGCCCTCGGGCAATTCGTATTCCCAGGCCACTCCGGGCTCCAGCGCGATGTCCAGGTACACCGGCTCCGTGGCCGGCTGCGAAATCGGTCCGCGCGTGTCGCCGACCTGGCCGGCGATGACCTTCACCGAGACGCCAGCCGCAGGCGAAACCACCGGAATGCGGTCCGGCGCGAACTCCTGGTAGCGCGGGTCGGTCATCTTCTCGCGCGCAGGCAGGTTCACCCACAACTGGAACCCGCGCATACGCCCGGATTCCTGCTCCGGCATCTCCGAGTGGATCAAACCGCGGCCCGCGGTCATCCACTGCACCGCGCCCGGCACCAGCAGGCCTTCGTTGCCGTGGTTGTCGCGATGACGCATGCGGCCATCGAGCATGTACGTCACCGTTTCGAAGCCGCGATGCGGATGCTCCGGGAAACCGGCGATGTAGTCCTCGGCCTTGTCGGTGCCGAATTCGTCGAGCAGCAGGAACGGATCCAGATCCGGCAGATCCGGGCCGCCGATGACGCGGGTCAACTTGACGCCGGCGCCGTCGGACGTGGCGCGTCCGCGCACCTTGCGGGCAATGCGCGCGGGAGTCGAGGCAATCGAAATGCTCATGGGAGTCTCTCCGTGGAATGCCGCACAACATGGCATCGCCATCGACGGAACAAAACCGGGACATCGACAACCATCTGTTCCACCGCGGCAACGAAGCGGACGGACGATGCCGGCCGCAGCCGCCATCTCAGGCCACGTAGACCGACTTGATGTTCATGAACTCGTGGATGCCGTGTTCGGCCAGTTCGCGGCCGAAGCCCGAGCGCTTGGTGCCGCCGAACGGCAGGCGCACATCGCTGCGCACGATGGCATTGACGAACGCCGCGCCCACCTGCAACTGGCGGGCAACGCGATCACCACGCGCGCTGTCACTCGTCCAGACGCTGCCGCCCAGCCCGAAGCGGGTGTCGTTGGCCACGCGGACAGCCTCTTCTTCCGAGGCCACGCGCAGGATGCTCGCCACCGGGCCGAACAACTCTTCTTCGTAGGCCGGCATGCCGGGGACGACGTGATCGAGAATCGAAGCGGGATAGCCCGCGTGTGACGCGTCCGGCTCGCAGCCGAGCAGCGCCGTCGCGCCCTTGTCGATGCTCGCGCGGACCTGCTTGTGCAATTCATCGCGCAGATCCTGCCGCGCCAGCGGAGCCAGTGTCGTCGCGTCATCCTGTGGATCACCCAGCTGCAGTTTCGCCGCCGCCGCGGTGAAGCGTTCGACGAAGCGATCAGCAATGGCTTCCACCACGATGAACCGCTTGGCGGCGATGCAGGTCTGGCCGGCGTTGCCGTAGCGCGATGCGATTGCGGCCGCGACGGTCTTGTCCAGATCGGCGTCCTCCAGCACCACGAAGGCATCGCTGCCGCCGAGTTCCATCACGCACTTCTTCAGTTGCTCGCCCGCATTCGATGCCACTGACCGGCCGGCGCGTTCGCTGCCGGTCAATGTGACCGCCGCTATACGCGGGTCGCGGATGACGTCGGCGGCCTGATCGTTGTCGATGTGCAGCACGCCGAACACGCCCTCGGGAATGCCGGCTTCGCGCAGCACCTCGCCGATGATGTCGCCGCAGTGCGGGACGTTGCTGGCGTGCTTGAGCACTGCGACGTTGCCGGCCATCAGCGCGGGCGCGAGGAAGCGGAATACCTGCCAGATCGGGAAATTCCACGGCATCACCGCCAGTACGCAGCCCAGCGGTTCGTAACGTACGTAGCTGCGGCTGCCGTCGGTGGTGATCGGCACATCGCGAAGATAGTCCGCCGCGTGTTCGGCGTAGTAGTCGCAGGCGCCGGCGCATTTGTCGATTTCCGCCAGGGCTTCCTTCCTCAGCTTGCCCATCTCGGCGGTCATCACGCGCTGGATGTCGTCGCGACGATGGCGCAGTTCGGCACCTACACGACGCAACAGGTCACCGCGTTCGTTCAACGCGCGCGAAGACCAGTCGCGGTACGCCGGCTGCGTCGCGGCGAGAATCTTCTCGACCTGCCCGCGATCCATCAATGTCTGCGAATACTCCACCTGCCCGGTGAAGGGATTGATGATGTCTGTGCTCATGGCGATTCCGGAATGCTCGGGGCGTGGAATGGATGATGGCCGGGGCGCCGTCGTGGCGACGTCACGGCCAATCCGCTGTCAGCCGTTTTCCTGCAGGGCCAGCTGCATGTCGCGCTGCTTGCGCTTCTCTTCGCGATACATCAGCCACCAGCCCGCCAGCGCGGCCAGCGACACCACTGCAATCATCAATGTGGCCAGCGCGTTGATCTTGGGGCTCAGGCCCAGGCGGACGGAGGAGAACACCTTCATCGGCAAGGTGGTCGAACTGGGGCCGGCGACGAAGCTGGCGATCACCACATCGTCCAGTGACAGCGTGAAGGCCAGAAGCCAGCCGGACACCAGCGCCGGCGCGATGATCGGCAACGTGATCAGGAAGAACACCTTCAGGCGGTTGGCGCCGAGATCCATGGCTGCCTCTTCCAGCGATTTGTCCAGTTCCGACAGCCGCGAGGAGATCACGACGGTCACGAACGACACGGTCAGCGTCACGTGCGCGATCCAGATCGCCATCACGCCTTTCGACGGCAGGCCCAGCCATTCGCCCATCGACACGAGCATCAGCAGGATCGACAGGCCGATGATCACTTCCGGCATCACCAGCGGCGCCGTGATCAGCGCGCCGAACATCGTCTTGCCGGGAAAGCGGCGCATGCGCGTCATCACCAGCGCGGCGAGCGTACCGAGCACCACTGCCGCCGATGCGGTCCAGAACGCGATCTTCAGGCTGACCCACGCCGCCTGCAGCATCTGCGCATCGCGGAACAGTTCGCCGTACCACTTCACCGAGAAGCCCGACCACACTGTCGCCAGGCGAGATTCGTTGAAGGAGTACACCATCAGGATCAGGATCGGCAGGTACAGGAACGCGAAGCCGAAGCCGAGTACCAGCCAGGTCAGGCTGCGTTGGCGGAGGCGGTTCATGTCAGCCTCCCTTCGAGTTCGCGCTGCTGCACGCGATTGAAGATCAGGATCGGGATCATCAGCAGGATCAGCATGACGATGGCGACCGCCGATGCCGCCGGCCAGTCGCGGTTGTTGAAGAACTCGCCCCACAGCACGCGTCCGATCATCAGCGTGTCCGGACCGCCCAGCAGTTCCGGAATGACGAACTCGCCGACCGCCGGAATCATCACCAGCATGCAGCCGGCAATGATGCCCGCCTTCGACAGCGGAAGCGTGATGGTGAAGAACGCCTTCCACGGCTTTGCGCCCAGGTCGTAGGCTGCTTCCAGCAGGCGCTGATCGTGCTTGACCAGGTTGGTGTACAGCGGCAGCACCATGAATGGCAGGTACGCATAGACGATGCCGATATAGGCGGCCATCGGGGTGTAGAGGATCTGCAGCGGCTCATCGATGATGCCGAGCTTCATCAGCAGGTTGTTGAGCAGGCCGTTGTTCTTGAGGATGCCGATCCATGCGTAGATGCGGATCAGGAATGACGTCCACGACGGCAGCACCACCAGCATCATCGCGATGTTGCGCGTGGCGGTCGGCAGGCGCGCGATGACGTACGCAATCGGATACCCGATCAGCAGCGCGAAGAACGTCGATACGGCGGCGATCTGGATCGAGCTCAGGTACGCCTGCACGTACTGCGAATCGGTAAACAATGCGGCGTAGTTGCCCAGGTTGAGCTTGAGCGTCAGCGCTTCGTCGACGTATTCGAGAATCGGCGTGTACGGCGGGCGCGCAATCGCCAGCTTGGAGAATGAAATCTTCAGGACGATCAGGAACGGGATGGCGAAGAACAGCAGTTGCCACAGATAGGGCACGGCGATCACCGCCCAGCGCGGGCGCGGCACCACTTTCTTGATCAGGTCGCGGAGTTTCATGAGGTGAGCACCACGCCGTCGTTGTCGCCCCACCACACCCAGACTTCATCGTTCCAGGTCAGCCCTTCACTGGCCCAGCGTTCGACGTTGGCGAAGTTCGACATGAACTTGTATCCACTCGGCAAACGCACGTGATAGACCGAGTGGCTGCCAAAGTAGGCGATGTCCTCGATCACGCCCTTGGCCTTGTTGTACTGCTGCGCCGGTTCTTCCTTGCCGATGCCGACCTTTTCCGGCCGCACCGCGAACGACACTTCCTGGCCTTCGAAGCCGGAAATGCCGTGGCCGATGTAGATGGACGCCGGCAGCAGCGGGCTGCGGATGGTGACGTAGTCGGATTCGTCCTCGTCCACCACGCCGTCGATCAGGTTGACCGAGCCGATGAACTCGGCGGCGAAGCGGCTGGTCGGCTGCTCGTAGATCTCGTCCGGCGTGCCGACCTGGCGGATCCAGCCCTGATCCATCAGCGCGATGCGCGTGGCCATCGTCATCGCTTCTTCCTGATCATGCGTGACCATCACGCAGGTCACCCCGGATTTTTCGATGATGTTGACCAGTTCCAGCTGCATCTTCGAACGCAGCTTCTTGTCGAGCGCCCCCATCGGTTCGTCGAGCAGCAGCAACTTGGGCCCTTTCGCCAGCGAGCGCGCCAGCGCCACGCGCTGCTGCTGTCCGCCGGACAGCTGGTGCGGCTTGCGCTTGGCGAGCTTGTCCAGTTGCACGAGCGCCAGCATGTCGGCCACGCGCGTGCGGATGGCGTCCTTCGACAGGCCATCCTGCTTGAGGCCGAAGGCGATGTTCTGTTCCACCGTCATGTGCGGGAACAGCGCGTAGGACTGGAACATCATGTTGATCGGCCGGTCATACGGCGGCAGATCGTTGAGCAGTTGCCCGTCGAGGTAGATCTTGCCGGCAGTCGGCTTCTCGAACCCCGCCAGGCAGCGCAACAAGGTGGACTTGCCGCTGCCGGAACCGCCCAGCAGCGCGAAGATTTCGCCCTTGCGGATGGTCAGGCTGGTGTCATCGACGGCCACGAAGCCGTCGAACTCCTTGCGCACGTCGACGATGCGGAGGTAGTCGTCCTGGTGGTCCTTGCCGGCGTTGCCGTTCGGGGTGTTCGGTTCGGGCACGCGATGGCTCCCTGTCTTGAGTGAAGGAAGCCGCCCGCGGGCGGCTTCCGGAAGGGGTCATTTGCCCGTCTTGAGTTCCGTCCAGATACGGGTGTACTGGCGATCCACGTTCGGCGGAATGATCGCAAAGGTGAACAGCTTCGCCGCCACCTCCGGCGGCGGATACACCGTCGGGTCATCGACGATGCTCTTGTCCATCAGCGCCTTCGCCTTGGGAATGGCATTGGGGTAATGGATGAAGTTGGAATTGTTCGCCATCACCTGCGGGTCCAGCAGGTAATTGATGAAGGCATACGCACTGTCGAGGTTCTTCGCGTCCTTCGGGATGGCGAGCATGTCGAACCACTGCGGCGCGCCTTCCTTCGGAATCGCATAGGCGATCTTCACGCCGTTGCCGGCTTCCTCGGCGCGATCGCGCGCCTGGATGATGTCGCCCGACCAGCCGACCACCAGGCAGGTGTCGCCATTGGCGAGCGCGTCGATGTACTGCGAGGAGTGGAAGTTGGTGATGTACGGGCGCACCGACTTGAGCAGCGCGGCGGCCTTGTCGATCACCTTCGGATCCGTGCTGTTCGGATCCTCGCCAAGGTAGTTCAAGGCAATCGGGATGATCTCCGACGGCGTGTCCAGCAAAGTGACGCCGCAGTCCTTCAGCTTCGACACGTTCTCCGGCTTGAACACGATGTCCAGGCTGTTGGCGATGTCGGTGTTGCCGAACGCCGCCTTCACCTTGTCGATGTTGTAGCCGATGCCGGTCGTGCCCCACATGTACGGCACGGCGTGCTGGTTGCCCGGGTCCTGCAGTTCGATCCGCTTCATCAGCTCCGGATCGAGATTGGCGTAGTTGGGAATCTTCGACTTGTCCAGCGGCAGGAACACGCCGGCCTGGATCTGCCGGCCGAGGAAATTGAGGGTCGGCACGACGATGTCGTAGCCGCTGGAGCCGGCCAGCAGTTTGGTCTCGACGATTTCATTGCTGTCGAAGACGTCGTAGGTGACCTTGATGCCGGTCTTCTTCTCGAAGTTCGGAATCGTGTCGTCGGCGATGTAATCCGACCAGTTGTAGACGTTGACCTGTTTTTCGCCGGCCTGCGATGAGGCGGCATCGCCGCCACCCGCATCGGCGGCGGGTTTGTCGCCGCAGGCGATCAGGGTGCTACAGAGGAAGACAGGAATGACCAGGGTGCGCAGTTTCATCAACTCTCTCCAGGTGTGCACGAGGTACGAAGCGATGACGGTATGCGTTGCTCGACGTTGATCGGAAGCCCCAACGCGCCTCCGATCCTCGGTCGGGACGCGATGCGTCCCGGTGTTGTGCTCCCTCTGCCGGATCGCGAGCGGTCCGGACTCCGTATTACTTGCCGGTCTTCAGTTCCGTCCAGATCCGGGTGTACAGGCGATCCACTTCCGGCGGCAACACCGCGAAGGTAAACAGCTTGGCGTCCACGTCGGCCGGCGGATAGATCGTCGGATCGTTGGCGATTTCCGCTTCGATCAACGCCTTCGACGCCGGCACCGCATTCGGGTAGGTCACGTAGTTGGTGTTCGCCGCGGCGACCTTCGGATCCAGCATGTAGTTGATGAAGGCATAGGCATTCTCGACGTGCTTGGCGTCCTGCGGAATCGCCATCATGTCGAACCACTGCGGCGCGCCTTCCTTCGGAATCGAATAGCCGATGTGGACGCCGTTGTCGGCTTCGTTCGCGCGATCACGCGCCTGGATGATGTCACCCGACCAGCCGACGACCAGGCAGATGTCGCCATTGGCGAGATCGTTGATGTACGACGACGAGTGGAAGTTGCGCACGTACGGGCGGATGCCCTTCAGCAGCGCCGCGGCCTTGTCGATCACCTTGGGATCGAAGCTGTGCGGATCCTCGCCGAGGTAGTTCAGCGCGATGGGAATCAGCTCGGAGGGCGTGTCCAGCAGCGTCACGCCGCAGTCTTTCAGCTTGGACAGGTTTTCCGGCTTGAATACCAGATCCCAGCTGTTGGTGACGTCGGTGTTGCCGAACGCGGCCTTCACCTTGTCCACGTTGTAGCCGATGCCGCTGGTGCCCCACAGATAGGGAACCGCGTATTTGTTCTCCGGGTCCTGCACCGCGATGCGCTTGAGCAGTTCCGGATCGACGTTCTTGAGGTTGGGAATCTTGCTCTTGTCCAGCGGCAGGAACACGCCGGCCTGGATCTGGCGGCCGAGGAAGCTCAGCGATGGCACCACGACGTCGTAGCCGCTGGAACCGGCGAGCAGCTTGGTCTCCACCATCTCGTCGCTGTCGAACACGTCATAGGTCACCTTGATGCCGGTGGCCTTCTCGAAGTTCGGCAGGGTGTCTTCGGCGACGTAGTCGTTCCAGTTGTAGACGTTGACGACCTTCTCGTCATTCTTGCCGGCATCGGCCGCGCCTTCGGACGTGGAAGACGGCTTGCCGCCGCAGGCGGCCACCATGCAGGCCGTGGCGAGCAGCGACAGGGTGCGGAGCGTCATGGGGTTTCTCCTGAAACCGGATGGGGGTGCCGGACATGATACGCCCCGCGGCCGTTCTGAGAAGGCGGTCGCGAATCCGCGCGCATGCGTCAGATTCCCAGCGTCGCCGCGGTTTCCTCCAATGCCTTCCAGGTCTTCTCGAACAGTTCGTCCACCTGTTCGCGGCTGATCACCAGCGGCGGCGAGAGCAGCATCGCGTCCCAGGTCGCGCGCAGGATCAGGCCATGGCGCAAGGCGGCGTCGCGGCACATCACGCCGACCGAACCACGCTCGGGGAAGAACGCACGCTTGCGCTTGTCGGGGACCAGTTCGAGCGCGCCGACCATGCCGGCGATGCGCGCCTGCCCGACCAGCCGGTGCTCGCCCAGTTCGGCCCAGCGCTCGGCGAGGTAGGGGGCGATCTCGGCCTTGGCGCGTTCGATGATCCGCTCGTCCTGCAGGATGCGGATGTTCTCCAGCGCGACGGCCGCGCAGACCGGATGGCCCGAATAGGTGGCGCCGTGGGCGAGTTCGCCGCCCTGATCCTTCAACACGCGCGCGACACGATCATTGAACATCGCCGCGCCCAGCGGGATGTAGCCGGAGGTGATGCCCTTGGCGACCGGCATGATGTCGGGCTGGAAACCGAAGTACTGCGAGCCGAACCATTCGCCGGTGCGCCCGAAGCCGCAGATCACTTCATCGGCCACCAGCAGCACGTCGTACTGCCGGCAGATGCGCTCGATCTCCGGCCAGTACGTGCGCGGCGGAATGTAGACGCCGATGGCGCCCATGATCGGTTCGCCGATGAACGCCGCGACGCGTTCCGGTCCGAGTTCTAGGATTTTCTGCTCCAGCCGGCGCGCCGCCAGCAGGCCGTATTCGTCTTCGGACAGATCGCCGCCATCGGAAAACCAGAACGGCGGATCGATGTGGTGGATGTCGGGAATCGGCAGGCCGCCCTGCTTGTGCATGCCCTTCATGCCGCCCAGGCTGGCGCCAGCCATTGTGGTGCCGTGGTAGCCGTCGTGGCGGCCGATGAAGATGTTCTTGCGCGGCTGGTCCTGCACGGCCCAGAAATGCCGGACCAGGCGCAGAATGGTGTCGTTGGCCTCGGAACCGGAATTGACGAAGAACGAATGGTTGATGTCGCCCGGCGCAAGTTCGGCCAGCTTGGCGGCGAGCGCGACGGTCGGTTCGGTCGTGCACTGGAAGAAGCTGTTGTAGTACGCCAGCTGCGTCATCTGCCGCGACGCGACCTCGCCGAGTTCCTTCCGGCCGTAGCCGATGTTCACGCACCACAGGCCGGCGAAGGCGTCGAGCAGGCGGTTGCCTTCCGCATCCCAGACGTAGCAGCCCTCGCCGCGCGTCAGGATGCGCGTGCCCTTCTTCGCCAGGGCGGCGTTGTCGTTGAACGGATGCAGATGATGCTCGGCATCGAGCTTCTGCAGGGTGCGGAGGTCGAGTTGGCTCATGCGGGCTCCAGAAATCCGGTCAGACGTTCAACAGCAGGAATTCGCGTTCCCATGAACTGATCACGCGGAAGAAGGTTTCGTACTCCTTGCGCTTGACCGACACGTAGGCACGCACGAAGCGCGGGCCGAGCAGTTCGCGCAGCGGCTTGCAGCCTTCCAGTCCATCGAGCGCTTCGCCGAGCGAACGCGGCAGGTCGTAGCCGGCTTCCTTCGCACTGCCCGACGTCGGCGCGGTGTGCTTGAGTTCGCCGCGGATGCCGAGCAGCCCGCACGCAAGCGTGGCGGCCATCGCCAGGTACGGGTTGGCGTCGGAGCCGGCGAAACGGCTTTCCACGCGCTGGTTTTCCGGCGTGTCCATCGGCACGCGCAGGCCGCAGGTGCGGTTGTCGAAGCCCCACTCCACATTGCTCGGCGACACCTCGCCGAACATCAGGCGGCGGTACGAATTGACGTTCGGCGCGAAGAACGCCATCGCCATCGGCACGTATTTCTGCAGGCCACCGAGATAGTGGCCGAAGATCGGACTGAACTGCCCTTCGCTCTTGCCGGTGAACACGTTGCGGCCCTTGCGATCCACCACGCTCTGGTGGATGTGCATGGCGCTGCCGGGCTCGTTCTCCATCGGCTTGGCCAGAAAGGTCGCATACACGCCGTGGCGCAGCGCGGCCTCGCGCATCGTTCGCTTGAACAGGAACACCTGATCGGCCAGCGACAGGGCATCGGAGTGGGTGAAATTGACTTCCAGCTGCGCCGCGCCGGATTCGTGGATCAGCGTGTCCACGTCCAGCTCCATCGCATCGCAGTAGTCGTACATCAGATCGAGGATCGGGTCGAACTCGTTGACCGCGTCGATCGAGTAGGACTGCCGCGCGGTTTCCGGTCGGCCCGAACGTCCGGCCGGTGGCAGCAGCGGAAAATCCGGGTCGGTGTTCTTCTGCACCAGGAAGAATTCCAGCTCCGGCGCGACGACTGGCCGCAGTCCCGCGGCTTCGTACTCGGCCAGCACGCGGCGCAGCACGTTGCGCGGCGCGAGTTCGTGCGGCTCACCGGCCTTGGTATAGCAATCGTGGATGATCTGCGCGGTCGGATCCGCCGCCCACGGCACCATGCGCACGGTGTCCGGATCCGGGCGCAGCATCATGTCCGAATCCGAGGGCGAGGTCAGTTCGTAGTAGTCATCGGGATAGTCGCCGGTGACGGTGGTGGCGAAGATGCCTTCCGGCAGCCGCGTTCCGTAGTCGTGCGAGAACTTGTCGGCGGGAATGATCTTGCCGCGCGCATTGCCGGTGATGTCGGGCACGAGGCACTCGACTTCGGTGATGCGGCGTTCTTTCAGCCAGCGGCGCAATGCGTTTTCTTCGGACTGCTGCGGCGTGGCGGTCTTGCTCGGTTTTCGGCGCTGGGACATGGCAATGTTTTCTTCGAAGGCTGGATTCGCAGCGCGGCGCGCGGCCGTCGCTACCCGTAGTTCCAGACCGGCACAGGCGGCGGGATGGCGGAGGTTTCAATGCGCAGGCGCGCACGTTCGCGGCACGCATCGCCGAAGGCCTTGAAGATCGCAAGGTGGAACGGGTTCTCGGTGACCCGCCATTCCGGATGCCATTGCACGGCCAGGAGAAATGCGGGACCGTCGTGGCGGAAGGCTTCGATGAGGCCGTCCGGCGCGGTGGCCTCGATCTGCAGTCCGCGTCCGAGCCGCTGCACGCCCTGTCCATGCAGCGAATTGACCTGCACTTCATCGGCCTGGGCAAGCTGCCGCAGCCACCCGCCCGGCGCGAGCCTGATCGCATGCGCCGGCCCGTACTGCACCGTGAGCGGGTCGTCGGGACGCTCGCGGTGATCGAGGAAGCCCGGCTGTTCGTGCACTTTCTGGTACAGGCTGCCGCCGAACGCCACGTTTACTTCCTGGAAGCCCCGGCAGATCGCGAGCACCGGTACGCCCATCTCGACCGCCAGTGGTATCAGCGCGAGATTGGTCGCATCGCGACGCGGATCGAGCAGATTGCCTTCGTAACTGGATTCGTCGCTGTAATGGTGCGGTTCGATATTGCTGACCGAACCAGTGAGCACGATGCCGTCGAGCCGCTGAAGCACGTCGCGCAACGGCAAGACGGGTTCCAGCGTTGGCAGCAGCACCGGAAGCGCGCCCGCGCCATCGACCACCGCGCGGACGTACTTTTCCCCGACCGCGAGAAAAGGATGCGCGCCGATTTGCTTGTGATCGGTCGGCAGGCCGACCAGCGGCAGGCTGGCCATGCGGGAAGCTCGAAAAGGGCTTCCGGGCAACTTAACCCGGCCGTTTTATTTTTACAACAGAGGCGACAGCCGGGCGCACCGGCGTGCCGGAAAGCCCATCCAGCGGCCCACTCGAGGTTCTGACGGGGTGCGGCGGGAGGCTGCAATCGTCAAGTATTCTTGACGCCGACCCGCCTCTGCTAAGCTCGCCGAAGCCTTTCCGGACTGCTCACATGAACCCTGCGCTGACCTCTTCCGGCCTGTCGCCCTCTTCTGATGACGCGCGGACGCTGGCTTCCATCGACGGCTGTGAACTGGTCGATCTGCTGCTGCCCGACATGAACGGCCTGCTGCGCGGCAAGCGCGTCACCCGCGAAGCACTCGACAAGGTCTATGCCGATGGCGTCTGCCTGCCGATGTCGTTGATCGCGACCGACATCACCGGCAACACGGTCGAGGAAACCGGCCTGGGTTACGACATCGGCGACGAGGATCGCATCTGCCGGCCCATTCCCGGTTCGTTGCGCGCGGTGCCGTGGTCGCCGCGCCCGATGGCGCAATTGCTGCTCGGCATGGAAGACGGCGACGGCGGCATGTTCGAGGCCAATCCGCGCGAAGTGCTCAAGCGTGTGCTGGCGCGCTACGCCGAACGCGGCTGGAAGCCGGTCGTTGCGGTGGAACTGGAGTTCTACCTGTTCGATCAGCGGCCGGATGCACACGGACGTCCGCGCGCATCGCTCAATCCGGCAACCGGCGCGCGCAACCGCAGCACGCAGGTCTATTACATGGAAGACCTCAACGACTATCGCGGCTTCACCGACGCAGTGGCCGATGCGTGCCGCGCGCAGGGCATTCCCGCCGATACCGCCGTGGCCGAGTACGCGCCCGGCCAGTTCGAGATCAACCTCAAGCATCGCGATGACGCGCTGCTGGCCTGCGACGACGCGATCTATCTCAAGCGCGCCATCAAGGCGATCGCGCAGCAGCAGGGCACGATGGCCAGCTTCATGGCGAAGCCGCAGGTGGATCAGGCCGGCAGCGGCATGCATATCCACGTCAGCCTGCTGGATGCGGACGGCCGCAACCTGTTCGCCTCGCCCATCGGCCAGCCCGCCGATCCATTGCGGCATGCGATTGGCGGCCTGCAGGCGAACGCCCGCGATTCGCTGCTGCTGTTCGCGCCGCACGCCAACAGCTACCGGCGCTTCGTGTTGAATGCGTTCGTGCCGCTCAACGAGTGCTGGGGCTACAACAACCGCACCGTGGCCATGCGCATTCCGCACAGCAACGAGGCCAACACGCGCATCGAACACCGCATCGCCGGTGCGGACGCCAACGTCTACCTGGTCACCGCCGCCGTGCTCGCCGGCATGCTCGAAGGCATCGAACGCCAGCGCGATCCCGGTCCGCCGATCACCGGCAACGCCTACGATCAGACCGAGATCCGCACGCCGTTCTGGCGCGAGGCCATCGGCGATTTCCTGGCCAGCGAATTCATCCGCGCGCAGTTCGGCGATCGCTTCCGGCACATCTACGGACAGCAGAAGCTCAAGGAAATGCACAGCTTCCATACCCAGGTCACCGATCTGGAGTACGACTGGTATCTGCGCGCGGTCTGACGCCCACGGCGATGCGCGTCGGCGCCACCGGATGAGGAACCCTGATTGAACAGCGCCGCCTATCCACCGAGCTGGTATGCCGCAAGCGTCGCGCCATTGCCCGGGCAGCCGGCCGCGCAAGGACGCATCGAAGCCGATGTCTGCGTGCTTGGCGCCGGATACACGGGCCTGTCCGCCGCACTGGAACTGGCCGAAGCCGGCTATCGCGTCGTGGTGCTGGAAGCCGAGCGCATCGGCTGGGGCGCGTCGGGCCGCAACGGCGGGCAGGCGATTGTCGGGTTCGGTTGCGAACAGGACACCCTGGAACAACTCGTCGGTCGCGAGGATGCGCGCCGCCTGTTCGATCTCTCGCGCGAAGGCATGGCGCTCGTCCAGCAGCGCATTCGCCAGCACGGCATCGACTGCGACTGGCGCGACGGCCACGCCAGCGTGCCGATCAAACCTCGCCAGGAAGTCCAGTTGCGCCGCTGGCAGGCGCACATGGCCGAACGCTACGACTATCCGATGGAATGGTGGGACCGCGAACAGCTGCGTGCGCAGTTGGCCAGCGATCGCTATCTCGGCGCGGTGTTCGACCCGCTGAGCGGACACCTGCATCCGCTGGCCTACGCACTGGGCCTGGCGCAGGCGGCCATGGCGGCCGGCGCTAGCGTCCATGAACACGCGCGCGTGCTGCGCGTGCAGCGCGGCGCGCGCCCGGTGGTGCACACCGCGCAGGCCGAAGTGCATTGCGACTTCGTCGTGCTGGCCGGCAACGCCTGGCTGCACGGCATCGCGCCGGAACTGGAAACACGCATCATGCCGGTCGGCACCTACATCGGCGCGACCACGCCGCTGGGTGAGACGCGTGCGCGTGATCTGATCCGCAACGACATGGCCGTGGCCGACGTGAACTGGGCGCTGGACTATTTCCGCCTCAGCCGCGATCACCGCCTGCTGTTCGGCGGCCGCGCGAGCTATTCGACGCTGCCGCCGCCCAACCTGCGCGGCACCATGACGCGCCGCATGCGCCGCGTCTTCCCGCAACTCGGCGATGTGGAGATCGAGTACGTCTGGGGCGGCTATGTCGACATCTCGCTCAATCGCGCGCCGCATTGGGGCCGTCTGGAATCGAACCTTTACTTCGCGCAGGGCTTCAGCGGCCACGGGGTCGCTTCGACCGGCCTGGCCGGCAAGCTGATCGCCGAAGCCATCCGCGGCCAGTCCGAACGGCTGGACGCCTTCGCGAAAATCCCGCACCTGCCCTTCCCCGGCGGACGCTGGCTGCGCACGCCGATGCTGGTGGCCGCCATGGCCTGGTACAAGCTGCGCGACGCGCTCTGGTAAGCCGCGCCGCTGCATGTCGGCCGTGCACGCACGGGTGCGACATCCGGTCACATGACCGATTGATTGCAATCAATGCCGGCTTGAACCCTGCTGCCTACATTGTCCATGCGGACCCATCCCGGACCCGGGGGAACACTCATGGCACTGCTGATCTGGCAGGACGATCTCAATACCGGCATCGACATCATCGACGCGCAGCACCAGCGCATCGTCGAGATGATCAATCGCCTCCACGTCACCAACCGCACGATGGAACGCATCGCGGTGGGTGAAGTGATCGACGAACTCGTGGACTACACGCTGTCCCATTTTGCCTTCGAAGAAGAGCTGATGGAGGAAGCGGGCTATCCGTTCTGCGCCGCGCACAAGCGCGTGCACGAAGTTTTCACCAAACGCGTCGCCGAGTACCGCATGCGCTTCCAGGCCGGCGAGGACATCGTCGACGACCTGCGCAGCCTGCTCTCGCGGTGGCTGTTCAACCACATCCGCAGCGACGACAAGGCGTATGCGGATTCGGTGAAGCGGCACCTCAACGTGTTCGTACGCACGCACCAGGAAGGCAACTGGATCAAGCGCACGATGCGGCGCCTGTTCGGCGGCTGACGGCTATTCGCGAGGCGGCGGCATCAGCCATAGCGCCAGCAGCGTGAGCAGGGCCGCCGCGCACAGGTAGTAGCCCACATAGGCCAGGCCGTAATCGGTCGCCAGCCGCGTCGCCAGCAACGGCGCCAGCGATGCACCGAGAATGCCCGCCAGATTGAACGCCAGCGACGCGCCGGTGTAACGCACTTCGGTCGGGAACATCTCCGACAGGATCGTGCCGCACGGCCCGTAGGTCAGGCCCATGATGCCGAGGCCGAGCGCCAGGAACAGGATCACGCCGCCCATGCTGCCGGCACTGAACAACGGCGCGAACAGCAGGCCGAACCCGGCGATGGCGAAACTCGCGACGATCATCGCGCGGCGGCGTCCGGCGCGATCCGCGTACAGCGCCGAGATCGGAATGCCGGCCGCGAAGAACAGCACGCCCACCATCTGCATCAGCAGGAACTGTTCGCGCGTGTACCCCAGTTGCGCCGTGCCCCAGCTCAGCGCGAACACCGTCATCAGGTAGAACAGCACGAACGTCGCCATCGCCGAGAACGTGCCCGCCAGCAGCGCGCGCGGATGCTCGCGGATGACGCTGAACATCGGCACGCGCACGCGCTCCTTGCGCTCCAGCGTCTGCCGGAAGGCCGGCGTCTCGGTGATGTTCAACCGCACCCACAAGCCGACGATGACCAGCGCCGCGCTGGCGAGGAACGGAACGCGCCAGCCCCACGCCAGGAACTGCGCCTCGCTCAGCACTTCGGCCAGCAGCAGGAAAATGCCGCTGGCGCACAGGTAGCCGATCGGCGCGCCGAGTTGCGGGAACATGCCGTACCACGCGCGCTTGCCGGGCGGCGCGTTCTCGGTCGCCAGCAACACCGCGCCGCCCCACTCGCCGCCCAATCCCAGACCCTGCCCGAAACGGCACAGCGCGAGCAGCAACGGCGCGGCCAGACCGATGTCGGCATAGGTCGGCAACACACCGATGGCGACCGTGGACAGCCCCATCGTCAGCAGTGCGGCGACCAGCGTGGCCTTGCGGCCGATGCGATCGCCGTAGTGGCCGAACAGCGCCGAACCGATCGGCCGCGCGAAGAATGCGAGCGCGAAGGTCGCCAGCGATTGCAATGTCGCCGCACCGGGATCGCCCTTCGGAAAAAAGAGTGTCGGGAACACCAGCACCGCGGCGGTGGCGTAGATGTAGAAATCGAAGAACTCGATGGTCGTGCCGATCAGGCTGGCGAACAGGACCCGGCCAGGCGAATTGCGCGGTGCATCGGCGGCGATGGTGGACATGGGAACTCGGACAGTCAGGGCCGCCCGATTCTGGCAGAACGCCTGTCCTGCCCGGTAGCCGCCGATCGTCGGCACGCGCTGCCGCGGCTGTGCACGGACCCGCGCCTCCGCCGCAGCTGTGTCACGCTGCGGCTCCACTGCAACGGAGACGCCGGCATGGACGAGGATCTGGATTCGCTGTCGCGCGAGGCCTTGATCGGCGAAGTGCGACGCCTGCGCGCGGGCATCCGCGCCCATCGAGACAGTCGCGGCCACGATCTGTGCTGGCATCATCCGGCGTTGTGGTCGCTGTTGCCGGAGCAGACCGATCCCGTACCCGAGGTCCCGGACTGGCCGCAGTTCCTGCGCGGCTGCCTGCGCTACCGGCAATCACTGGACGCGCAATTGCCGGGCGCGCCGCGCAGCACGCGCGAGTTCGGCGAGGAAGACTGAAGCCGCCTTCCTGCCCGCCATCGCGCTCAGGCGAGGTTGATCCAGGTCGCCTTGATTTCGGTGTACTTGTCGAAGGCATGCAGCGACTTGTCGCGGCCGTTGCCCGATTGCTTGTAACCGCCGAACGGCGCGGTCATGTCGCCACCGTCCCAGTAATTCACCCACACGCTGCCCGCGCGCAGCTTGCGCGCCACGCGATGCGCCTTGCCGACGTCACGCGTCCACACGCCGGCCGCGAGGCCATATTCGGTGTCGTTGGCCATGCGCAGCGCCTGCGCTTCGTCGTCGAAGGCGATCACCGACAGCACCGGGCCGAAGATCTCCTCGCGCGAGATCGTGTGCTCATGCGCGACCTCGTCGAAAATCGTCGGCTCGATGTAGCAACCGCCCTGCACGACATTGGCGCGCTTGCCGCCGAGCACCAGTCGCGCGCCTTCGGCCACGCCCTTTTCGATATACGACAGCACGCGGCCGGTCTGCGATTCATCGACCATCGCGCCCATCGGCGCACCCGGATCCAGCGGATGGCGCGGCTGCATTTTCCGGCCCGCCTCGGCCACGCGCGCGACGAACTCGTCGCGTATCGAACGCTCCACCAGCAGGCGCGACGCCGCCGTGCACACCTCGCCCTGGTTGTAGAAAATGCCGCTTGCGGCCGCTTCGGCCGCCTGCGCCAGATCCGGCGCATCGGCGAACACGATGTTCGGGCTCTTGCCGCCGCATTCCATGTAGGCGCGTTTCATGTTCGACAAGCCGGCGCACTGCAGCAGCCGTTTGCCGACCGCGGTGGAACCGGTGAACACCAGACCGTCCACGTCCATGTGCAGGGCCAGCGGCTCGCCGGCTTCCTTGCCGAACCCCGGTACGACATTGAACACGCCGGCCGGAATGCCGGCTTCCATCGCCAGTTCCGCCAGACGGATGGCAGTGAGCGGCGATTTCTCCGAGGGCTTCAGCACGATGGAATTGCCCGTCGCCAGCGCCGGCGCGAACTTCCAGGCGGCCATCAGCATCGGGAAATTCCACGGCACGATCGCGCCTACGACGCCCAGCGGTTCGCGCGTGACCAGGCCGAGTTCGTCCGGTCCGGTCGCGGCCACTTCGCCATACACCTTGTCCAGCGCTTCGCCGGTCCACGACACGCAGCGGATTGTCGCGGCGACATCGACCTGCCGCGCGTCGGTCACCGGCTTGCCCATGTCCAGCGATTCCAGAAGCGCGAGTTCATCGCCGTGCTGTTCGATCAAAGCGGCGAACTTCTGCAGCACTTTCTTGCGGTGCACCGGCCGCGCATTGGCCCAGATGCCGGCTTCGAAACTGCGCCGCGCCGCCGAGACCGCGCGATCGATGTCCTCGCTGCCGCCTTCGGCCACCTTCGCCAGCATGCGGCCGTCGATCGGACTGATGCAGTCGAACGTCTTGCCACTCGCCGCGTCCACATAGCGGCCATCGATGAACGCCTGGGGGCGGATGGACAGGCCATCGGCCATCGCCTGCCAATCGTCACGCGTGCGGGGTGGGCTCATGGAAGAACTCCTGCGAAAAGGTTGCAACGGCCTTTCCCGCGGGAAAGGAACGGTTACCTCGGAACTTCAGAACGTCGCCGGCGTGTTGGCGCTGACGATCACCGCATCGCCGTCGCCGACGTTGCGGAAGCGGTGCGGCACGCGGCTCTCGAAATAGTAGGCCTCGCCCGGCCCCAGCACGCGCACCTGATCGCCGACGGTCACTTCGACCCGCCCGGCGATGATCACGCCGCCTTCCTCGCCGTCATGGCGCAGCATGGTTTCGCCGGTATCGGTGCCCGACGGCATGACCTCGCGCAGGATGCACATCTGCCGGTGCGGACGATGCTGGCCGACCAGGAAGTAGTGCACGCCGTTGCTGCCGACGTCCGGCAATTCCTCCGCCGTGTAGAACGGGTTGTCGGGCAGCCCGGCATCGAGATCCAGGGTGAAGAAATCCGCGAGCGAAATCGGGATGCCATCGAGCACCTTCTTCAGCGAACTGACCGACGGACTGACCTTGTTCTGCTCGATCAGGGAAATCGTGCTGTTGGTGACGCCGACGCGCTTGGCCAGTTCGCGCTGGCTCAGGTGTTTGGATTTGCGGACCAGTTGCAGGCGCGCGCCGATGTCCATCGCGTTGAAAAATACCGCCGGGAATGTTGCGGATACTTTACACGCCGCGGGAAGGTCGTCAATTTGACGGCGACATGACCTGTCGCAGTTGTAAAGTTTATTCAACGCGGTAAGCTGCGCCCACCCCTGCCAGAAGGAGCCGCCATGCGTGACGACGCCCCCTCTTCTCCGCGCGCGCTGGCGGATCACTACGCCGCCCAGGCTACCCGCGAACCTGCGTCGCTCGATGCCTTCTGGATGCCGTTCACGGCGAACAAGCAGTTCAAGGCCAAGCCGCGCCTGCTGGCGAGCGCATCCGGCATGCATTACCGGTCGGTCGATGGCCGCGAAGTGCTCGACGGCACCGCCGGGCTGTGGTGCTGCAACGCCGGCCACGCGCGTCCGCGCATCGTCGAGGCAATGAAGAAGCAGATCGAAACGCTCGACTTCGCCCCCAATTTCTCGATGAGCTCGCCGTTGCCGTTCGTGCTGGCCGAACGCCTGGCCGAACTGACGCCCGGCGATCTGAACCATGTGTTCTTCACCAACTCCGGATCCGAATCGGTCGACAGCGCGCTGAAGATCGCGCTGGCTTACCACCGTGCGCGCGGCGAAGGCCAGCGCACGCGCCTCATCGGTCGCGAGAAGGGTTATCACGGCGTCGGCTTCGGCGGCATTTCGGTCGGCGGCCTGCCGAACAACCGCAAGTGGTTCGGCCCGCTGCTGCCGGGCACGGATCACCTGCGCCACACGCTGGACGTGGAGCGCAATGCCTTTTCACGCGGTCTGCCGCCGCACGGTCTCGAACTGGCCGATGACCTTGAACGGATGGTCGCGCTGCATGACGCCTCGACGATTGCCGCGGTGATCATCGAACCCATCTCCGGATCCGCCGGCGTGGTGATCCCGCCCGACGGCTACCTGAAGCGCATCCGCGATATCTGCGACAAGTACGGCATCCTGCTGATCTTCGACGAAGTGATCACCGGCTTCGGCCGTGTCGGCCATGCGTTCGGTGCGCAGCGTTTCGACGTCACGCCTGACCTGATCACCGCCGCCAAGGGCATCACCAACGGCTGCGTGCCGATGGGCGCGGTGTTCGTGTCGGAAAAGGTGCACGACGCCTTCATGCACGCACCGGACAACGCGATCGATTTTTTCCACGGCTATACCTATTCGGGCCATCCGCTGGCCTGCGCGGCCGCACTGGCGACGCTGGACACCTATGCCGAGGAAAACCTGTTCGACAAGGCGCTGGAACTCGGCGGCTACTGGGAAGACGCCATCCATTCGCTGCGCGGCCTGCCGAATGTCGTGGACATCCGCAACTTCGGCCTGGTCGGCGCGATCGAACTGGCCTCGCGGCCAGGCGCGCCAGGCACGCGCGGCTATGACGTCTTCACCCGCGCCTTCCATGAGGGCAACCTGCTGACCCGCGTCACCGGCGACGTCATCGCGCTGTCGCCGCCGTTGATCGTCGAGCGCACGCACATCGACCGGATCTTCGCGACGCTTTCGGACATCATCCGCACCACCGAGTAGACGCAACGCCCAGCGCTCCCCACGCGCGCCACCTTCCACGCAACGGAGAGAACCATGCTGATTGGCGTTCCCAAGGAAATAAAGAACCACGAATACCGCATCGGGCTGACGCCCGCCGGTGCGCGCGAGCTGGTCGCGCACGGGCATGCGGTGATCGTGCAGAAGGACGGCGGCAAGGCCATCGGCCTGACCGACGAGCAGTACCAGCGCGCCGGTGCGGAAATCGTCAACAGCGCGGAGGAAGTGTTCCGGCGTGCCGACATGATCATCAAGGTCAAGGAACCGCAGCCGCAGGAATGTGCGATGTTGCGGCCGGGCCAGTTGCTCTACACCTATCTGCATCTGGCGCCGGATCCGGAACAGACGCGCGCGCTGGTCGCGTCCGGCGTCACCGCGATCGCCTATGAAACCGTGACCGATTCGCGCGGCGGCCTGCCGCTGCTGGCGCCTATGAGCGAAGTGGCCGGACGCATGTCGATCCAGGCCGGCGCGCATGCACTGGAAAAGGCGCAGGGCGGTTCGGGCATCCTGCTCGGCGGCGTGCCGGGCGTGAAGCCGGCCGAAGTGCTGGTGATTGGCGGCGGCGTGGTCGGCATCAACGCCGCGCGCATGGCGATGGGCCTCGGTGCGCACGTGACCGTGCTCGATCGTTCGCTGGATCGCCTCAAGTACATCGACGAGCTGTACGGCGATCGCCTGACGACGATCTACTCCACCCGCGATGCGATCGAGGAACGGCTGCCCTATACCGATCTGGTGATCGGCGCCGTGCTGATTCCCGGCGCGGCCGCACCGAAACTGGTCACGCGTGATCAGCTCAAGCTGCTGCGCGCGGGTTCGGTGCTGGTGGACGTGGCGATCGATCAGGGCGGCTGCTTCGAAACCAGCCGGCCGACCACCCACCAGGAACCCACGTACGAAGTGGACGGCATCATCCATTACTGCGTCGCCAACATGCCCGGCGGCGTCGCGCGCACGTCCACCTTCGCGCTCACCAACGCCACCCTGCCCTTCGCCGTGCAACTGGCGAACAAAGGCGCGCGCCGTGCCTTGCTGGACGATCCGCACCTGCTCAACGGCTTGAACGTGCACGCCGGGCAGATCACCTACCGTGCGGTCGCACAGGCACTGGACTATGCGTACGTGCCCGCAGCGCAGGCACTCGGCACGGCGTAAACCACGCACGAAACAGGAAACACGCATGCCGGAACAACTGCATCACTTCATCAACGGCCAGGCGTTCGCCGGCAGCGGCGAGCGCATGGGCGACGTCTTCGACCCGGCAACCGGGCAGATCGCCGCGCGCGTGCCGTTGGCGGAGGTGGCGGAAGTGGAAGCCGCCGTGGAGGCGGCGCAGGCTGCGTTTGCCGGCTGGAGCACCACCACGCCATTGAACCGCGCGCGCGTGCTGTTCCGTTTCAGGGAACTGCTCGAACGCCATGCCGATGATCTCGCGCTGAGGATCAGCTACGAACACGGCAAGGTGCTGTCCGACGCACGCGGTGAAGTGACGCGCGGCCTGGAAGTGGTCGAGTTCGCCTGCGGCATACCGCATCTGCTGAAGGGCGAGCATTCGATGAATGTGGGGCGCGATGTCGATTCCTGGAGCGAGCACGCGCCGCTCGGCGTCGTCGCCGGCATCACGCCGTTCAATTTCCCGGCAATGGTGCCGCTGTGGATGTTTCCGGTCGCGCTGGCGTGCGGCAACACCTTCGTGCTGAAACCGTCCGAACGCGATCCGTCCGCTTCGCTGATGCTGGCTTCCCTGTTGAAGCAGGCCGGTCTTCCGGACGGCGTGTTCAACGTCGTGCATGGCGACAAGGTCGCCGTCGATGCCCTGCTGGATGATCCGCGCGTGCAGGCGGTGAGCTTCGTCGGTTCGACGCCGATCGCCGAATACATCTACGCGCGCGGCAGCGCCAACGGCAAGCGCGTGCAGGCGCTGGGCGGCGCGAAGAACCACATGGTCATCCTGCCCGATGCCGACATCGACGGTGCGGTGGCCGCGCTGCTTGGTGCCGGCTATGGCTCCGCGGGCGAGCGTTGCATGGCGATCTCGGTCGCCGTGTGCGTGGGCGATCACACGGCCGACGCCTTGATCGAACGCCTGGCGCCGAAAGTCTCCGCGTTGCGCATCGGACCCGGCGCGCAGGATCCGGAAATGGGGCCGCTGGTCACGGCAGCCCATCGCGACCGCGTCGCGGGCTATGTCGATCTCGGCGTGGACGAAGGTGCGAGCCTGGTCGTCGACGGTCGCGGACACGCGGTCGAGGGCCACCCGGACGGCTTCTATCTGGGCGGCTGCCTGTTCGACCACGTCACGCCCGACATGCGCGTCTACCGCGAGGAAATCTTCGGCCCGGTGCTGTGCGTGGTGCGCGTGCCGGATTTCGACACCGCGCTGGAACTGGTCAACACGCACGAATACGGCAACGGCACGGCGGTGTTCACGCGCGACGGCGGCGTGGCGCGCGAGTTCGCACATCGGGTGCAGGCCGGCATGGTCGGCATCAACGTGCCGATCCCGGTGCCGATGGCGTTCCACAGTTTCGGCGGCTGGAAGCGTTCCCTCTTCGGTCCGCTGCATGTGCACGGACCGGACGGCGTGCGCTTCTACACGCGCCTGAAAACGATCACCGCGCGCTGGCCGGAAGGCGCGCGCCATGCCGCCGAGTTCGTCATGCCGACGATGAAGTGATCCGCCTTCTTCAGTCCCACTCGGCGCGATACACGAAACGCGGCATGTTCCATTCGTAGCGGATGGCGAGCATGCGCAGACTGAAACCGGCGACCATCGCGATGCTCTCCGCGATGCCCTGCGGCATCGCCAGATGGTTCAAGCCCAGGTACAGCACGCCCGTCATCATCGACACGCTGGCGTAGAGTTCCTTCTGGAACAGCAGCGGCACCTGTCCGCACAGCATGTCGCGCAGCACGCCGCCCGCGCAGCCGGTGATCATGCCGGCCACGACGATGATCAGCAGCGGCAGCTGCATGCCGATGGCGATGTTGCATCCGATCACGGTGAACACCACGAGGCCGATGGCATCCAGCGTCAGGAACACCTTGTGCAGCTTGCGCATGTAGGGCGCGATGAACGCCATCGCAAGCGCCGCCGCAACCGTGATCAGCAGGTATTCCGGATGCTCGATCCAGGTCAGCGGATGGCGATCGATGAGGATGTCGCGAACGGTGCCACCGCCGAGCGCGGTGATCGATGCGATCACGCAGACGCCGAACCAGTCCATTTCCTTTCGACCGGCGACGAGTGCGGCGGTCATCGCCTCGGCAGTGATGGCGACCAGGTAGAGGATGTGCAGGATCATGTCGATCTTTGGCCAGCGGCCGTTCGCGCGGGAGCCGCATTAGGGGCGCGGCGCGCCGCACTGTCAAGAAACGGAGGGGCGCGTCTGTTCCGGGTCCGTCAACTCATCTCACCTTCTTGCGCGCGGGCTTCGGCGCACCCAGTCGTATCCACGTCGGTGCGTGGTCGCTCGGCTTTTCCAGATCGCGGACCCAGCGATCCACACCGGCCTCGCGCAGGAACGGCGCCAGCACCGGATTGAGCAGCAGATGATCGATGCGCAGCCCGGCGTCGCGCTGCCAGTGCTGGCGGAAGTAGTCCCAGAAGGTGTAGATGCGCGTGTCCGGATGCTGTTCCCGCAATGCATCGGTCCAGCCCATGTCGAGCAGCTTGCGATAGCGCTGGCGGCTTTCCGGTTGCAGCAGCGCATCCTTGCGCCACGACGCGGGGTTGTAGATGTCGTCGTCGGTAGGCACGACGTTGAAATCGCCCGCGAGGATCACCGGCTTTTCCAGCGCGTGCAGTTTGCGTGCGTGGCGGATAAAGCGATCGAACCATTTGAGCTTGTAGTCGAACTTCGGACCGGGCTGCGGATTGCCATTCGGCAGATAGAGGCAGGCGACCGTCATGCCGAACGCATCCACTTCCAGATAGCGCGCCTGCGTGTCGGACGGATCACCGGGCAATGCGCGGCGGATCTCGGTGGATTCATGGCCGCGCGTCAGTACCGCAACGCCGTTCCACGAAGACTGCCCCACCCAGCGCGCGTGATAGCCGGCTTTCTCGATGTCCTTGCGCGGGAATCCCTGGTCGATCGACTTGAGTTCCTGCAGGCAGGCGATGTCCGGCTTTTCCTTCGCCAGCCAGCGCAGCAGGTGCGGCAGCCGCGTGCGGATGCCGTTGACGTTGAACGTGGCGACGGTAAGCGTGGCGCGGCGGCTCATGCGTGACTGCGGATGGGACCGTGCATGGACAAGGCGTGTGTTCGCGGGAGTCGTCCGCACCGTAGGCGCGCGCCCATCATGATGAAGTGAACGCGGGCGGCTTCACGCCGGCATGCACGGCGCGCTGGCTATCCTCGGCCCATGGACCGGAACCCTGATCATGAAGCCGGATTCGCGCGGTAGCCGCGAGCCCGCGGCGCTGTTGATCATCGACCTGATCAACCTGTTCGACTTTCCCGGAGGCGATGGGCTCGCACGCCAGACCCGGCCGGTGGCGCGCCGCGTGCGCGCATTGCGCGACCGCTTCCGCAAGGCGGGATCGCCGGTGATTTACGTCAACGACAACTTCATGCACTGGCAGGCCGACTTCAGGGAAATCGTCGCGATCTGTTCGCATCCCGATGCACCGGGGGCTGACATCGTCGAACAGTTGCGGCCCGAACCGGACGACTATTTCATCCTCAAGCCCAAGCATTCGGCGTTCCTGGCGACACCGCTGCCGCTGCTGCTGGCCAAGCTGGGCGTGCGTCGGCTGGTGCTGACCGGCGTGGCCGCCGATTCCTGCATCCTCGCCACTGCCATGGACGCGCATGCGCGCGAATTCGTCATCGAGATTCCGCACGATGGCGTGGCCTCGCGATCACCGCGCCTGCGCGATCAGGCGCTGTCGGCGCTTCGCGACGCCTCGTGCGCGGCGATCACGCGCTGCAGCAGCGTGCAGCCCTGAGACACGCGCGATGCCGGAAGGTCCGTCCCTGGTCATCCTCCGCGAGCAGGCCGCAAAGTTCCAGCGGCGCACCGTGCGCGAAGTCGGCGGCAACAGCCGCATGGACATCGGCCGCATGCAGCGGCGCAAGGTCGTGGCGATCCGCACGTGGGGAAAGCACCTGCTGATCGAGTTCTCCAACTTCACCCTGCGCGTGCATCTGATGCTGTTCGGCAGCTACCGCATCGACGAGCGCAAGCCGGCGCCGGCGGTGCCGCGGCTCAGCCTGCGCTTCGACAACGGCGAGCTCAACCTCTATGCGTGCTCGTTGCGTTTCATCGAACAGCCGCTCGATGAGGTCTACGACTGGCGCGCCGACGTGATGTCGGAGGAATGGGATCCGAAGCTTGCGCGGAGCAAGCTCAAGGCGATGCCGGCGACGCTGGCCTGCGATGCGTTGCTTGACCAGACGGTGTTCTCCGGCGTCGGCAACATCATCAAGAACGAAGTGCTGTACCGGATCGGCGTGCATCCGTGCAGCCGGGTGGGCGCAATGCCGGCACGCGAGCGCAACGAGATGATCAAGCAGGCACGCGTCTACAGCTTCGAGTTCCTCGAATGGCGCAAGGCCAACGTGCTGCGCAAGCATTGGCTGGTCCACAACAAAGGACAATGCCCGCGCGGGCACGGCAAGCTCATCCGCGCCTATCTGGGCAGAACCCACCGGCGCAGCTTCTTTTGCACGCAGTGCCAGACACGGTTCGACTGAGCGGCTCGTTCGCGCGGGCCGTTGTCAGAGAATCGTTCCTGCGATTGCCGTCTCCAGCTTCGGCATCGGACACTGGTCCGGGGTCCGGGCTTCCCAGGCTTCCATCGCGATCCGGCGCCCCTCGGCCAGAGCCGGACTCTCTTTGGCGTTGCCGTCGGACGTTGCCATCCTGAAATCGAACGGCACGATGCGCATGCATTCGATCGCGGCGCCGTCGATCACGACTTCGGGCAGGCGGCTGTCGGCGAGCGAGGCGTGGATGGCCTCTTCGAACGTTCGAAGCCACGATGATTCACCGCCTTCGCCCTGCGACCAGACGAGCCGCGGTTCGACCAGTTCGCCGTTACGCCGCTGGGTGACGGCATAGATGAACGAGGCCGACACCTCGCTGCGCATCGCACTCTCCGGATAACGCGGCGCCACCATCTGCTGTTTGGGATCGAACAGTTGCGCCTCCACGACCTTCAGCACCTGCCCGCCCTGCGTGGTGGGCACGAGTTGTGCCCGCAGGGCCCAGTCGTTGGTGACGGAAGCCGGCTTGCCCTGCCAGAGCACCGGCTTGAAGCGCCATTGCGTGACGCGCCGGACGAGCAACTGGCGCACCGCATCCGGCAACGCGGCATCCGGTGTCACCGACGACACGCTGCCGTCGCCGGCCACCTGGATCCGCATCCGCAATTCCAGCAGCGACGGCGGCGTCGATGAGGACGGCGCGGCCGCCGATGCGACGCCCGCGCAGAACAGAGCCACCAGTACGATGATGCGCTTCATGCCCGAATCTCCCGGTCCGAACAGCCTGCACCGCGGCATGTTCGCCAAGCCGACCGGAGTCCGCAAGTGCGGGTCCCAGGCTCAGGCCCGGGTCAGTCGCCAGCAGCGGTGGATACGGGGATTGCGCTCGAAGTCCGGCGGAATCGTCTGCGGCGTGATGTCCTCGCAGCGGGCGAACGCGGCGATTTCGTTTTCTTCCAGGCGGAAGCGGCGGAAGTTGTTGCTGAAGTACAGCACGCCGTCGGGCGCCAGCCGCGACACCGCCGCGCGCAGCAGGCGCACGTGTTCCTTCTGCACATCGAAATCGTCGGCGCGCGCGGAGTTCGAAAACGTCGGCGGGTCGCAGAAGATCAGATCGTATTCGTCGTGTTCGGCTTCCAGCCAGCGCACGGCGTCGGCCTGCACCAGGCGATGCGACGCGCCCGCATGGCCGTTGGCGGCGAGATTGTCCGCGCACCATTGCAGGTAGGTGCCGGACAGATCGACGCTGGTCGTGCTGGCCGCGCCGCCGACCGCCACTTCCACGCTGGCAACGCCGGTGTAGCTGAAGAGATTGAGGAAGTGCTTGCCGCGCGCCTCTCGCTGCATGCGCGCACGCAGCGGACGGTGATCCAGGAACAGGCCGGTATCCAGGTAATCGAACAGGTTCACGCGCAGGCGCGCGCCGTGTTCGCGCACCCAGAGCCCGTGATCGCGCTCCTCGAAACGGCCGTATTTGCTGCCGCCCTTGCCGCGCGCACGCGACTTGATCGCCACCTGCTCCGGCGGCACGCCGAACACATCGCGCGCAGCTGCGAGCAGTTCGCTGAAGCGGCGCCGCACGTCGGCTTCGGGAATGCTGGCCGGCGCGGCGTACTCCTGCACGTGCAGGAACACCGGGCCGTCGTTCTCCTGCTGGTAGACGTCGATGGCGGCCGCGTACTCGGGCAGATCCGCATCGTAGGCGCGGTAGCAGGTGAGCTGCTCGCGCGTGCGCCATGCCTTGAGCTTCTTGAGGTTCTTGCGCACGCGGTTGGCGACCATCTGCGCGCCTTCGCTCAACGCGCGCGGTTCGCCGCGTTCGCGCACCGGAACGGCAATCGGATCGCAGACGATGAGCGCGCACTCGATCGCGCCGTTGAACATCTGGTACTTCTTCTGCGCGCGCAGTCCGGTGGCGCGCGCGAGTTCGGCGTTGCCGCACAACAGGCTGGCGCCCCACTGCGGTACGGCCCTCTGCAGGGCGTCGCCGAGCAGGTGATAGAGCTCCGGATCGGCCGCAAGCCGTTCGTCGTACGGCGGATTGCACACCACCAGCCCCGCGGCTTCCACGTCGGGCGCCGTCAATTGCGCCACGTCGAGCGTGCGCCACTGGATCTGTCCGGCGAGGCCGGCCAGCACGGCGTTCTCGCCGGCGGCGCGGATGGCGCGACCGTCGAGATCACTGCCGAAAAACACCGGACGCAAGGCAGAACGCCCGCGGCTTTCGCGGGCGACGGCATCGGCAAAAAGGTCGCGCCAGCACGCGGCATCGAAGCCCAGCCAGCGACTGGGCAACACGTTGCCGTGCCGCTGCAGGCCCGGCGCGACATCGGCCGCCATCAGCGCACCTTCGATCAGCAAGGTGCCGCTGCCGCACATCGGATCCAGCAATGCGCCGCCGTCGTGATAGCGCTTCGGCCAGCCGCCGCGCATCAGCACGGCCGCCGCCAGGTTCTCCTTCAGCGGGGCTTCGTTCTGCTCACGCCGCCAGCCGCGGCGGTGCATCGGTCCGCCACCGAGATCGATCGACAGCGTCGCGCGTCCCTTGCGCAACGAGAAGTTCAGGCGCACGTCCGGCTGTTCGACATCGACCGAAGGACGTTCCAGCCCCTGCTGCCGCAATCGATCGACGACGGCGTCCTTGATGCGCTGCGCAGCGAAGCGTGCATGCGTGATCACCTCGCCGGAGACGTGCGCATCGACCGCCAGCATCAGCTCGGGACGCAGGTGGGTTTCCCACGCCACGTCGAACGCACCGCGATAGAGCGCGTCTTCATCCGGGCATTCGTAGTCCGCAATCGGCCACAGCACCCGGCTGGCCAGTCGCGACCACAGCACCGCGCGCTGCGCATCGGCCAGGCTGCCCTCGACGTTCACGCCGGCAATGGTCGCGGTCGCACGCGCGGCGCCCAACGCCACCAGTTCGTCGGCGAGCAGGTATTCCAGGCCTTTGGCGCAGGAGACGAAGAACTTCAAGGCAACTCCGGGCAGTGCGGGAACGCGGGTTCTGAAAAATGGGGGGCGTCAGAGCGAGGCGAGCAGTTGTGCGAACGCTTCGGCCGAGGTTTCCACATGGGCGGACAGGCGGTGCGCGTCATCGACCATCAGCAGGCGCGCGCGACGCAACCGCGCCCATTCGGCCACCAGCGGCGCAGGGATCAGTTCATCGTCCCAACCGTGGATGACGGACACCGGTATCGCCGGGGCATCCAGTTCGGGCAGCGGTCCCATCGTCAACGGCGGCGCCATCAGGAACAGCGCACGCACGGGCACGTCCAGCGACACGCGCGCGGAAATGTAGGCGCCGAGGCTGGAGCCGGCCAGCACCAGCGGGCCGCGCGCGGACATTTCGGCGGCACGCTCGCGCAGGCGGATGAGCCGCGCTTCGACATCGCCGAGCGAACTGATGTCATGCCGTGCGTCCAGATCGGTGTAGTCCGGGCGCTCATGCGTCCAGCCCATCCGCTCGGCCGCTTCGGCCAGCGCCGTGACCTTGGTCGCGTCCGGGCCGCTTTCGAAACCGTGGGAAAGAATGCAATGCCCACGGGTTGAGGAATGGATCACAGGGCCTCCACTGCGTCGCCGATCCGGAATACGCCGCCGCTGATGATGCGTGCGCACAGGCCGCCGTGGCCGCGCATCGCGTTGTAGCCGCCAGGCCCGAGCGCATCTTCCATGCGCGAGCACGGATCGCAGTCGTCGGTCCCTTCCAGCACGGCCTCGCCGATGCGGAAATGACGGCCCTTCAGCGCGATCACCGGGATGCCCGAAACCACCACGTTCCGGCGCAGCAGCGTCGGCAGCAGATCCGGCCGCGCAGCCAACTGTGCGATGACCGGCAGGTGTTCGGCCTGGATGAGCGTCACGCCGCGCTTGCCGTTGCTGCCGCGATAGCGATCGCCGACCAGTCCGGCGCCGGGTTCCGCCTGCGCCTGTCCGACTTCGATCATCGGCGCTTCCCGCTTCGGACGCAGGCCGATCCAGTCGACGCGACCGGCGCGCGGCAACGTGGCCATCAGGTGCGCCAACGGGGAATCGGGAGACAGCGGCATGGGCAAATCCGGCGCGGTGATGCGGGTGCGGCAGTTTAACCCGCCGCCCCGGTTCCGCCCTGCTAGCATTCGGCCATGCTGCCCGATCTCCCGCCCCTGCCGCCCATGGAAATCGATCCCCTGCCCTACGAGACGCGGCTGGAGTCGCGTCCGCCGGCGCAGATCGATCTGGTCGTGATCCATTGCACCGAACTGCCGGACCTGGCCGCCGCGCGGCGCACGGGCGAGCAGGTCCTCTACGCCTCGGGCACAGGCAACAGCGGGCACTACTACATCGATCGTGACGGCAGCCTGCACCAGTACGTGCGGCCCGAGCGCGTGGCACATCACGTGCGTGGCTACAACGCCCGCGCCATCGGCATCGAACTGGTGAACCGCGGCCGCTATCCGGACTGGCTTGCCGCCGGCAGCCAGCACATGGACGAGCCCTACACGGCGGCGCAGATCACCGCGCTGATCGATCTGCTCAACGCGCTCGCGGCGCGCTATCCCGCGCTCAGGTACATCGCCGGCCACGAGGAACTGGACACCCGCCGCGAACCGGCCAGCGACCATCCCGCCACGACGGTGCCGCGCAAGATGGATCCCGGCCCGATGTTCCCGTGGCCGCAGGTGATGCAGGCCGTCCCCTTGGAACGCCTGCAGCCGTAGTTCCGTCGCACCCGGTCCGGCGCGACGGCCGGTCACATCGCTGACCGTATAATCCGCGCTCTTTCCCGGACCCGTCCCTGCCGTGACTCCTCCCGCCGAACCCGTCGTCAGCGAACTCATCGATCTGCTCTCGCTGGAGCGGCTGGAAGACAACCTGTTCCGTGGCCAGAGCCGCGACATCGGCACCAAGTACGTGTTTGGCGGGCAAGTGCTGGGCCAGGCCCTGTCGGCCGCGCAGGCGACGGTGGAAGGCGACGAGGAGAACCGCCGCGCGCACTCGCTGCACGCGTACTTCCTGCGTGCGGGCAACATCGAAGCGCCGATCGTCTACGAAGTGGATCGCACGCGCGACGGCGGCAGCTTTTCGGTACGCCGCGTCACTGCAATCCAGCACGGCCGCGTGATCTTCTTCTGCGCGGCGTCGTTCCAGGCCGAGGAAGCCAGCGCCGAACACCAGCTGAGCATGCCCGAAGTTCCGCAGCCGGAAGACATCGCGCCCGCGCCGCCGGTTCCGGCCGAGGTGATGGCGACGCTGCCGATCAAGGTGCAGCGCTGGCTCTCGCGCCGCGGCCCGTTCGAGTTCCGCCACGTGTATCCGCGCGACGAGCTGAATCCGCCCAAGCGTCCGCCGTTCCAGCAGGTGTGGTTCCGGCTGGCGGAAAAGGTCGGCGATTCGCCCGAACTGCACCGCGCCCTGCTTGCCTATGCATCGGATTTCCAGTTGCTCGGCACCGCGACCTATCCGCACGGCATCAGTTACTACACGCCGAACGTGCAGATGGCCTCGCTCGATCACGCCCTGTGGTTCCATCGCCCGTTCCGCGCCGACGACTGGCTGCTGTATTCCATCGACAGCCCCAGCGCGCAGAGTTCGCGCGGGCTGGCGCGCGGGCAGATTTTCGACCGTCATGGCCGACTGGTTGCCAGTTCCGCGCAGGAAGGCTTGATCCGGGTCGTGCATGACGCGCAGGCCGCCGCCCTCGTGCCGGCCAAGGACTGACCGCCCGCATGCGCCAGATTTTCACCAGCCAGCGACTGGAGACCGTGGAAGGCGTCGCGCGACTTCTCCGCGACGCCGGCATCGAAGTGCACATCAGCAATGCGCGTTCGTATCGCGGCAGTCGCGGCAGCCAGTTCCGCTATACCGAACCGCTGCCCAAGGGCGAGCAGCCGGCGATCTGGGTGCGGCATCCGGAAGATCAGCCGCGCGCGCGCCAGATCCTGCGCGAAGCCGGTTTGCTCGATACCACCCGACCGGGCGCGGGCCCCACGCTCACCTTCACCAGCCAGCACGACGAGCCGCCTCGCCGCGCCTCCTGGGCCTGGCGCATCCGCCTGATCCTGCTCGCGCTGATCGCGGGCGCAGCGGTCTTCACGGTCCTGCGCCATCGCCAGGCCAAGACGCCGGTCGCGCCCGCTCCCGCCGTGCAGCCCGCCACGCCCGCGCCGGCCGAACCGGCCGCGCCAGAAGAGGAAGAAGTCCGCATCCAGGTCAAGCCGGCTTCGGAGCGATGACCGCAAAGGTTCGCGGACGGACCGGTCACATTTTCCGGCCGGTCTCGTCACAGGCGGCACGCCCAAGCGATGAAGCCCGCCAATGAATGCCCAGACCCTGGATGTGATGCTGCAGCACGAGTTGCCGTTCGCGCGACGTGGCAACCAGGAAGCGTACGGTCGCATTGTCGCGGCCTGCCAGAACACGGTCACGGCGATCGCGCTGGCGATCACCCATGACGTGCAGGCGAGCGAGGACATCGCACAGGAAGCGTTCCTGCGCGCGTGGCAGCGCCTGGACCGGCTGAAGAACAGCACCAGCTTCCTGCCGTGGCTGCGCCAGATCACCCGCAACCTCGCGCGCGACTACCTGCGCTCGCGCCATCACCTGCCGCTGTCCGGCGAAACCGCTGAAATCGCCATCGGCATGGCGGCCGATCCCGCGCCCGCGCCGGAAGAACGGATGCTGCGCACGGAAGAGGAAATCGCCGCCGCCGACATCATCTCCGCGCTGCCGGAAGACAGCCGCGAAACGCTGCTGCTGTATTACCGCGAAGGCCAGAGTTCGCAGCAGGTCGCTGACCTGCTGGGGTTGAGCGACGCGGCGGTGCGCAAGCGGCTGTCGCGTGCGCGCGGACTGGTGCGCGAGGAGATGCTCAAGCGCTTCGGCGAGTTCGCGCGCTCCACCGCGCCCGGCACTGCGTTCACCGTGCTGGTCGCCACCAGCCTGATGGCCACCGCTCCGGTCGCCAGCGCGGCGGTGGCGATCGGCGCGGGCGCACTGGGCTCCGGTGCGGGCAAGCTCGGCGCCAGCGGTCTCGGCCTGTCATCGATTTCCGGAGGCACGGCGTTCGGATCGTTCGCCGGTGTGTTCGGCATGCTGGGCCAGTCCGGGACGCAGGCCGGTTTCAACGCGGGTTTCGCCCTGGGCAGCATGCTCGGCTCGGTGATCGGCGGTGCCATCGGCGCATACATCGGTGGCCGCTATCTGCTCGGCTTCGCCGAAACCGACGGCGAACGCGCCGGGCTGCGCCGCTTCGTCATGCTCAACACCAGCACGGCCGCCGCGGTCGGCATCGCGCTGAATCTGGCTGTGCTGCTCACCACCGGCTGGATTGCGGTATTCAGCGTCGGCGTACTTGGCATGGCGATCGTCAACTACCAGTGCCTGGTGCCATTGCGGCGGATGATGATCCCGATGCTTGCGCGCCGCGCCGCGCGCCGGGGCCGGCCGGGCCAGCGTTTCCACTGGGGCTATGAAAGCCTGTACGGCTGGGTGGGCGTGGTGTGGGCGTCGGTGTTCGTGCTGGTGGCGCTGCTGCAGGCGATGCGCATGGCCGGCCGCTTCTGAGCGCACGTCACATCGCTCCTGCCCGCCCGTCTGTGTTTCCATACGCCGACGGAGCGCCCTCGATGACCACCGCCACGCTTGAACTGACCCTGCGCCACGAATTCCCCGCCGCCCAGCGCGGCGATCGCGACGCCTACGGGCGCATCGTCGCCGCCTGCCAGAACGCGGTCACCGCGATTGCGCTGGCGATCACGCGCGACGTGCAGGCCAGCGAGGACATCGCGCAGGAAGCTTTCCTCAAGGCGTGGCGGCACCTGGGCAGCCTGAAGAATCCCGACAGCCTGCTGCCGTGGCTGCGGCAGATCACCCGCAACCTTGCGCGCGATCATCTGCGCGGTGCGCAATACCGGCCGCTGTCCGGCGAGAGCGCCGAGATCGCGATCAGCCTGGCGGCCGACACCGCGCCGACCCCGGATGAACTGCTGCTGCGCACCGAGCAGGAACACGTCGCCGCCGACATCATCGCCGGCCTGCCCGAGGACAGCCGCGAAGTGTTGTTGCTGTACTACCGCGAAAGCCAGAGTTCACAGCAGGTCGCGCATCTCCTGGGGCTTACCGACGCCGCCGTGCGCAAGCGGCTGTCGCGCGCGCGCGGTTGCGTGCGCGATGAACTGATGAAGCATTTCGGCGAGTTCGCGCGCGGCACCGCGCCGGGTGCCGCGTTCGCCACGGCCGTACTGGGCGCCATCACGATGGCCGCACCGCCGACCGCCGCCGCCGCGGTCTTGACCACGGGCTCGGCCGTTGCCGGCAAGGGCGTGCTGAAGCTGCTCGGTGCTTCGTTTGGTGCGATTGCACTGGGCGTGATCGCCGGTGTCGGCTCGGTGTGGTTCGGCATCCGCAAGCAGTTGAAGGATCCGCTCGATGCACAGGAACGCCGCAGCCTGCTCGCCTACGGGGCATTCAACACGGTGTGGATCATGGGATTCGTCATCGGCATCACCGCCCTGGCGCGGCAACCGGGCTGGCTGCCGCCGCTGCTGCTGACGCTGGCCTACATGGGCGGCATCGGCTGGGCATGCGGCCGCTGGTTGCCGCGCATCCTCGCGCGCCGCCGCGAACGCGACATGCGGATCGATCCCGTCGGCGAACGCGAGCGCCAGGCCCGGCAACGCAAGCGCCAACGTTACGGCTTGATCATCGGCATGACGCTGGCGACGGCGGGCCTGCTCGCCGGCCTGATCCTGAGCGGGCGCCTGGCGCTCTGAGCGCACTCCGCCAATTCATCCCCGAAAAAAAGCGGCCCATTCCGTCGCAGGAATGGGCCGCGTTCGTGTCGCTGGCGGTGTGATCAACGTTGCATGCGGGGCTTCAGTTCATCCGGCGTGATGACGCCGTCACGGTTGCTGTCGCGCTGGTCGAAACGTTCTTCCAGACGCGGTTTGCCCTTGGCTTCATCGCGGCTGATGCGGCCGTCCTTGTTCGCGTCGATGTCCGTGAACCGCGCTTCGGCACGCGCGTGCATGCGCTGCTGGAAGGCTTCACGCCGATGCGCATCGGCCGCGTCCACTTCGGCGCGACTGAGCTTGCCATCCTTGTCGGTGTCCGCCTTGGCGAACCATTCGTCGCGGCGCTGCTTCTCGCGCAGTACGCGATCCTTTTGATCGAGGAAGCCATCGCTGTTCGCATCCATCGTGGCAAACCGTTCCGCGAAGCGAGGCGTGCCTGCCGCTTCGGTCTTGCTGATGCGGCCGTCGTTGTCGGTATCCATCCGCTTCATCCATTGCCCGGCGTCACCGTGACGGCGATGACCGTGCTTGCCGCGCGACGGACGTTCGTCGGCGCCGAGCTTGCCATCCTTGTTCCTGTCGAGCATGTCGAAGTGTTCGGCCAGTCGGGGATGCGCGGCCGCTTCGCTGCGGTCGATGACGCCATCGGCATTCCTGTCCAGCGCCGCGCGCGGCGACGGCGTCGTCTGGGTAGCGGCGACGGCGGTGCCCGCGCCCAGTGCGGCCAGCACGGCCACCATCAACAGAGTCTTGTTGCGGGTCATTGCGTTGTTCTCCTGTGAACCGCGGCGCGGTTGCGCCACTGGCGGAGAAAACGCCCCGCATTCGATCCCGGTTGACCGGCCGTCCGGGTTGTTCAGCCCTCAGCCGGTCGCAGCCCACGCGACCGTCCGTGCGCAGTATGCTGCCGGCATGCAGTCCGTCCTGGCCCGCGCGGTGTCGATTCTCGGCCACCCCATGGTGGTGCTGCCGTTGGCTGCGCTCGTGCTCGCCGCCCGCACGATGGCCTCCGCGCAGATCATCGCGATGGCGATCGGCTTCGCCGTGTTCGCGATGCTGGTGATGGGCTGGTCGTGGTGGCAGGTGCGAAGGGGACACTGGGCGCACGTGGACGCCAGCCTTCGCGAGGAACGCCGCACGCTCAATCGTTTCCTGCTGCTGGCGTTGCTGTGCGCGGCGGCGATCGCGCTGTGGTCCGGGCTGCCGCGTGCGCTCGCACTGGGACTGGCATTGGCCGCATCGCTGATTGCGATGGCGCAGATCACCGCGCGCTGGTGCAAGTTGTCATTGCATCTGGCCTTCGTCGTGTACGCCGCGATACTGCTGTGGCAGGCGCTGCCGGTTGCGGGAATGGCCGGCCTGCTTTTCGCCGCGCTGGTCGCGTGGTCGCGCCTGATCCTGGAACGCCATACGCGCCGCGATGTGATCGCCGGTGCGATGGCCGGTGCGTGTGCCGGCCTGGCGTTCGCATGGCTTGCACCGCAGTTGCCGGCATGAGCATGGGCAACGACACGCTGCCACCGGTCGATGATCTGCGCCTGTTCCATACCGGCGAACATCCGTGCGGTTACTGGCCCGAACGCAACGCGCGCGATCTGGTGCTGGATCCCCGCGACCCGCGCCTGCCCGCCTTCTATCCGCATGCATTGAGCTGGGGATTCCGCCGGTCCGGCGACATCGTCTATCGCCCGCACTGCATCGGCTGCCATGCCTGCGTGGCCGTGCGCATCCCGGTACGCAGCTTCCAGCCGGACCGCAGCCAGCGGCGTTGCGCGCAACGCAATGCCACGGTCGAATCACGCATCGTCGCGGCGCAGCGCAGCGCCGAACATCTCGCGCTTTACCGCCGCTATCTGGTCGCGCGGCACCCGCTTGGCGGCATGGACGATCACGGCGCGCAGGAATTCGAGCAGTTCCTGATCGGCAGCTGGTCGCGCGGCCGCTTTCTCGAACTGCGCGAATCGGGACGGCTGCTGGGCGTCGCGGTCACGGATCTGCTGCCTTCCGCGCTTTCCGCCGTCTACACCTTCTACGAACCGGAACTCGCGCAGCGCGGACTCGGCACGCTGGCGATCCTCCGCCAACTGGAATGGGCGCAGCGCGATGGCCTGGAACATCTCTACCTGGGCTACTGGATCGACGGCCATCGCAAGATGGACTACAAGCGACGCTTCCGCCCGCTGGAACAGTTCGACGGACGCCAGTGGATTCCGGCACAAATGTAGCGATGCCGTGTTTCCGGTTTGTCATGCCCGCGTGACAGAATGCCGCCCATGCGAATTCCTGCCCTTCTCGCCATCATGCTGGCCTTGACCGCCTGCGCGAACGCGCCCTCGCGCGAAGCCGCCACCACCGCCCCGTTGCGCGTGGCGACCTACAACACGTCGCTGTACTCGGACGAGGCCGGCGGATTGATCCGCGAACTGGAAGGCGACAGCGTGCACGCGCGCAAGATTGCCGCCGTGCTGCAGAAGGTGCGGCCGGACCTGGTGCTGTTGAACGAATTCGATTACGACGAAGCCGGACGCGCGGCGGATCTCTTCCAGCAGCGCTATCTCGAAGCGGCGCAGCCTGGTGGCGGCGACGCGTTGCGCTACCCGTACCGCTATCTCGCGCCGGTGAACACCGGCGTTCCCAGCGGCCTGGATCTGGATCGCAACGGCACGGCCGGCGGCGAAGGACGCACGCGCGGCAACGATGCGTGGGGTTACGGCCTGCATCCGGGGCAATACGGCATGCTGGTGCTGTCGCGGCATCCGATCGATACCGCTGCGGTGCGCACGTTCCAGCTTCTGCGCTGGAATGCGATGCCCGGTGCGAAGCGTCCGATGGATCCGCAGACCGGAAACGCCTGGTATCCGGACGCGATCTGGGCGCAACTGCGGCTGTCCTCCAAATCGCACTGGGACGTGCCGATCGATACGCCGTCAGGGCGCGTCCACTTCCTGGTGTCGCATCCGACGCCGCCCGTCTTCGACGGCCCGGAAGATCGCAACGGTGCGCGCAATCATGACGAAATACGTCTGTGGCGCGAGTACATATCAGCGGGCGATCAGCCCTGGCTGTGCGACGACGCAGGCAAGTGCGGCGGATTGGCCAGCGATGCGCGCTTCGTGATCGCCGGGGATCTCAACAACGATCCGGTCGACGGCGATGGCCATCATGACGCCATCATCGAACTGCTCGAACATCCGCGCGTGCTGCGCCAGGCGACGCCGCGCAGCACCGGCGGCGAAGAAGCCGCCGAAGCCTATGCGGCGCAGGGCATCGTGCATCGTGGCGCTCCGGCGCACGTTACCGGCGATTTCGGTCCGCGCAATGGAGCGATGCGACTGGACTACGTGCTGCCTTCCACCGGCTTCGCACTGCGCGGCAATGGCGTGTTCTGGCCCGTGAAAGCGGACCCCGATGCCGCCATCGCCGACGGCAGCGATCACCATCTGGTCTGGGTGGATCTGGATCCCTGATGCGGCGTGTCGGCGGTGTCAGCTGCCGACCATTTTCGTGCGCGGCGTGAACCCGATGACGCCATCGCTGCGCGCCGACACGATCATCTTCACCATGCTGCCGGGAATCATCAGCGCGATCTGCACGACCTTGCCGTCCGGTGCGAGTCCTTCCAGCGTCAGTTCCATCAGCGCGCCCGCGGTATCGATTTCGCGGCAGAGGATGTGCGGTTCCTTGCCCTCTTCCTGCACCAGGTAAGGCGTGATGGTCTCGCCCAGCGCGTGCAGTGCTTCGGCGAAAAAGAACACCGCATAGCCGTCATTGCCGTTCATGGGGCGGCGTCCTGCTTGAGTTCGATGATCAGGTGTCCGGCGGCGTCGCGCGCAATCGCACGCGCGGCGTCCGTCGTGTCCGCGCGGGCGAGCGTGACCGCAACACGGCGATGGCCTTCCACGCGCGGCTTGCCGAACAGACGCAGCGCGGTGTCCGGTGCGGCGAGCGCCTTGTCCACCTGCGAGAACACTGGCACGCCGTGGCCATGCGCGAGCACCGCGCAGGACGCGGACGGACCGTGGTGGCGAATCGAGGGAATCGGCAGGCCGAGGATGGCGCGCGCATGCAGGGCGAACTCGCTCAGTTCCTGCGAGATCAATGTCACCAGTCCGGTGTCGTGCGGCCGCGGTGACACTTCGCTGAACCACACCTCGTCGCCCTTCACGAACAACTCCACGCCGAACAGGCCCCAGCCGCCCAGATCATCGGTGACGGCCTTCGCGATCTGCTGCGCGCGTTCCAGCGCGGCGGCGGACATCGGCTGCGGCTGCCAGCTTTCGCGGTAATCGCCGTCCTTCTGCCAGTGCCCGATGGGGTCGCAGAAATCGGTGCCACCGGCGTGGCGCACGGTCAGCAGCGTGATCTCGTATTCGAAATCGATGAAGCCTTCGACGATGCAGCGGCCGGCGCCGGCACGGCCACCGGTCTGCGCGTACTCCCAGGCCGGGCCGATGTCGGCTTCACTGCGGATCGTGCTCTGGCCCTTGCCCGATGACGACATCACCGGCTTCACCACGCACGGCAGGCCGATGGCGGTCACGGCCTCGCGGTAGTCGCTTTCGGTGTCGACAAACCGGTACGGCGAGGTCGGCAGGCCGAGGGTTTCGGCCGCAAGCCTGCGGATGCCCTCGCGATCCATCGTCAGCCGCGCGGCGCGCGCGGTCGGGATGACGCGCGCCGCGCCTTCCGCTTCCAGCGCGATGAGCGTTTCGGTGTGGATGGCCTCGATCTCGGGAACGATCAGGTGCGGCTTTTCCTGTGCGACCAGCGCGCGGATGGCAGCCGGGTCGAGCATGTCCAGCACATGGGCGCGATGCGCGACCTGCATGGCGGGCGCATCGGCATAGCGGTCGGCGGCAATCACTTCCACGCCCAGTCGCTGCAGTTCGATGGCCACCTCCTTGCCCAGTTCGCCGGATCCCAGCAGCAGGACCCGCGTGGCGTAGGGAGAAAGCGGCGTACCGAGGCTGACCATGCGCGATTCCGGGGAAAGGGAAGGAGCGGCATTTTAGGGGACGGCCCGCGTGCTGGCCCCTATCTCCCCTCGTCCTCCGTGCCTCGCTCGCGTCCGCTGTCCCGACGAACGGATCTTGCCATGTGATATCAAAGTGATATCGTTTCGCCGAACCCGGAGGACACCATGAAAGAGAACCCCATCCGCTCCATCGCCGGCATCCCGTACCTGCTGTTCGTCCTGGCCGTCGCCGTGCTGGCCGCCTGGCTGCTCTTCAGCGGGCTGGCGCACGAGCCCGGCGTCGTACTCGGCCGCGTGCTGTCGGGCCTTGCCCTGGGCCTGATCGCCTTCATCACCCTGCTCGGCCTGTACACCGTGCAGCCGAACCAGGCCGCCGTCATCAGCCTGTTCGGCAAGTACGTCGGCACCGTCAAGGACAACGGCCTGCGCTGGAACAACCCGTTCTTCAGCAAGAAGAAAATCAGCCTGCGCGTACGCAATTTCGAAAGCGGCAAGCTCAAGGTCAACGAACTGGACGGCAGCCCGATCGAGATCGCCGCCGTCATCGTCTGGCAGGTCGTGGATGCGTCGGAGGCCGTCTACAACGTCGACGACTACGAGAATTTCGTGCACATCCAGTCCGAATCGGCGCTGCGTGCGATGGCGACGAGCTATCCGTACGACCAGCACGAGGAAGGCCAGCTGGCGCTGCGCAGCCACGCGAGCGAGATCTCCCAGCACCTGAAGGACGAGCTTGCCGAGCGTCTCGCCAATGCCGGCGTGGAAGTCATCGATGCACGCATCAGCCACCTCGCCTACGCGCCGGAAATCGCCCATGCGATGTTGCAGCGCCAGCAGGCCAATGCGGTGATCGCCGCGCGCACGCGCATCGTCGCCGGTGCGGTCGGCATGGTCGAAATGGCGCTGGCCGAATTGCAGAAGAGCGGCGTCGTGCAGCTCGATGAAGAGCGCAAGGCGCAGATGGTCAGCAACCTGCTCGTGGTCCTGTGCGGCGACCGCAGCACGCAGCCGATCGTCAACGCCGGCTCGATCTACTGAGCCTGACGGACACCGGCTCGTGGCCGAAAAGAAAGCCTATCCCCTGCGCATCAGCGCCGACGTGCTCAACGCCGCGCAGCGCTGGGCGGATGATGAACTGCGTTCACTCAACGCCCAGATCGAGTACGTCCTGCGCGATGCATTGCGCAAGGCAGGCCGCCTGCCCCGCCAGGGAACACCCGATGGCGAGCAGGAAACATCCTGATTACGAAGAGGTACGACATGAGCAAGCGCTGGAGTTACCAGGTCGTCGAAGTGAAGCCGACCCTGCTGGGCGGCTTGAAGGCCGAGGAAGTGCAGGCCGAGCTCAACCGGCAAGGCGCCAACGGTTGGGAACTCGTGACCGTCATCGTGCCGGCGCCCGTCGCCGGCGTGCAGCTCGTCTTCAAGCGGGAGGCATGAGATGAGCGTGCGTGGATGGCTCGGATGGATGCTCCTGCTTTCCAGTGCGCTGGCGTTCGCGGCCGAACCGCCCCGGACGGTGTCGGCCCGCCTGCTGGATCACCTGCAGGGCGGGCGTTACACCGAAGTGGAAGCGATGTTCACACCGGCGATGGCGCAAGCCGTGCCGGCGGAAAAGCTGAAGACGTTGTGGGCCTCGCTGGAGCCGCAGTTCGGTCGCCTCCAGCGCCGCGGCGAACCGGTCGTGAGCTCACGCGACGGCATGCAGATTGTCGTGACCCGCCTGCATTTCGAGCGCGGCGCGCTGGATGCGCAAGTCGCCGTCGACGCGGACGGTCGCGTGGCCGGGCTGCTGTTGCGTCCGGCCGCGGCGGACATGGCCGCAGCGGTTCCGGTTCCCCCTGATGCGACGTATGAAGAGCGTGCGCTCGACATCGGCGCAGGCGAACACGCCCTGCCCGGCACGCTCGCCATGCCGAAGGGCGCCGGTCCATTCCCTGCCGTGGTGTTGGTGCATGGTTCCGGCCCGCATGATCGCGACGAAACCATCGGGCCGAATCGCCCGTTCCTCGACATCGCACGCGGGCTGGCTTCGCAGGGCATCGCGGTGTTGCGCTACGAGAAGCGCACGCATGCGCAGCCCGAAGCATTCGCGGGGCGCGCGATGTTCACCGTGGACGACGAGGCCACGGACGACGCGGTGGCCGCCATCGCCGCGTTGCGCGCGCAACCGCATATCGACGGCAAGCGCGTGTTCGTGTTCGGGCACAGCCTCGGCGGCATGATCGCGCCGCGCATCGCCAGGCAATCCGGACAGGTCGCCGGCCTCGTTCTGCTCGCCGCGCCGGCGCGATCGCTGATGACGATCCTGCCGGAACAGAATCGTTTCCTGCTCGGCGCGCAGGGCGCGGCGTCACCGGAAGGACGCGCCTTCCTCGCGAAGCTCGATGCGCAGATCGCCCACGTGCGCGGCACGGGTCCGGACACGTCCACCGATACGCCGCTCGGCCTGCCGGCCGGCTACTGGCGTTCGCTGGAGGCCATCGATCCCGTCGGCGAAGCAGTTGCCAGCGGCCTGCCTGTCCTGCTGCTGCAAGGCGGGCGCGACTTCCAGGTCGTCGATGCGGACTGGCGGATCTGGCAGGACACGTTCGCCACGCAACGCAACGCGCGGCTGCACCACTACCCCGACCTCAATCACCTCGGCATCGCCGGAACAGGGGCGCCTTCCATGGACGAATACCAGAAAGCCGGACACGTGGATGCGCGTTTGATCGATGATGTCGCGCAGTGGATCAAGGAGCACTGAGCATGCACAAGGAATTCGCGGTCACGCCGCCGGGGCGCATGGCCCTGGTCGGCATCTGGTTGCCCACGGCGATCGCCATCGCCGTGGTGATCGGCACGGCCGTGGCGCAGTCGCAGCAGACTTCGCCCCGTGCATTGTTGATGACGTTGCCGTTCCTCGTGTTGATAAGCCTGGGCATCGCATGGGCCGCCCGCCGCCGGCGCATCGTGCTGGACAATCGCGAACTGGAAATCACCGCCGCGCTGTATCGCAAGCGGATATCGGTGGAAGCGCTGGACCTGGAGCGCGCGCGCGTCCTGAATCTCGAAGAGCACACCGAACTGCGCCCCGCGGTAAAGACCAACGGCTTCAACCTGCCCGGCTTCGCGGCCGGCCATTACCGCATGCGCAACCTGTCCAAGGCGTTCTGCCTGGTCACCGATCGCACGCAGGTACTGGCGCTGCCGCAGCGCGATGGCCCGATGATCCTGCTCAGTGCGGAGAAACCGCGCGCCCTGCTCGACGAACTGCGGGAACTGGCGACGCCCGGATACCGTCGCTAAGCTGCGCGCATGTCCGTGCCGCCGCCCCGACCGCTGAAAACCCGCCTCTACAACACGCCTTCGATCGAGGTGTGGCCAGCTGGCCTCCTGCGCGCGCGCGGCAACGCGGATGCGCGCGTGCTGGCGCAGGCCCGCGGGTTGTTGCGACGCAAGCGTGATGGCCGCTATCTCGCCGCCGTACTGACCCAAGGCGTGATGCCGCTGGTACCGCGTCTGTCGCGCGAACCCGGCATCGAGGAGGCGCTGGATCGGCTGGACGCGATCGACGGCGCGCGCGCGCCGGCGCCACACGGCGAATTGCCGCTGACCGCATTGCGGGATCGGCTCGATCAACTGGGCCTGGATGAAAGCTACGGCGAGCGCACCGGCCTGCCGCTGGTCGCCGAGCCGGACGTGCTGGATTTTGCCGGCTTCGATCGCTGTCGCCGCGCGCTCTGGCTGGTGCGCGATGCCGCGCGCGCATGGGGGGCGATGCAGGCGGCCGCGGCACGCGCCGGCATCGTGCTGGAGGCGATCTCCGGCTACCGCAGCCACGATTACCAACTGGGCATCTTCGAACGCAAGCTGTCGCGCGGCCTGGCGGTCGAGCAGATCCTCACCGTCAACGCGGCCCCCGGATACAGCGAACACCACGGCGGTCACGCGCTGGACATCGGCTGTCCCGACGAACCCGCGGCGGAGGAAAGTTTCGAACGAACGCGCGCATTCGCGTGGTTGCGCGACAACGCGGGCGAATTCGATTTCCACATGAGCTACCCGCGCGACAATCCGCACGGCATCGTCTACGAGCCCTGGCATTGGTGCCATCGGGCATCGGACGGCTGATTGCACGGCGACATGCGTGCGACGCAACCGCACGGCGCACGAAAAACGATTTCGTTCAGCCACAGGAAGTGCCGATGTCCCCGGAGACTCCGTACCACGCCCCTGATGCGCGCCTCGCCGATGCACCAGTGCGCATGGATGTCCCCGAACAAATCACCGGCCCGATCAAGCATGGCTGGGTCGCAGCCACCATCTCGGGCCTGTTCACCCTGATTGGCGCGGTGTGGCTCATGTTCACCGGCCCGGCCGGCATGTCCGCCGGCCTGCTCACCTTGATCGACGTGGCGCTGATTGCGGTATTCGCATTCGGCATCTACCGCAGGAGCCGCGTCGCCTCCACCGCGATGCTGCTCTATTTCCTGCTCGGGAAGGGCTTGATCATGTGGAAGGCCGGTGCACCCGACGGCATCGTCCTCGGGCTGGTGTTCGTCTTCTTCTATTTCCATGCAATGGTCGGGACCTGGCGTTACCAGCGCTTCGTGAAGGAATGGAAGCGCAACCCGCCCGCGCCGAAGCCGCGCCTGAGCGACGATCCATTTTTCAGGCACTCCGGCCCGGTCGCGGTGGAACACCCTCCGGCAACTTGAGCCAGATCAATGCCGCGTGCGCCGCGCTGCGCATACTCGTACGCTTCCGTCACAGAAGGCACGGCCATGCCACTTCCGCCCGCACGCTACCGTCCCTCGCTGATTGCGCTCCACTGGATCACGTTCCTGCTGCTCATCGCGGTCTACGCCACGATGGAGCTGCGCGGGATGTTCCCGCGTGGCAGCGAACCGCGTGAACTGATGAAGACCGCGCACTACTTCCTCGGCCTCTCGGTGCTGGTGTTGACCTTGCTGCGCCTGGTCGTGCGCATGGTCAGTCCGACGCCGCCGATCCATCCGCAGCCGCCTGCGTGGCAGAACGTGCTGGCCAGGCTGATGGCGCTGTCGCTCTACGGGTTGATGCTGTCGATGCCGGTCATGGGCTATCTGCTGCTCAACGCCGAGGGCCACGCACCGGCCATCGCGGGCCTGTCGCTGCCGCTTTTGATCGGTGTGCAGGAGCCGCTCGCCGGGACGCTGGAGCACTGGCACGAGACCGTGGCCGTCATCGGCTACTGGCTGATCGGGCTGCATGCCCTCGCCGCCATCCATCACCATCATGTCCGCCACGACAACACGCTGACGCGGATGTCGCTGAAGCCGTAATCGAGCGCGCGGCTCAGTCCTGCGAGCGACGCGTGGGTGCCGACACCTCGGCACCGAAGTCGGCGATGCGCCACAGGTATTGCGCGGCGTAGGTCCGGTACGGTCCCCAACGTTCACCGCGCGCCATCAGTTCCTTGGGCGTCGGCGGGATTTCCTGCCTGTCAACGAGCTGCGCCCCCTTGCGCACGCCGAGGTCGTCGATGGGCAGGACGTCCGGCCGGCCGAGGCGGAACATCAGCATCATTTCCACCGTCCAGCGCCCGATTCCACGAATCGGCACCAGCGCCTGGATGATGGATTCCTCGGTCATCGTCGACATCTGCCGCAAGGTCGGAATCTCGCCACGCTGCTCGCGCGCGGCAAGGTCACGCAACGCCAGCGCCTTGTTGCCCGACACGCCGCAGGCGCGCAACGCTGCGTCGTCGATCCGGCCGAGCGTGTCGAAGTGCAGGCGCTGGCTGCCGATGGCCGTTTCCACGCGTCCGACGATGGTGGCCGCGGCCTTGCCGCTCAGTTGCTGGTAAAGGATGGCGCGTGCCAGCGCATCCACCGGGTCGAACGGCCGGCGCCAGCTTGGCTGGGATTCCAGGTAGCCGATGCGTTTCATCCACGCACCGAGCTTGCGGTCGCGCCGGCTCAGGTGCTCGAACGCGGCTTCCGTGTCGAATCCCCTGGAATAGCGCGGCACGCGGACTTACCTGCGGACCGCGTCGAAGGACCACAACAGCCACCCCAGCATGAGGGTGACGCCTCCCACCGGCGCCAGCCGTGTCGGCGTGCCCAGGAATACGGCGGAGACCAGGCTGCCGGAGAACAGCAACGTACCGGCCAGCAGGCACGCCAATCCAGCGCGGCCGAAGCGCCGCACCGTCCCCGCACCCAGCGCGGCGAGCGCCACGCCATGGCCGAATGCGAACAGCGCCGCGGTTTCCAGCCGCGACTGCGCCAGCGTGTCGCTCACGCCGTGCGATGCGTATGCCGCCAAGCCGACGGAACACCCGGCGAGCAAGCCTCCGCACAATGCGAGCAGTGACGGTTTGCGCTGGCGGCGGTCGTAGAGCATTCGATGATTCCGTGCAATCGTTCGAGGAAATCCGGGGTGGAACAGGCAACAAAAAAGCGCGCCGCGGTGAGCGGCGCGCTTTCTGTCGGTTACATCGGGAACGTGGTCCGGGCGGGACTTACTTGATCGCCCAGTACACGTCGAACTCGCCCTTCTCGCCGGTGGTGGAGGTGCCGGTCGAAACATCGACGCCGGACTTCCACGACTCGTACGGACGGTCAACGACTTCATAACCGTGCGTCACGGCCCATGCGCGCAGGCCGTTGCGCGCGGCGTCCAGTTCGCCCAGGAAGCCGCTGTACTTGGCATAGGCCGAACGGCGCGCCTTGGTGTGTTCGTACTTGACCGGGGCATCACCGGCGATGGTGACCTTCAGGCCTTCCGACGGCGCGGCCGCGGCGTCAGCCGGCGGTGCGATCGGCGGAGCGGCGCCTTCGGCATTCTTCGGAGCGGCGCCGGCCTTGCGGACGGGCTGCGCCACGTCGAACGCGTACTTCTCGGAACCGTAGTCGGTCGTGATGATGCGCACCGGGCCCGCGGCTTCCAGGCCGTTGGCTTCCATCACGCGCTTGATCCATTCCTGGTTCGACTTGATCGAGGCGCGGATGGCCTCGTTGCTGCGATCGATGTTGCCGGCCTGCACGATCAGCAGATCCTCGGCGGGCACGTCGACGATCTTCAGATCGACCAGCGGGTTGTCCTGCAGGCGGTAGTCGAAGTTCGGAACGGTCGCCAGCATGTTGGTCAGCTTGGACAGGCCCGACTTCACGGCGTCGCCGACATGGCGGCTGACGTACATGCCGGCATAGCGGCCCACCAGGTTCCAGCCGTAGCTCACGTCATAGGTCTGCGTGATCTTGACGTTGCGGTGGTTCTTGCCGGTCGGCTGCAGGGCGAAGCTGGTCTTCTTGTTGTCGCCGAACTTCTGATCGGTGATTGCGTAGGTCACCTTGCCGGTGCCGCCATTCGGGGCCGGGCGCTCGCTCTCGACGATTTCCCAGCTGCCCTTGCCCCACTGACCCTGCGAGTTGTAGTCCACGCGGGCGCCAACGCCTTCGTGGCCTTCACCACCGCCGGAATACGACAGTTCGCCCGGGTTGCCCGGCAGCAGCGGATTCCAGTCCTTCATGCGGCGCACGTTGTTCAGCGTGTCGAACACGATGGTCATGCGGCGATTCGTTTCGACGCTTTCTTCCAGATGGCGCTTGGAAGGCAGCACCAAACCGATCACCAAAAACAGCGCCAGAACCAGCGCCAACGCAATCAGGAACTCGATCAAACGGGTCATTCAGGGAGTCTCCGGGGGCCGGTGCCTCGGCCATTGAAAATGTGCATCGCGCATCCTATCAGGCTTGGAACCATCCGGGCAGCCCATTCCGGGCGGATGACACCGATGGTCGCCGGACGTCCGCGAGCCCCACGTCAAGGCGCTTGGGCCGCTGCATGCACGCAGGCTTCGCCCCTGTGGCGGGGGCGCTTCCGGGCTCGCCGGACCGGCGGGTTCAGCCGCCCCGTCCAGACCCGTTGGATCAGACCAACTGCAGTTCGAACGCCTTCAGCACCGCGCGCGTGCGATCCCGCACCCCGAGCTTGGAGAGGATGTTCGAGACATGGTTCTTGATGGTGCCCTCCGCCACGCCCAGCGAGTTGGCGATTTCCTTGTTCGAGAACCCGCTCGCCATCAGGCGCAGGATCTCCGTCTCGCGGTCGGTCAGCGGGTCCGGGCGGTCCAGGCTGACGAAGTCGTTGCGCATGTGTTCCAGCCCGGAGAGCAGGCGCTGGGTCACCGCGGGCTGCACCAGCGAGCCGCCCTCGGCAACGGTCCGGATGGCGCCGACCAGTTGCTCCAGCGAGACGTCCTTCAGCAGGTAGCCCTTGGCGCCCGCCTTCAGTCCGGCCAGCACGAGCTGATCATCGTCGAAGGTGGTCAGGATGATGGCGGGCGGCAACTGGCCCGCGCGGGCCAGCGCCTGCAGCGCCTCCAGCCCGGACATGACCGGCATGCGCATGTCCATCAGGACGACGTCCGGCTGCACCTGCGGGATCATCTCGACCGCCTGCTTGCCGTCCGCGGCTTCCGCGACGACCTCGATGCCGTCATCCAGCGCCAGCAGCGAGCGGATGCCCTGGCGCACGAGGGTTTGGTCATCGACCAGGCAAACACGGATCACGGACTACCTCCAGGGACTGTCTCGGACAGGGATTCGGGGATGGATTCGCTGCGAAGCGGCGCCACGGCGGCGCCCTCGGCGACCGGCAGGCGGATGCACAGGTGGAAGCCCTCGCCGGGCCGCGTGTGGATGGTCAGTTCGCCGCCGTACTGGGCCACGCGCTCGCCCATGCCGCGCAGCCCGTTGCCGGACACGACGGCTGCGGCGCCCGCGCCGTCGTCACGCGCGTCGATGAGGATTGCCGCGCCTTCGCGGCGGCAATGCACCCACAGATTGCGGGCGCCGGCATGGCGCACCGCGTTGGTGATGATTTCCTGCGTGCAGCGCAGCAGCACGTGCGCGCGCTGCGGGTCATCGAGCATCAGCGGTTCCTCGATGTCCATGTGGATGGCCAGCGCCGGCACCTTTTCCGCCAGCGGCAACAGCGCCGCGCCCAGGTCGATGGCGCCGCTGTCGCGCAGCTGGCTGACCGCTTCGCGGACATCGGTGAGCAGCAGGCGCGCCAGCGTGTGCGCCTGGCGGACGTGTTCCTGCGCCTTGCCTTCGGTCATGTGGCCGGCCACTTCCAGGTTCAGGCTCAGGGCCGTCAGGTGATGGCCGAGCAGGTCGTGCAGTTCGCGGGAAATGCGCGTGCGCTCGTTCACCCGCGCGCTTTCGGCCAGCAGAACGCGGGTGGCGCGCAGTTCGGCGTTGAGGCGGCGCTGTTCTTCCCGCGCTTCGGCCTGCTGCTGGGCCACGTACGCGGTGATCAGCACGAACGCGGCGAAGCCCACGTAGAAGGCGGACTGGAACAGCGCCTCCCAGAAATTGAAATCCTCCAGCGCCATGAACGACCACACCAGCGGCGCATGGCCCAGCAACAGCCACGCGATCGCAAGGCGCAGGCTCAGCAGCCACGGCAGCACGCCGGCCAGGATGACCATCAGCAGCGCGCTCAGGCCGGTGCGGCTGTAGAAGCCGACCGCCACCGCGGTGAGGGTGAGGATGAGCGCCAGCGGGATGTTCCAGGCGCTGTTGCGCGCACTGCGCGCACCGAGCGAACGCGTCGCGACCCAGTAGCAGATGCCGAAGGTGAAGTAGGCGAATGCGGTCAGCGGCACGTTGACCTGCTGGCCTTCCGCACCGGTCGGCGGCGGCAGGAACCACACGTTCAGGACGATCGGAATGCCGACCAGCGCCCAGGTGTACAGGCCGGTGGCGCGCAACAGGCGGGTATGGCTGAGTCGTCCCAACATGGCGGCATCTTAGGCGCATTCGGGCACGCCGCCGCCCACCGAAAGTCATGCCATCGTCCCGGCGCGTGACGTGCCGGTTCACTCGCGCATTCCCGCGGCATGTCATCCTGCACGGCGCTGCCACCCTCCGCCGGCCCATGCGATAATCCGCGCCAGGCCGTTCCCGGCGAGCGGCCCGCACTGCAAAGCCCCTGCAAGACCTCCCGTCCGGAGCCGAGTAATGTCGATTGTCATCCGCGACGTGCGCGAGCACGAGCTGGATTCCGTCCTAGCCCTGAACAACAACGCCGGATTGGCGATCCTGCCGCTGGATTCGGCCAAGCTGCACCGCTTCTACGCGCAGGCCGAGTATTTCCGCGTCGCCGAGCGCGACGGCAACCTGGCCGGTTTCCTCGTGGGCTTCGGCTCCACGGCCGACCATGACAGCAGCAACTTCGCCTGGTTCCGCGAGCGTTACCCGCAGTTCTTCTACATCGACCGCATCGTGGTCGCCAGCCGCCGCCGTGGCGGTGGCGTGGGCCGTGCGTTCTACGCCGATGTGCAGAGCTACGCCGAGTTGCGCTACCCGCACCTGGCCTGCGAAGTCTTCCTCGATCACGGCGCCGACCCGGCGCTGCTGTTCCATGGCAGCTTCGGCTTCCGCGAAGTCGGCCAGAACCTGATGGACGAAGTCGGCGTGCGCGCCAGCATGCTGATGAAGGAACTGTGCAGCTATCCGTGGGTGCATGAAACCTACGGGGATGCCCTGCCCGATCTCCCGTGGACGCGCACGCGCCAGTTGCAGCGCGCGCACAGCGAACGGCCGACCGGCACATGAGCGTCTCTCCCGCATCCGTGGATTACGAACAGGCTGGCGAACTCAAGATCGGACAGGTCGGCATCGCCAACCTGCGCGTGCGCACGCTCGATGTCGAACAATTGGTGCGCGAAATGCGCGAGCGCGTGCAGCGTGCGCCCAAGCTGTTTGGTCGCGCCGCCGTCATCGTCGATTTCGGCGGCCTGACCCGTACGCCCGAACCGGACACGGCGCGCGCCTTGATCGACGGCCTGCGTGATGCCGGCGTACTGCCCGTCGCCCTGGCCTACGGCACCCGCGAAATCGAGCAGCTGGCCGAACAGCTCGGCCTGCCTTTGCTGGCGAAGTTCCGCGCGCAGTACGAATCGGGCACGGCATCCGCGCCGGCCGCGCAGCCACCGGCGCCCGCACGCAGCGAACGGCCGGCCGAACCGGCGACGCCCGCCCCGGCGAAAGCCACGCCCGCCAGGCCGGGCCTGCTGCAGAAGACGCCGGTGCGTTCGGGCCAGCAGCTGTATGCCGAAAATCGCGACCTCACCGTGATCAACACGGTCGGCGCCGGCGCCGAAGTGATCGCCGACGGCTCCATCCATGTGTACGGCGCGCTGCGCGGTCGCGCCCTGGCCGGTGCGCAGGGCAACACCGACGCCCGCATTTTCTGCCGCGAATTCCATGCCGAACTGGTCGCCATCGCAGGCCACTACAAGGTGATGGAAGAAGTACCGTCCGAACTGCGCGGCAAGCCCGTGCAGATCTGGCTGGAACAGGATCAACTCAAGATGGCTGCGCAGGATTGATGCGCAGCGCCCCCCGAAAAGAGACCCAGGAGAACACCGTTGGCTGAAATCATCGTAGTCACGTCCGGCAAGGGCGGCGTCGGCAAGACCACCACCAGCGCCAGCATCGCGTGCGGCCTGGCCCGGCGCGGCAAGAAAGTCGCGGTCATCGACTTCGACGTCGGCCTGCGCAACCTCGACCTGATCATGGGCTGCGAGCGCCGCGTCGTGTACGACTTCGTCAACGTCACGCAGGGCGAAGCCACGCTGAAGCAGGCGCTGATCAAGGACAAGCGTTTCGAGACGCTGTACGTGCTGGCCGCTTCGCAGACGCGCGACAAGGATTCGCTGACCAAGGAAGGCGTCGAGAAGGTGCTGAAGGAACTGTCCGAGGACGGCTTCGACTACGTGGTCTGCGATTCGCCGGCCGGCATCGAGAAAGGCGCGTTCCTGGCGATGTATTTCGCCGACCAGGCGATTGTCGTCGTGAACCCGGAAGTGTCGTCGGTGCGCGACTCGGATCGCATCATCGGCCTGCTCGACTCCAAGACCCGCCGCGCCGAGAGCGGCCAGACGCTGAAAGCCAACCTGCTGCTGACCCGCTACAGCCCGGCCCGCGTGGAAAGCGGCGAAATGCTGAGCATCAAGGACGTCGAGGACGTGCTGGGCCTGAAGACGCTGGGCGTCATTCCGGAATCCGGCGACGTGCTTAACGCGTCCAACAAGGGCGAACCGGTGATCCTGGATCTGGAATCCGCCGCCGGCCAGGCCTATGACGACACCGTCGCGCGCCTGCTGGGCGAAGAACGCCCGCTGCGCTTCATCACCCTGGAGAAGAAAGGTTTCTTCACCAAGCTGTTCGGAGGTTGACGCATGGCCCTGTTCGATTTCTTCAAGTCGAAAAAGAACACCGCGGAGACCGCCAAGAACCGGCTGCAGATCATCATCGCGCAGGAACGCTCCTCGCGCGGTGGCCCGGACTACCTGCCACTGCTGCGCCGCGAACTGCTCGAGGTGATCAAGAAGTACGTCAACGTGGACGTCGATGCAGTGAAGGTGGATCTCATCAAGGAGGGCGAGCACGACGTGCTCGACATCTCCGTGGCGTTGCCGGAAAACCAGAACTGACCCGACGCAGCTCGCCGACGGTCGCACGCCCTCGCGCCGCCGTCGGCATGCCAGTGCACGGCGCGTGCGGCACGCGCCGCCTTCCACGAATTGCCCGCCATGATGAAACCCGCCATCGCCGGTGAAGATTCCGTCCTGCGCGTGCACGAACGTCCGTTCGCCGCGTTGGCGGATCTGCTCGCCCGCTACGATCTGGCGCTGCATCTGGTCGCCGAAGGGGAAGCGATCCCCGGCAGCTATTTCGGTGATTCCGAAGCCGGCGTCATCGCCAGCAATGTCTACGTGCGCAACGACACGCCGATCCATTCGATGCTGCACGAAGCCTGCCATCTGATCGTGCTGCCACCGGAACGACGCGCGGCCGTGCATACGGACGCCACCGACTCGACCCACGAAGAAGACGCGACCTGCTACCTGCAGATCCTGCTGGCCGACGGCATCGCCGGCGTGGGGCGTCATCGCCTGATGGCGGACATGGATGCGTGGGGCTATTCGTTCCGGCTCGGCAACACGCGCGCCTGGTTCGAACAGGATGCGGAGGACGCACGCCAGTTCCTGGCCGAGCGCGATCTGTTGCGGCCGCGCTTCGAACCGGCGGGCTGAGCGCATGCGCCCGGCTCCCGTCTCGTATCCGGAACTGGGCGCGCGTTGGCAGGGCCTGGACGTCATCGCGCGCGGCGCGAACCGGATTTGCGCGCGCGATCCGGACCATGCGGATCGCTGCCTCAAATGGGAACTGGCCGCGAACGAGCGCACCGCCGCCGGCGCGCGCGCGCGCCTGCGACGCCATCTGGCGCACTGGATTCCGGCGCTGGGCGAGAACGCAACCGAACTGCGCGCCTGGCGGACACTGCGTCGCCGCCTGGACACATCGGCCACGGAGGTCTTCGCTTCCTGCGATGGCATCGTGGCGACGCAGTGGGGTCCCGCGCTGCGATGCGAACTGGTGCGCGATGCCGATGGCGCGTCGGCCCGCAGCCTGTACGCACATCTGTTCGAGGGCACGCCGTATCCGGCCGCTGCGCTCTGCACCGAAATCGACCGCATCGAAGCCTGGCTGCTGCGCCACCGCGTTCCGCTGTTCGATCTCAACGCCGGGAATTTCGTTGTCGCCGGCACGCCGGAACAGCCGCGCCTGTTCTGCATCGACGCCAAATCCATCCTGGCCGGCAAGGAAATCCTGCCGATTTCGCGCTGGTCGCGCCGGCTGATGCAGCGCAAGATTGCGCGCCGCGCCGAACGGCTGCGCCAGCGCATCCGCGCCGCCCTTGCGGACGCCCCGCCGCCCCACTAGCCTTCCGGTTCCTGCGCCCGCCGCAACCGTCCGGGGAAACTCCGTGAAGCAACGCCACCTCCTGCTCGCGCTCGCCATTGGCGGCTGCGTGTTCGCTCTCGCCTCCTGCAAGAAGGAAGACAAACCCGCGCAGGAAGCCGCGGCCCCCGCTGCACCGGCCGGTGAGAACGCGGACCAGTTCATCGCGCGCGTCAACGATGAACTCCGCAAGCTCTATCCTGAGATGACCGCATCGCAGTGGCTGTCCAACACCTACATCAATGAAGATTCGCAACTGCTGGAAGCCAAGTACAACGAGCGCTACCTGTCGCAGCTCAATACGTGGATCGAGCAGGCGCGCAAGTTCGAAGGCCAGCCGATGTCGCCGCAGACCGCGCGTGCGATCCAGTTGCTGAAGCTGTCCACCGCGATGCCCGCGCCGCGGGATCCGGTCCGCCTGGCCGAGCTGACGCAGATTGCCTCGAAGATGGGCGGCATGTACGGCGCCGGCAAGTACTGCACGGGCGAAGGCGACGCGCGCGTCTGCCGCGACCTCGGCCAGCTCGAGGACGTGCTGCGCAGCAGCCGCGACTACGACGCGCAGCTCGATGCCTGGCAGGGCTGGCACACGATCGCCCAGCCGATGCGCAAGGACTACATCCGTTTCGCGGAACTGGTGAACGAAGGCGCGAAGGAACTCGGCTACGCCGACGCCGGAGAAATGTGGCGCAGCGGCTACGACATGACGCCGGCGGAAATGTCCGCCGAAACCGATCGCCTGTGGGGCCAGGTGAAGCCGCTGTACGAACAGCTCCACTGCTACACGCGCACCAAGCTGCAGGCGACGTACGGCGTGGAGAAAGGCCAGGTCAACGGCATGCTGCCCGCGCACCTGACCGGCAACATGTGGCAGCAGGACTGGGGCAATCTCTGGGACATCCTGCAGCCGTACAAAGGCATGGGCGAACTGAACATCAGCGACGCGCTCAAGGCGCAGTACCAAGCCGACTATGCGAAGGAACTGGCCAAGGCCGGCACTGCGCCGACGCCGGCGCAGCAGGTGGAAGCCGATCGTGCCGCGCAATTGCTGGTCGCGCGCCAGATGACCGAGCGTGCGCAGGATTTCTACGCCTCGCTCGGCATGCCCAAGCTGCCGCCCAGCTACTGGGACAAGACCCAGTTCATCAAGCCGCTGGATCGCGACGTGGTCTGCCATGCCAGCGCGTGGGACATGAACATGGGCGGCGCCGACGGCAAGTCGCCGGACGTGCGCACGAAGATGTGCATCAAGCCGAACGAAGAAGACTTCACCACCATCTACCACGAGCTGGGCCACGTCTATTACTACCTGGCCTACAACCGCCAGCCGCCGCTGTTCCAGAACGGTGCGCATGACGGTTTCCACGAAGCCATCGGCGACACCATCGTGCTGGCGATGACGCCGGAATACCTGAAGTCGATCGGACTGGTCGGCGAGCAGCAGCAGAACCACGACGCGCTCATCAACGCGCAGATGCGCATGGCGCTGGCGAAGGTGTCGTTCATGCCGTTCGGACTGATGATCGATCGCTGGCGCTGGGGCGTGTTCGACGGTTCGATCAAGCCGGGCGACTACAACAAGGCGTGGTGGGATCTGAAGGCGCGCTACCAGGGCGTGGCGCCGGTCGGTGCGCGTGGCGAGGACTTCTTCGATCCCGGCGCGAAGTACCACGTGCCGGGCAACACGCCGTACACACGCTACTTCCTCTCGCACATCCTGCAGTTCCAGTTCTACAAGGGCCTGTGCGATGCGTCCGGCTACAAGGGGCCGCTGTACAACTGCAGCTTCTACGGCAACAAGGCAGCCGGCCAGCGCTTCTGGGCGATGCTGGAAAAAGGCGCGGGCCAGCCGTGGCAGGCCACGCTGAAGGAACTCACCGGGACCGAGAAGATGGACGCGAGCGCGGTGCTCGAATATTTCGCGCCGTTGCAGGAGTGGCTGAAGCAGCAGAACGAAGGCCAGACCTGCGGTTGGCAAGCGCCCGCGGCGGTGGCGGCAGCACCGGCCGCAAGTCCCGCCCGACCCTAACAAAGAGACTTCGCAAAAGCACATAAAAACCCGGCCAAGGCCGGGTTTTCTTTTTCATGTCGTTGATAATGTGATTTCCCGAATCCACTGATAGCATCACCGAAAACTGACATGGAGGTTACGATGTCCCGATTGCTCAGCACTGCCGTCACGCTTGCCCTGGCCTGCTCGACCGTTCCCGCATTGAAAGCCCAGAGCGTGGCTGGCGAACCCAGCCGCACGACACAGCAAACCGCGCCGACATGGCGATCGGCGGCATTCCCCGAATACCAGGCCGCCCGCATCGACTACCGCGAAATGCCGGTCGCTCGCCTGCTGGATCTGCAGAAACGCAACGCGCTGCGGCAGCGCAAGGGCGTACAGATCGGCATGGCGCGCAAGCTCGCCACCGAAGGCGCAACGACGGCAGCCTCACCGGTGCTGCAGTGGCGCACGGTCAGCGGCGGCGCCGTCGCCCGGGCCCGCATCAGCTCGCCGGACGCACTGGCCGTGCGCGTGGGCCTGCAGGTCAAGCAATTGCATCCGGATGTGGAGCTGCGTTTCGCCGGTTCCGATGCACCGGGGGATGTCGTCGAAGTCATCACTGCCGGACGCGCGCAGTCGCTGGCCGACGCGCAAGGCATCTACTGGAGCCCGAGCACGGATGGCCAGACGCAGTGGATCGAGATCTACCGGCCGGCGCACGTCGTCGCCAGCCGGGCACGCCTTTCGGCGCCGCAGATCGCGCACCTGATCGCCAACAGCCGCAACGACTTCAAGATTGTCGAGAAGATTGGCGAATCCGGTTCGTGCAACGTGGACGCCGTCTGCCGCGTGGCCGAACTGGGCGAGCGCTATAGCCGCGCGCTGCGTTCGGTCGCGCACATGCAGTTCGTCACGCAGGACAGCAGCGGCCAGTCCGGCGTCTACATCTGCACCGGCACGCTGCTCAACGACACCAACCAGGCCACGCAGACGCCGTATTTCTATTCGGCGCACCACTGCATCAGCACGCAGGCGGAAGCCTCCACGCTCAACACGTTCTGGGGGTATGAAGCCACCACGTGCGGCGGCGGCGTGGCTGCGGCCACCCGGCGCCTGTCGGGCGGCGCGACCTATCTGTATTCGGACGCCAACACCGACGCGTTGCTGCTGCGCCTCAACGATGCCGCGCCGGCGGGCGTGGAGTTCAGCGGGTGGGATTCGGCGGCCATCCCGGCGTCCAGCGCCGTGCTCGCCATCCACCATCCGCGCGGCGACGTCAAGAAGGTTTCCTCGGGCCAGCACATTCCCGCAGCCAGCGATGCGTGGGAGAACGGCGTGGGCTGGTCCAGCGGCACCACCGAAGGCGGCAGCAGCGGCTCGGCCCTGTTCACGCTGGCCAGCGACGGCTATCGCCTGCGCGGAGGACTGCACGGCGGCAACGCCAGCTGCGCGAACTCCGGCAACCTGAGCAATACGCAGAACCGCGACTATTACTCGCGCTTTGACGTGGTGTTCCCGTCGATCAGCAAGTGGCTCGCACCGACCGGCCCGCATCTGGCCAACGGCTCGCAACCGCTGGTGCCGGGACAGGTGCCTGCCGCGGTTCGCAGCGCAGCGCCAGCCATGGCGACTCCCGCCGCAGCCCCGGTGACCCGCAGCGCAAAACGCACTCCGATTCGCACCCGCGGCTGGATCCGGCAGGTCGAACTCTGAGGCCGAAAAGAAAAAGCCGGCGAAAGCCGGCTTTTTTCATCGAGGACCTGCGCGCGCGGGTGCATCAATGCAGCCGCGTCTCCGCAGCTTCGTCTCCATCCGGTTCCTGCCCGGGCTCGCCCTCGACCGCATCCAGCGTGTTTGCACCGGCCTGCATTTCGGCTTCCAGCTTCTTCTCGAACTCTTCGAGCTTCATGCCTTGCGCAGCCGCTTCGATGACCGCGGTATCGCGCAGTTCGTCCGAATAGATCAGCCGCACCGGCTGGCCCTGTGCTTCGTGCAACGCGGCGGCGCGCTTGATCATCGTCAGCACCTCGGCGGCGCTGTCCGAACTTCCTGCGATGCGGCCATCCATGCCGAGCACCCAGACACCCGCGCGGCGCACGATGCCGGCGAGCAGTTCGCCTTGCGGGTTGCGCAACTCGGCGTGCGGCTCGATGCCCGGTGCATTGGCGCGCGCCAGATTGCGGTCGCGGATGGCCTTGCGCTTCTTCGCGTCGCGGCGGGCCTTGGAATTCGTGGACATGGGATTTCCTTCAGATCTGATCAGTGGGTTCGAGCGCGGCGGGAGCTTCGGGGCACGCCGGGGTGCGTGTGCTGAGGGCGGCTTCCCAGCGCCAGAATATCCACCCGGCGAAGCTGAAAGCCGCCGCGCCCAGCGCAAGATGCAGCCCGCGGTGGCTCAGCAACGCCGACACCACGCCCGCGATGATCGTGTTGATCACCAGGTTGCTGAACGCCTGCAGCGATGACGCCGCGCCACGCTGCCGCGGATACATGTCGAGGATCGACAGCGTGAGGATTGGGAAGATCAACGCCACGCCGAACGCCGCAACACACATCGGCAGCACCGCCCACGGCACGCGTATCGCATCGCCGGCCCACGCGTTGTAGGCGATGTTGCCGACGGACGCGATGCCGATGCAGGCGAACCCGATGCGCGTGAGCTGCAATCCGCTGATGCGGCCGGCCGCGCGTCCGGACACGAACGCACCCAGCGTCATGCCGCCGATGGTCGGCAGGAACAGCCACGCAAACTGCTGTTCGTCCAGGTGCAGCAGATCGAGCACGAAGCTGGGCGCCGAGGCGATATACAGGAACAGGCCGCCGAAGCTCAACGAGCCCGCCAGCGCCAGGCGCTGGAAACGCGGATTGAGCCCGATCGCGAAGTAGTCGCGCAGCAGATGGCGCGGCGACACGCGCACGCGGTTTTCCGGCGGATGGGTTTCCGGCAGCCACGTGCCGACAGTGATCAACAGCAGCAGTGAAAACGCGGCCAGGAACCAGAAGATGACCGGCCACGCACTCCAGCCCAGGATCCAGCCACCGATGATCGGGGCAATGGCCGGCGCGATGCCGAAAATCATCGAGACCTGGCTCATCAGCCGTTGCGCGTCGTCGCCATGCAGGACGTCACGGATGACGGCGCGCCCGACGATGAAACCCACGCCGGCCGAAAAGCCCTGCAATGCGCGGAACGCCAGCAGCGTCGTCATGTCGCGCGAAAGCGCGCAGCCGATGGAGGCGACCAGGAAGACGCCCAGCCCGGCGAGGATGACCTTGCGGCGTCCGAACGTGTCGGACAACGGACCGTGCACCAGGCTCATCAGGGCGTACGTCAGCAGGTAGACGCTGATGACCTGCTGCATCGCCAGCTTGTCCACCGCCAGCTGCGCTTCCATCGCCGGAAACGCAGGAAAGATGGTGTCGATCGAGAACGGACCGAACATCGCCAGCCCGCCCAGCAGCACCGCCAGCCGACGATTGGAAATGGCTGTCTTCGTGTGGCTCATCGCGCGGCCTTCGTCCCGGCGGCAGGCGCGGCGGCCCGACGCGGCAGCGACGTCAGCCGCTTCACCGCGGAAACCGGAATCGCCTCCGCCTGCCGCGTGGCCGGCCACCACAGCAGGACATACGCGTTGGTGGTGCCAAGCAGGCGGGCGCTGCCCGGCTGCGGCGCATCCTCCCCGGCAAGCACGACCTGGACGGGCACACCGCCGCCCCGGAGGATCGTCAACGCCTTGCCGGACACATACGCAGTGCAGGCCCAGACCATGCACCAGAACACGCCGAACACCAGCCCGCTCACCGGCGCGATGCCGAAGCCGCGCCAGCTCAGCCAGCGGCGTTCCGGGAACAGCTGCCGTCCCCACCAGTGCGTGCGCATTTCGCTCACGCGCTGCGGGTGGCGCGCGCGGTATCGCTCCGGCCAAGTGACCAGCAGCATCAGTGCGACCGAACAGGCCAGCACCAGCGCGTACATCGGGTCGTGCAGGCCGGCGACCAGATAGTCCGAAGCCTGCATGTATTCCATGATGGGCAGCCCGAAGGCCCGGTAGAACCAGAAGTTCGCCCACAGGCCGATGAACGATACAAACAGGTAGGCGACCGCCACCAGCAGGCTGGGCTCGCCCAGCAACCAGCGGCCGCCGCGCAATACCCAGGGCTCGACGGGCGGAAGTCCTTCCGCCGACGGCACGGCGACCACGACCGCTGCGGCGCCGTGGTCCGTTACGGCGCGGGGAGACTCGGCGGGGGCAACAGGGTCCATGCAGGGGTCCGCATCCAGGGGCGCGGCCATTCTATCGGGCCGGCGATGGCGCGCCGTCGCCGGGCTATAATCGGCCGGCAAAAAAACGGTGGGAGAAGCGGTTCGACCCGCTGCCGAAGGCGCAACGCCCGTAATCGCTCAGGCCCGAATACCACCCCGGCAACAAACACTCTGGAGAGATCGGCGGCCCACCGGGCGTCAGCCGGCGCCGAAGGGGCACGAAGCTGGCGAACCCGGCTTCCAAACTCTCAGGCAAAAGGACAGAGGGGCGCCCCACGTGCGATCGCACGCCCGGCTTCATGCCCTTTCCGGACGCCCCAGCCATGCCCAAGACTCCGTCTTCGCTTCGCGCACTCGAGCACCACGACGCCTTCATCGCCCGCCACATCGGTCCCAACGATGCGGAAATCGCGCACATGCTGCGCGTCATCGGCTACGACTCGCTGGATGCGATGACCGACGCCATCGTTCCCGGCAGCATCAAGTCCGGCAATCCGCTCGCCCTGCCCGAACCGGTGAGTGAAGAAGAAGCGCTGGCCAAGATCCGCGCCGTGGCCGATCGCAACCAGGTGTTCCGCAGTTTCATCGGCCAGGGCTACTACGGCACGCACACGCCGAAGGTCATCCTGCGCAACATCCTCGAAAACCCGGCCTGGTACACGGCATACACGCCGTACCAGGCGGAAATCTCGCAAGGCCGCATGGAAGCGCTGATCAACTTCCAGACGATGGTCGCCGATCTCACCGGCATGGAAATCGCCAACGCCTCGCTGCTGGACGAAGCCACTGCGGCAGCGGAGGCGATGACGCTCGCCAAGCGTTCGGCCAAGTCGAAGTCCAACGTGTTCTTCGTGGTCGAAGGCGTGCATCCGCAAACGCTGGAAGTGCTGCGCACGCGTGCCGAACCGCTCGGCCTGCAGTTGCAGGTGGGCACTGCGGAACAGGCGCTGCAGGCGGACAGCTTCGGCGTGCTGTTGCAGTATCCGGACACGTTCGGCCGCATCGCCGACCATCGCGCACTGGCCGAGGCCGTGCATGCGCGTGGCGGACTGGTGGCCGTCTCGGCGGACCTGCTCGCGCTGACGTTGATCGCCGCGCCCGGCGAATGGGGCGCGGACATCGTGGTCGGCAACTCGCAGCGTTTCGGCGTGCCGTTCGGTTTCGGCGGCCCGCATGCCGCATTCATGGCCTGCCGCGATGCCTACAAGCGTTCGATGCCGGGCCGCCTCATCGGCGTGTCCGTCGATGCCGAAGGCAAGCCGGCCTATCGCCTGACGCTGCAGACGCGCGAGCAGCACATCCGCCGCGAGAAGGCGACCTCCAACATCTGCACCGCGCAGGTGCTGCTGGCGGTGATGGCCTCGATGTACGCCGTCTACCACGGCCCGGAAGGCCTGGTGCGCATCGCACGCCGCACGCATCGCCTGGCCGCGATCCTCGCCGGCGCACTGCGCAAGGCCGGCGCAACGGTGGGCGGTGACTTCTTCGACACGTTGAACGTGACCGGTGTCGATGCCGCCGCGCTCCACGCCAAGGCCCGCGACGCGCGCATCAACCTGCGCGTGCTGGACGACACGAGCGTCGGCATCAGCCTGGACGAAACCACGACGCGCGCCGATGTCATCGCGCTGGCAACGCTGTTCGGCGCGCACATCGACGATATCGATGCGCTGGACGCCGCGACCGCCGATGAATTGCCGGCCGGCCTGCTGCGCCGCAGCCGCTTCCTCGAACACCCGGTGTTCAACACGCACCACAGCGAACACGAACTGCTGCGCTACATGCGCGCGCTGGCCGACAAGGATCTGGCGATGGATCGCACGATGATCCCGCTCGGCAGCTGCACGATGAAGCTCAACGCGACCGCCGAAATGATCCCGGTCACCTGGCCGGAGCTCGGCAACCTGCATCCGCTCGCACCGGCCGACCAGGCCGAAGGCTATCGCGAACTGATCGAAGGGCTGGAAGCCATGCTGGTCGAATGCACCGGCTACGACGCGGTCAGCCTGCAGCCGAATTCCGGCGCGCAAGGCGAGTACGCCGGCCTGCTGGCCATTCGCGCCTACCATCGCTCGCGCGGTGAAGCGCATCGCGACATCTGCCTGATTCCGGAATCGGCGCATGGCACCAATCCTGCTTCGGCGCAGATGTGCGGCATGCAGGTCGTGGTGACCAAGTGCGACAGCAACGGCAACGTGGATGTGGAAGACATCCGCCGCGCGGCCGAGAAGTACAGCGATCGCCTCGCCGCAATCATGATGACCTACCCGTCCACGCACGGCGTGTTCGAGGAAGACGTCGTCGAGATCTGCGAAATCGTGCACCGGCACGGCGGACAGGTGTACACCGACGGCGCCAACATGAATGCGCTGGTCGGCGTCGCCAAGCCCGGCAAATGGGGCTCGGATGTGTCACACCTCAACCTGCACAAGACCTTCTGCATCCCGCACGGCGGCGGCGGCCCCGGCGTCGGCCCGTGCGCGGTGAAGTCGCACCTTGCGCCGTTCCTCCCGCGCACGTTCGGCAGCGAAGGCGATGTCGGCATGGTGTCGGCGGCGAGCTTCGGATCGGCATCGATCCTGCCGATCAGCTGGATGTACATCACGCTGATGGGCGCCGAAGGATTGCGCAAGGCGACCCAGGTCGCGCTGCTCAACGCCAACTACATCGCCACGCGGCTCGCGTCGCATTACGAAACGCTGTACACCGGCCGCAACCGGCTGGTCGCGCACGAATGCATCCTGGACCTGCGTCCGATCAAGGACGCCACCGGCATCAGCGCCGAAGACGTTGCCAAGCGCCTGATCGATTTCGGCTTCCACGCCCCGACGCTGAGCTTCCCGGTCGCCGGCACGCTGATGGTCGAACCGACCGAAAGCGAATCGATGCATGAGCTGGATCGCTTCATCGACGCGATGATCCAGATCCGCGACGAGATCCGCGCCATCGAGGACGGCCGCCTGGATCGCGAAGACAATCCGCTCAAGCACGCGCCGCACACCGCCACGCAGGTCAGCGCGAGCGAGTGGACGCACGCCTACCCGCGCGAGCTGGCTGCGTTCCCGCTGCCGAGCCTCAAGCAGCAGAAGTACTGGCCGCCGGTGGCGCGCGTGGACAACGTGCACGGCGACAAGAACGTGTTCTGCAGTTGCATTCCGGTCGAAGCGTTTGCCGGCGAGCCGGAAGCCTTCAGCGAACCGAACGTGATGTAAGCCCGCGCCACCGCGCAGTCAAAAAGCCCCGCTTTCGGCGGGGCTTTTTTTCATCCGCCTGCGTTCGGCGGCACAACTCAATCCAGCGACTTGAGCATGTTGATGCTGGTGACCGCGTAACCCAGCCGCACATACAGCGCGCGCGCCGCGATGTTGTGGCCGAAGACATGCAGGCCCACGCGTGTCACACCGGCCGCGCGCAACTGGTGCTCCATCTCGCGGAACGCCGCCGTCGCGAATCCCTTGCGGCGTTGCGCGGCATCGATATGCAGATCGTAGACATGCACCTGCGGCGCGCTTGACGTGGTGTCCACCGCATACCACAACGACCCCACGCGCTGGTTGCCGGAGCGGATGCACAGCAGCGTGTGTCCCACCGTCGCCGTGCCATCCGGCAGCAGCGCCATGAAATCCGCGCGCGAACGCGCCAGCGCACCGGCTTGCGGCCACCGCCCGGCGACCACGTTTTCCTGTGCATACGTTTCGATGGCCTGCGGGAGGAATTCCTCGAACTCCGCGTGCGTCATCGGCGTCAGGCGAACCGCTTTCATCAGGTATCCGTCGTACACGTCAGTCCGCCATTACACGCGAGGCGGACGACGGCGGTCCAGTTCGACCGGCACGGCCGGCAACGTATCGCTGGTAAGCGCCGTCAGCTGGCAGAACACCGCATCGTAGGCCGCGACTTCTTCCTGGTAGCTGCACTCGGCGCGAAACGGATTGCGCGCCGACAGTTTGTGCGCGACGGCGCGCAGGCGTTCGCCATCCGGATGCGTCTGCACCAGGGCGGCCAGCCAGACGGTCAACGCTTCGAGTTGGCCGAGGGCGCGCGCGTCGGTGGCTTCAAGCCGGCTGAGGCAATTCTTGAAATGGGTTTCCGAAAACATGAGCATGACTTCTGGCATCCATGAAGGGACGCGATGCAGTCCCCTCACCGCATGGCTTGTCTGCTCACACGCAGGACGTGCAACCCACCGGACAGGATCGACCTGCGCTTGCCGGAACCAGTCAGGCACCGTTGCAGCGGATGAAGTGCAGGCTGAATCAGCCGCTCGCCCTGTTCATCGCGCTCGATGACTTCCGGCCGGGTTCTGAATCCAGGGCACCCCACATCACGCAGGAACACTCATGACTTGCCGGGTGGCAGTTCTTCCTCGTCTTCGTCGTACGCCGGCGGCGAGTAGAAGTTGAGCGTCTTCAACAAGCCGCGGCCGGTATTGCGGATTTCGTGGCGTTCGCCGCGTGCGATCACCAGCAAGCTGCCCGCGCGCAACCGGGTTCGCGCGCCCTCGATGATGGCGACGCCAGTTCCCGACACGACGAACAACCACTGATCCGCGCCGCGATGGCGATTGTCCGGGCCGCCTTCGCTGCCACCCGGCGCAATCACCATTTCCGCGGCCTGCACCTTGCGTTCGCGGAACGCGACCCGGAATCCCTTGCCGAACCTCAGGTGCTTGTACTGCATGCGCCTGCCTCAGTGGCGCAGGTTCACTTCGGCGACCTTGTCCTGATAGGACTTCTTCGGATCCACGCCCAACAGCATCTTCACGCCCGCCATCAGGCTGTGCTCGTTGAGCCAGATCTCCGCGTGTTCCGGATCGAAGCGCAGCAGGGCGAGCTTCGGGTCATCCTTGCCTTCGTACCAGGCCGCGATGAACGGATTCCACAAACGTTCGACGACTGCGCGATCCGTGTTGAGGACCAGCGTGCCGTTGATGCTTGCGAACAGCGCATGATCCTTGGCGGCGAACGCGGCAATCGCGCGCTCGGGTGCAGTGACGCGTTGCGCCAGCACGTTGTCGGTGGAAGTGAAGAACCAGATCGGGCCGCGCCCGGCTTCCTCCATCTGCGCGGTCATCGGGCGCGTGTGGCCGTCTTCGACACCATCGAGTCCGAGCATGACGGTCATGTCGGACTTCAGCGCCTTCCACAATTTTTCTTCGAGTTCCTGCGGCGTATGCATGGCTTCTTCCCGAATGGAATGAAGCCTCAACCTAACCACGCCAGCGTCACGATGCCGTCAACTGCACGTTAGGAGGATATGCACGGATGCAAGCACCCGTGCGCGCGGTGCTGTCAGACGGCTGCCATCTGGATGCGGAGCCAACGTTCCACGGTGGGTGCGGCGTCGCCGACCTGATCGATCGCCGTACGCAACTGGCGCTCGGATACTCCGAAGCGTTGCGCCCAGTACTGCACTTCCTCCGGATCGCTCAGCGCGACCTGCTGGCGCTCGATGTGCGAGGAGAGCGTCTGCGATTCGACCTGCATGGGAGTCCTCCTGATGCGCCCTTTCTAACCCGGCGGGCGTCGTTTCCTTGTCAAGAAGACGCAACAAGCGGGCCACGCAGGACGCGGCCGGATAAACCATGGCTGACCTCTCTGGCGGGCCTCATCCACATCAACCACTTGCGCGGCATTGCTCAGGCGGCTCGGATGATCGGAGAGAGGGCGATGGCGTGTGCAATCGACCTGCAGTACCGCCGGGGCATGGCGACGCTGCGCCTTGCGTGCGCCTGGCGTGCGGCGAGAAGCAAGCGACGTCGCGCCGCGGAGAGTTCACCGAAGGAAGTCCGCGATGCGCAATGCGGCGCACCGCCGCCCGGTTCAGTCGCGCAACTTCAGGGCCGGCTGCTCATCCAACGTGCCGTCTTCGCGAATGACCACGAAGCGGGTTCCGTCGCGATCGAACAGGACCGGTATGGGTGCCTGGAACAGCGGACGACGCACGAATTGCAGGTGCCAGTGGAAACGTTCCAGCGTGTCGAGGGTTTCGGACTGGCACGGAAGCAAGGCGGCGCGCATGCCGGCGTAGTCGAGCGGGCCCGGTTTGCGGCGTTCCGGGGTGCGGCGCGGTGCAACGGTCGCGTTGGCCGGGGAATTCCACAACTCGGCGGCACCGGTCATGGCGTGGGAAGCGAAGGGTTCAAGCATGGCGTTGAGGTGTCGCGCCGGTCCCTCGGCGGTGCTGACTCCGGTTGGCGGGTTCAACCGTACCGATGCAAGGCGCGTGCCACGCGCGCGACCCCGCTCTGTTCGCAACGGTCGGATGCATGAAAAAAGCCCCGCGGTCGCGGGGCTTTTTCGGCAGGGACGGCTTGAGGCAAACCGTGGTAAGCGCTCAGGCGAACGGATCCTGCAACACCATCGTGTGGTCGCGATCCGGGCCGGTGCTGACGATGGAAATCGGGCAGCCGGCCAGTTCCTCCAGCGCGCGCAGGTAGGCGCGGGCGGCAGGCGGCAGTTCGTCCCATTCGGTGATGCCGTGGGTGTTCTCGTTCCAGCCCGGGAACTCCAGGTAGACCGGCGTGCAGTCTTCCCAGCCCTGTGCGTCCAGCGGTGCGTATTCGGTGCGCTTGCCGCGGTATTCGTAGGCGATGCAGATCTTCAGCTTCTCCATGCCGTCGAGGATGTCGAGCTTGGTGATGCACAGGCCGGTGATGCCGTTGATGGCGACCGCGCGCTTGAGCGCGACGATGTCCATCCAGCCGCAGCGGCGCGGACGGCCGGTGGTGGCGCCGTATTCCTGGCCGCGGTCGCGGATGCCCTGCCCGACTTCGTCGTCGAGCTCGGTCGGGAACGGACCGCCGCCGACGCGGGTGGCATAGGCCTTGGCGATGCCCAGCACGTAGTCGATGGCATCGGCGCCGACGCCGGTACCGGCGAGCGCGCCGCCGACGGTGGTGTTCGACGAGGTGACGTACGGATAGGTGCCGTGGTCGATGTCGAGCAGCGAGCCCTGCGCGCCTTCGAACAGCACCCGCTTGCCCTGCTTGCGCAGGTCGTGGAGGATGCCGGCGACATCGGACTTCATCGGTTCGATGTATTCGCCGAACGCGAGGGCTTCGTCGAGGGTCTTCTGGAAGTCGACGGGCTCGACCTTCAGGTAATGGGTCAGCACGAAGTTGTGGTAGTCGAGCGTGGCGCGCAGCTTCTCGGCCAGTTCGGCGGGGTAGCTGAGGTCGGCGACGCGGATGCCGCGACGCGCGACCTTGTCTTCGTAGGCCGGGCCGATGCCGCGACCGGTGGTGCCGATCGCGCTCTTGCCGGCGGCCTTTTCGCGGGCCTGATCGAGGGCGATGTGGTACGGCATGATGATCGGCGTGGCCGGGCTGATCTTGAGGCGGCTGCGCACTTCGACGCCGTTGGCCTCGAGTTCGGCGATCTCCTTCTGCAGCGCGCCGGGGTGCAGCACGACGCCGTTGCCGATCAGGCAGAGCGCGTCGTCGCGGAGGATGCCGGACGGAATCAGGTGGAGGACGGTCTTCCTGCCGCCGATCACCAGCGTGTGACCTGCGTTGTGGCCGCCCTGGAAGCGCACCACGGCGCCGATGTCCTGGGTGAGCAGATCGACGATCTTGCCCTTGCCCTCATCGCCCCACTGGGCGCCCAACACCACAACCGACTGACCCATTTCTGACTCCGGAATTTCAGGATGTAGGTGCGGCCTGAGCCGCGAACCGGACGGGTCCCGACGGTGCGGCGACTGGCCGCTCCCGTGGTTCATGGAAACCCGACACGGAAAAAGCCGGAGGGGCGTGAGGCCCCATCCGGCTTTTGTGCATTATCCGGGTTTCGGGGGCGTGCGGCCACCCTTTCCTCATGATTTTTTGCATCGCAGCATGACCGGTCGTCGGCATGCGGGATTCCATGCCCCTGTCCGGCGGTCGGGACGCCGCTCAGGCCCGGATGAAGTACAGCGCCACCAGGCCAGCGGCCATCACGATTCCGCCGATCACCCGCAACTGGCCCACCGGGGTGGACAGCAGTTGCTCGGCGGTGCGTCGCCAGACACCGGGGAAGGCGAACAGCACCAGGCCTTCGAGCACGGCGACCAGCGCGAGGGCGGCCCAGAGGTCGGTCATCGAGCGTGCAGCGACCGGATCAGCGATCGCTGCGCATGTACTGCAGGAACGGATCGTCCTTGTCGAGGACGATCACGGCATCGCCGTCCTTGAAGGACTCGCGGTAAGCCTCAAGGCTGCGCTGGAAGGCGAAGAAGCCCGGGTCGGCGTTGGCGGCCTGACCGTAGATGCGCGCGGATTCGGCATCGCCTTCGCCGCGCAGCTTCTGCGCATCGCGTTCGGCTTCGGCCAGGATCACGGCCTGGTCGCGGTCGGCCTGGGCGCGGATCGTGTTGGCCTGCTCCTCGCCTTCGGCGCGCAGCTTGCTGGCGACCTGGCGGCGCTGGGCACGCATGCGGTTGTAGACGTCCTCGATGACCTTGCTGTCGGTGGGCAGGTCGATCTGCTTGATGCGCAGGTCGACGATGCGCACGCCCAGGGTCTCGGCGCCCTTGTTGATGATGTCGAGCTGGCTGCCGGCGATCTTGCCGCGCTCGCCGGACACCACCTGCGAGAGGGTGCGGGCGTTGATCTCGTTGCGCACGGCGTCCTTGATGATCGGATCGAGGCGGTCGATGACGGCGCGTTCGTCGCCTGCGGTGGCGCGATAGAAGGCACGGGCGTCGCGGATCTGCCAGATGGCGAAGAAATCGACGGTCACGTCCTTGCGTTCCGAGGTGAGGTAGCGCTCGGGGTCGGCAGGCAGCACCTGCGGACGGGCGTCGAAGACGCGCGCGGTTTCGACCAGCGGCCACTTGAAGCGCAGGCCGGGCTTGATGTCGCTGCGCACGACCTTGCCGAGGTTCAGGACGATGGCGGTGTGGCCTTCGCGGACGACGAAGACCGAGCCCAGCAGGCCGAACAGCAC
>JAEZYE010000049.1 GCA_023419315.1 Pseudomonadota bacterium
AGCGAAATGCCGTCGTTGGCATTGCGCACGGCCACGTCCAGACCGCGGATCTGCGTGCTGAAGCGTTCGGAGATGGCCAGACCGGCGGCGTCGTCCTTGGCGCTGTTGATGCGCAGGCCGGAAGACAACCGCTGGATGGTCGTGGCCAGCGAGGCCCCGCTCGTACCCAGATTGCGCTGGGCATTGAGCGAGATGGTGTTGGTGTTGATGACCTGTGCCATGAATGGCTCCTTGGGCGTTTATTGCACGGGGGATAAGTTGTCCAACGATTCCCCGCCGTGCCGCCGGGGACGCGAGGTTTAGCGTTGCAGCAAGCTCATGACGTTCTGCGGGACCTGGTTCGCCTGGGCGAGCATCGCGGTGCCGGCCTGCTGCAGGATCTGCGTGCGGGTCAGTTCAGCGGTTTCCTTGGCGAAGTCGGTATCGCGGATGCGGCTGCGCGAGGCGGCCAGGTTTTCGGAACTGGTCTGCAGGTTCGCGACCACCGAGGTGAAGCGGTTCTGGATGGCGCCGAGGTCGGCGCGCGAACCGTTGACCGCGGTCAGCGCCTTGTCGACCACTTCCAGCGCCTGTTGCGCACCGGCGAACGTGGTGATGTCCAGGCCCTGCACGAAGCTGGCGGTGGCGCCCGTCAGCGCGCCGCCGTTGGTGCTGGTCTGGGTCAGGCCCAGGCCGGCCGCCGAAGCCGCGGTGGCGCCGGTCACGGTCGGACCCGCATAGGCCAGGGTGAACGTCTGGCCGGCCTTGACCGAGGTCAGGTTCAGCACGCCGGACTTCACTTCGGCATACACGCCGGTTTCGCCGAGCTGTGCGTTCATCGCCGCGGCCGTGGCCTGCGAGATGGACTGGCCGGCCTTCACCGAGAAAGCGGGGATGTTGACAGTGCGGGCCGCGCCGCCGCCTTCCGGCGTCACGACGAACTGCAACTGCGAGTACGTGGTGTCGGCCGTGGCGAGATCTTCATTGACTGCCGCGGTGCCGGCGTTGTCCAGCGCGGTGCCGATGTAGGTGTTGGCGAACGTCGCGCCGCCCAGCGTCTGCGAGCGGGCATCCACCACCTTGTCGATGGCGATGGCCTGGCCGGAATTGGCGCCGACCTGGAACAGCTGGCTGGTGAACGTGCCGTCCAGCAGCTTGGTGCCGTTGAAGTCGGCCTGCTTGGCGACGCGGTCCACTTCCGAGACCAGCTGCTTGACTTCGGCGTTCAGCGCGGCGCGGTCCGAAGACGAGTTGCTCGCGTTGGCCGACTGCACTGCCAGTTCGCGGATGCGCTGCAGGTTGTTGCCGATTTCGGTCAGCGAACCTTCGGCGACCTGGGCCAGCGAGATGCCGTCGTTGGCATTGCGCACGGCCACGTCCAGACCGCGGATCTGCGTGCTGAAGCGTTCGGAGATGGCCAGACCGGCGGCGTCGTCCTTGGCGCTGTTGATGCGCAAACCGGAAGACAGGCGCTGGATCGTGGTGGCAAGGGAAGCGCCGCTGGTGCTCAGGTTACGCTGAGCGTTCAGCGACATCGTGTTGGTGTTGATTACTTGTGCCATGGGTCGTCTCCTCTTATTCAGGTCCCGGCGTTGATGGAAGAGGGTGCTGCCGGTTTTTTGGTTAGTGGCTAGTCGCCCTCTGCTTGCGAAATGAATAACGGCGCTCGTGCAGAAACCTTTAGCCCCGGTTGACGAAAAAATTGCCCGGGTGCTAGGAAATCGAGCGCGCTGCCGGAAGACCCACGGCGCGGCGGAAAGCCCTTATTCGGCAGGCTTTCCGGGAACTTTAGGGCGATCGCGAAAAGAATTTTCAGCGACGTGTTTGCGTGCATTCCGGCATCGATTCCGGCGCTCACTGTGATGCGCGTCGCATCGCTGCTGCGGCACGTCGCAGAGGAGGATGTTGTCGGCGCGCCGGGGATGCAGCGTTATTTCGAGTTGCGCGTGATTGCATCGTTCTCTTCGCGAAGAACAGAAGCGCATGCATCGTGGCATTGAGGATCGCATGCATGCATGGATCATCATGCATGCTCCGCCATCGAAGCATCGAAGCATCGAAGCATCGAAGCATCAGAGCATCAAAGCATCAAAGCATCGAAGCATCGAAGCATCGGATGTCTTGCGCGTCAGGATCCGGTGATGCGCATGCAACAACGCATCGTGCATCGTCACCGCGCCGCCTCCGGATCAATCACGATGCGTGGTGGCTTCGCAGTCACGGATGATCGCGCGGGAACACGGGCGCGGAACGGGAAGAAGCCGGTACATCCGGAGCGCAACGCGGATGCAGCCACCGTCCACGCATCGACACGCGTGTCGCAACGTATTCCATGCAGGCAAGTACCGCAGCGCGTGCATTCCGCACTGCGGGTGCAGCGCCGGTGAACCGCGCGACTGTCCGGCGCCGATACGACCGGTCTTTGCACGGTCCGCAACTTGCCGCCCGCAGCGGTTTCCCGCACGCTCGGCGGCACATCCAATCCGGAGATGGACCCATGCATCGCGCCGTCCTTGCCGCCATCGTCCTTGCCGTCCTGTGCGTCGCTGATCCGTTGCGTGCGCAGGATGCTCCGAGTGCCACCGCATCCGCCGCGCTTCCCGACGCCGCCTTGCCGCCCGATCTGGAGCGCGTGCTGCGCGACTACGAACGCGCCTGGCGCAGCGGTGACGCCGCGGCGCTGGCTTCGCTGTTCGCCGAGGACGGATTCGTGCTGCAAAGCAATCGCCCCCCGATACGTGGACGCGACGCCATCCAGGCCGCCTACGCAGGCCAGGGTGGCGCCCCGTTGCGACTGCGCGCCCTCGCATACTCCGCCGAAGAAAACCACGCCTACATCATCGGCGGCTACCGCTACGGCGACGCGCCCGCCGACATCGGCAAGTTCACCCTCACGCTCCGCCGCACGCCGGGGCAACCCTGGTTGATCTTCTCGGACATGGACAACGCGAATGCTCCACCGAAACCGCGGCCGGCGGGAGCGCCTTGAGTCGGCTGTACCGTCAGCATCGCAGCCGCCAACGATGGGCAAGCGCGGCGGCATGAGTTCGTGTACTCAAGGGTGCGCAATTTCCAGACGATTTCGTCATACGTTCAGCGACAGGCGCGGCGATCTGACCACGCTTCACACCGTGTCATTGTCCTTTGACGAGCGCGTTATCCACTAGCGGTCGGCGCTTGATGCGGATCCGCGAACGCGGGCCACGTGCACGACCGGCGGTCCATTTCTGCATCGGAGTGCTCACAAGCAGGGCGGTACATCAAGACTGTTGCCGCCCGCTTTGTTTGGGCACCATGTGGCCACGCGGTCACACGTGGAGGTCCCGATGAAAGGTTGGTGGTTTCTCGCCATTGCGATCGTGGCGGAAGTCGTGGCGACGTCGGCGCTCAAGTCCAGCGAAGGATTCTCCCGGCTGCTGCCGTCGGTCGTCGTGATCGTGGGGTATGGCGTCGCGTTCTACTGCCTGTCGATCGTGCTGAAATCTGTGCCGGTGGGCATCGCGTATGCAATCTGGTCCGGCATGGGCATCGTGCTGGTCACGGCAATTGCGTGGTTGATGCATGGCCAGAAAATCGACACGTGGGGCTTCGTCGGGATCACCCTCATCGTGTGCGGGGTTGCGGTGCTCAACCTCTTGTCGAAGACGAGCGCGCATTGAGCGGAAGGGCCGGGCTTCAGCCACGACACGAGCGCAATGAACGCGTCATGGCGGCCCTGATGATTCGCCATCAGACAAGGGCAGCGAACGGGCGCTTGTCTGCCCGTCGGGTACGGCTCTAAGGCTTCGCCGAAGTCGCACTCGCGCTTGCGGGAATGCCGGACGACGCGGGCAGTGGCGCGGGTTTGCGCCAGGCGTCGGTGGGGTCGTCGAGCAGGGAGAGTCCGGGCAGGCGGTACTCGCAGCCGATCAGTACGCGATTCTGCAGGCCGGGCCGTTCTTCTTCGTACAACACGAGCGCATGCTGGTCATCGAGCGCCACGGGAAGCGGGGCGCTGGCGGTGGCGGCGAGGCTTTCTTCCAGCCGTTGCGTGGCGGTTTCGACGGGGCCGGGCACGACCATCAGCACTCGGTTGGTGGTGATGACGATCGCATCGCTGCTCTGGCCCCAGGCATGCACGGGATCTTCGAGGCGATACAGGTCCATCGCCGGTGCGGAGTACTGGCGATCGGTCTGCACGAAATCGTTGGGGCGCTGGCGTCGCAGCGTGCCGAGCAGGCCGGGCAGTTCGATGAGGTTGCTGCGGCAGGTCAGCGCGTCGATCAGCGGATCCGAGGCGATCGGCGCAGGCATGGTCGCGGGCATGGCCGCCGGTGCGGCGGCCGGCGTACCCGCAGCGGGCGCCGCGGGTGCCGGCGTGCGCTGCTGTGCCCACGCCGTGAGTGGCAGCGTCCAGGCCAACAGCAGGGCGGTCTTATTCCAGTTGATCATTGGCGTAGGCCGCGTCCAGGGCTTCCATCGCGTCGCGCGGCTTGAGCTTGCCGGCTTTTTCGAAGGCCTTGGCGGCGGCGTTTTCCTGTTTCTCGCCATGCAGCAGCAACAGTACGTTGGCGTGCTCGACATGGGCGATGGGCGAATCGGGCGTGAGCTTGAGCGCGGTCTTGATGTGCGATTCGGCCTCGGCGGCTTTCGCGCCGTAAGTGAGGCCACCGATCATCGCGCCGATCTTGTCGATGATCTCGGCGTGGTACAGCGCCAGCGCGGTGTGCGCTTCGGCATGCTTGGGCGCGAGTTCGAGCGTTGCGTCCAGCGCCTGCCGTACCTTGCCGGCGATGCCTTGCTTGAGCGCCTTCACGATGCTCAGGCCCTGGCTGTAGCGGCCGAGCGCGAACGCGTGACGGTAATGACTGTTGGCTTCATCGGGCAGCGCCTGCACGGCGGCTTCGGCGAGCCTCGCCGCCTGTTCGAAACGCTTCAGCTGCTCGTCTTCGTCATCCACCAGATACGTGGCGTGGATGCCAAGGGCTTTGACCGCCACCGATGCGCCAAGCGGGCCGAGCGCGACGCCGGCATCGTGTGCTTGCTGGAAGTCGCCGCGATGGAATGCGCGCCAGGCGTCCTGCAGGGCCGTCGCCAGCGTGTCGGCGTCCACGCCCTTGGCGGCCTTGCCCGCGGCGTTGATGAGCGCCTGCGCGCGCTGGGCGTCCGGGAACGGTTCCAGATCGCCGGCATGCAGGGCAGGCCAGGCCTTTTTCAGCGCGTCGCCCGCATAGGCGAACGCTTTGGCGTCATGCGGAAACGGGGCCCATGCGTTTTTTTTCTTCCCAGCCATGCGTCTGTTCTCCATGCTCGTCAGGTCGTTCCGCCAGCATGTTCGGCGCAGCCGCAGGCTGGCAAGCGCCCCGTCCGGGCTGGTGTGTTTGCTCCATGCGGGCGGCGCATCCTGACGCCATCGTTCGCCCTGGAACTCCCATGCCTCGCTCCCGAACCGCCACCGGCCCGACACACTGGGCGACGCCGCGACTGCTCTGGCTGGCCGGCCTGGGCGGGGCCTGCCTGCTGTGGCGTATCGGTGCGCGGCGCGCGCAACGCGCCTTGCCTGTGGAGAAACGCAAGTCGCGGGCGTGACCGGACAGCGAAGCGGTGTCGCGCCGGATCAGTCCCGGTAGGCCTGCGTCAACGTGTTCAGATGCACGCGTTCGGCGTCACGCAGGAACGGCGCGACCAGCATCATCACCTGGACGATGCCCTGGCGGATGGCGGTCTGCTCATCGTGTTCGCCACGCGCGGCGGAGTAGTTGAGCCAGAACGTCGCGATGACCAGCACGTTGGTCGCGGTGGCGGCCATTTCCGCGGCGGAAGCGCGCATCACGCCGGCCTGGCCGAGGCCGCGCATCACCGCCAGCGCACTTTCATCGGCGCGTTTGAGCAGGCGGGCGAAACGCAGGCGAAGGCGGCGGTTGCGGCTGAGGATCTCCACCAGATCCCGGTACAGGAAGCGGTGTTCCCAGATGCACTCGAACACCAGGTGCAGCTGCAGCCAGATGTCTTCCAGTCCCGGCAAGCGATCCGAAGGCGCGACGAGCGCGGTGTCCATCCGCTCTTCGAAGCGGGCGAACAGCTGCTCGATGATGTCGTCCTTGTTGCGGAAGTGGTAGTACAGATTGCCGGGGCTGATTTCCAGCTCGTCGGCGATGTGGTTGGTGGTGACGTGCGGCTCGCCCTGCGTGTTGAACATCGCAAGCGCGGCGTCGAGGATGCGCTGGCGGGTATCGCGCGCCACGGATCAGGCAGTGAGCTTCTTCACCAGATCGACGTATTTCTTCTGGGCGTCCTCGGGCGCGGTGCCCTTGAGCTTGGCCCAGGCTTCGTACTTGGCGGTACCGACGAAATCGAAGAAGCCGGGCTTGTCGCCCTTTACGTCACCCTCCGAACCCTGCTTGTACAGCGCGTACAGGCGCAGCAGCGTGTCGTTGTCCGGACGTTCGGACAGGCCCTGGATGTCCCGGGAAGCCTGTTCGAACGCAGCTTGCAGATCGGCCATGGTGCGTCCTCCCGTCGGAGGCCGCATCAGACCATGCACGACCCACCCGGTCAATCGCCGCCGGGATTGTCCGCATGCCGGGGCTCTGGCAACGTAGGCCGGTCGGCGGAGGGGCCGGCCCACATACAGGACGATCTGCATGAGCTATTTCGTCACCGGCGCTACCGGGTTCATCGGGCGCCATCTGGTTTCCAGGCTGCTGGAACGCGACGGCACCATCCATGTGCTGATCCGCAAGGATTCGCAGAAGAAATTCGAAGCCATCGCGCGCAAGTCCGGATGGGACATCAAGCGCATCGTGGTAGTGCATGGCGACATGGCCGAACCGCGCTGCGGTGTGACGCCGGCGCAGGTGCGCAGACTGGCCGGCAAGGTGAAGCATTTCTTCCATCTGGCCGCGGTCTACGATCTGACCGCCAGTGCGGAATCGCAGCGCGTGGCGAACATCGACGGTACGCGTCATGCACTGGATCTGGCGGCCGTAGTGAAGGCGCCGCTGTTCCACCACACCAGTTCGATCGCCGCCGCGGGCCTGTATCCGGGCATCTTCCGCGAAGACATGTTCGAGGAAGCCGAAGGACTGGATGATCCCTACCTGCGCACCAAGCACGATTCCGAGGGCCTGGTGCGCAAGGAGACCCGCTTCAAGTGGCGCATCTATCGTCCGGCGATGGTGGTCGGCCATTCGAAGACCGGTGAAATCGACAAGATCGACGGTCCGTACTACTTCTTCACATTGATCAAGAAGCTGCGCGAACTGCTGCCGCAATGGATGCCGGTGCTTGGCATCGAAGGCGGACGGATCAACATTGTGCCGGTGGATTTCGTCGCCGACGCGATGGATCACATCGCGCACAAGCCGCGTCTGGACGGGCATACCTTCCACCTCACCGATCCCGAGCCGATGCGCGTGGGCGAGGTGCTCAACACGTTCTGCCGCGCCGGCCATGCACCGGAAATGACGATGCGCCTGGACGCGCGCATGTTCGCCTTCGTGCCCAGCGGCGTGCGTGCGGCGGTGGGCAACCTGCCGCCGATCCGCCGCTTCGTTGGCATGCTGTTGCGCGACTTCCGGATTCCGAAAGAGGTGATGAAGTTCATCACCTATCCGACGCGTTTCGACAGCCGCGAAACCGAGCGCGCGCTGAAAGGTTCCGGCATCGCCGTGCCGCGGCTGGATGATTACGCGTGGCGGCTTTGGGACTACTGGGAACGCCACCTCGACCCGGATCTGTTCATCGATCGCTCGCTCAAGGGCAAGGTGCGCAACAAGGTCGTGGTGATCACCGGCGGTTCGTCGGGCATTGGCCTGGCGACGGCACAGCGCGTGGCCGAAGCCGGCGCGATCACCGTGATCGTGGCGCGCGGCGAGGAAGAACTGCACAAGGCCCGCGACGCCATGAACGAAGCCGGCGGCAAGGTGTTCGCGTACACCGCAGATCTGGCCGACATGGCCGATTGCGATCGCCTCATCGCGCGCATCCTCGAAGCGCATGGCCACGTCGACGTGCTGATCAACAACGCCGGCCGTTCGATCCGCCGGTCCATCGAGCTGAGCTACGACCGCTTCCACGATTTCGAGCGCACCATGCAGCTGAACTATTTCGGCAGCCTGCGCCTGATCATGGGCTTCCTGCCGGGCATGACGCAGCGCCGCCGCGGCCACATCATCAACATCAGTTCGATCGGCGTGCTGGCGAACTCGCCGCGCTTTTCCGCCTACGTGGCGTCGAAGGCGGCGCTGGATGCATTCAGCCGTTGCGCCCAGGGCGAACTGTCGGGCAAGGGCATCAGCTTCACCACCATCAACATGCCGCTGGTGAAGACGCCGATGATCGCGCCGACCAAGATGTACGACAGCGTGCCGACGCTCACGCCGGAAGAAGCGGCGGACCTGGTGGTGAAAGGCATCATCGAACGGCCCACGCGCATCGCCACGCGACTGGGCATCTTTGCCGCGCTGGTCAATGCGGTGGCGCCGAAAGCCTATGAAATCGTGATGAGCACGGCGTTCGAACTGTTCCCGGATTCGGCCGCCGCCAAGGGCGATCGCAAGGCCATCAAGGAAAGCGCGCCCAGCCAGGAACAGATCGCGTTCGCCTCGCTGATGCGCGGCGTGCACTGGTAGCGCTGGGCGGAGCCGGAAAGACCCGCCGGCGCGCGGTCAGGCGGGATCCCGCGAAGGAAAGCCGGCAGGCAAGGCCTGCTGGTTGCGCATGTGGAAGGCCAGCGGCTCGATGTGGCTCCACAGGAACTCGCGCAGGGCTTCGTCGGCGATGGTTTCCTGCATCGACTGGTGGAAGCAGGCCAGCCAGCCGCTGACTTCCTCCAGCCCGACCGAAAACGGAAGATGCCGCGCGCGCAGCATCGGTGCGCCATGCCGTTCGGTGAACAACGGCGGCCCGCCGAGCCAGCCGCTGAGGAACTCGAACAGCTTCTGTTCGCTGCCCGCGAGATCCGCCGGATGCTGTGCGCGCACGGCGGCGGCTTCCGGCAGCGTGTCCATCAACGCGTACATGCGCGTGGTGAAGCGGCGCAGGCCGGCTTCACCACCGATGCGCTGGTAGGGCGTCACATCGTCTTGCATTGGCGCCAGCGCACGGGTTCCGGGCTGTTGGCCGGGGGATTCAGCTGCACGCGCACGGTGCGCAGATCCGGATAAAGCTCGACCTGCTGGCAGATGCGCGGCCACACGTCCGCTTCCTTGCCGTCGTAATCGACGACCAGCGTCAGCCGCGTTTGCCATAACCCGCGCACGACGCCCGGCGTGTTCGACAGCGCCCTGGACACGGCCTGGCGTTGTGCGAGCAGTTCGTCTTCGGTGGGTTCGTGCAGCGGCGTGATCGGTCCGGGTGTCGCCGCGGCCGTGGGCGTGTTGCCCGCGGGCGTGGCGGCCACCGGCACGGGATCGCCCAGCCGCGCATTGGCGAGCGCCGTCGCCACCAGCGCGCCGAGCGTGAGGCTGGCGAGCCAGCCGATGGCGATGTGGCGCTTCGCGCGCGCGCTGGTCGTGGCGACGATTTGTTGACGCAGGTCGTCTTCGATCAGCGGTTTCAGCTCATCCCACAGCTGATGCCCGTCGAGGATTTCGATGTGGTGTCCGCGCGCGGCCTCGTGGCCTTCCTTCTCGATGCGGCCTTCGGTGGCGAGGATGCCGCCGGCCGCGCCGGACAGGCGCACGCTCGCGGCGAGTTCTTCGACCGGCGCTGCGCCGATGCGATACGCCGAGCCGTGCTTGCACGACAGCAGCCACTGCCGGCCGCCCTGTTGCAGGGTGAAGTTGCTGCGCGGGTCGGGATTCTCGTTGCCGGGATCGTGCACTTCGCTCATGCCGCGCCGGCTCATCGCGAGCAGCACGAGTTTGGAGAATTCGCGCCAGCGCAGGCCGGAGAGGGCGTGGAGACCGGAGGCGATTTCGTCATTGCGGCGACGAACCAGCCAGAGGTAGACGCTGGCGGCGACGCCGGACAGCAGGGTGATGGCCAAACCGGACAGCCAGAAGAGCATGAAAAGAGACGACCTTGCGAAAGCGTCGATTTTAGCGGCGCATCGGAAAATGTGAGTGAGCTTGCGCCGCTCCGGGACAGGTGCCGTTACGGCGGAAAACCGTCACGCACGCCACGCGGGCACGAAAAAGCCCGCCAGTCCGAAGTCGTAAGGGGAGGGGAGCATACGTACTTGGGGACTGGCGGGCTGGAGCGATTGTTGCGCGTCGGATGCTGCCTTGCAACAAGAAAATCATTGCGTGCGCAGGGCGCACCGCGGACGTGCATCACGCAGGGGTTTTGCGCGCAGCCCGCTTGGTCGTGGTGCGTTTCGTTGCGGTGCTCTTGGTCGCGCGTGCGGCCGTCCGGGTGGCCGTCGACTTCGCGGCCGTGCGCTTGCGTGGTGCGGGCGCGCCGCCGAGACGACGCAGTTCGGCATTCAGTGCATCGACGCGTTCCAGCAGCGCGGCCAGATCATCGCGGCTCGGCACTTCAAGACGGCGCAGCGCGCGCTGCACGCGATCCTCGAAGACCTTCTCCAGGCGATCCCAGGTATCGGTCGCGCGCTCACGTGCCTGGCCGACCTTCTGCTCGACCGCATCGCGCATCGCATCGACGCCGCCGCCCGCCAGCTTGCGCGTCTTCTGTTCCAGGGTCAGGCCTTCCTTGACCAGCGTTTCGAACAGCTTGGTGCCTTCGACCTGGGCGCGGCCGAAAGCGCCGACACCGGCCAGCCAGACCTGTTGTGCGGATTCGCCGAGGTTCTTCGACAGGCGTTGTGCCTGCTGCTGCAGATCATCGTTCGGCTGCTTGCTCGCCTTCTTCTTGCGTGCGGACTTCTTCAACGTCGCCATCGGCATTCCTTTACTGGGTGAAGGGATGCCCGCAGGGTGGTGGCCCCGTCTAGAGCTTTCACACCATCCGGCGCGGTGGCGATTCAGCGGCCGGCGGCACGCTGCAGCGCGACCCATTGATCGACATCGTCCAGCGCACGTCGCAGGCGGGCCGTGGCGTCGGTCATGCGCGGTGCGATGTCCAGCCCATCGAGGATCGAGCGCTGGCGCTGGCCGAGGATTTCGCGGCGCAAGCGGATGCCGTGCGCAGCGAGCATCGGTTCCAGCACGTCGGCGCGGCGGTGCAGATCGGCCAGCGTATTGCGGTAGGCCAGCTGGCAGACACGATGGCGCGAGGAAAAACTGAAGAGATTGGTGAAGAACAGTTCGCTGTCGCCGGCATTGGGTTCGAACACCAGCTGGTCCACGTCCGGAAACTGGTGCGGATATTTCTCCAGGCCGATCTGCATGCGCGATTGCAGCAGCGTGCGCAGCGTCTGCGACAGCACGGCCGGCAGGCCGCCGCTGGCCAGCCCGACCTGCTCTTCTTCGTCCGCCTGCGGAGTGGCGCGCGTCGCGTCGAACGGCACCAGCGGATTGATGCCGATCATCAGATCAATGCCGCGTTCCAGCACCGTGGACGCATGCATCGTGCGCCGCAGCGCGCCATCGAGGAAATGCCGGCCGCGGATTTCCACCGGCGGATACAGGCCGGGCAGGGCGGCGCTGGCCTGCACGGCCTGGGAAATCGGCACGTTGTCCCAGCCCGGTTCGCCGAATCGCACCGCTTCGCCGGTATCCAGATCGACCGCCACCACGAACAGGTCGGCATCGAGCCGGCGGAAATCATTGCTGCGGCCGCGCCGCGTGAATACGTCGCGCAGGAAGGCTTCGACCGCCGTGTTGTCGAACAGCCCGGTCGGCACCAGTTCGCCCAGCCCGAGGATGACGTCCGACCAGCGCATCGCGCGGCCGGGATTGCGCAGCATGCGGCGCGCCCACTTCGCGTACAGGCCGGGCAAGCGCATCGCCCGGCGCAGGTATTCGTCCACGTTCGGACGCAGGAACGTGTCGGTGCGGAATTCCGCGTCGTCGCTGGTGCCGGTGATGAAGATGCGGCACATCTCCGCCGTGCCCATGCGGTTGGCGAGTCCCGCGGCGAGGAACGCACCCGAGCTGACGCCGACGTAGCAATCCAGTCGCGTGAGATCCAGCCCGTCGAGCGCTTCGTCCAGGGCGCGCAGTGCGCCCAGTTCGTACATGCCGCCGATCGGTCCGCCTCCGGCGATGGCGAGCCCGATGCGGCCGCCGTCGCGGCGTTGTCTTGCGCTGTGGAGGGAAAGCATGCGGTGGCCGGGCTCGAAGACGACCGGAGTGTAGCGGACCGGGCGCCACGCCCGTGAAGGATGGAAGCGGTGGCTTGCCGTCGACCGGCCACGCCCGGATCATGCCGGCATGGCCCGTTCCTCACCCGTCGCCGAACGCCTCGCCCGCCGCCTGATCTGCCATCAGGCATTGCACGACCCGCAGCGCGAATCGCGCAATCGCCTGCGCTGGCTGCCGGAATTGCGGGGGTGGCAAGCGGCCCGACTGGAGCGCAGCTTCGAACACTTCCTCGCCGATCCGGAGCGGCGGGGCGCGGCGATGTTCTTCCTGACCGATGTCTATGGCGATCACGACTTCAGCCGTCGCGATGCGAACGTCGCCAAGGTGATCCCGATGATGCAGCGGCTGTTGCCGGTCACCGTGCTGGAAACGGTCGCCGATGCGATTGAACTCGGTGCGCTGACGCATGCACTGGACTTGCGCATGGCGGAAGCGCTGGAGGCGATCGCCCCGCGTCGCAAGCGGCTGGATCCCGGGCTATACGGACAGGCCTACCGGGCCGTGGGCCTGCCGCGGCTGCGTCGTCGGCAGATTGATCTGATCGCGCGGCTGGGCGTGGGGCTGGCGCAGGCGGTGCGCATGCCGGGCGTGCTGACCCTGCTCAAGCTGTCACGCGGGCCGGCGCGCGCCACCGGCCTGGCCGAATTGCAGGGCTTTCTGGAACGTGGCTTTGCGGCGTTCTCGGCGCTGGGCGATGGCCGCGCCTTCGTACAGGACATCGAACGTGCGGAGCGGCGGGTGTCGCAGCGCCTGTTCGCGGATCATCCGCAGCCGTTCGATTGATCGAGGCCGCGCGGCCTCAGGCGAACTTCTCGCTCAGCACGCGGCGGATTTCCGCCTCGATCGGTCCCTTCATCGCGGACAGCAGGAAACCGAGATCGGCAGTGACGTGCAACTGCTGCGGCAGCAGCGCGATGCGTCCGTCCACGCCGGAGCGGCTGAACTGCAGCACGTCGCCGGCCCACGAGTAATCCATGTCGAAACGTTCGGACAGTTTGCGTGCGACGTCTTCGACCGCCTTGCGTGCCTGCGCAGGCGTTTTGCCGTGGTCGTGGAGGATATCGATGCTGGCCATGGGATGCGTTCTCCGTTGTCGCCGTATTGTGTGCGATGCGAGGTGATGCGCGCATCATGCGGGCTGGACGTTTGCCGTCAACCTGCTAGGCTGCCGCGCGTGGAAAACCTGCGCCTTCATTTCGCCAACCGGGCACAGCCCGATCGCCCGCTCGGCATGGGCGTGCATCGACTGGTGCGTGAGGCGACCGGACATGTCGGCGTCGGTGACCAACTGCAGGGCGCCTTGCTCGCCCGTGTGTGCGTGGATCGGCGTGGACTGTGGCTGCAGGTGCCGACCGGCATGCGCGGCGTGCACGTCAACGGCCGGCCGGTCATGCGCATGGCGATGCTGCGTCCCGGCGACACCATCTATGTCGATGGCGTGGAAGTGCTGTTGCAGGCCGGCCATCTGCCCGCGCCGCGCGGCAGCGCGCCGGCCGCGGTATCCGAACCGCGCGTGGTGTTGCGCGGCGTTGGCGGCAAATACCACGGCCGCAGCATTCCGATTTCGAAGCCGGTGCTGGTCGGGCGTTCCCGTGACGCCGGCATCCGCGTTGACGATCCCGTGTTCGCGGAACGCCACGCGCAGCTCGAACTGCATGGCGATCGCGTGGTGCTGAAGGATCTGGGCTCGGCCGAGGGCAGCCTGGTCAACGGTGTCCCGGTGCGCGACGCGATGCTGGTGGCGGGCGATCAGCTGGTGTTCGATCCGCAGCATCGTTTCGTGGTCGAAGTGCCCTGGACGGCGCCGCTGGTGGACGAGAACGCCGACGCGGATGACGTGCCGGTCGCGGTGGACGAGACCGACTCCACGCGCCGCACGCCGCGCCGCTGGCCGTGGTTGCTGCTCGCGGCCGCGCTGATTGGCGGCGTGCTCAGCGCGCTGCTGCTGTTCGGGACCGGCTGAAGGCCCGCCACGCGCGCCAGCCCAGCAGCACCGCCAGGATGCCGGCATACAGCGCCGGTTCGCGGATGTCGGATTTCACCAGCCACCAGAAATGCAGCACCGCCAGCATGCCGATGGCGTAAATGGCCTTGTGCAGTTGCCCCCAGCGCCGCCCGAGCCGGCGCATCCAGCCTTGTGTCGAGGTGATCGCCAGCGGCAACAGCAGCAGCCAGGCGAGGAAGCCCACGGTGATGTAGGGGCGCTTGGCGATCTCCTCGAATATCTGCGTCCAGTAGCCCTGCAGATCGAGCACGAGATAGCTGCACAGGTGCAGGCAGGCGTAGAAGAACGCGTACAGGCCGAGCAGGCGGCGGAAGCGCAGCACCACGGGCTTGCCGGTCAGGTACCGCAGCGGCGTGATCGCCAGCGTGATCATCAGCAGGCGCAGTGCCCACAGGCCGGTGCGGTGTTCGATCTCGGCGACAGGGTCCGCGCCCAGTGCATTGCTGCCGGTCTGCATCACCTCCCAGAACTGCGCGCCGAGGATGGCCAGCGGCGTCAGCGCAAGTGCATGCACGACGGTCTTGGCGAGGATCATCGATGCCGACGTGGAGCGGCGCTTCGGCCGCGACTGCGCATTCATCGCCACGTCCGGCCGGCGCAGGCGTTCAATACCATTTCTTCAGATCCAGCCCGGCATACATCGACGCCACCTGCGGACCGTAGCCATTGAACAGGCGCGTGGGAATGCGTTCGGCGAACACCCGGTTGGCGGTGCCGGCGATGCGGCGCTCGGTTTTCTGGCTCCAGCGCGGGTGATCGACGTTCGGGTTCACGTTGGAGAAGAAACCGTACTCGGAAGGCTGCAACTCGTGCCATGCGGTCTCGGGCATCTTCTCCACGAAATCGATGGACACGATCGACTTGATGCTCTTGAACCCGTATTTCCACGGCACCACCAGCCGCAACGGCGCGCCGTTCTGTTGCGGCAGCGGCTTGCCGTAGAGCCCGGTCGCCAGCAGCGTCAGCGGATGCATCGCTTCGTCGATGCGCAGGCCTTCCTTGTACGGCCACTCGATCGAGCGGTAGCGGATGCCGGGCATCTGCTGCGGGTCGGCCAGCGTGGTGAAGGCAACGAAGCGGGCCTTGGAATTCGGTTCGAAACGCTTGAGGACCGAGGCCAGCGGCACGCCCAGCCATGGAATCACCATCGACCAGCCCTCCACGCAGCGCAGGCGATAGACGCGCTCTTCCGGCGTGAGCCCCTTCAGCAGGTCGTCCAGATCGAGCCGGCCCGGTTTTGCGCATTCGCCGCCGACCGCGACCGTCCAGGGCTTCGTTCGCAGCGTCTTGCGGGCGGCGGAGGGATCCGACTTGCCGGTGCCGAATTCGTAGAAATTGTTGTAGGTGGTGATGTCTTCGTAGCGGGTCAGGGCTTCATCGGTGCGGAATCCCGAGCGCGCCTGTTCCGGTGTGATGCGCGCGGCCGGCGGTGGCGGCGGCTCCGCTTCGGCGCAACCGGCCAACGCCAGCGCCGGGCCGAGGGAAAGCAGGCGCAGCAGATCGCGGCGCTGACGGTAGACGGCTTCGTCGGTGATGTCCGAAGCGCGGATTCGCAGGGCGTCTCGCAGGGACATGGCGGGCTCCGATCGGGCAAGTGGGTTGGGCGTTGGGAACACGGCGAACCTCCGGGAGTTCCCGTACGCCAGATGCGCCCACACGCGCCTTCATACACCGTTGCCGGCCAAGGCCACGCGAAGCCGGCGATGGTTGCGCCCGCAACTGATGCACTGCGGCATACTAGCGGCCTCTTTCGCCAGGTGCCCCATGACGCGCGCGTACAACTTCAGTGCCGGTCCCGCCACGCTTCCCGAATCCGTGTTGCGGCAGGCCCAGGCCGACATGCTGGAATGGAATGGCATCGGCGCGTCGATCGTGGAAATCAGCCACCGCAGCGCGGACTTCGTCGCCGTCGCGGCACAGGCCGAAGCCGACCTTCGCCGCCTGCTGTGGATTCCCGACGACTACGCGGTGCTGTTCCTGTCCGGCGGCGCGACCACCCAGCAGGCCCTGCTTCCGCTGAACTTCGCTGCGCCGGGCCAGACCGCCGACTATGTGGTCAGCGGGCACTGGGGCAAGACCGCGGTCAAGCAGGCGCGCCCTTACGTGCAGGTCAACGTGGCGGCCGATTCGGAAGCCGACGGTTACCGTGACATTCCCGACCGCGCGCAATGGCGGTTGACCGACGGCGCGGCCTACGTCCACATCACCGCCAACGAAACCATCCACGGCATCGAGTACCGCGACGTGCCGGAGGTCGGCGATGCACCGTTGTTCGCCGACTTCAGTTCGAACATCGCGTCCGAGCCGCTCGACATCTCCCGCTTTGGTCTGATCTATGCCGGTGCGCAGAAGAACCTTGGCCCGGTCGGCATCTCGGTGGTGATCGTCCGCCGCGATCTGCTTGAGCGCGCCGGCCAGCCGCGCGCCGACATCTTCGATTTCCGCTCGCACGCCGCGCGCGATTCCATGCTCAATACGCCGCCGACGTGGAACTGGTACATGCTCGGCCTGACCGTGAAGTGGATGCTGGACGAAGGCGGCGTCGAAGAGTTCGCCCGCCGCAATGCCGCCAAGGCGGCGCTGGTGTACGGCGCCATCGATGGATCCGGCGGCTTCTATCGCAACGAGGTCGCGCACGGCGTGCGTTCGCGCATGAACATTCCGTTCTTCCTGCCGGATGAAGAACTCACGGCGCGTTTCGTCAGCGAGTCGAAGCAGGCCGGCCTGCTGGCACTGAAAGGCCACAAGGTGGTCGGCGGCATCCGTGCGTCGCTGTACAACGCGATGCCGGTGGCCGGCGCACAGGCGCTGGTGGATTTCATGCGCGATTTCCAGCAGCGCAACGGCTGACGCACCCGCATTCCGGACTGGCGGCGCGCGTCGCCATTCCACCCCAGGATCCCGAGGACACACCCGCATGCCCGCCAAATCCAAGCCTCCCGCCCAGCGGAAGGCGGCCCCCAGCAAGAGCGAACCGGTCGCCGCGCCCGCGCTGGCCGACGTGCGCGCGCAGATCGACAGCATCGATCGCCAGATCCAGAGCCTGATCGCCGAGCGTGCGCGCTTCGCCCATCAGGTCGGCAAGGCCAAGGGCAAGCTCGCCGCCGCGGTGGATTACTACCGCCCCGAGCGCGAAGCGCAGGTGCTGCGCATGGTGGTGGATCGCAACGAAGGCCCGCTCAGCGACGAACTGCTGGTGCACGTCTTCCGCGAAATCATGTCGGCCTGCCTGGCGCAGCAGGAGCCGCTGAAGATCGGGTTCCTGGGCCCGGAAGGCACCTTCAGCCAGCAGGCCGTGCTCAAGCATTTCGGCCGTTCGGCGCACGGCCTGCCGCTGGCGAGCATCGAGGAAGTATTCCAGGAAGTGGAAAGCGGCAACGCCGATTTCGGTGTCGTGCCGGTCGAGAATTCGGGGCAGGGCACGATCCAGGTCACGCTGGACATGTTCCTGACCTCCGACCTGAAAATCTGCGGCGAAGTCGAACTGCGCGTGCACCAGTTCCTGCTCTCGCGCAGCGGCCGCATCGATGACATCGAGCGCATCTACGCGCATCCGCAATCCTTCGCCCAAACGTCGGGCTGGCTGCGCGCCAACCTGCCCAAGGTGGAGAAGGTGCCGGTGTCGAGCAATGCCGAAGGCGCGCGCCGCGCACGCAACGCCGAGGACGCGGCCTGCATCGCCGGTGAAAGCGCCGGCCATGTCTACGGCCTGAAGAAAGTGGTGATGAGCCCGATCCAGGACGACAAGGACAACACCACGCGCTTCCTGGTCATCGGCCGCAGCATCTTCCCGCCCTCCGGCCACGATCGCACCTCCGTGCTGGTGTTCATCCACGACAAGCCGGGCGCGCTGTTCGACGTGCTCAGCCCGTTCGCGCGCCATGGCATCAGCATGAACCGCATCGAATCGCGGCCTTCGCACCACGCCAAGTGGGAATACGGCTTCTTCATCGATCTGGCCGGCCATGTCGAGGACGAGGCCATGAAGCAGGCGCTGGCCGAGCTCAAGGCGCATTCGGCGCAGATCAAGATTCTCGGCTCCTATCCGGTGGCCGTGCCGTAGTCCCCGACGCAACCGCCCGCACACCGCATCACGCAGCAAGCAACGAACCCATGAAGCAGAACTGGATTGCATCCCCCGGCGCCGCCCTGCGCGGCGAGCTGACCATTCCCGGCGACAAGTCGGTGTCCCATCGTGCGGTGATGTTCGCCGCGCTGGCCGACGGTGTCTCGCGTATCGACGGCTTCCTCGAAGGCGAAGACACGCGCGCAACCGCCGCGATTTTCCAGACGCTCGGCGTACGCATGGAAACGCCGTCGCCCTCGCTGCGCATCGTGCATGGCGTGGGCGTGGATGGGTTGAAAGGCACGGGCCAGCCGCTGGATTGTGGCAATGCCGGCACCGGCATGCGGCTGCTGGCCGGCCTGTTCGCCGCGCAGTCCTTCGACAGCGTGTTGATCGGTGACGCATCGCTGTCCAAGCGACCGATGCGCCGTGTCACCGGCCCGCTGGCGAAGATGGGCGCGCGCATCGATACGGAACAGGACGGCACGCCGCCGCTGCGCATCCACGGCGGACAGCGTCTGCAGGGCATCGACTACACGCTGGAAGTGGCCAGTGCGCAGGTGAAATCCGCGCTGTTGCTCGCGGGCCTGTATGCGCAGGGCGAAACCGTCATCCGCGAACCGCACCCGACCCGCGACTACACCGAGCGCATGCTCGCCGCGTTCGGCGTCGACATCGAGTTCTCGCCCGGCTTCGCGCGCCTGCGCGGCGGCCAGCGCCTGCGCGCCACCGATGTGTCGGTGCCGGCGGATTTTTCCTCGGCGGCGTTTTTCCTGGTGGCGGCGAGTGTGGTTCCCGGTTCCGAATTGCGCCTGCGCGCGGTCGGCCTGAATCCGCGCCGCACCGGCCTGCTCGATGCATTGCGCCTGATGGGCGCGGATATCCGTGAGGAGAACCGCAGGGAGCAGGGCGGCGAACCCGTCGCGGATCTGATCGTGCGCCACGCACCGCTGCGCGGTATCGAAGTGCCCGAAGCGCTGGTGCCCGACATGATCGACGAATTCCCCGCGCTCTTCATCGCCGCCGCCTGCGCCGATGGCCCCACGGTCGTGCGTGGCGCGGCCGAATTGCGCGTCAAGGAATCCGACCGGCTCGCCACGATGGCGGCCGGCCTGCGCACGCTGGGTTTGCGTGTGGACGAAACGCCGGACGGTGCGACCATCCATCCCGGTCGCCTGCACGGCGGCCGCATCGACAGCCATGGCGACCATCGCATCGCGATGTCGTTCTCGATTGCCGGCCAGATCAGCGATGGCGAGGTCGTGATCGAAGACATCGCCAATGTCGCCACGTCGTTCCCGGGTTTCGATTCGCTCGCGACGGGCGCGGGTTTCGGCCTGCGCGACGCCGGCTGATCAGCGCGCAAACAAAAACCCTCTTCCGGCTAGCGGAAGAGGGTTCGGGTCCGATGCTCGTATGCCGTTGAACGCTTAGATCGGACGGAAGTCCACCGGCACCTGCACGGTGCTGGACACCGCCTTGCCATTGCGCACGGCCGGTTCGAAACGCCACTTGCGCACGGCCGTCAGCGCGGCGCGATCGAGATCACGCGAACCGCTGCGTTCGACGACTTCCACGTCCACCGGATTGCCGTTCGCATCAAGCTGCGCGCGCACCATCACCGTGCCACCCACACCGGCACGCAGCGCGGCGGCTGGATACTTCGGCGTCGGATTGCTGGCAAGCGGGCGCGCCGCTTGCGTGCGCGGCGTGTTCGTCGCAGCCGCGCTGCGGCGGGTCTCCGCGCGACGCGCATCCGTCGCAGGCGATGAAGTCGCGGGCGTGGCTGTATCCGTGGCGGGCGCGATGATCGGCGTCGTCTCGTCCGCCAACGGCACGGTGTCGGCGGTGCGGCTCTTGTACCAGGCCAGTCCAGCGGCGGCGACGGCAATCAGCGCGATGAGCCACAACAAGGCCATCGAGCCACTCTTCTCGCGCGGCGCGGCTTCCACCGTTTCCGGGGCCGGGGTCCATTCGGTGCGTGTCTGCGGCATGGGAATCTCCTCTGGCAACGCGTTCTGCGTTACGTCCGAGTCTTGCCGCGGTTTTGTTCAAGGCACGTGAGACAGCGGTGAATCCGCACTGCACATGCAGGCTTGCGTTCAGTTGCGCGGCGCGCGGTTCAGCCGCGCGCAAGTTTTTACTGACGCAGGTTGAAATCCACGGGAACCATGACATCGCCGGCCACGGCCTGGCCGTCCTTCTGCGCCGGACTGAAACGCCACTGGCGGACGGCATCGAGCGCGGCGTTGTCGAGATCGCGCGAGCCGCTGCGCGACACCACGTCGACATTCGTCGGAACGCCGTCTGCGCCGACTTCCACCCGCACCAGCACAGTGCCGCTGTCACCGCGGCGCAGCGCCGCAGGCGGATAGGCCGGCGGCGGGGTCTGTCCGGGAATCGGCACGGGCGTATCGCCCGGCGCCAACGCCACGCCCGGCGTCGCCGGGGCGGGGACGGATTCGGCCGGTGCGATTGCGGGTACTTCCTCGATCGGCGCGGGCATTGGCGCCTCTTCCACGATCTGCGGCGTTTCGTTGCCTTCCACGCGCGGCTCTTCCAGCCCGCTCGCTCCGCCACGGGCCGGCAGCGGTTCGGGCAGGGCTTCGATTTCGGTCTTGGGCCCCGGCGTTTCAGCCTGCGGACGGTAGAACTCGTTGTCGCGGCCACGCCACCAGACAATCACGAACAACAGCAGGCCGATGCCGAACGCGATGCCGGCGATGCGGAGGCTGCGGTGGGGCAAACGGAACACGTATTCGGACGCCGAGGAATCGCGCGGAGCGGGCATAAGCATCACCAGGGAAGCTGCGCCGATTCTGTCACAAGGAAAGTGAATTCCGCGAGGCAGGCGGCCGCGTAAAAGGCGATAATCGCCGGACTTTCGCTTCCGCTTGCCCATTCCCATGCTCGATCCCGTCCTGCTCCGCAACCAGACCGCCGAAACCGCACAGCGCCTCAAGCAGGCCCGGGGTTTCGATCTCGACGTGTCCCGTCTGGCCGAGCTGGAGTCCTCGCGCAAGCAGATCCAGAAGCGGACCGAGGAACTGCAGAACCTGCGCAACACGCGCTCCAAGGCCATCGGCCAGGCCAAGGCAAAGGGCGAGGACGTCGCCGCGCTGATGGCCGAGGTCGCCGGTTTCGGCGAAGAGCTCAAGGCGTCCGAAGTGAAGCTCGACGAGATCCGCCATGAGATCGAGGCGATCTCGCTCGGCATCCCGAACCTGCCGCACGCCAGCGTGCCGCTCGGCCAGGACGAGAACGACAACGCCGAACAGCACCGATGGGGCACGCCGCGCGAATTCGATTTCGCGATCAAGGATCACGTCGAGCTCGGCGCGCGCCATGGCTGGCTCGATGGCGACACCGCCGCCAAGCTGTCCGGCGCCCGCTTCACCGTACTGCGCGGGCAACTGGCGCGCCTGCATCGCGCGCTTGCGCAGTTCATGCTCGATCTGCACACCGTCGAACACGGCTACGAGGAAACCAGCGTGCCGGTGATCGTCAACGCCGACAGCCTGTATGGCACCGGGCAGTTGCCGAAGTTCGAAGAAGACATGTTTTCCACGCAGCTGGGCGAACACAAGCGCTATCTGATCTCGACCTCGGAGATCTCGCTCACCAACATCGTGCGCGAGGAAATCCTCGATGACGCGCGCCTGCCGCTGCGCATGACCGCGCATTCGCTGTGCTTCCGGTCCGAAGCCGGCAGCGGCGGCCGTGACGTGCGCGGCATGATTCGCCAGCACCAGTTCGAGAAAGTCGAACTGGTGTCGATCGCGCGCCCGGCGGAAAGCTACGACGAACACGAGCGCATGACCCGCGCGGCCGAAACCGTGCTGGAAAAGCTCGGCCTGCCGTATCGCCGCATGCTGCTGTGCACGGGCGACATGGGGTTCTCCGCGACCAAGACCTACGACCTGGAAGTCTGGCTGCCCTCGCAGAACACCTATCGCGAGATTTCCTCCTGCTCCAACTGCGAAGACTTCCAGGCCCGACGCATGCAGGCGCGCTGGCGCAACCCGGCGACCGGCAAGCCCGAGCCCCTGCACACGCTCAACGGTTCCGGCACGGCCGTCGGCCGCGCGCTGATCGCGGTGATGGAGAACTACCAGAACGCGGACGGTTCAATCACCGTGCCGGAGGCGCTGCGTCCCTACATGGGCGGCGCCGAACGCATCGAGTGAAAAAAAGCCCGCGCAAGCGGGCTTTTTGACGAGGAGCGGCGGCAAGCGCGTCATGCGGCTTCGCGCAGGGGCTCCGGAATCGCGGCCAGCGCGGCGGCGATGGCATCGCTGCGATGCTGCGGCGAAAGGCCCACGCCTTCGGCACGCACGAACGAGACATTGCGGATGCCGAGGAAGCCAAGCACGAACTTCAGATAAGCCTCCTGGAAATCGCTCGCCGCTGCGTCGCCGTGAACGCTGCCGCGACCGCTGGCGATGATGACCTGTTTGTCGCCGGCCAAGCCTTCGGGACCGTTCTGCGTGTAGCGGAACGTGCGGCCGGCGACGGCGATGCGATCAATCCAGGCCTTCAGCGTCGACGGCACGCCGAAGTTGTACATCGGCGCACCGATGACGATGACGTCCGCGTCGAGGAACTGCTGCAGCGCGCGCTCGGATGCCTCGGCGATGTCCGGGTCGGCCTTCGTCAGCACGGGGCCGGTCAGATGGGGCAGGGGCTCGGCATCGAGGTCGCGGTAGGTGACCTCCAGCCCGGGTACCTCATCCTGCCAACGGGCTACGATGGCGGCCGTAAGCTGGCGGGTGACCGAATTCGCGGCCAGCGCGCTGCTGTCGATGTGCAATAGGTTCATGATGGCGTCTTGCTGAGGCGGCCAGCGCCGCGTTGGGTGGCATCCTCCTCCGTTGCGTATTTGGAATAAAGCTGGTCTACTGTCACGCATTGTTCTGATATTGGAACCGACACCATGCAGCACGATCTCAACGATCTCTATTACTTCGCCATGGTCGTGGACCACGGCGGGTTCGCCGCCGCCGAACGCGCACTCGGTATTCCGAAATCGCGGCTGAGCCGACGCATCAGTCAACTGGAAACCGATCTCGGCGTGCGCCTGCTGCAACGATCGACGCGCCGCTTCGCCGTCACCGATGTCGGCATGAGCGTCCATCGCCACGCACAGACAATGCTGGCCGAAGCACAGGCCGCGCGCGAAGTGGTCGATCGCCTGAGCGCCGAACCGCGCGGCGTCGTGCGCGTCAGCGTGCCCGTCGCGGTGGCGCAGATGCAGTTGCCGAAAATCCTGCCGAAGTTCCTCGACAAGTACCCGAAGGTGCGGCTGCAGCTGCACGTCAACAATCGCCGCGTCGACATCATCAACGAAGGCTACGACGTCGCCCTGCGCGTGCGCGCCAAGCTGGACGATGACGGCAGCCTGGTCATGCGCAGCTTCGGTCAGATCCAGGAACTGCTGGTCGCCAGCCCGAAATACCTCAACCGCGCCGGTCGCCCCAAGGCCCCGGAAGATCTGACCGACCACGTCACCCTGAGCATCAGCGAAGACGAAGCACGCCAGCGCTGGGAACTGCACGGCCCGGATGGCGAAGTCCGCCGCGTCGAACTGCAGCCGCGACTGGCCGGCTTCGACTTCCCGCTGCTGCAGGCGATGGCGAAGGACGGCTACGGCATCACGCTGCTGCCGGAAACCGTCTGCGCCGAAGCCGTGCGCAAGGGCGAACTGGAAGTCGTGCTGCCGGAATGGTCGCTGCCGCAGGGCATCTGCCACGCCGTATTCGCATCGCGTCGCGGCCTGCTGCCCGCCGTGCGCGTGTTCATCGACTTCCTGGCCGAACACCTCCCGCAACAGATCGAAGCCTCGCGCCTGGACTGCGGCGGCAAGTGCGGCGAAGAAGCCGCCAAGGCCATTGAACTCGCCATCGACAACACACGCGCCGGCAAAGTGAAAAAGGCATCCTGATCATTCCGCGGCCGGGCATGCGAAAATGCCGCCCGGCCCGGGACACGCGTCCCCGCCGCAACCACGCAGAAAACACCGGTGTGCAACGCACCGGCCGCAATCAGAACGGAGAGATGGCCGAGCGGTTTAAGGCACCGGTCTTGAAAACCGGCGAAGGGTCAAACCTTCCGTGGGTTCGAATCCCACTCTCTCCGCCA
>JAEZYE010000042.1 GCA_023419315.1 Pseudomonadota bacterium
CGACCTGCATGATGCGCTCACCGGCAACTACGCGCCCAACGCATCGTGGGTGAACGCCGATCTCTCGATCTGGTTCATGCTCAACTTCTGCATGCTGATGCTGGCGAGCTTCCGCGCCATCGAGTCACTGCGGCAGAGCGCGCTGTTTGATCCACTCACTGGCGCGCTCAACCGCCGTGGGCTGGACAGCGAGTTGAAGTCGAACGTCATGGAAACCTTTCCCGAAGGCGGCCTGGCGGTCATCGCGCTGGATCTCGATCACTTCAAGGCGGTCAATGACCTGTACGGTCATGAAGCAGGCGATCAGGTGTTGCAGCGCTTCTCGGACGTCGTGCGCAGCTGCATCCGCAGCGATGATCTGTTCGTCCGGCTTGGCGGTGAGGAGTTCATGCTGGTCATGCGCAATACCACTCCGGAGATTGCACAGCGCCTGGCGGAAAGGATCCGTTCGCAGGTCGAAGCACTGCGCTTCGCAATCGCTCCCGCCCACCTGTGCGTCACCGTCAGCGTCGGCATCGCGTTCACCCTGCATCGCCAATCGGCGTTCCATGACCTGGTTCGCCTGGCGGACGAAGCGCTCTATTCCGCCAAGCATCAGGGCCGTAACCGGATCGAGCTGCGGATGCTCGAATCGCAGGCTGCCTTCAACCCCTCGTGAGGGTGTATCCGGGCGAAGCATGCGCGAGGCTGAAATGCCCGCACGCACCGCCGGCGGCCAACCCGCGCCTGGCGCCGTCGCCACAATCATCACGCCAAAAAAAACCCCGCCGAAGCGGGGTTTTCCTGTTGCATGCGCTGTCGATCAGAACTTGTAGTTCATCGACACGCCCAGCACATCGCCGGTCACATCGTAGCTGCCGCTGAGCGTGCTGTTCGTCGCGGACACCTGCGAGAGGGTCGGGTCGGTCGTGAACAGGTGGGTGTAGCCCACGTTGTACTCGGCCTTCTCCGACGGCGCCCAGCTCAGGCCCAGCGACAGCCACTTGCGGCTGGTGTCCGGCACGCGCACGTCGCGGTGTTCGGCCGTCGTCGGGGTCTGGTCATAGGCAACGCCGCCGCGCAGCGTGAGCGTGTCGCTCAGGCGGTAATCGGCACCCAGCGAGGCGAAGGTGGTATCGCGGTAGCTGAAGGGCAGCACGTTGTTCGGCTGGTTCGACGCGAAGTCCACGGTCACCTGATCGAACGACGGCGCCCAGAAGGTGCGCGACACGTCCATCATGATGCTGAGCTTGTCGCTGACGTCGCGCGTGAAGCTGAGCGTCGCCGAAGCCGGCAGTTCGATCGTGGCGCGACCACCCGTGTTGACGAACAGGCCCGCCGGAGACAGCGCCGCCAGACCTTGCGTGGCCTGCGTGTTGGTCGCCGTGAACGTTGCCTTGCCGTTGGTGATCTCGTGCTTGACCTTGGAGCGGTAGCTGATGCCCAGGTGGGTCTTCTCGTCGAAGCTCAACAGCGTGCCGACAGTGAAGCCCCAATCGTTGCTGCTGCCTTCCAGCTGCGAATACACGTCGGCGTTGCCCGGAGCGAAGCCGAGCGGGCCGGCGCCGCGGGAATACATGACCGTGCCCAGGTCGACCGCGTTGCTCAGATCGACTTCCAGGCGCTCGACGAACACCTGCGCGCCGAACGAGACATACGGATTGACGTCGTACGAGAACGACAGGCCCAGATCAGCCGTCTTCAGATCGGTCTTGACGCCGTGGTAGCGGCCCACCCAGTTGCGGTCGTATTCGGTCTTGAAGCCGAACGGCACGGTCAGCGAAGCGCCGAGATGCGCCTTCTCGCCGATCATCGTGTGGAAGTAGGCAGCCGGGACCGGTGCGATGGTGCCGGCGTCGCCGCCGTTGCCGCCGCTGATCGGGAAGCCGGTGCCAGCACCGGTCGGACCCACGAGACGGCCACCGCCTTCGAAGTCGGCCGAGAAGCTGATGATGCTGAGGTCAGCCTGGAATTGCGTTTCCTTGAGGTGGCGCATGGCGGCCGGGTTGGTCGCGATGACCGACGCATCACCGGCGGCGCTGCCCGAACCGGCGAACGCGCGGCCAAGACCCTTGGCGCTGTTTTCCTTGAGCTGGAACGCGGCGCCGTGCGCCTGGCCAAAGGCCAAAACGCCGGCAATACCGAAAGCCAGCGCGGAAATACGGGCAAAACTGTTGACGGAATGCATTGTCGATCTCTCTCCGGAGGACGATAGGTTTACGGACGGTCCGTCGTTTGGATCGCCCGGCTTTTAGTAGGCCGGATCGTCCCGCCGGAAGCCCCTCCCGACATACGACGCCGTATGCAGTATAGACACGAACGCTAACCGAAAGCTAACAAACGGGCGCTGTTTTGCGACTGTTTTTTGCTGAATAGGGAGGCGAAAAAAGCTGAACAGGGGTTTGAGTCTGTCTCACCTTCAGCGCGGTAAAGTGAATCCGATGTTCGTCTCCATTCCGGCTCGTAAAAAATCGTCATTGCGTTGGGCCACGCCGACGCTGTTCGTGCTGCTCTGGGCGGCGTTCCTGTGGTTGCTGATGCAACCCGAGCCGAGCCATTCGCGATTGCTGCGCGACTGGGGCGCGTTGTCCGGCGAACTGGCCTCGCCATCGGCATGGTGGTCGGACCTGCAGGACGGAAACGTCTGGCGATTGTTCACCGCGCTGTTCCTGCACGCGGATTGGGCGCACCTGCTCGGCAACCTCGTCTTCCTGTTGATCTTCGGGTTGCCTTCCGAACGTGCGATGGGCGCATGGCGATTCCTTTTGCTCTTCCTGCTCGGCGGTGCGGTGGCGAACCTGGCCGCCGTGCTCAGCATCGGTGCGCCCGATCGCGTGATCATCGGCGCGAGTGGCGCGGTCTCTGCCGTGATTGGTGCGTATCTGGCGCTCTTCCCCAGCGCCAAGCTCGGCGTGGTGCTACCGCTCGGCCTGTTCCTCGAATTCGTCAAAGCGCCGGCGTCTTTGCTGATCGGTATCTGGGCGCTGTTGCAGGTGGTGTTCGCGTACATCGGCCCGGCCTTCGGTGCGGTCGCCTGGTCGGCGCACATCGCAGGTCTCCTGTTCGGCATCATCTTCGCGTTGTTCATCCGCGCCGCGCTCGTGCGCCGGATGCGCAAACAGCGGGGATACTGAGCTCTTCTTTCTTTCCATCCGAATCGCAATCGCAATCCATGTCGAAGAAGCTCTACAAGGTCACGTTCCTCAACCACGGAAAGATTTACGAGTTGTACGCGCGCCACGTCAGCGCAAGCAGCCTGTGGGGTTTCACCCAGATTGGCGAACTCGTGTTCGACGTGCATGACGGTCTGGTGATTGATCCCACCGAAGAGCGGCTGCGCGACGAGTTCGGCACGACGCAGGTGCTGCACCTGCCGATGCAGAGCATCGTCCGCATCGAGGAAGTCGAGCGAAAAGGCCAATCGACGATTCGTGATGCGTCGACCGGCGAAAAAGTGGTGACACCGTTTCCACTTCCGGCCAAGCCCCCGCGCGATTGAACCGGCGGGCTCGCGTGCCCACGAGCCTTGCCGTAATCACGCGCCCGCCGTTCGATCTCAGCGGCGCGTTGCGGTGCCGGCGTCGGCGGCCTTCACGCCGGCCATTTTCTTGAGCTCGGCGAGCGCCGCGGTGATCGGCTTGTCGCCTTCGAGCACATCGCCCGCGCTGTAGCCTTCTTCGCCTTCATCGTCGCCACGCAGGTGACCCGGAAGCGTGGCTTCGCTGAAGTCGATGACCGATGCCGCGCCTTCGTCCGTTTCGGGACGCAGGCTGATGTCGGGCACGATGCCGCGCGCCTGGATCGACTTGCCGCTGGGCGTGTAATAACGCGCCGTCGTCAGCTTCACCGAATCGCCGTTGTCCAGCGGCAACACCGTCTGGACCGAACCCTTGCCGAACGTGCGGCTGCCGACGATGCGTGCGCGCTGGTTGTCGCGCAGCGCGCCTGCCAGCACTTCCGATGCGCTGGCCGATCCCGCATCCACCAGCACGACGACCGGCGCCCCCTTCAGCACGTCGCCCGGGGTTGCATCGAAGCGCGAGTCGCTCATCGCAATGCGTCCACGCGTGGACACGATGTTGCCCTTGTCGATCAGATCGTCGGCCACCTGCACGGCCGCGAGCAGCAGGCCGCCCGGATTGCTGCGCAGATCCAGCACGAGGCCGCGCACGGGCTGCTTGGCCTGCAAGGTGGCGAGTTGCTTCTGGAAATCGTTGCCGGTGTCGGTCTGGAATGCGCTGATGCGCACGTACGCATAGCCCGGCTCCAGCCAGCGGCTGCGCACGCTCGCAATGCGGATGACGTCGCGCACGATGGTGACGTCGAACGGCTTGGCCGTCCCTTCGCGCACCAGCGTCAGCTTGACCGGCGTGCCGGGTTTGCCACGCAGCGGCTCCATGCCATCGGTCTTTTCGATGGGCTTGCCATCGATCGCCACGATCACGTCGCCGGCCTTGATGCCGGCCTTCGCTGCCGGCGTGTCGTCGATGGGCGCAACGACAAGCAGGCTGTTGTCCGGCTGCTGCAGCAGATCCACGCCGATGCCTTCATAGGCACCGCTGGACTGCTCATCGAACGCCTGCGCGTCTTCGCGATCGAAATAGGTGCTGTGCGGGTCCAGATCCAGCAACAGACCACGGATGGCGGACTGCATGAGCTTGCGATCGTCGACGGGTTCGACGTACGCCTCCTTCACGGCGTTGAATACGGCGACGTAGCGGCGAATCTCGTCCAGCGGGACTTTCGACGGTGCGGTTTCCGCCGCGCCCGGATCGTCACTGGCGCCGACTTCCGGCGCTTCGACGGGCGGCTGGATCTGCTGCGCCATCACCGGCGGCATCGCCATCGTGCACAACAGGGCGAGGGAAACGATGGGACGCATGAGGACTCCGTGGGGAAGGTTCGTTCCATGGACCCCGCCGCGAGCACGGAGTTCGCCCCAATTATGCGCGAACAGGTGAAAAATGCGCGTCGACCCGCCGCAGTCAAACGTGTTCAGCGGCGCTGGAGCCAGGTGCCCGGATCGACCGGCTGTCCGTTGCGGCGCAGTTCGAAATACAGCGCGGGCGTACCTTGCCCACCGGAGGTGCCGACCTTGCCGATCGGGTCGCCGCGCTTGACGCGATCACCGGTGTCACGCAGCAGGCTTTCGTTGTGTGCGTAGAGGCTCATGTAGCCATTGCCGTGATCGACGATGAGGATCAATCCGTAGCCGGTCATCCATTCGGAAAACACGACCGTACCGTCGGCGACCGCGGAGATCGTGCTGCCGGTCGGAGCGCCGATCAGGACGCCGGAACTGGTGCGACCGTCCGGCATGCGTCCGCCGAAACGGGCGAGCAGCGTGCCTGACACGGGCCAGCCCAGGCCGCCCACTTTGATCGCCGGTGCATTGGCCACGGCGCTGCTGCGCTGACGCGCGGCTTCCGTCGGGCGAGGGGTGCCCGTGCGGGCGGCTCGTGCTTTTTCTTCGGCGGCCCGGCGCGCTGCGGCACGCCGCTCGGCCTCGGCGCGCGCGGCGGCGGCGCGCAGGTTGTTCAGCAGTTTTTCCAGTGAACGCGCGTCCTGGCCGAGCGCCTTTTCACGTTCGGAGCGATCCTGGTAGCGCTCGTCGAGGTCCGCGACGAGTTGCGCACGCTGTTTGCGATCGCGTTGCAACTGGCTCACCTGCGATCGCTGCCGCGTACGTTCGGCATCGAGCGCCGCGCGGCGGGCGGTGATCTCCTGCTCCACGCGTTCCAGATCACGCAGCTCCGCAGTCACACCGGCAATGCGCTCGCTGCGGTCGCGTTGCACATAACGGTGATAGGCGAGAACGCGTCCCGCATCGGCGATGCGGTCCTGGGAAAGCAGCACCTTCAGCGGTGCTTCTTCTCCGTTGAGATAAGCCGCCCGCACCAGCGCTGCCAGCTGCGCCTGCTGGCCTTGCAGGCGCGAACGCAGCGTCTCGCGCTGTTGCTGCAGGTCGGTCAGCGCCGCTTCCTCACGCCGCAGCGAGGCTTCGGTTTCGCTCAGGCTGCGACTGCTCCTGCCCACCTGCTCATCGGCGTCACGCAGCTTGCGCGATGCATCACCGCGCTGGCCTTCCAGCTTGCGCCGCTCCTGCGCGATGGTCTTGAGTTCGGTGCGCACCTTCTCCAGTTGCTTCTGCGTCTCGCGCTGGTTCTGCGCCGAGGCGGACGCCACCGTCGCCAGCAGGAACGCCAGCAACACACCTGCGCGGAGCGTCCGCAACCTCATCAGGGCGCGCGCAGCAGCGACTGGCCGGACATCTCGACCGGCTGTGGCAGGCCGAGCAGATCCAGCAAGGTCGGAGCGACGTCGCGCAGCGCGCCGCCGCTGCGCAGGGATGCCGCGCGATCGCCGACGTACACCAGCGGCACCGGGCCGACGGTATGCGCCGTGTGCGGCTGGCCGGTGTCCGGATCGCGCATCATTTCGAGGTTGCCGTGATCGGCGGTGATGATCAGCGCGCCGCGTGCCGCGCGTACGGCGGCGTCCACCGCGCCAATCGCCTTGTCGACCGCCTGCGCCGCCAGGATTGCGGCATTCAGATCACCGCTGTGTCCGACCATGTCCGGATTGGCGATGTTGCAGATGATCGCGTCGAAGCGGCCGGACGCGATCGCATCGACCAGTTTCGCGGTCAGCTCGGGGCAACTCATCTCCGGCTGCAGGTCGTAGGTGGCGACTTTCGGACTCGGCACCAGGATGCGTTCTTCACCATTGAACGGATCTTCGCGGCCGCCGCTGAAGAAAAACGTCACGTGCGCGTACTTCTCGGTTTCGGCAATGCGCAGTTGCGTCATGCCCTGTTCGGCGAGCAGTTCACCGAAGGTATGGCGCAGGTCATCGGGGGCGAACGCGACCGGCGCCGGCAGCTTCGCGTCGTACTCGGTCAGGCACACATAGCGCGACAAGTCCGGTCGCCGCGCCTGGAATCCATCGAAGGTGGGCAGCACGAAAGCCGCCGTCAGCTGGCGTGCGCGATCCGCGCGGAAGTTCATGAACACGACGGCATCGCCATCGGCCATCGGCGCGGCCCCCTCGATGACAGTCGGCAGCACGAATTCGTCGTTCTCTCCACGCGCATAAGCGGCCTGCTGCGCGGAGATGGCGTCCGGCGCGCGATGTTCGCTGGCGGCATCGACGATTGCGTCCCACGCCTTGCGCAGGCGGTCCCAGCGCTTGTCGCGGTCCATCGCGTAGTAGCGTCCGCTCACCGTGGCGATGTGCGCATTGCCGAGCTCGGTGCACAGCGCCTGCAATGCGAGCAGGCTGGGTTCGGCCGAACGGGGCGGTGTGTCGCGGCCATCGAGGAACGCATGCACGGCAACCTTCGGCACGCCGCGGCGACGCGCCAGTTCCAGCATCGCGAAGATGTGCTGTTCGTGGCTGTGCACGCCGCCGGGCGACAGCAAGCCGAACACGTGAAGCACGTGGTCACCGTTTTTTGCTGCGTCGCAGGCAGCGAGCAGTTCGGCGTTGTCGAAGAAGCTGCCATCCTCGATCGCCGCATCGATGCGGGTCAGATCCTGGTAGACGATGCGGCCGGCGCCGAGGTTCATGTGGCCGACTTCGGAATTGCCCATCTGTCCATCCGGTAAGCCGACGTGGCGACCTTCGGTGTGGATCAACGTATGCGGCGACGTGGCGAGCAGGCGCCGCCAGTTCGGCAGCTCGGCCTGGGCCAGCGCGTTGTCGGTCGGATCTTCGCGATGCCCCCAGCCATCAAGGATCAACAGGACGACTGGCTTGGGACGGTCGGACGCAGGGCGGTTGGACACGGCGGGGGTTCCAGTGACTTCAGGCAGGTGAAGATTGTAGCGGAGCATGTTGCGATGGCAGCGTTACCCTGTGCCGCGCCGGACCCGATGCCATCGCTTTAAACCCTGCACCCGGCGCGTGCATCCAAAGCCATACCACCTACAACGGGATCCTCCATGAAGCGCAACTCCTCTGCCCTCCTGCTGACCCTGGCGCTGGTTTCGGCCACGGGCTGGGCGTCCGACAACATTTCCAAGGTCAACGGCGCGATCCACGCCGAGGCCGGCCGCAGCTACGGCGACGTTGAAACCGTCAACGGCAGCATCACCATCGACGACGGCGTGACGATTCGCGAGGCCAGCACCGTCAACGGTTCGATCAGCGTCGGCAACAACGTCCGCGCCGGTTCGCTGGAAACGGTCAACGGCGCCATCAAGGCCGGCGGCAAGGTCGAAGTCGATGGCAGCGTCGAAGCCGTCAATGGCAGCGTGTTCTTCGATCGCGGCAGCCGCATCCGCGACGACGTCGAAACGGTCAACGGAGCCATCGGCCTGGTGGATACCGACGTCGGCGGCAATCTGGAGACGGTCACCGGCGACATCACCGTCGGCGTGGGTTCGCACGTGAAGGGCGGCATCAAGGTCGAAAAGCCGAAAGGCAACTTCAACCTCAAGAGCTCGCGCGTGCCGCGCATCGTGATTGGCCCGAACGCGGTCGTCGAAGGCCCGCTGGTGTTCGAGCGGGAAGTGACGCTGCACGTGCACCGTACGGCGAAGATCGGTCCGGTCACCGGCGCAACTGCCAAGCCGTTCGATACGGCAGCCGCTCCGAACGACTGACCCGCGGCCGGCGCAAAGCCCCTGCGCAGTCGCTACACTCGGGATTCCTTGAGTCGAGGAATCCCGATGCCACGCACGATTTCCCTGGTCACGGCCGCACTGGCCGCGACCGTTGCTTTGTCCGCCTGCAAGCGCGACACCGCCGAGACACCCGCGCCAGCCGCGCCGTCGGCACCCGCCTCCGCACCCGCTGCGGCCACCGGCCATGCATTCCAGCCGTCCATCAACGAAGCCGATTTCATCGAGCGCGTGAAGACGCTGTCCTCCGACGAATTCGAGGGCCGTGGCCCCGGTTCGGTTGGCGAGGACAAGACCGTCGCCTATCTGGAAGCGCAGATGAAGCTCATCGGCCTGGAGCCAGGCAACAACGGCAGCTATTTCCAGGAAGTGCCGATGGTGGAGACCACGGCCAGCGAAGGCACCGTGCTGACGCTCGATCGCGATGGCGCCCGGCGTGATCTGAAGTTCGGCGTGGATTTCGTCGCCGGCACGCGCACGGGCAAGGCGGACGTGAAGGTCGATTCCAGCGAGATGATCTTCGTCGGTTACGGCGTCGACGCGCCCGAGCAGAAGTGGAACGATTACGCAGGACAGGACTGGACCGGCAAGACGGTCGTCATGTTCGTCAACGATCCCGGCTTCCACGTCGGTGACGAGAAGCTGTTCGACGGCAAGCGCATGACCTATTACGGGCGCTGGACGTACAAGTTCGAAGAGGCCGCGCGCAAGGGTGCCGCCGCCGCGCTGATCATCCACGACACGCCGGGCGCGAGCTATGGCTGGGACGTGGTGAAGAATTCCTGGTCCGGCGCGCAGTACGACCTGCCGGCCAAGGATGATCCGGAACCGCGCGTACCGGTGCAGGGCTGGCTGACCGCCGAGGCCGCACGCCAGTTGTTCGCCGATGCCGGGCTGGATCTGGAAACGTCCTACAAGGCTGCCAACCGTCGCGGCTTCAAGCCGGTATCACTGAAGACGAAGTTGTCGATCGATCTCAAGAGCACGATCACCGAGAAGAAGTCGCGCAACGTGGTGGGCGTGCTGCCGGGCACGGACCGCAAGGACGAAGCGGTCGTCTACATGGCCCACTGGGATCATCTCGGGAAGCACGAAGGCGAGCCCGGCGACAACATCTACAACGGTGCGATCGACAACGCCACGGGGACGGCCGGCATTCTCGAAATCGCCGAAGCGTTCGTGCACCAGAATCCCAAGCCGCAACGTTCGCTGGTGTTCCTGGCGGTGACGCTGGAGGAATCCGGGCTGCTCGGTTCCAAGTACTACGTGGCGCATCCGACGTTCCCGCTCGATCGAATCGCCGGCGTGATCAACATCGATGCGATGTCGGTGGCGGGCAAGGCGAAGGACATCACCGTCGTCGGCTATGGCAGCTCGGAACTGGAAGACATCCTCAAGCCGCTGGCGCAGGCGCAGGGTCGCACGCTGCACGGGGAAACCTCGGTCCAGAGCGGCTTCTATTTCCGCTCGGATCACTTCAACTTCGCCAAGGCCGGCGTCCCCGCACTGTACGCCGACGGCGGCGAGGATCTGGTCGAAGGGGGCGTGGACGCCGGCAGGAAAGCGGCCGAAGACTACGCGCGCCACTATCACGGCCCGAGCGATCAGTACTACCCGGAAACGTGGAAGCTCGACGGCACCTTGCAGGACCTGGAAGTCCTGTACGGCGTGGGCAAGGAAATTGCCGGGGGCGATCGCTGGCCCAACTGGTATCCGGGCAACCCGTTCAAGGCGGCACGAGACAGGATGATGCAGCCGGCGGCAAAGTAACCGCCTCGCCCCTCGACGGCGCCTTCGGGCGCCGTTGTTCCATCCGCATCGCGCCGGTGCTCCCTTCATCGCACCGCGCACCCGCTTACCGGAGAGTCCATGACCATTGCTTACTGGTGCATCCTGATCACCGCGCTGCTGCCCTATCTGTGGGTGAGCATCGCCAAGCAGTCGGGCGAACGCTACAACAATCGTGCGCCGCGCGACTGGCAAGCCAAGCAGACCAATCCACGCTCGCTCCGCGCACACGCCGCGCACCTCAACGGGTTCGAGTCCTTCCCCGTCTTCGTCGCCGGCGTACTCATGGCGCAGATTGTTGGCATCTCGCCTTCGCTGATCAGCACGCTGGCGGTCATCTTCACCATCGCGCGCGTGCTGCATGGCGTTTTCTACATCGCCAACCAGCCGCTGCTGCGCAGCCTCGTCTGGTTTGTGGGTCTGGGCAGCGCGCTCGGGCTGATCGTGCTGGCCGCACTGCGCGTGAGCTGAAGCCGCTCAGCGCAGGTCGTCACTCCAGCCGAACAGCGCGAACGCCTTGCGGAATTCGGCGTCCAGCGGCGCGACTGCATCGAGGCGCGCACCGCTGATCGGATGCGCGAATGAAAGCCGCACCGCATGCAGCAGCATCCGGTGTACGCCGCGCATGCGGAAGTTGCGGTTATGCCGCCCGTCGCCATGGCTGCTGTCACCGATCAGATGATGCGAAAGATGCTTGAGGTGGCGGCGGATCTGCCGGAACCGCCCGGTTTCCGGGCGACAGCGCAGCAGGGCGTAACGCGAGGTGTCGAATCCACCCGAAGGCTCGGGCAATTCGCCGGTGGCCAGCCGCACGAACTGCGTGCGCGCGGGACGCTTCTCCGGCTTGCCCGGGCCACCGTCGAGCGCGTAGTCGAGATCGATGATCGGTTCCGGCCAGCCGCGACAGATCGCCAGGTAGTCCTTCTCGACCTCGCGTGACATGAAGGTCTGGCCCAGCGTGGAGGCCACGTCGCGCTCGAACGCGACGAGCAGGCAACCGCTGGTCGCGCGATCCAGTCGGTGGATGAGGAAGATCGGTCGCTGCAGTTGCTCGCGCAGGCGGTCCGCCAGGAACTCGGTTTCGCCGCCGGCCAGCTTGCTGTCGTGCACCATCAGCCCCGCGGGCTTGTCCACGATCGCGATGTGCTCGTCCAGGTAGAGCACGTTCACCGGATCGTTGCCGGTTGCTGTCATCGACGGGATTCTCCTGCGGGATCTGCGACACTTCCGGCTCCGTTGTCTGGACTGTTCCGGAATGAAGCCAAGGCCGCTCATTGTCGCACTCGGTGTCGCACTGTTGCTCAATCTCGGTGCGATGCCGCACGGCTTCGCCGAAGTATCGCTGCCCAAGGGCGTCGCGGCCGGCCCGAGCGTCGAGGGAATCAGCGAGTACCGGTTGCCGAACGGTCTGCGCGTGCTGCTGTTTCCCGACGCCAGCAAGCCGACCGTGACGGTGAACCTGGTCTACGGCGTCGGCTCGGTCCACGAGAACTACGGCGAGACCGGGATGGCGCATCTGCTCGAACATCTCCTGTTCAAGGGCACGCCCACGCATGCGGACATCAGCGGCGAGATGAAGAAGCGCGGCATCGACTTCAACGCGACGACGTCGATGGATCGCACCAACTACTTCAGTTCGTTTCCGGCCAATGACGACACGCTCGACTGGGTGCTCGCACTGGAAGCGGATCGCATGGTCCACTCGAACGTCGCCCAACGCGACCTCGACAGCGAGATGACCGTCGTGCGCAATGAAATGGAGGCCGGCGAGAACAATCCGGGCGGCGTGCTCCTGCAGCGCATCCGCTCGACCGCCTATCTGTGGCACAACTACGGGCACAGCACGATCGGCGCGCGCTCGGATGTCGAAGGCGTGCCGATCGCCAACCTGCAGTCGTTCTATCGCACCTGGTACCAGCCGGACAACGCGACGTTGATCATCGCCGGCCGCATCGATGCCGCGCGGACGCTCACCCGCATCGCGGCGCATTTCGGTCCGTTGAAGAAGCCCACGCGCGTGTTGCCGGTCGCGCATACCGTGGAGCCGGCGCAGGATGGCGCGCGCGAAGTGGAAGTACGCCGCGTGGGTGATGTGCGCATGGTCGCCGCGTCATGGCATGTTCCCGCCGCGGGCCATCCCGACAGCGCCGCGCTGAGCGTGCTGGGCAACGTGCTCGGTTACACACCGGGCGGGCGGCTGCACAAGGCGCTGGTGCAGCCACGGCTGGCGGCCGGCACCGGCGCCGGCAGCGAATCCCTTCGCGATCCCGGTCTGCTGACCGTGCTGGCGGTGTTTCCGCGCGACGGTGATCCGGTGAAGGTGGAGCAGGAACTGCTTTCCCAGGCCGAACAGATCGCCAAGCGCCCGATCACGCCGCAGGAGGTCGACGAGGCGCGGCAACGCATCGCGAATGCCTACGAGCTGTACTTCACCGACGTCAACGCGGTCGGGATGGGCCTGTCCGAATATCTGGCGGCCGGCGACTGGCGCCTGCTGTTCACCTCGCGCGACGCCATCGAGCGCGTCACCGCCGAGGACGTCAACCGCGTGGCGATGCTCTACCTGAAACCCGGCAACCGCACGCTGGGGCGCTTCATCCCGAGCGAAGCGCCGGATCGCGTCGAGATTGGCGCGCGCCCTCCCATTGCTTCGATCGTCGATGGCTATACCGGCCGTGCGGGCGTCAGCGCGGGCGAGCAGTTCGATCCCAGCCCGGCGAACCTGGAAGCGCGCACGCAGCGCTTCACGCTGGGCACCGGCCTGCGCGTGGCGCTGTTGCCGAAGAAGACGCGCGGCGAAACCGTGATGGTCAATGCCAGTTTCCGCTTCGGTGACGCGACGTCCCTGAAGGGGCGCGAAGATGCGGCCGGGCTGGCCGGCGCCATGCTCATGCGCGGCAGCAAAACAATGGATCGCGAACGGATTGCGCAACAGTTCGAGCGGCTGAAAACGGAGGCCAGCGTCAGCGGCACGCTGCAGGGCGCGGGGATTTCACTGCTGACGCGGCGCAAGCAACTGGCCGATGCGCTCGCGCTCGCGGCGGACGTACTGCGCAACCCGGCGTTTCCCACCGACGAGTTCGAACAGCTGCGCCTGCAGGCGCTCACCGGAATGGAAGCCTCGCGCAAGGAGCCCGGCAGCGTCGCCGGCCAGGCGCTGGCCGAGCATTTCGATCCCTGGCCGTCGGATCACCCGCTGCATATCGACACGCTGGACGAAGCGATTGCAGGCGTGAAGGCGCTCCAGCGCGAAGACCTGGTCGCTTTCCATCGCGATTTCTACGGCAGCGCCGAGGGTGAGATTTCCGTCGTCGGTGATTTCGATGTGGACGCTGTCCGCACGCAGCTTGAACACCTGTTCACCGGTTGGTCCTCGCCCCATCCCTATGGCGTCATCCACACGCGCTACACCGAGGTACCCGCGGTTGACGTGCGCCTGGAGACACCGGACAAGCCCAATGCCGTGCTGCTCGCGCGCAGCAATCTGTCGTTCAAGGTGACCGACGCCGACTATCCGGCATTGCTGGTCGCCAATCGCATCTTCGGCGGTGGCGCACTCAAATCGCGGCTGGGTGATCGCATCCGGCAGAAAGATGGCTTGAGCTACGGCGTCGGCAGCAGCGTGCGCGCCGACGACAGCCGCGAAGGCACCGACGACAACGGCAGCTTCAACCTGCAGGCGATTGCCGCACCCGCCAACATGGACAAGGTGAAGACCGCGATCCGCGAAGAGCTGGCGCGCCTGATCGCCGACGGTGTCACCGAAGCGGAAGTGCGTGACGCGGTGAACGGCGTGCTGACCGAGCGCGAACAGAGCCGCGCCGAAGATGGCGCCGTCGCCGGCATGCTGACCGATCAGGCCTACTTCGGCCGCACCATGCAGTTCACCGCGGATCTGGATGCGCGCTTCCGCGCGTTGACGGTGGATCAGGTCAACGCCGCCATCCGCAAGCATTTCAAGCCGGAAACGTTGAGCATCTACGTCGCCGGAGATTTCAAGCCGGGCGCAGCGGCGCGATAACGATCCGGCAGGCGTGCGGCGCGGCGCCTACTGCGCCGACTCCCGCACCAGCGACGCCAGGATGCGCAGATCCTCGGCGTCGAGTTGATCCTCGGCCGTGCCGCGGTAGCGACGATGGAAGGCGCGCACGGTGGCGGCGCGATCCGTCAGCGGATAACCGATCAGACGCAGCGCGTTCCACGGGTCGAAGCCGTCCGGCGCGGGCGGTGCATCGGCTTCCGGCCACAGCCCGAATCCTGCTTCGGCCAGGCGCTTCCACGGAAAGCGTGTGCCCGGATCCTGTTTGCGCGTCGGCGCGAAGTCTGCGTGCGCGACGATCTGCGTGCGCGGAATCGAATGACGTTCGCAGAGGTCCTGCAGCAGCGTGAGGAGGCTGGCGATCTGCGCGTCGGGGAATTCGACCTGGCCGTCGTTGTCCAGTTCGATGCCGATGGACACGGAATTGATGTCGGTGATCGTGCCCCAGTGTCCGCCGCCCGCATGCCAGGCGCGCTGGTCATCGGCGACCAGCTGGAAGCGCTTGCCGTCGCGCCCGATCAGATAGTGCGCGCTGACCGGTCCGCCGGAATTCGCGGTGCGCAGCGTATCCAGGCTCTGCTCGACCGAATCCTGCTCGGTGGCATGGATGACGATGAGGATCGGCCTGCGCGCCTCATGGTTGGGCGATGGCACCCAACGGGCCAGCGGATTGCGTTCACTCTGCGGCACGTGGCTGCAGGCGGCCAGCAAAGCCAGTGCAGCGAGCAGGCATGCATTTCCCCAACGTTGCATCACTCTCCCCTGTCGTTCCGCTATCGACGCGGCCAGGCCGCGAGCAAGGCCCACAAACCGCCCAGGCCCGCGATCCACGAAGACGCCGGCACCGACAGGATGCGCGGTCCGCCGGCTTCCAGACCGTAGAGGACCGCCGCCACCAGCAGCAATCCGACGCCAAGGATCGCGGCGACCATGCGGCGCTGCATGCCGCGCAGGGTCGTGGACAGTTCGGCCAGATCGCGCGAGCGCATCGACAGTTCGTGGCGGCCTTCGACCTGCTGCGTCAGCCATGCATGCACGAGTCGCGGCATGTCCGGCGCGTGCGTCATGATTTCCGGCAGCCGCTTGCGGAGTTCCTGCACCGCGCGCTGCGGGCTGTAGCGTTCGATGAGGATGCGCTCGAGCACGGGGCGCGCCACGGCCCAGATATCGAGCTGCGGATCCAGTTGCCGGCCGACACCTTCGATGTTGAGCAACGTCTTCTGCAGCAGGATCAGTTGCGGCTGCAGCGTCAGTTCGTACTTCTGCGCAGTGCGGAACAGTTTCAGCAGCACTTCCGCCAGCGAAATCTCGGACAACGGGCGGGTGAAGTACGGCTCGCACACGGCGCGCGCGGCCGCTTCCAGTTCGTCGATGCGCACGGTCGCCGGCATCCAGCCTGCTTCGACGTGCAACTCGGCGATGCGGCGGTAATCCTTGTTGAAGATCGCCATGAAGTTCTCGGCGAGGTAATACTGGTCCTCGGGCGAGAGCTGGCCGGTGATGCCGAAGTCCAGCGCGATGAAACGCGGGTTCGCGCGCCGCGCGGGATCGGTATCCACCCAGATGTTGCCGGCGTGCGCATCGGCGTGGAAGAAGTTGTCGCGGAATACCTGCGTATAGAACACGCGCACGCCCTTGGCCGCGAGCGCACGCCGATCGATGCCGGCCGCGTCGAGCGCCGCGACGTCGTCCGAGGGAATGCCGTGCACGCGTTCCATCGTCAGCACGCGCTCGCCGGTATGCGTCCAGATGATCTCCGGAACATACAGATCGTCGGAATCCTTCCAGAAGCGCCGCATCACGCTGGCGTTGGCGCCTTCGCGCTGGAGGTCGAGTTCGGCAGCCAACGTGGATTCGATTTCGGCGACGATTTCGCGCGGCCGGATCTTGTCGGCACTGGGGTGCGCGCGTTCGACCAGCGCCGCCACCGATTTGAGCAACGAGATGTCTGCGGTGATCTGCTTTTCGATGCCGGGACGCAGTACCTTGACCACCACTTCGCGCCCGCCGGGCAGCACCGCCGCATGCACCTGCGCGATCGACGCCGACGCCAGCGGCGTGGTGTCGAATCCGACGAATGCTTCGTCGATTGCGCGCCCCAGCGCGCGCTCCACGATCAGGCGCGCGGCATCGCCATCGAACGGCTTGACGCGATCCTGCAACAGCGCGAGTTCCTCGGCCACGTCGGGCGGCACCAGATCGCGACGGGTCGAAAGAATCTGTCCGAACTTGACGAAAATCGGCCCCAGTTCCTGCAAAGCCAGCCGCAGGCGCGCGCCGCGCGGTTGCGCCGCGATTTCGGCGGAAGCGCGCGGCACGAAGGGACGGCCGAGTTTCAGCCAGCGTCCGGCCGGCGTGTCGTCAAGCAGATCATCCAGGCGATAACGCAGCAGCACGCGACCAATCTTGCTGGCCCGCAGCACCGGCCTCATGCACGGTCCCCGCGCGGAGACGCCAGACGCGCCACGCGCGCGGCGAGGCGTTCGACGTCATCGCGCAATGCATCGACATCGTCATGGAAGGCTTCAAGCTCCGCACGACCGACCACGTCGCGCGATTCCTCGGTGAGATATTCGGCAGTGTGTTCGGCGATGCGCTGCGCGCCTTCGCGTCCTTTACGCAGCGCGGCGCGGACGGCGCCAGCCACCTGCACGCCGATTACTTCGCCGAACACGGAAACGAACGGTTGCTCCCAGTCCGGATCAAACCGTTCGGCCAATTGCTGCAGCCGGCGCGCCAGATCGGCATCGCCTGAAATGCGCACCTTGCCGACCGGCGTGCCCTGATCGCGACGCAGGAAGGGAAGCTGGGAAAGCAGGCCACCGATTGAGCTGCGCACCGCCAGATCGGGCTCGACCACTTCGTTGACGGGACCGATCTGCAGCTCGCCACCGCCCACCCGTATTTCCATCGCCAGCAGGGGTGATTCGAGTGTCATCACGATGCGCCGGCCTTCCAGCGGAGCGAGTCCGGCACGGGCATCGGGATCGAGGGCCAGGGCGCGGTTGAGCGCGGTTTCCAGCGCACGACCGGCGAAGGGTTTGAGGAAATCGAAGGCAGAGGCGGACATGCCGCCATTCTACCCATTCAACATGCAGGCGCCGCCGGGAACGGCAGGCGCCGTCCCGGCTGTGGAAGCGCTCGTTACGGGACGCTTCGGCCGCGGAACATCGCGATGATGGCCAGGATCAGGAACACCACAAACAGGATCCAGGCGATGTTGCTGGCGGCGCCGGCGATGCCGCTGAAACCCAGCACCGCCGCGATGAGGGCGATCACGAAGAAAATGACGGCATAGCGCAGCATGGGATCTCCTTGATGATTCGAGGCGCGCCTGCTTGGCGCTCCGTCATCGTGGAGAGGGCGCGGTCACGGTCAGGTGATGGCGGTGTCGACGCGAAGTGATTGCTTCAGCCGCGTGAGCCCTTCGTTAAAAGACACCTTGGGGCGATAGCCGAAGTCGCGTGTGGCCGGCGTCATGTCATACCAGTGGGTGGTGCTCAACTGCTCGGCCAGGAAGCGGGTCATCGGCGGTTCGCCCTTCAACGGCAGCACCGTCCACAGGGCTTCGCATACCGCGCCCACGCGGTACGCGGTCTTGAACGACAGATGCTTGTGCACGCCCGGCGCATTGGCAGCCGCCAGCAGGTCGTTGAGCAGTTCGCCCATCGGCCGGGGTTCGCCGTTGGAGATGAAGTAGGCCTTGCCCGCACAGGCCGCGCCGATGTCCAGATGGTCCAGTGCATCGAAATGCGCCTGCGCGGCATTGTCGATGTAGGTGGTGTCCACGAGATTGGTCCCGTCACCGACGATGCGCAGGCGGCCGCTGCGGGCGCGCGCCACCAGACGCGGCAGGATCTGCGGATCGTCCGGTCCCCAGATCAGGCGCGGGCGCAGCGCGACGGTCGCCAGCTCCAGTCCGTTGGCGGCAAGAACCGCCTGCTCGGCGATCTTTTTCGTCGTGGCGTACGGCGCCTTGAAGCCTTCGCCGTAGGGAACGTTCTCGGCCGTGCCGCCTTCCACCGGATGGTTCGCCCGGTGCGTGACGCTCGGCGTGGAGGTGTGGATCAGTTTGCGGATGCCGTGCGCACGGCATGCATCGATGACGTTCTGCGTGCCCACCACATTGGCCTGGTGGTAGCTCCGATAGCTGCCCCAGGCGCCCGCCTTGGCCGCGTTGTGGAGCACGGCGTCGACATCGTCGGCGGCGTGCAGCACGGCGTGGGCATCGGCCAGATCGCCCTGCACCTGGCCGACGCCGAGCCGCGCCAGCGCCGGGTAGTAGCTGCGGTTGAGGCTCACCACCTGATGACCACGTTCGACCAGACCGCGGCACAGCGCCTGTCCGAGAAATCCGCCGCCGCCGGTGACCAGGATCTTCATGCGCGCAGCTCCCTCGAAGCCAACCCTACCCCGTTACATTTCAAGCACGTTTCTCCATGACCTCGGTGGCCCAGGCCGCCAGCTTTTCGCGACCGATCTTGGCGTTGTGGCGGATGTCGACCGGGAAGCCCGAATGGAACAGCACTTCCGCGATCATCGCAGTGTGCGCATGGGCGCGTGCAATCGCGAGCAGTTCGGCCGCGATCGTGTCGCGACGCGAGCCCACCGTGCCCGGCTGCAGTTCGATGCACAACACCGGCTGCTGCGCCCCCGGCGCGCCGACGCCCACCAGCGCGTTCCGGCGCACGTCCGGATGCGTGTTGAAGACGGGTTCGACCTGTTCGGTGTACAGCGGGCCGTGTGTCGTTTCCACGCGCTGGGTCTTGCGGCCGCAGAACCAGAGGCGACCTTCGGCATCGAAATAGCCGACGTCGCCCATGCGATGGACGATGCGCTCGCTTCCATCGGGCCGCATTTCGCTGATCTTGGCGGCGCGCGTGGCGGCATCGCGGTTGAAATAGGTGTCGGTCGTGGTCGGCCCGGCCACGGTGATCTCGCCCACGACGCCTACCGGCACGGTGCGCGTCTGCGACCAGTCCGCAATCGGCGCGTCGGTGATCGCGATGATGCGCACTTCATTGGGCGGCACCGCTCGACCGACGCACGTGCCGGCGCCCTGCTCGGTCGCTGCGCGCGTGGCCTGCAGTTCGCGGCCCTCGATGACCGCCACGGGCAGGCATTCGGTCGCTCCGTAAGGTGTCCAGAACTGCGCGTCTTCCGGCAGCAACGCGCGGATTTTCGCCACGGTATCCGGCGGCACCGGCGCACCAGCCGAGGTCACCCGCTCCACACCGGCCAGCGGCGCACCGTGGTCGGCCAGGACTTTCATCAAGGCCGGCGAGCCGAACAACTGGGTGACGCCGAAGCGCTTCATCGCCGCATGCAGCTTGTGGGGATCCGCATTCGCCGGACGGGTCGGATCCATGTCGGGAATGATCGAGGTCAGTCCCAGCGCCGGATCGAACAGCGCGAACGGCGGGAAGGTCGGCAGATCCACGCCGCCCGGCCGCATGTCGAATGCTTGCCGGAGCAGATCGATCTGGGCAACGAAGTGGCGATGGCGATACACGACGCCCTTGGGTACGCCGGTCGATCCACTGGTGAACAGGATGGCGGCCACGTCGTCGCCAGCGGTGTCGGTCAACTGCGGCCCGGCGCCGGCGCCGGCGCGTTCAATGCGGGCCAGCGTCGTGCCGCCCCAGCCGTAACGCTTTCCAACCGTGACGATGTGGCGTGCCCCGCGCGCCCAACCCAGCAGGCGACGCGCCAGTTGCGCCAGCGGAATCCCGATGAAGGCTTCCGGCTCGGCTTCATCCAGGCATTGCCGCAGCGCCGCGCGGTCAATGCCCGGATCCACGAGCACGGGCACGGCGCCGGCCTTGAACAGCGCGAACATCAGCAGGAAGAACTCCGGGCCGGGCCGCACCATCACCACGGTGCGCATGCCGCGCCGGATGCCGGCCTGCGCCAGGCCGGCGGCGATGGCATCGCTACGGCGGTCGAGCTCGGCATAGGTGAGTACCACGTCGTAGCGCCCCGCGCGCCCGGGGCAACGCAGGGCGATGCGATCCGGTTGTTGGCGCGCCAGCGGCGGCAAGCTGGCGGCGATGTTGCAGATCGAATCCATGGGCGCATTGTCGCCGCTCGGCGGTATTTCCGTCAGAGGACAAACTAGGCAAAATTGCGGACCTGCGCGCTCGCCGGCGCCTTCCCCGCGAATCCCATGCATCCCTGCCTGAGCTGTGGCGCCTGCTGCGCCTTTTTCCGTGTGAGCTTCCACTGGAGCGAAGCGGATCCGGCACAGGGCGGGATCGTGCCGGTCGAGTTGACCGAACCGCTGCGCCTGCATGAGCGCGTCATGCGCGGAACCTCGACCGCACAACCGCGTTGCATCGCACTGGATGCGGATATCGGTCGCTACAGTCGCTGCACGATCCACGATCGGCGGCCGTCCGTCTGCGCGGCCGTGCCGGCGTCACTGGAGTTCGGTGAACGCAGCGCCCAATGCGACAAATCGCGGCTGGCGCACGGCCTGACGCCGCTGACGGAAGCCGACTGGGCCGGCGTCAGCGACATCGAGCGCAATCCGCTGCCTTGCGAGGCCTAGTCGGCGCGCAGCGGGTGGCGGTCGAGGAAGTCGCGCACCAGCGGCACCAGTTCGCGCGCCTTGTCTTCCAGCACGTAATGGCCGGCGTCTTCGTATGCGTGCACTTCCGCCTGCGGCAGCGCCGCGCGGAAGCCTGCCAGGAAGTGGTGATCGAAAACGAAATCCTTCAAGCCCCAGCCCAGGAAAGCGGGCCGGTCCGCGTACGAAGGCAGCCGCAGGCCGGCCTGCTCGACCAGCGGCCACGCCTTGTCGCCCGGTGACAGCGGGATGTCCTGCATGAAGCGCAACGTACTGATGCGGTTGGCCCAACTGTCATAAGGCGACACGTACGCGCGACGCACATCGGCCGGCATCGCTTTCTCCACGCCCAGCCAGGACGCCCCGGCCGAAAAAGCGTTGAATGCGCGGATGATGAAGGCGCCGAACTTCGAATCGCGCCCCAGCGAGAGCTGCCACGGCATCGGCTTGGCGGCCGGCAGCGGGAAGGCCGCGGTATTGGTGATGACCAGGCGCTTGACCTGTTCGGCGTGCGAGAGCGCCCAGCCGAAGCCGATCATCCCGCCCCAGTCATGCACCGCGAGCGTCATCGGCCCGGTGACCCCCAGGTGCGCGAGCAGCGCATCGAGATCGTCCACGCGCGATTGCAGCGTGTACGCGTAGCGACTGTCGTCCGGCTTGTCCGACAGCCCCATGCCGATGTGGTCCGGCACGATGCAGCGGTAGCGGTCACTCAGTCCGGCCACCAGTTGGCGCCAGTAGTAACTCCATGACGGATTGCCGTGCAGCATCACCACGACCTCGCCATCGCGCGGGCCTTCGTCGAGGTAGCTCATCGACAGCCCGGGACGGACCTGGAAACGGTGCGGAGTGAAGGGATAGCCGGGTAACGTCATGGTGATCGTCGCAGCAAGCAAAAGGGCCGGCGAACCGGCCCTCGCAGAAGAATGTGGCCGGTCTTACCAGACCACTTCGGCCATCGAGCAGTTCAGGCCGGAGCCGATGCCGAGCAGGGCGATGCGGTCGCCCTTCTTCAGGCGGCCCAGTTCCTTCAGCTTGCTCAGCACGATCGGCACGCTCGCCGGACCGATGTTGCCGTGCTCGCCGAAGATGGTGAGCACCTTCTTCGGGTCGATGCCGAACGCCTTGATGAAGGCGGCCGTGTGCACCTGGCTGACCTGGTGGATGACGAACTGATCCAGTTCGTCGACCGCCCAGCCAAGTGCCTGCTTGGCGGCGATGAAGGTCTTCTGCGCCAGCTTGATGCCTTCGATCAGCAGCATGCGGGTGTCGGTGACCATGCGATCCAGGTTGCCGCGGCAGAGCTTGTTCCATTCGGTCGCCGAACGGGTCACGCCGCCCTTGTAGCGCGGCGCTTCCGGCACGAGGTCGGCACGCGCCATCACCATCGCGGCCGCGCCGCAGCCCAGCGTCAGCGTGGCCAGTTCGTTGCGGAACTGTTCCTCGGTGATGTCCGGGGCGATCATGCGCTCGAGCGTTTTCTTGTACGCGAGGTTGGCGGTTTCACCGTCAACGACCAGGGCGTAGTCGATCTCGCCGCGTTCCAGCATGCGGGCGGCGATGTCCATGCCGTTGATGAAGGCCAGGCAGGCGTTGGCGACATCGAAGTTCTGGCAGTGCTCGCTGAGGCCGAGGTTGCCGGACACGATGCTCGCGGTCGACGGCTCCAGGTAGTCGCGGCTGACCGAAGTGTTGACCAGCAGACCGATGCGATCGGCGGTGACGCCGGCATCTTCCAGCGCCTTGCGCGCGGCGATCGTCGCCACGTCCGAGGCCTGCTGCTCGTCATCCCACAGCCGGCGCGCGTGGATGCCGGCGATGTCGCCGAGCACGTCCGTCCGGATGCCGAGCCTTTCGAGCGTCGGCTGGAGCTGATCGTTGATTTCCTTGGAGGTCAGCGTGTGCGGCGCATCAACATGCGCCAGTCCCGCGATGGAGACATTCTTGAAGAGCATCGAAATAGCGCCAAGGCTCAGGCGGAAGGGGGCGACAAGGTTACCGGCTTCCTGAGTTCACCGCATCTTTATGCGCGGTCTGGCAGGCGCGCCTGAACCAACGAAACGTGACGGAAATCACCTTTTCCGTACGGAAGCGTCTGGATAGCGCGCTGGATCGGCTGCACCGGCCCGGTGCTGCGAATCGGTCAGCGGCCGCAGCGGTAGGCGGCGAACCGCTGCTCACCGTTGGCCGGGTCGGTCAGCGGCTGCACCGTGTCGGCCTGGATGCCCGGCGCTTCATTGCGGGCCAGCGTTTCCAGTTCATCGCGCACGCGCAATGCATTGCGGGAATAGAAGGCGACCTTGTCCTGCACCGAAACGACCACTTCGCCACGCTTTTCGCACGAGGGCGCGGCCCCGGCCGGAACCACGCGAACGTGCTTGCCGGTAGACGCCAACGGCACCCAGGTGCAGGCGGACAACAGCAGTACGGATACGGCGAGGACGGCGATGCGCATGGAAACGTCTCGGAAGGAAATCGCGGGGATTCTGGCCCAGCCAGCATGAACACAGGAAGGCATGGACCGCCGCGACACAGGCCGCGGCGGTCACGCCAGACGCTTACTTCTTCGGCTTCACCGGCTTGCCATCGGCGTCGAGCACGGTGACCTCGCCGATCTTCAGATCGCGGATCGGCTGCTCGATCTTCGACAGATCACCCACCACCACGTAGGTCAGCGCTTCCGGCTGCAGCGTCTTCGCGGCGGCGGTCACGTCCGCCGGAGTGATGGCTTCGTTGCGCGCCTTGTAGGTCAGCACGTAGTCGTCGGGACGGCCGTAGCGCAGGTTGCTGGTGATCTGGCCCAGCACCGCGGAAGCGGTCTCGAACGCGCCGGGCAGTTCCAGCGTGTTGGCTGCGCGGATCTTCGCCACTTCAGCCTCGCTGGCGGGCGCCGAGCCGTCGGCGAATCCGATGATTTCCCGGCGCAGTTCCTTGATCGAATCCACCGTGCGGTCGCTCTGCACCGCTGCCTGCGCGAACCATGGGCGCTGGCCGAGCGTGTTGCTGGCGTTGCTGTACGAGCCGTACGCCCAGTGCTTGTCCTCGCGCAGGTTCATGTTGAGGCGCGAGCTGAACTGCCCGCCCAGCACACCGTTGGCGAAGTCGAAATCGATCGTCCCCGCGCTGGCGGTCGGCGGAGTCAGCTGGCCGATGTAGAGGTTGGACTGGATAGCGCCAGCCTGATCGATCAGGAACACGCGCGGCGCCTTCGGTACGGCCACGGTCGGCACCGCCGGCAACTTCGGAGCGTTCGCCGCCGTCTTCCAGTCGCCCAGACGGGCTTCCAGCAACGGCACGATCTGCGCGAGCGTGGTGTCGCCGACGACGATCACGCGCGCCTTGTCCGGCTGCAGCCAGTTTTCGTGGAAGGCGACCAGGTCCTGCCGCGACAGCGAGCCGATGGACGCCTCCGTGCCGCTGCCGGTGAACGGAATTGCGTACGGATGTCCCTGGCCGTAAAGCAGCGGCGGCATCACGCGCAGCGCCGCGGTCTGCGGCCGCGCCTTCTCCTGCTTGATGCCGGCGATCCAGGTGGCGCGCACGCGCTCGATCTCGGCTTCGTCGAAACTCGGGCGACGCAGGACGTCGGCCAGCAGATCCAGCGATTCGGGCAGTTTGTCGCTCAGCGCGGAAAGGCCGACCGAAGCACTGTCCAGACCTGCGCCGGTAGTGAGGTCCGCGCCCAGGGCTTCCTTGCGCGCGGCCAGTTCGAGCGCGCTGTAGTCGCCCGCACCTTCATCCAGCATCTGCATCGTGAAGCTGGCGGTGCCGAGTTTCTTGCCGACATCGGCGCTGTATCCGCCGGGGAACTGCACGGACAACTGCACCACCGGGGTCTCGTGGCGTTCGGCCAGCACGACTTCCATGCCGTTGGACAGCGTCGCGCGGTGCAGCGCGGGGAACTGCAGTTGCGGGAAGCTCGTGGTCTTCGGCACGCCGGCGCTGCGATCCACGTCCGACTTGATCGTCTTGAAGCGGGGGTCGGCCGGCGGAATGGTGGCCGGCTGCGTCGCCGGTGCGGCCACGGCGGTTTCCGGCAGCGAAGACAGCGGCTTGTCGCTGGGCTCGACGATCAGCGTGTGCGAACCCGTGCCCAGCCACTTGGCCGCCGCACCCTTCACGCTGGCCGGAGTGGCCGCCATCAGTTCCTTGAGCTCGTCGCGGTAGCAGTCCGGCTTGCCCTGGTAGACGGTGCACGAGGCCAGCACGTCCGACTTGCCACCGAAGCCGCCGATGCGTTCGATGCCGCGAACGAAGCTCGCGCGCGTGTACGTGCGGGCCTGTTCGACTTCCGCGGCGGTCGGGCCTTCGGTGATCAGGCGCTGGATTTCCTCGTCGAGGACTTTTTCCACGCGCGCCGGATCCACGCCTTCCTTCACCGTCGCGCTGACGATGAAGGTGCCCGCGATTTCGCTGATCCACGGCATCGCGCTGACTTCATCGGCAATCTTGTCGGCGTGCACGAGCCGGCCGTCCAGGCGCGAGGACGCGCTGCCGCCGAGGATCTGAGCAAACAGCTCCAGCTGGGTCGCATCGGGGGTGCCCATCTCGGCCACCGGCCAGGCGCGGTAGATGCGCACCTGCGGCACGCGATCCGGCACGGTTTCGCGGGTGTCCTGCGCGCGCCTGGGAATGCTGGCCGCCATGTCCGGCAGCGTGGCGCTGGCCGGGATGTCGCCGAAATAGCGGGTCACCTTTTCCTTGGCGGTCTTCAGATCGATGTCGCCGGCCAGCACCAGCACCGCGTTGTTCGGGCCATACCAGCTGCGGAACCAGGTCTTCACGTCATCGAGCGTGGCCGCGTCCAGGTCGGCCATCGAGCCGATGGTCTGCCAGCTGTATGGATGGCCGGCCGGATACAGGGCTTCGAAAATCTTCGCGTAGACGCGGCGGCCGTAGGGCTGGTTTTCGCCCTGGCGCTTCTCGTTCTGAACGACGCCACGCTGTTCGTCCAGCGACTTCTGGTCAATCGCGCCGAGCAGGTGGCCCATGCGATCCGATTCCATCCACAGCGCCATGTCGAGCGCGGTGGTCGGGACGTTCTGGAAATAGTTGGTGCGGTCCTGGTTGGTCGTGCCGTTCTGATCGGTCGCGCCGACCAGTTCGAACGGATCGAAGAATTCGCCCTTGTGGTTCTCGCTGCCCTGGAACATCAGGTGTTCGAACAAATGCGCGAAACCGGTGCGACCGGGCTGCTCGTTCTTGCTGCCGACGTGATACCAGACATTGACCGCGACGATGGGCGCTTTGCGGTCCGTATGCACCACCACGCGCAAGCCGTTGGGCAGAGTGAATTCCTCGTAGGGAATCACGACCTCGGCAGTCGCCCTGGACTGGGCCAGCGCCGGCTCCGGCGTCTGTGCGCCCGCAAGGGCGACACCCAGGGCAACAGCAAGCAATGCGGCGCGCGGCCGGCGGGATACGGGCATCTTCGACTCCATGGATTAAGGGATTCCCCGGAAACCGTCGATGCTAACCGGCCCGTCGCCGTGCACAACAGGGACAAAGGTCGTGCCTGGCCGCCCCGCCGCCCGCATTCTTCACGGCGGTCGTGACACGCTGGCGTCCTTCCGCCAGCGGGATGCACCCATGGATCGCCGCCACAGCCTGATCACGGGGGCCAATCGCGGCCTGGGCCTGGAGTTCGTGCGCCAGTTGCTGGCGCGGGGCGACGCCGTCATCGCGGCGTGCCGCCAGCCGGGCAAGGCGACGGCGCTCAACCAGCTCGCTGGCGAGCACCCCGGCCGGCTCCATGTATTGCCGCTCGATGTCACCGAACCGCGCTCGCTGGCGGAACTGGCACGCGAAGTGGCGCTGGTCTGCGACGGCGAATGCCTGGACCTGCTGATCAACAACGCCGGTGTGCTGAAAGGCGGCGAACGGTTCGGCAGCGTCGCCGCGCCCGATCTGGAGACCAGCGTGCGGACCAATGCCATCGGTCCCTTCCTGCTGGTGCAGGCGCTGGCCGATCAGTTGGCTGAAGGCGCCGTGGTGGCGAATGTGTCGTCGGAAGTGGGCTCGATGGGACTCAAGCAGGAATTCCGCACACCGAGTTACGCCATCGGCAAGGCCGCGCAGAACATGGTCACGTCACTGCTGGCGCAGGCTCTGGCAGCACGCGGCATTCGCGTCGCGGCACTGCATCCGGGCTGGGTACGTACCGATATGGGCGGACCGCAGGCCACCTTGAGCGTCGAGGAATCCGTTGCTGGACTGCTGCATGTAATCGGCGGGCTCGCCCTCGACGATACCGGCGGCTTCTTCGATTGGCAGGGCCAGCCGCTGCCCTGGTGAACGCCGCCACAATCCGGCCCGCGTGTTTTTCCGATCCGCACGCAACGCTGTGCGCCTAAACGGCATCCAAACAATGACGGCCGAGTTTTGGCCGGATGAGTTCAAGGAGGGCGTGTTTTGGGTCACATCCGGCGGAAGCAGGGCGTCCTGTCCGCAAGAAACCACTTCGAAGAGCGGACACTGGCCGGACACGGACACGCATCTCGGAACGGAATATCCAACGAAATCAATGACATGAAGTTGGCACGCGTTCTGCGTACATCCCCAGCGACAACGTAACGCCCCGAATCAACCCTGACTGGTTGCTGAACAAAAGAGCCCCAAAAACAGGTTCTGCTTGATCTGACAGTTTAGGTGTACTACCTTACTACCACACCACGCAACAACATCACTACAGAGGCATGACAATGAACACCAAGACGCTGCTTCCCTTCTCCGCCGCCGCACTGTTCGCACTTTGCGCCGGTTCCATGGTCCTTTCCGCCGACAGTCGCGCCGACAACGCCACCCATACGCCGGTCGCCGCCAGCACGAACGTCCGAATCGTCGACCTGCCCGCCGTGACGGTCACCCCGACCGCCGAAGAAATGGCCATCTACCGCAAGATCGTCGACCTGCCGGCGGTGACAGTGCGTCCGACCGCCGCGGATCTGGCCCAGCTGCTGGCGGCACAGACCACGAAGATCGTCGACATGCCCGCCATTACCGTGCACCCGACGGCCGACGATCTGAAGATGCTGGCGACTGCCGGCGTACTGGCCCAGCAGCTGGCTTCGCGCTGATACCGGAAAGCTTCCCGAAACATCGCTCCAACGTTCCACGCATCACGCAACACTTCCGGTAAAAGCGCGTCCAATCCGCTGCTGCACCACGCCACCGCGCATCGACGCGCGAGCTTCCCCGCCGCATCGCATGCGGCACGCATCCGGCGATCCCCCGGTCGCCCATCCGAAAGGCACGCTGCGCCACCGGCGCAGCGGCCTCCGCGAAACCCGCACGCTCCCTGGGCCTGCATGACAGCCGCGTAGAATTCCGCGCATGACTGCGTTCCCGCTCGATGTGCTGCTCTACCAGCCCGAAATCCCGCCGAATACCGGCAACGTCATCCGCCTGTGCGCCAACACCGGCGCACGCCTGCACCTGATCCGGCCGCTGGGTTTCGAACTCGAGGATCGCCAGTTGCGTCGCGCGGGCCTCGACTATCACGAATACGCGCGCGTGCAGGTGCACGATTCGCTTGAACATGCGCTCGCCGTGCTGCAGCCGCAGCGCCTGTTCGCCCTCAGCACGCGCGGGCGCGTGCGCTACGACGAGATCCGCTACCAGGCCGGTGATGCATTCCTGTTCGGCCCGGAGACACGCGGCCTGCCGCAGGAAGTTCTGGATTCCATCGCCGCCGGACACCGGCTGCGTTTGCCGATGCAGCCGGACAACCGCAGCCTCAACCTCTCCAACACGGTCGCGGTGATGGTCTTCGAGGCCTGGCGCCAGCACGGCTTCGTCGGCGGCGTCTGACGGGCTGATCAGGTCTGGAAGCGATCCAGCCGATACGGCCTCAAGTCCACCGCAACCCGTTCGCCCGTCATGACACGGGCCACCCACTCGCCGGTGATCGGCGCCTGCGTCAGTCCAAGCTGTCCATGCCCGGTGGCGACATAGATGCGTTCGTCCCGCACCCAGCCCAGCATCGGCAGCGAGTCCGGCGTGCACGGACTTGCACTGGACCATTCCGATGACGGCGCCGCCGATAGTGCGGGCAGCAGGCGTCGCGCCAGGCCATCGAGGAATTGTGGCGATGTCGTGCGCCCTCCGATCGACGGGCCGATCCCGGTCATCGCACTGACGCGGATGCCGCTGGCCATCGGCGAAAGCAGCATGCGGCCTTCGACCCAGTGAACGGGACGCGCGACATTTCCCCGCACCGGGTAAGCCAGGTGGCAACCGTGCAACGCCACCAGCGGCAGGCGCACGTCCCAGTCGCGCAGCAGTTCATTGGTCCACGCGCCGGCGGCGACCACGACCTGATCCACATGCACGTCACCGCGCAGCGTGCGTATGCGGTAACCCACGCCTTCGCGCTCGATCGCCACCGCATCGCTCATCAACGTGTCCGCGCCACGCGCGCACAGGCGATTGAACAACCGCCGGCAGAATTCATCCGGCTCACGCAGGAACAGGGCATCGCGTTGCAGCACGCCGTGCTTCAGATCGTTCGACAGTTCGGGTTCAAGCGCATGCAGCTGATGTGCGTCGAGCAGATCGAGCTCGACGCCACGATGGCGGAGCTGTTCGCGTGCCGGGGCCGCTTGTTCGAACTGCCTCTCGTCGCTGTAGGCCTGGAGATAGCCTGTCTCGGCGATCAACGCCGTCAGATTCGCCTCTTCCGCCAGATCGCGCCACGCGGCCCGCGCATGGCGATTGATCCGGTGCGTGGCGTCCAGGCTCGCGCCGACGCCTTCCGCATCCGCGTGCCGTGCGAACTGCCACAGCCAGCGCAGATGCGACGGCAGTGCGGCCCAATCGAGCTTCTTCGTGGAGAAAGGATCACGCAGGCTGCGCAGCAAGCCCGCCAGCGTGAACGCGCCCGACAACGGCATCAGGTTGCCGACCGCCACCGCACCGGAATTGCCGAACGACGCGCCGCCCGCGGGACCACGCGGATCGATCAGAAGACAGCCCAGTCCGCGCGCCTGCAGTCGATGCGCGATGGACAGGCCGACGATGCCGCAGCCGATGATGGCCACATCGCTGACACGGCCGGAATGCCGCTTCGCCGCGTCGATCATCGAACGGGAATGTCGTAGGCGGTTTCCGGCGTCGGCTCCGGCTGCAAGATGTAGTGCCACCACTCCAGCGGATAGTTGCGGAACCCGCGCCGCTCCATCGCCTCGCGCAGCACCATGCGATGGGCCCGCTGAGGACCGGTGATGCGCGGATCGTCGGTGTTGGCGAGCGTATCGAAGCGGTCGAATTCGGTGCCCATATCCAGCACTTCGCAGTCGTTGGCCGTGCACTGCTCGAGGCCCAGATCGACCGTCGCACCGCGGCTGTGCCCGGATGTTTCCGCGATATAGCCGTCCAGCAGCCGCGATTTGTCCAGGTTCGGATAGAACTCCGGCTTGGTGCGCTGATCCGACAGATCATGCGCCCAGCGCACGAAATGCTTCACCGCGCGCACGGGCCGATAGCAGTCATACACGCGCAGGCGATAGCCGCGCGCACGCAGATCAGCGGCGACCTGCTGCAACGCCAGCGCGACGGGACGCAACAGGTAGCACTTGGCGGCTTGATAGCCGTCGACGGGAGTGCCGACGAAGTTGTGCGTGCCGGCATAGCGGATATCGAAACGTGCATCGGGAATCAGCGCCGCGACGTCAACCAGATCGACCTGCTCCATTTGCGTCGCGGATGAGACTTCCACGTCGGCGGCAAGGGCGGGCGCGGCCATCATTATCGCTGCGAGCGCAAGCGCGCATGCAGTCCTGCATTCACTCACAGGCGGAAATCCTCCGGAAATCCAGGTCCGCATAGTCGTAACTGAAATCGGCCTCGGGATCGACGTGTGACACTGTCATGCGTTGCGGCGCGCCCGCAACCGCCGGGTGGAAATGCAGCCACGCCTCGGCATCGACACTGTCCTCGTCCCAGTCGACGAGCCAGCCTTCGCCGGCCTTCATCACCGTGCCGGTCAGCATCGGCGACTTGGCCGCCTTGAAGCGCACGCGGCCGTCGGCGCTGCACAGAGCCACATCGCCGAACCACGGATCCCGATATCGGCCCGTGTGTGTCCGCAGCTCCTGCACGCTGGCCGGTCGCCGCTGCGCCGCGCGCGCGCGCGCCTGCAACTGGCTTTGCACGGAGTCGGCATCTTCACGCGCGATTGCTTCGGCGTAGTAGGCCACATCGACCTTCTGCGCGGGCGCGGTGTAATGCTTGGTCAACACTTCGCCAAGTACGGCGCGCGCATCCTCGCCTTCGCCGTTGATGAGCACCACGATGCCGACCTTCCGGTCGGGCAGCAGGATCACCGAGGAATACATTCCCGCCAGCGTCCCGGTATGCGCCACCTTCCATGCGCCGTCCACGTCGGACAGGCGCCAGCCGTAGCCGTAGGCCGAGAAGTGGCTGTTGTCCCAGCTCTTCATGCGTTTGCTGACCGGCATCGGCATGTGCGCCGTCCACACGGCCTTGCGCTGCGTTTCGCTCAGCCAGCCGGGTGCGCGCGACGGGTCGAGCCATTGGCCCATCCACGCCAGCATGTCGTCGAGGCTGCAGCGGATGCCGCCGGCCGCCATCGAGGTGATGTCCGGCACGACGTCGCCGTCTTCGCGGATGACCGCATTGCCTGCGCCGGTGCGCATGTGCGGCTGCGCGACATTGCCCACTTCACTGCGCCGCCATTCGCCGACCTGGCAGCGATCCAGCTTCAATGGCTGGAAAATCTCGCGCCGCACCAGTTCTTCGTAGGGTGCTCCGCCTGCCGCGGCCGCGACTTCCCCGGCCACGACATAGAGCAGATTGTCGTACGCATAATGCGAGCGGAAGCTGTGCGTCGGCTTCAGGTGCGCGAGGCCGGCGATGATGTCGGCGCGCTGGAATCCGTTCGGTTCGGGCCACAGCATCAGGTCACCCGCACCCAACCCCAGACCGCTGTTGTGGATCAGCAGGTCCCGCACCTGCATGTGCTGCGTCACCCACGGGTCGTGCATGCGGAACTGCGGCAGGTACTTCGTGACCGGGTCGTCCCACTTCAACTTGCCCTGATCCACCAGGCGCGCGAGTACGGCAGCCGTCATCGCCTTGCTGTTTGACGCGATCTTGAACAGCGTGTCGCGATCGATTCGCTCGCCACTTCCCACTGCAAGCTCGCCGTGGGTTTTCGTGTAGACGATGCGGCCGTCCTCGATGACGCCAACAGCAATGCCGGGGAGCTGGTAGCGGCGGACCGTCTGTTCGACCGCGGCATCGAAAGCCGCCGGATCCACCGCATGCGCATTCACCGCCAGCGCGCATGCCAGTGCAGCCGCGAACCGCAGATTCGTGCGCCTTGTCATCGTCTTTCCTTTCGTCCTTCCCATGCGAAGCCGCCGCTGGCTTTCACCAGCGGCGGCAGTTGCAGTGCCTGGTTGAATCAGAAGCTGTAGGTCGCGACCAGTTGCATGTAGCGCGGCGACTGCCAGCCAGTGCCCGTTCCGAACGTATTGGTGCGATAGGCACCGGGACCGAACTCGTAACGGGAGTGGACATTGGTGACGCGCTGCTGGTTCAGCAGGTTGTACACCGACAGTCGGACCTTGAAATCGACCTCCGGCACCGGCAGCGTCCATACAACACTGGCACCCAGGTTGTAGGTCCACGGCAGGCGGCCGTAGTCGCCACGCCCGGTGTAGCGATACACGCGATCGGCGTAGGTCCAGCCCGGGTTGTCCGGCGTCGCGGTGCATTCAGCGACGCAGATGTAACTCGAACCACCACTGCCGTACTCGTTGGTGAAGCTGCCGGCCGAGGTCGTATCGCCGGGCCAGGTCACGCCGTACGCCGTAATCGGGCCGCCGGACTGGATGTTGAGCGTGCCGCCGAACAGCCATTGATCATTGAGCGCGTAGCTGGCGCGCAACTTGATCTGATGTTCGTGATCATTGAACAGCGGCCCGTAGCGGTCGTTGTTGGCCGGATGATCCCAGTGCTGGACCATGCCGGTATCCGCGTAGCCGAGTTCGGAATTGACCGGGCCTTCGAAGTTGCCTTCCGACTTGGACCACAGGTAGGAAGCGTTCAACGACCACTTGCCGTCCCACGCGCGATCAATCTGGAACTCCACCGCCTTGTAGGTTCGCTTGGGATCCGAATAGCCGATGACCTCTCCGCTGCCACCCTTGCGATAGCCTTCGCGCGAGGTGTCGATGGTGATCCAGCCATCGGTGGCACAACCCATTTCGGTGGTGCCCCAGATGGTCAGCGTCTCGCCGGGATTGCCGATCGGCCACAACGTCGAGGGGGTCGGTCCGCACGGCGTGTGGTTGATGCGCATGTCGTCGAGCGCGCGCGTCATGCGCCGATACGTGGCGTTAACGCCCCAAGACCAGGCCTGGTCGATCATGCTCTGGAAGCCGAGGATGGCTTCATCCTGATAGACCGGCTCCAGATCGCGATCCACGCTCTGGCGGAGATCGCCGGTGCCGACGTTCATCGAAGTATCGGTCGCACCCAGCTGCGCGCCGATGATGGGATCCGCATACGGCGTTCCGGTGACCGGGTTGCTGCGGACCGTCCAGCCGTCAAGCGCGTAGTACGTGTACTCGTCGGTCAGGCCACCGGCGAACGTCACGTTGATGTTGTTGGTGACCGGCAGGTAGTAGCGGCCGAGGTTGCCGTACAGCTTGGTGCTGCCGTCACCCTTCATGTCCCACGAGAAGCCCATGCGCGGGGCGATCAGATCATCCATCTTGATGAAGCTGCTGCCCGACGCCGTGCGGTTGTCGAACATGTCCAGGCGGACGCCGAGATTCACCAGCAGGTTCGGGGTGACGTTCCAGATGTCTTCGAGGTAGTACGCATTGGCTTCGGTTTCGAACGTGCCACCGTCGACGCGACGGCGCGCACGCAGCACCTCGAATACGCCGGCCGGCACGACGTTGCCGGGATACAGCTCGCTTCCCGGCGTCACGCCGATGGCCGTGTAAGTCATGCCGGTCGGGCCCGGATACTTCGAGGCCTGCTCGGTGGTCATCAATTCGCGATCGGCGCCGAAGCGCAGCAGGTGATTGCCGAGACTCCATTCGAAGTCCAGGCGAATGGCTTCACGCTCGTTCTCGCGCTCGATGATCGAGTTGCCGCTCGGATGGCAGCCCAGCACCGGCGTCGGGATCGAGCCGACGTACGGGTCGTAGCTGTCTTCGCGGGTCACGCGGCTGCAATCCTGATCCAGATTGGAACGGCTGAAGCTGTCGCGGTTGTTGATGCCGTACATCGCCTTGGCGACGAAGTTGTCACCGAAATGACCGGTGTAGGTGGCCGACCAGTTCTTGCCGCCCCCATCCACCAGCGTGTCGCCCGTCCAGCCCAGTCGCTCCTGTGTCTCGAAGTCGTAGCCGTAGCCGGCCAGCAGCGTCTCGGTTTCGTCGGAGAACGCCAGCATCTCGAGCAGATGGTTGTCGGTGATGTTCCAGTCCAGCTTCGTGCCCCAGAATCCATCATCGGCCTGCGAATCGGTCAGGCTGGTGCCGGTGTTGTTGGTGTATTTGCGATGGTTGTCGCGGTCTTCATACATCGCGAACAGGAACAACTTGTCCTTCACCACCGGACCCGAGCCCCACACGTTGGCCTTGGTGAACTGCTGCTTGTCCTGGCTGGCGTACGCATGAGGCGAGCCATCCCGGTGGAAATGATCATCCGCGTGGGCGCGCCAGCCGGCGGGTTCCAGCGTCACTTCGACACCGCCGTGGAATTCATTGCTGCCGGAGCGCGTCACGGCGTTGATGACGCCACCGGTGCTGCGACCGAACTCGACCGAGTAGCCACCGGTCTTGACCTGGAATTCCTGGAAGAACCCGAACGGCGTGGTTGAAAAACCCTGCCGGTTATAGATGTCGGTGACGTTCAGTCCGTTGATGTAGACCGCATTCTCCGCCACGGAAGAGCCCGCGAAGGACAGGCCGCCGAACGAAGCGTTGGACGAGTTCACGCCCGGCGCCAGGTTCACCACCGCGGCAATGCTCTGATCGACCGGAAGCCGCGCCAGATCTTCGCGCGTGATGTTGGTGGCCGATTCGGTTGCGCGCACATCCACACGATTGACCACGCGCGAGCCGACGACCTGCATCGACTCCAGGTTCACGACACCGCCTTCCGAACCCAGGTTCACGGTGGTCGTGCCGCCCAGCGACACCGAGACGCCAACCGTGTTGCCGACGTTTTCGCCGTTGCGCTTGACCTGCAATTGATAGTCGCCAATCGGCAACTGGCTGAGGCGGTAGCTGCCATCCGCGCCCACCGTGACGGTACGCGTCAATCCCGTGGACGGATTGGTGACCGTGATCGTGTCACCCGCATTCGCCCGGCCTGCCACCGCACCATTGACGTTCTGCGCCATCGCCATCGGCGCCAGCGACGCCATGCATGCACTCAACGCCAGACAGAGTGCCGCTTTCTTCAAACGCTTGCCTTTCATCCCCGCTCTCTCCTGCTAGGTGTGAATTCTTGAAGCCTGCCCGTCAACCGGTATCGCCGCCCTGGATCGGCAGCATCTTCCACTCGAACCGGTAGTCCCATTGGTCGAAGTAGAGGTTTCCCCCTTTCCACTCTGCTTCGCCACGTTGCGAATCCACTGTTTCCGAGCGGAAGTGCTGCTTCGCCGGAACCAGTGGCTGTGAAAAATCATTGTTAAAGCTGATCCGGTAGGCGTCGAGCCCGCCGAAATAGAAGTCGCGCAATCCGGGATCCGCGCTGTCCAGGCGTCCGGTGGTGACATCCATCGGAACCCAGCCATACGGCGCGAGATACATCCAGCCCCAGTCGTGCATGTTGTCGTAGCCGACAGCTTCGTCGGAGTACGTCCAACCGGATTGCCAGCGTGCCGGAATTCCGTTGTAGCGCAGCAGTGTCATCAGTAACAGGGTCTGTTGTCCGCAGTCGGCGTGGCCGGCATGCAGCGCGTAGTCGCTGATGTTGGAGATCGTCGAGTACTCGCGCGCACCGCCCCATGGAATGCGATCCACCGCGTCGAACAGCTTCTGCGCTATGCGGTAGGGATTCTTCTCGGCGCCCACCACGCGTTGCGAGAACTGCTTGATGTCATCGCTGAAGACGATGTGCGGGCCGCGCTCGCCCAGATGCGCGGCGAGTTCGGCGGAGGGGGGCGATGCGACAACGCGCTCGGGATCAAGTTCGAAATGGCGCGCGAAGATCGTCACTTCATAGGTGATGGAGAACGAAGTGGGCTCGCCCTTGCGCGCCGGCTTCTCCAGATAGACGGTGCGTTGCGGCGTGCCTTCCGGCGCGATACGCGACGCTGCCGGCTGCGAAGCAACGAAACGGATGTCTTCCTGCTGGCCGGCGATGGCTTGCGGATAGGGAATCCATGCGCGCACGGTTTCGCCTTCGGGGACGGCGTCGGCGTCCACGATGATCGACTGCGTCACCTGCAGCCGGCGCGGCGCCACGCTGGTGCTGCCGGTGGCGCGCGCCTGCGCCAGTGCTTCTTCGTGATGCGGATTCAGTTGCTCGTACGGGCCTTCGCTGAATGGCTTTACCGGTGGCGCGCGACGCGCGGCGACCTGCGGATTCAAGCGGAACATGTTCGAGACCGAGCGCGCGAAGTAGCGCTTCTCGCCGTCGATCGTCATGCGTTCGAGCAGGCCGGCGCCATCCCATGCCGCGAATTCTTCGGCCTTCAGATCCGGGATCTGCTTGCGCAGCTGCTGCACGACGTCCGCTTCGGAAAGCCTGAAATCCAGGCGGATGCGGCGCATGCGCTCGCGCTGGAACAGGAGGGCCTGGCGTTGTGTTTCGCCGATGTCCTGACGTGCGAGCGCGCTGGCGATCGCCTGTTCAGCGTCGCTGAAGCGGCCGGCATCAATCTGCTTGACCAGTTCCATCGGAGCCATGGGCGGCAATTCGCCCGCAACAGGTGATCCGGCACCCGCAAACGCGAGTACCATCGACCACGCCGCCGCCCACGCGCGAGCGCGCCGCATCCAATTCGGATGCTTCTTGCGGATGGAACTGCATCGCTGGCCCCTGCTGGCGTCCACGTCGTTCACTTAGCCCCTAAGCCGACTGGTCACCGCTGTGTAACATGGCGGAAAGACGGGGTCAATAATTTATTCTTGAATCTCCCAAGAAAAGAAGTAAATATTCCTCGGACCGCCGCACGGCTTTCCGTTGCTGGAACGCCCTGCCGCCTGACCGCGCTTGAGGGGAGACCGATGAAACACTGCAATCGCAACGCGCGACCGCGTTTGTCCACGCGCGCCTCGCGCCCGGTTTCGATGTTGATGATGCTGGCGCTCGCACTGCCGGGTCCGCTGGCCTGGGCACGCGATGCGGCCTCGACGCTGCCGGTTCCGGCACATGCCGTCATCGGCGTGGAGGAACGCCATCTCGATCCGGCGTACTGGATCGCGAAGCTGCCGCAACCCGACCGCGTCGTCCTGGATCGCCAGGCCATCGATGCGCAGAACGGCCGGCTGCGTGCGACGGACGGGTCCGTACACGATGTCGAAGGACTGCCGGCGCAATTCACCGCGGCGCAGGTCCGCGACTGGATAAGCAAGCTGTCCACGGCGCCGAAGAACACGCTCTATGACGTGAAGGGAAAGACGGTCGATCAGGCAACGCTGGACGGCATCGTGGCCAATGCCGCGATCGACGCCATTCCCGCACGCGTGGACGCGCGCTATGCGCTGGTGGTGAAGCGCGCCGATCTGCGCACGTTCCCGACGGCGTTGCGCGTGTTCCGTTCCAACGACGACACCGATATCGATCGCTTCCAGGAAAGTGCGCTGTTTCCGGGAACACCGGCCGTCATCCTGCACCAGAGCCAGGACCGGCACTGGTCCTTCGTGGTGAGCCCGCTGTACGCCGCGTGGATTGAAAGCCGCCATCTGGCCGAAGGCACGCGCGACCAGGTGTTCGGCTACGTGCATCGCCGGCCGTCGCTGATCGTCACCGGGCCGACGGTGCGCACTGTGCACACACCGGAGCAGCCCGGCGTTTCCGAATTGCAGCTGGATATGGGTGTGCGCGTTCCGCTGCTGCCGGACTGGCCGGCCGACAAGCCGGTGAACGGGCAGCACCCGTATACGTCGTACGTGATCGAGCTGCCGATCCGCGGCCAGGATGACAAGCTCGAACTGGTGCCGGCGCTGCTGCCGAAAAAGGCCGACGTCGCCACCGACTACCTGACGCTCACGCCGGCCAATCTGCTCCAGCAGGGCTTCAAGTTCCTCGGCGAGCGCTATGGCTGGGGCCATTCGTACAACACGCGCGACTGCAGCGGTTTCGTGTCCGAGGTGTATCGCAGCTTCGGCGTCGAACTGCCGCGCAATACCAGTGATCAGGGCGTCAGCCCGGCGCTCAACCGCATTGCGTTCACCGACAAGGATGACCGCGCTGCACGCATGAAGGTCATCCGCGAACTGCAGGTCGGCGATCTGATCTACATCCCCGGCCACGTGATGATGGTCATCGGCAAGGAAAACGGCCAGACCTACCTCATCCATGACACCACCGGCATCACGTACCGCAACGATCGCGGCGAAATCGTGCGCGCCTCGCTCAATGCCGTGTCGGTGACGCCGCTGGAGCCGTTGCTCGCCGGCAGCGACAAGACGTTCGTCGATCGCATCTACAGCATCCAGAGAATCCGTCCGTAAAGGCCTTCATGAAAATCACCGACATCCAGTTCGGCATGCTGCGCGTGCCGCTGAAGACCGCTTTCAAGACCGCGCTGCGCACCGTCGAAACGGTGGAGGACATCGTCGTCATCGTGCATACCGACAGCGGCCATGTCGGCTACGGGGAAGCGCCGGCGACTGCGGTCATCACCGGTGACACGCACGGTTCGATCATCGAAGCCATCGCACGCTTCATCAAGCCGCGCCTGATCGGGCAGGACATCGCCAACCTCAACCAGATCACGCACCTCATCCAGACCGCGCTGGAGCGCAATACCAGCGCCAAGGCCGCGGTGGAAATCGCCATCTACGACCTGTTCGGCCAGCTCTACAACGCGCCGCTGTACAAGATGCTGGGCGGCGGCGATCCCGTGATCACCACCGACATCACCATCAGCGTAGACTACATCGACAAGATGGTGGCCGACTCCATCGCCGCGGTGGATCGCGGCTTCGAGTCGCTGAAGATCAAGGTGGGCAAGGACATCGGCCTGGACATCGAACGCGTCAAGGCGATCTATTCGGCGGTCGAAGGACGCGCGCTGCTGCGCCTGGACGCCAATCAGGGCTGGACCGCGAAGCAGGCCGTGTTCGCGATGCACAACCTCGAAGATGCTGGCGTCGTGCTGGAACTGCTGGAACAGCCGGTCAAGGCACAGGACATCGACGGCCTGAAGTACGTCACCGACCGCGTGCACACGCCGGTGATGGCGGACGAAAGCGTGTTCGGGCCGACCGAGGTCATCGACCTCATCAAGATGCGCGCGGCCGACATCATCAACATCAAACTGATGAAGACCGGCGGCATCTCCAACGCCATCCGCATCGCCGACATCGCCTCGCTCTACGGCGTGGAGTGCATGATCGGCTGCATGCTGGAAACCAGCATCAGCGTGGCCGCGGCCTGCCATGTGGCGGTCGCCAAGTCGCAGGCGATCACCAAGGTGGATCTGGACGGCCCGTCGCTGTCGCAGTTCAATCCCGTCGAAGGGGGCGTCATCTTCAATGAATCGGAGATCAGCATCACCGATGCGTCAGGACTGGGCATCCGTTCCATCCAGGGACTGGAACTGATTCCGGTCTGAGCACGACGGTGCCCGGCCATCCGGGAAGGGATTCAGAGCACGATGCCGCCCCTGATCAAGATCCGATCCGAGCGTGACCAGATGTCGGCGATCGAACGCCGCATCGCCGATTTCATTCTCGAAAATGCCCATCTGCTGCGCGACTATTCGTCGCAGCAACTGGCCAGCGCGCTGGGCATCAGCCAGTCCAGCGTGGTGAAGTTCGCGCAGAAGTTCGGCTTCAAGGGCTACCCGGATCTCAAGTTCTCGATCGGCGAGGCCGTCGCGCGCGGTGGCGGTGAGCGGCCGCCGCAACGCCGGATGGAAGATCCGGCCACCGATGCCTTCCTCCAGATTGAAGCCGGCCTGCGGCGCAGCAAGCTCGCGGCGGAGGAAGAGACACGCTCGGTCAATCCGCGCGAGACCATCGAGAACATCGCCGCGCTCATCGATGAATCGAACCGGGTGTTCGTGTACGGACTGGGCGATGACGGGCTGTTCGCACGCGAATTCGCGATGCGGCTTTCGCTGCTCGGCATGCTGACCGTGCACCAGGCCGATCCGATCCTGATGATGTCGAACCTGTCGGCCGTGCGGCCCGGTGATGTGCTGCTGGTGTTCTCCGAATTCGGCAAGCTGCCGACGCTTTCGCAGATCAGCCGGCAGTTCCAGCACGCCGGCGGCAAGGTCGTGTCGATCACGCGGCACACCTCCAATCCGCTGCGCGCCCACGCCGATGCGACGCTGGTCGTCTGCGCGCACGACCCGGTCCCGCATGTCGAGGCGCTCCTGTATCGTTCCTCGCTGCAGTATCTGCTGGACCTGCTGTTCGTCGTGCTGTGCCATCGCAATGACGATCGCCACCGCCAGCTCAACATCAACCTGGAACGGATCCAGCACCTGCTGGATTCGTGAGTCGCGGGAGAGACCATGCGCTTGTCGTCGCCATTTCGTTCCTTGGGCCTGAAGACCGTCCTGTGCGGCGTGCTGGCCTGCCTTCCTGTTTCGGTGCTTGCTGCGGGGCCGGCTGATGCTTGGCATGCATCGAAACAGATGGTCGTGGTGATCACGCCGGACTGGAACGCGACGCAGGGCCAACTCACGCGTTTCGAGCGCGATGGCACTGCCGGCTGGCGCAAGGTCGAGGCTTCGGCGCCGATTGCGGTGGGCCGCAACGGCAGCGCGTGGGGCATCGGCCTGCATCCGGAACAGTCCGGCGATCCGCGCAAGCAGGAAGGCGATGGCCGCGCGCCGGCCGGTGTGTTCGCGCTGGGCGATGCCTTCGGCTACGCGGCGACACTGCGCACCGGGTTGGCGTATGCGCCGATGCAGGCGTCGCACTGGTGCATCGATGTGCCGGCCTCGCCGCTGTACAACCGCATCGTCGACAGCCGCGAAACTGGCGAGGCCGCCGTGCAGGGTTCGACCGAGCCGATGCGCCGCGATCTGCATGCCGACGGTGACGTCCGCTACAAGGAAGGCTTCGTCATCCTGCACAACCCCGGCAATGTCGCCGGTGCGGGCAGCTGCATCTTCGCCCACCTGTGGAAGGCCCCAGGCGAACCCACCGCCGGTTGCACCGCGATGGCCGAGCCGGTGATGGATCGCGTGATCGCGTGGCTTGATCGCCGCCAGCAACCCGTGTTCGTGCTGTTGCCACAAGCAGAATACGAACGCCTGGCGACCGAATGGGCCCTGCCGCAGATGCAGGGTGCCGCGCAATGAGCTGGCCGGGCGCGACGGCGCGCGTACTCATCGGCTTGATCGCGGGCGCGCTGACCGGGTTGGCGCTGGCGCACTGGAGTCCGGGCGCTGCATCGAATGCCGTCGCCGTGGCCCAGCCCATCGGACGTCTGTGGTTGAGCGGGCTGCAGATGACCGTGGTGCCACTGGTGTTGTCACTGGTGATCCTCGGTGTCGCCACCGCGAGCGATGCCGCGGCATCGGGTCGCGTCGCGCGGCGCGCGATGATCGTGTTCATCGCGTTGCTGTCCCTGTTCGCCGCCTATGCCGCGATCGTGGCGCCGATGGTGCTGTCGCTGATGCCGCACAGCCCCGAACTGGCGGCGACCTTGCGCGGCAACCTCGCCTCGGTGGCCGAGTTGAAGACGCCGGGCCTCGCCGACTGGTTCGGTTCCATCATTCCCAGCAACGCGATCAGTGCGGCCGCGCAAGGCGCGATGCTGCCCGTCGTGGTGTTTGCGCTGTTCTTCGGTTTTGCGCTGACGCGCATTCCCGAGGATCGGCGCGCGCAGATCATCAATTTCTGCCACGGCATCGCGGACACGATGATCGTGATCGTGCGCTGGATGCTGCTGGCCGCACCCGTGGGCGTGTTCGCGCTCGTGCTGGCGGTGTGCGCGCAGGCCGGCGCCGGCGTCATCGGCGCGCTGATCGGCTACATCGCACTGCAGTGCGGCATGTACATCGGCGCGATCCTGATCTGCTACGTGCTGGTGGCGATGTTCGGACGCACGTCCCCGCTTGCCTTCGCCAAGGCAATCCTGCCGGCGCAGGTGGTGGCCGCCAGCACGCAATCGTCGCTGGCGTCCCTGCCGGCGATGGTCGAGAGCGCACGTTTCCGACTGGGTCATCCGCGCGCCGTCGCCGCGCTGGTCCTGCCGATGGCGGTCACGCTGTTCCGCATCACCAGTCCCATCCAGTACCTGGTCGCGGCCAGTTTCGTCGCGTGGGCATACGGCATCGAGGTCGGCGCAGTGACGATGGCCGCGGGCGCGGCGCTGGCCGTGATCATCAGCCTCGGTTCGATCGGCTTGCCCGGACAGGTCAGCTTCATGGCGACCGTGATGCCGGTGACGCAGTCGATGGGCCTGCCGCTGGAACCACTCGGCCTGTTGCTGGCTGTGGACACGATTCCTGATGTGTTCGCCACGACGGGCAATGTCACGGGCGATCTCACTGCCAGCAGCATCGTCGCCAGGCACTCACCGGATGCGCGCGACGTCGAGGACGTACCCAACGAAGCCTGAGCCGGTTCGCGGGCGGCATAGCCGTTCATCCACGGCGGCGGGCCGGGATGGCGCTCAATGAGAAAGGCGAACGGCGCCGCTCCGGGCCGAGCATGTAAAATCGCCGTCTTTTGAGCGGTCGCGTGGCAAAACTGCAGCAACGGGCGCCGGTGCCGGGCCCGGCCTTCATCCGGCAACTCGCCCGGCTCGTCCAGACGGAACCGGCGCCGAGCACCCAGACGCTTTCCGAGCGACTGAGCCATTGGATTGACTGGAATCGCGCGGTCAACCTGTCACGGGCGCTGGACGCTCCGCCTGTCGGATCCGAGACCATGGAAGCGGCCTCCGGCAACGAGGAGTTCGAGGCCTGCCAGCGGTCCCGTGCGGCGCTCATGGACACCATCACCGGCTTCGTTGTGCCGCAGGACGACCGGAAGATCGAGTTCGCGCTGTTTCGCAAGCACTGCCTCGACGTCCAGCGGTCCATGCAGACCGCCACCGGACGGCTGCGCGGACGCTTGCGCGAGCGTGTGGCCGCGCAATCTGCAGCGCTGGCGCGCTTGGCCGAGGTCGACGCGGTGATGGAAATGACCCTCAGCCCACGCGAGCAGAGTCTGCTGGCGCGGGTGCCGGCCCTGCTGGAAACACACTTCGCTGCGCTCACGGGCACGGCGGAGGGCGATAGCACCCCCTCCCGGAATGCCGGGCTGGAAACCTTCCGCCGCGACATGCAGGACCTTCTGCTCGCGGAACTGGAGGTCCGTTTCCTTCCCATCGACAGCCTGCTTGCCGCACTTCGTACCCCGACCCGATGAAGCCCATGACCCACACTCCTTTCTACTTCGTCCTGTTCTTCATCGGCCTTGCGGTGACGTGCTGGATTGGCGGCGGCTACGTCGGATCGAATCTGCCCGGCGTGACGGTGACCGCCCTGATCGCGGCCTGTTATGCGGTGGGCGGAATGGAGCTGTATCGCTACCGCCAGGCCACTGCATCGCTGGTGCGCGCGGTGTCCGACACGACCAGCGCGCAGTCGTCGCTGGGCGCATGGCTCGAACGCCTGCCAGCGGCGCTTCGCCCTGCCGTGCGGCTGCGCGTGGAAGGCGAGCGCGTCGGCCTCCCCGCGCCCGCCCTGACACCGTATCTGGTCGGCCTGCTGGTCCTGCTCGGCATGCTGGGAACGCTGCTTGGCATGATGGTGACCTTGCGCGGCACCGGCCTTGCTCTGGAGAACGCGACGGATCTCGATTCGATCCGCGGCTCGCTCGCGGCTCCGGTGCACGGACTCGGCTTCGCGTTCGGAACATCGATCGCCGGCGTCGCGACATCGGCCCTGCTCGGCTTGCTGTCCGCACTGTGCCGGCGCGAACGTCTAGGTGCAGCGCAGGCGCTCGACGCGGAAATCGCTGGGTCGCTGCGCGTGCATTCGCAAGCGTGGCAGCGCGAGGAATCCTTCCGCCTGCTCCAGCGCCAGGCGGAGGCCATGCCGATGCTGCTGGATCGCCTGCAAGGCATGATCGGCGCCATCGAACAGCAGAACACTGCACAGGGCGAGCGGTTGATCGCGAGCCAGCAGGAATTCCATGCGCGCGCCGAAACCGCGCATGCGCGTCTGGGCGTTTCGCTCGAACAATCGCTGAAAGCCGGCGCGGACGCGTACGCGCGCGCGACCGCTGCGGCTTCGCAATCGGCGATGGAGGCGACGCTGGCCGGCCTGGCGCGCGAAGCCGGCGCGGTCCACGAGGCGGTGACGCGGTCGGTCACGCAGCAGTTGGACGCACTTGCCTCCGGCTTCACCGCGGCCAGTGAAGTCGCAGCGTCGAGCTGGAACGGTGTACTTGACGAACAGCGTCGCAGCCATGAGGCGATGGGCAACCAGTTGCAGACAGCACTCGACGCATTCACTGCCCGCTTCGGAGCACACGCAACGCAATGGGTCGATCAGCTGGGCTCACGCCTGGACGAGCGTTCGGCGCTGGACGCACAGTCCCGGCAGCAGGCGCTCGCGCAGCAGGATCAGATGAACGCCGTGGCGGCCACGCGCAACGAACAGGCACTCGCCGCTGCCAGCGAACATCTCGGGCAACAGGCGGGTGCGCTGGTGCGCACCATTGAACAGTCCCACGCCGGACTTCTGGATGCGCTGTCGGCCCACGACGAAGCGCGGCTTTCAGCGTGGTCCGAAAAGCTGGAACGCATCAGCGCGTCACTGCGCGAGGATTGGGATCGCGCGACGGCGGGCACCGCCGAGCAGCACGCGCGGATCGGCGCCGCACTGGTGGCCAGTGCGGATGAAATCGGTGGGCGCGCGCAGTTGCATGCGAGCGAGACCATCGCAGAGATTTCGCGGCTCGTGGAAGTCGCATCGGAGGCGCCGCGCGCTGCCGCTGACGTCATCGCCGAAATGCGCCAGCAGCTTTCCGACAGCATGGTGCGCGATACCGCGATGCTGGACGAGCGCAACCAGCTGATGGGTACGCTGCAGACGCTGCTCGATGCGGTGAACCATGCGTCCACCGAGCAGCGCAGCGCCGTCGATGCATTGGTGGTGACGTCCTCGGATCTGCTGGAAAGCGTCGGCTCGCGGTTCATCGAACACATCCAGTCAGAGACCGGAAAGCTCGATTCGGTCGCCGCGCAGGTCAGCGTCAGTGCCGTCGAAGTCGCCAGTCTTGCGGAAGCGTTCGGCTCGGCGGTCGAGATGTTCGGCCAGACCAATACGGAGCTGCTTGCGCGCCTGCACGGTATCGGTGAAGCACTTGACCGTTCATCGACGCGCAGTGACGAGCAACTCGCCTACTACGTCGCGCAGGCACGCGAAGTCGTCGATCTGAGCCTGCTGGCCCAGCAGCAGATCGTCGGCGAGCTGCAGCAGCTCGGCGGCCGCCGCGGCGCTACGGAAGCCAGCGCCGCATGAGCATCGAGTTCGATGATGAAGCCGGTTTGAGCGCCCCGATCTGGGCCAGCTTCGGTGATCTGATGTCCGTGCTGCTCGGGGCATTCGTGCTTGTGCTGGTGGGCGTGATCGCCGTGCAAGCGCAATTGGCAGGCCAGCTCGACGAAGAGATGAAGCGGCGCGAACAGGAAGCGATGCAGCGCAAGGCGCTCGGCGAGGCGCTGGCTGCGCCGATCGCGGCGGGACGCGTGACGCTGGTGGATGGACGCATCGGCATTCGTGGCAACGTGTTGTTCGCGTTGAACTCGGACCAGCTGCAACCCGAGGGCCGCGAGTTGCTGAAGAGTCTCGCGCGTCCGCTGGCCGGATATCTGCGGACGCGCGAGGAGATCCTGATGGTCAGTGGCTTCACCGATGATCGGCAGGTGCGCGATGGCAATGCGCAGTTCGCCGACAACTGGGACTTGTCGGCGCAGCGCGCGCTGACCGTGACCCGCGCGCTGATCGATGAGGGCGTGCCGTCGGGTTCTGTATTCGCGGCAGCATTCGGCTCCGAACAGCCAATCAGTTCCAATGATGATGCGGAAGGTCGCGCGCGCAATCGCCGGGTGGAAATCGCGCCGATGCCCCGTCCGTCCACGCCGGAACCGACGCGTGAACACTGAGCACGACACCGCTGGCGCAGCGCTGCAACGCTGGCGCATCGAAGCTCGACAGGATTCAGCGCCGCTCCGCTTCGCGTTGATCGAAGCCATGGCGCGTCGCGGCTCCATGTTGGCGGGCGAAGCCAGGCGGCGGCATGACGCGCGCATGCTGCAATTGATCGTCGAGTATCCGCGCGATCGCGCCGACGCCGAAACTGCACGCGAGTCACGCGCATCGGATTCGATGACGCGGTTGCTCGACCACATGCGCAACGGCGCGCGTCTTGAAAATCCGGATTCGCTGCCGTCGGCCTGCTATCCGGAACTTCCGTTGCTGGGGCAGTTTCGCGCGCTGTGGACGCAGCTTCGTACCGAAGGCCAGATGCAGGCCGCGCTCCAACCTGCGGAAACAGACGCCGGACCACTCAACTCCGGCAGATTGATCCAGCGTTCGCTCACGCTGATGCGCGAGGTTTCGCCGGGCTATCTGCAGCACTTCATCCAGTACGTCGACACACTGCTGTCGCTCGACTCGATGCGCGCGGCGGAAAGCGATAGCCCGAGCAAGACTCCGGCAGAGACCAGCCGCACCGCTCGAAAGCGCGCGCCGAAGACGAAGACGCGCTGACCGTAGAGCGGGCTTGCTCGCACGCACGCTTGGTCGCTTCTCATCTATTCCCAAATGGATGGCGCATACCCGTGCCGGAAGTTCCCCCATGCCTCATCCAATTTATGTACTGCTCAGTTTGGTATTCAGGCTGAGTTGATTTGCCTAACAGATAATTCACACACCAGCAGCGAACGGGCACTCGCCTTCAGCGCTGGATACCAACAACAAGAGAGGTTTGTGAATTCATGAAGAAGTCCTTGCTTGCCCTTACCCTGCTGGCCGCCCTGCCGTTCGCGGCCTCCGCAGCTGATGGCGTCTCGTACAACTACGTCGAAGGTGGCTACACCAAGAACGACATCGAAGGTCCGAATTCCGATGGTTGGGCGCTGAAGGGTTCGTTCGCGATTGCGCCGAATTTCCACGTGTTTGCTGATTACAGCCAGCAGGAAGTGGATGACGTGAAGGTTGATTTCGACCAGTGGCGCGTCGGCCTGGGCTACAACCACGAACTGTCCAAGCGCGTGGATCTGTTGACCCGCGTGGCCTACGAAAAGGTCAAGACCGACAGCTTCAACGTCGGCAACGTGCGCGTGCCGAGCTTCAGCGCTGACGGCTACAGCGTGGAAGTCGGCGTGAACAGCGCGCTGACCAATCGCCTCAACGGGTATGCGCTGGCCGGTTACGAAGACGGCGACGACTACGACGGTGACTTCTACGGCCGCCTCGGCGCGCAGGTGAAGTTCTCGCCGAACTGGAGCGCCTCGGCCGACGTCAAGATCGTCGACGGCGGTGATACCCAGTGGTTCGTCGGCCCGCGTTTCAGCTGGTAAGCGGAACCGCTTTACGCGGCGTGTCTCTCTCTCCCCACGTCGCACCCGAAGCCCGGCCTTGGCCGGGCTTCTTCTTTTGGTGCCCAGGAAAAACAAAACCGGCCGCAGCCGGTTTCGTCATCACTTGAACAGGGTTTCCGGATATTCGGGTTTCTGCTCGCGCGCCAGCAGTTGCTGCAGACCGGCCGCGGGAGTCAGGTCACCGTGCAGCACGGACCGGACGGCGCTGGAAATGGGCAACTCGATCCCATTCCGCTCGGCTTGCCGCATCACTTCGTCGGACGCCTGCATGGATTCGACCACCTGACCAATCTCCCGCACGGCTTCGGCGATTGATTGACCGCGTCCCAAGGCCAGGCCCAGGCGACGGTTGCGCGACAGATCGCCGGTGCAGGTGAGGACCAGATCACCCAGGCCTGCGAGGCCCATCAGTGTTTCCGGCTTTCCGCCGATGGCGGCTGCCAGACGCAGCATTTCGTTGAGGCCGCGCGTGATCAGTCCCGCGCGTGCATTGAGACCGAGCTGCATCCCATCGGCAACGCCGGTCGCGACGGCCAGCACGTTCTTCATCGCGCCGCCCAGTTCGGCGCCGACCATGTCATCGCCGGTGTAGGCGCGGAACGCCGGGCCGTGCAGGACTTCGGCGACCTGTTGCGTGAATCCGGCATCGTGGCCATGCACCGTCACTGCGGTCGGCAGGCCGAGCGCGACTTCCTTGGCGAACGAGGGTCCGGTCACGACGGCGAGCGTGACATCGGGTCCGAGGATGTCCTCGGCCACTTCGTGCAGGAAGCGACCCGAACCCGGCTCGAAACCCTTGGTCGCCCATGCGACGCCCGCATGCGCAGGGCGCAACGGCGCCACCAGCTTCAGCGTTTCGGTGAATGCGTGGGAAGGCACGACCACCAGCACGAGATCGGCGTCCTCCAGCGAAGTCGGCAGATCAGTCGTCGCGCGCAGGTTGCCGGGCAATGCGATGCCCGGCAGGTAGCGCGTGTTTTCGTGCTGTTGATCGATGGCGGTGACGATGGCCTCGTCGCGCCCCCACAGGCTGACGCGATGGCCATGACTGGCCATCAAAGAGGCCAGCGCGGTGCCCCAGGAGCCCGCGCCGAGAACGGCGATCCTCAACGAATCAGCCATGCATCACCCCCATCGGCGCGTCAGGCGCCACGACGGGATTGTGCCCCATGCGATCAGGCGTTGCCTGCCGGCTCGGTGTTGGCCAGTTCGCCTTCCGCACCCTGCTGGGCGGCACGCTGGCGCAGCGATTCGGCGTAGAGGGCTTCGAAGTTGATCGGCTGCAGGAAGAACGGCGGGAAGCCGCCGGCCTGGACCAGATCGCTCACCAGCTGGCGGACGTACGGGAACAGGATGTTCGGGCACTGCGTGCCGAGCAGGACGTCGATGGCCTGCGCGTCCAGGCCCATGAGGCCGAAGATGCCGGCTTGCTGGACTTCCGCCACATAGGCGGTCTTGTCGCCGGCCTTGCAGGTCAGCGTCACACCGAGCACGACTTCAAACGCATTCTCGTTCAGGCGCTGCACGCGCTGGTTGAGGTTGAGCTGCAGGTCCGGCTGGACATTCTCGGTGAAGATGCCCGGTGCGCCCGGCACTTCGAACGAAACGTCCTTGACATAGATCTTTTCGACGGTGAACGCGACGGCGTTATCGGCCGGCGCGGCGGCGCCGTTGATGTTTTCTTCGGACATTTCGTTACTCCGGAATTCGGTGAGCGGAAAAAAGAGGTGAATTATGGCATGTCTTGGCGGCGCGACCGGCCGTAATCAAGGGCCTGTCAGCGACCCTTGACCAGCGGCAGATCCGCTTGCTGCCAGGCGGCGATACCGCCTTCGAGCCAGTACACCTGGGTGAAGCCGGCCTTCTTCAGGCGCTTGGCGGCCGAGGCCGAACCGTGGCCGGTGCGGCAGACCACGACGACCGGCAGCGCCTTGGCTGAAGCCAGCAGTTTGCTCTCCGGATCGAACTGGCTCTGCGCCACGTTCTTGCTGCCGGCGATGTGGCCCTTGGTGAAATCGTTGCTCGCGGACAGATCCACCACCAGGGCGTTCTCGCGATTGATCAGGCCCGTCAATTCGGCAGGACGCAGCGCCTTGTAGCCACGGAACAGGCTGGACACTTCGGTGTAGATGATCGCCACGGTGAGGCCGACGAAGGCCAGCGACAGCATGGGGCTGTGGGCGACAAAGGCCTGCAGGGTTTCGAAATTCACGGGGATGCGCGGTTCAGGACAAACCGCGATTGTCGCATAGCCGATGCGCGCGGCGGCTGCTCCCGCAAGGCGGGAAGCAGGGCGGCCGGATTACTGGCCCTGCCAGAAGTCCGGGAGGCCGCCGACCAGCCACCAGCGCTTGTCGGTGGCGTTCCAGGACCACCGCTCGCGATAGCGCAGCGTGCGCTCGGCCTGCGTGTGCTTGTTGATGACGCGAACCTCGATGCTCCGGACTACGGTGCCATCCGGCTCCACATTGGTGTTGAGCTCGCGATAACCGGACACCTGGATCTGTTCGTAGCGCCCCAGCTCGAACTCGCCGACGGGATTCTGCTCGGCGTATGCCGGTTCGACGAAACGCACCGCGGATTCGAAATCCCCCCAGCGCACCGCTTCGGCGTAGGCGTCCTGGGTTTCCTGCAGCTTGGCGCGCTGACGCGATCCCAGGGCGGAAGCACTCGCGGCGGTCGCCAGCAGGCTCAACAGCAGCAGCAGTTTCAAGGCAATACGCATGTGGACTCCCTTTTGGGCCTGATCCTACCGGTTGGCGATGGCGACGAAACGTCCATCCAGCGTGGCGCAAACGCCACCGTCGGGCAGCAGCACCTGCGCGTGCAGCTGGATGCGTGCGCGACCGCGCTGGCGCAGCGTCGACAGAAACGTCTCCCAGTGTTCGCCGCCGGCTGCACGGGCCTCGGCAGCGAGGTCCGAACGCAGGGGCGCGAGGTAGCGCACCTGGCTGTCCGCCACGTAGATTTCGGCGCGCTCACCTGCCAGTTCCAGTTGCAGTGTGGCCAGGCCCCAGCCGGCCAGCGTCATCAGCGACGTCAGGCTGCCGCCGAAAGCGGTGCCCTTGTCATTGACGTTGGCGCCGAGCGGCGCGTGCAGATGCAGGGCGCCGTCTTCGTAGCGCACGACCTCGACCTGCATGGCCGCTACCGGCGGCATGCCGGCGTATTCGCGACGCAGGGTCGCCAGCGCGTGTTCGACGCCCATCGCAGATAATCCGCCCATGGCTTTGCAGACAAAGAACGACGGATGGTACGTGATCTCGCTGCGCCCACAAGGCGAACACGCGGCGTTGCGGCGTGCGGCGGGGCACCTGGGCGCACGCCTCATCGCGCTTTCACCGTGGCGCATCCGCACGCGTACTGACGACGCGACGCGGGCCAGCCTGGCGAAGGCGCTATCGGCGGACATGGTGTTGTTCACGAGTCCCGCGGCGGTCGCGTCGGCCGCCGAGCTCGCGCCGTTGCGTGCAGCGGACGGCCAGACCTGGCTGGCCGTGGGCGGCGGCACCGCATCGGCGTTGCAGCGGCACGGGATCGAAGGCGTGCTGCATCCGCAGCGCATGGACAGCGAGGGCTTGCTCGCCTTGCCGGCGCTTGCGCAGGTGGACGGACGGTCGATTGGCTTCGTCAGTGCGCCGGACGGCCGCAACCTGCTGGCGCCGACACTGGCTGCGCGGGGTGCGCGGCTGCTGCGTGCCGATGTCTACGCGCGCGAAGACGTGCCGTTGCGCACACACGCGCTGGATGCATGGCAGCCCCCGGCTTCGGCGTTCGTCCTGATCAGCAGTGGCGGCGCACTTGACCGCGTGATGGACCGGCTTGCGTATGACGCACGTACCCGGTTGCTCGGCGCCACTGCCGTCGTCGCCAGCGACCGGCTCGCGCGCCAGGCAAGCGCGGCGGGTTTCGCGCGCGTGCTGCAGGCCGAAGGGCCGCGTGATGCGCAGCTGCTGCGAACGGCCGCCGACGCGGCTTCGCAGGGGGATCCGCTAGCATGACTTCGCAGTTCGACAGCAACACAAGGATGACCCGGTGACCGACGACACGATGCCTCCTTCCCGTTTTCGCGCCTGGCGCGGCCTCGCCTTCCTGCTGCTGATACTCGGGCTGGCGGCTGCGGCGGTGCTGGGCTGGCGGGCATGGCAGGCGCGTGATTCCCGGGAGCAGGCGCGTGCAGCCGACGGAGCGCAGCGGGTCGCGGCGCTGGAGCAGCGCATGGAATCGTTGCGCCGCGATCAACGCACGCTCAACCAACGATTGCAGGACGCCGTAGCCACCAACCGCGTGCTGCGCGATGAAGTGCTCGGGCTGGGCCAGCGCGGTGCGCTGCTCGAAGAAAGCGTGGCCCGGCTCTCTGATCCGAGCCGTCACGGTGCCCAGGCGTTGCGGCTGGATGAAGCCGAACTGCTGCTGACGCTGGGCGGCCAGCGCCTGCGCGTGGCGGATGATCTGGACGGCGCCCGCCGCGCCTATGCGTTGGCCGCGGGTGTGCTCGACGGCATCGATGACTATCGATTGCTCAACCTCAAACAGGTGCTCAAGCAGGAACGTGCGGCGCTGGAATCGCTGGGCGAGGGACCGCGTGTCCGCGCGGAGCGTCAACTGGATGCATTGGCCGCCCGGCTCGATGCGCTGCCGGACGACACGCGACCGATGGCGACCGACACACGTTCCAAATGGCAGCGCTGGCTCGCGCCGCTCATGCAGGTCCGGACCACGCGCGCCGCCGGTGTCGTCACGCCGTCTGATCGCGACGCCGCCGAAGCTGCATTGCGGATCGAGGTCAGTCTTGCGCGCGCGGCGCTCGAGCGCGCCGACCGGACCGGCTTCGACGCAGCGCTTGATCGCATCGGGATGTGGACGCTGCGGCTGTGGCCGGAATCGCCGGCGCGGGCGCAGATCCGCCAGCAGATCGCGACATTGAAGCAGCAGCCGTTGCGCAGCGCGACGCCCGTCCTCGGCAGTACGCTGGAGCAGTTGCAGGCCCTGCGCAACGCTGGACTGAGACTGTCGCCCGCGCCTTCCTCGCCCACGATGAGCTTGCCGGAGACCACGCCATGAAGATCTTCCGCACCACGCTCGTCCTGTTGATGCTGGTCGCGCTGGGCGTGCTGGCGGCACAGTGGCTGGCGAGCCAGGAACACATGCGCGACTTCGGGCGCGTATTCGTGCAGTTCGGTGGCTACGACTGGGAAACCGACGTCCCGCGTGCAGTGATTTCATTGCTGCTGGTCGGCTTCGTGCTGTGGCTGATCTGGAAGCTCGTCGCGCTGCCGTTCCGCACCTGGGGCCGCTATCGGCGGAAGCAGGCGCGTGCGCGCCTGATCGAAGGGCTGGATGCCTTGCACGCCGGTCAGTGGACGCGTGCGGAAAAGCTGCTCGACAAAGCCGCGGAAGATGCCGAGGTGGGCGCAATCGCGCGGGTGGCTGCCGTGCGCGCGGCGGACGCACGTGGCGATGACGCCGCGGCACAGCGAAGGCTGGATGAGTTGGCGGCCCGCAATGCCTCTGCGCATGCGTTGCTGGTCGCCGAACGCGCGCTGGCAAGGCAATCCCCGGCGGAAGCGCTGGGCGCGCTCGATGCTGCGCATGTCCAGCCACTTCCGCCACGCGGCCTCGCGCTGCGTTCCGAAGCCCTGGTTGCGCTGGCGCGCAGCGGCGAAGCGTACGGCCTGCTGGGCGCGATGAAGCAGCAGCAGTCACTGTCGCCTGCCCGGCTGGCTGTCCTGGAAATCCAGTTGGCAGCGCAATCGGTCCGCGAGGCCGGCGATGCCAACGTGCTGGCCGAACGCTGGGAATCGTTGCCCAAGGCGTTGCGCAACGAACCGCCTGTCGTGGCGGCCTACGCCGAACGTGCCGCGGCAATGCGCTGGGACGATGCCGCCATCCGCAGCCTCGAATCCGCGATCGACGCGCGCTGGGACGAATCGCTGGTGGCGCTGTATGGCCAATTGCCGGTGGGCAAATCCGACTCGCGTCGGGCCAGCGCGCAGCGCTGGTTGCAGGCCCACTCGGACAGTCCGGCGCTGCTGGTCACGCTGGCACGGTTGGCGCGCCAGCAAGGTCAATGGCCGCAGGCGCAGGAGTTCCTGCACCGCGCGCTCGCGCAGGGCGCCAATGCAGAAGCCTGGGAAGAACTCGGCGAAAGCTTTGCAGCGGCGGGGGACGCGAACTCGGCGCAGCTGAGCTACGTCAATGCTCTGCGCGTGCGTCGCGGACAGGCTGCGGTTGAATTGCCGGGACGTGACCTGCGGCAGAAGATCTTCGATCAGGCCGTCGGCGAGGAACGCGACGAACACGGCCTGCCGCGCCTGCGCAGCTGAGGCAATTCTGTTTGTCATCTGAATCGGGGCGAAGCAGGTTCGCCCCTTGCCTGCGGCACGCAAACGAACGCATGAAGGCGGTAGCGTCCACGTCCGATCAGGTCATTGCGTAAGTTGCCGGGCAGCCACCCGGCCCCGATTCAGCGCTCCAGAATCGCAACGACGCCCATGCCACCGGCGGTACAGATCGAGATCAGGCAGCGGCCGCCGCCACGTTGCTTGAGTTCCTTCGCGGCAGTGGCGACGATGCGCGCGCCCGTCGCCGCAAACGGATGTCCGGTCGCCAGCGAGGAGCCGTTGGGATTCAACCGGGCCGGGTCGATGCGGCCCAGCGGCGCGTCCAGGCCGAGGCGATTGCGGCAGTAGTCCTCGCTCTCCCACGCACGCAGCGTGCACAGTACCTGTGCGGCGAACGCCTCGTGGATTTCGTAGAAGTCGAAATCCTGCAGGCTCAACCCGTGCCGCTTGAGCATCTCGGGAACAGCGACCGTCGGCGCCATCAGCAGGCCTTCGCCGTGCACGAAATCGACGGCGGACACCTGCGCATCACGCAGATAGGCCAGCGGCTCGTGACCGTGCGCTCGCGCCCAGTCTTCGCTCGCCAGCAACACCGCCGCGGCGCCGTCGGTCAGCGGGGTCGAATTGGCCGCCGTCAGGGTGCCGCGGCCGGAGACCTTGTCGAACGCCGGCTTGAGCGTGGCCAGTTTTTCCAGCGACGTATCCGGTCGCAGGATGTTGTCGCGCTCGACGCCGCGGAACGGTGCGATCAGATCCGCAAAGAACCCGCGCTCGTACGCGGCGGCCAGCTTGAGGTGCGAAGACACCGCGAGCTCGTCCTGCGAATCACGCGAGATGTTCCATTCCTTCGCCATGTCTTCGCAGTGATCACCCATGCTCTTGCCGGTGCGCGGCTCGGCGACACCGGGAAACTCGGGCTTGAGCTCACTGATCTTGAAGCCCTTCACCAGCGTGCGGATCTTGTCCTGCGTGGTCTTCGCGCGATTGGCGGCGAGGATGCGCGCCCGCAGTTTCTTGCCGTAGACGATCGGCACGTCGGACGTGGTGTCCGAACCTCCACCGATGCCGGATTCGATCTGGCCCAGCGCAATCTTGTTGGCGATCGTGATGATGCTGTCGAGGCTGGTACCGCAGGCGCGCTGCAGGGTGATGCCCGGCGTCAGCGGCGACAGGCCGGACGAAAGCGCCGCCTCGCGGCCGAGGTTCCAGTCGCTGGAATGCTTGATCACCGCACCCATCGCGACTTCGCCGAGCTGCTGCCCGTGCAGGCCGAAACGCTCCACCAGCGCGCCTAGCGTGCGCACCGACATGCCCAGGTTCCCCACATCCGCATATGCCGTGTTCTGGCGGCAGAACGGAATGCGGACGCCGCCGAGGATGGCGACGGGACGGGCAACTGGCATGGAGGACCTCATCGGCAGACGGCTGAATCGGACGCCGCGGCGGCGGCAGGCATAATGCAAGTGTAAGGCTCCCCATCATCATCGCCAAACACCGACATGACTGCTTCAGACAACATTGCCTGCATACGCGGATTTCTAGCGCTCGAGCTTTCCGCCGGCGGCGCGCCGAACGTGGCTGCGCTGCGTCCTGCAGAGGCAGGCGTGCTGGTCGAACGCGTCGGTCGCGATCTGGCCATGCTGGTGCCTGAAATCCGCGAACTCGATCTTGCTCTGGCCACGGCGCATTTCGATCCGGCCGAAGCCCTGCGACCTGGCTGGCCGCTGCACATGCGTCTGGAAGAACTGCATCAGCGTGCTCCGGGCCGCAACAGCGGGCCGCGCTTGATCGCGTTCGGTGCGGACGAGAACGGTGACATCCCGTTGCCGTTCCAGGCGGCGGATGACCTTCGCGGCGGACCGCTGCGCCTGCTGCCGTTCGTCCTCACGGGCAGCGATGACCATACGCTCGCATCCGTGGCCGAACGGTTGGAAGAAGTGCTGCTGGAAACCGGGATGGCGCAGGCCGATACCGCGCTGCTGGTACAGCAGGCGTTCGACGCGCAGATCGAACACGCGCGCTACCTGACGCTGCACGATCTCGCCGCGATGACCGCCATGCAGTACGGCCACGGCGGACTCGATGCACTGTGGCCGATCATCGAAACCGCGCTGCTCGCGCCGGAACAGGATGCGTGGCTGGATGCGCCGCCGGAACCGCTGTTGCGCTACACCGATGGCGAAGTCCGGATCGCGCTGCTTGAACCCGCCGCGTGGCGCAAGCGCTACGCGCCCGATGAATCCACCGACGAACGCCTGGAACGCGCGTACCAGTTCTTCCAGGCGCGCCAGCAGCAGTTCGCCGCGGTGCTGGAAGCGCATGGCATCCCGGTGACCTTCGCGCATTGTCCTGCCGCCGAGGATCCCTGCCAGGCCTTGATCGCCTGATTGCAGGGAATCGACGCACGCGCCTGACCGGTGCGTGCGTCGGGTTTCGCGAACGTTACTGCGCCGCAATCACGCCGCACGCCACGCGGGCGCCGGCATTGCCCGCGGGCTGGCTGCTGTAGTCATCCGGCGAGGCGTGCACGACGAGCGCGCGATTGGCGATGTCGTTCGCTGCGCCACCGCCCAGGGTGACGCCGCGCACGTGCACATTCACCTTCGCCACGCCTTCGGCGTTGGCGACGATGTTGTCCATGTCGCCGGCATGATGCGCTCCGGCATTGGCACGGCCGTGTGCGGTTCCGGCGGGATTGAAGTGCGGACCCGCGCTGCTGGCATCGGCGGCGCTGCAGTCGCCTTTCTCGTGCACATGGAAACCGTGCGTGCTGTTCGCGGGCAGGCCGCCGACTTCACCGGTGAGATGCACGCCGTCGCTCATCGGCATCAGCGTGATGCGGCCGCTGACCAGACTGCCCGATGCGGAGGCGAGGTTCGCCACGCCCTGTCTGGCGGTGCTGCTGGCCTGCGGCGCCGCGGGCGTCGGCGCCGGTGAACTGCCGCAAGCGGTGAGGCCCAGTGCCGCCGCCGCGGCCAACAATGCGATGCGCATGTGCGTGTCTCCTGTGTGTGGCGAAGCGCAGCACCGTAACCAGACCGTCATTCAGGCGCAATGAAAACGGAATGCGATGCGCGGCTCAGCGGCGTTTGCGCCCGGGGCCGAGCTTGCGCGTCAACGTGTTGCGCCCCACGCCCAGGCGGGCCGCGGCCTCGGCGCGGCGACCGTGCGTGAGCTGCAGCGCCACTTCCAGCAGCACCTGATCGAGGCGTTCACGGGCTTCCGCGTGCACGGCGTCGGCGCCTTCGGCCAGCCGCACGCGCGCCCATTCCGCCAAAGCGCTGTCCCATTCGCCTGCACGGCGCGCGGATGGCGCTTCGCTGCGTGCAAGCACGGCGTCGAGATCCGCGGCGCTGATGACGTCGCCGGGTGCGAGCGCGGCCAGACGCCAGCAGACGTTCTCCAGTTCGCGAACATTGCCCGGCCAGTGATGGGCCTGCAACCGCGCGAGCGCAGACGCGGCGAAGCGCTTGGGCGCAATGTCGAGCTTCCGCGTGGCCGCCATCATGAAGTTCTCGGCCAGTTGCGGCACGTCGCCCAGCCGCTCGCGCAGCGGCGGCAATTGCAGGCGCACCACGTCCAGACGATGCAGCAGATCGGCGCGGAATCCGCCCTCGGCCACCCGTGCTTCCAGGTTCTGGTGGGTTGCCGCGATCACGCGCACGTCCACACGGATCAGTTCGCGCCCGCCCACGCGGAAGAATTCGCCCTCGGCGAGCACGCGCAGCAGCCGGGTCTGCAAGGGCAATGGCATGTCGCCGATTTCGTCGAGGAACAGCGTGCCGCCGTCGGCCTGTTCGAAACGACCGATGTGGCGCTTCTGTGCGCCGGTGAAGGCACCGGCTTCGTGGCCGAACAGTTCGCTTTCCAGCAGTTCGGCCGGAATCGCCGCCGTATTGAGCGCGACGAACGGTTTGCGCGCGCGCGGCGATTCCTGATGCAGCGCGCGCGCGACCAGTTCCTTGCCGGTGCCGGTCTCGCCATTGATGAGTACGGACAGCGGCGCCTGCGCGAGCCGCCCGATGGCGCGGAAGAGTGCGCGCATGGCCGGCGTATCGCCGATCAGTTGCGGTGCCGTGTCCGAAGGTATCGAGGCTGGCGCGTTGGAAACCGCCGCGGGTTCGGCGTTCGCGTCGGGCAACGTACGCGCCGCCAGTGCGACGGCGTCGTCGAGATCGAACGGTTTGGAAAGGAACTCGTGCGCGCCGCCGCGGAACGCGCCTGCCGTGCTGGCGACATCGGTATAGGCCGACATGACGATGACCGGCAATTGCGGATGCGTGGCCTTCAGGCGATCCAGCAGCACCAGGCCGTCGTCACCCGGCATGCGGACATCGGTGAACAGCAGGTCGGGCGCGCCACGCGCACCGAGCGCCTGCAGTGCAGCGTCGGCGCTGTCGAAGCCGTCCACGGTGTAACCCGCGTCGCGCAGCGCAGTCGCCAGCACGAATCGGACCGAACGATCGTCATCGACCACCCAGATGCGCTGGCCGTGTTCGTGCGTGGATTCAACGGACATGGCGTTCCTCTTCGGCTTCCGGCGCCTGCGGCAGCAGCAGGGTGAAGACGGTGTGGCCGGGACGCGAGCGGTAACTCAGCGTGCCGCGATGTTCGCGCGCGACCTGTTGCGCCAGCGCCAGGCCCAGCCCGGTGCCTTCGGCGCGCCCGCTGACCAAGGGCAGGAACAGGTGTTCGGCCAGTTCTTCGGGCACACCGCGACCGTCATCGATGATCTCCACCCGCAGCGCCATCGCGTGCAGGTGATCGTGGATGCGCGAACCGTGTTCGACGCGGGTGCGCAGGATCACGTTGCCTGCGCCCGCCTGGATGGCGTTGCGGACCAGGTTCCAGACCGCCTGGGTGAGGCGATCGGCATCGCCGGGAAGTTCCGGCAGGCTGGGGTCGTAATCGCGCTGCAGGCGCACGGACCAGCCGCCTTCGGTTTCCGCCAGCCGCAGCACGCGCTCCAGCACGGCGTGGATGTTGAGCAAGGCGTGCGGCCGCTGCGGCGCGGGTGAGAGCAACTGATCGAGCAGGCCGTTGAGGCGCTCGGTTTCCGATTCGATCAGGGCGATGAGTTCACGCTCGTCTTCGCTGCCGTCACGCTGTTGTGCGCGGCGCGCCAGCAACTGGGCTGCACCCTTGAGGCCGGCGAGCGGATTGCGCAGCTCGTGCGCCAACCCCTTCAGTGCGGCGCTCAATGCGCTCGGCAGGGCCTGGCCGGGGTCGGCGCTGGGGAATTCATCGACCGGATGCGCTTCCAGCAGCCAACCGCCGGCTTCCATGCGCGACAACCAGCCTTCGGCGAAACGTGGCGCTTCCCCGGGCATGCCCAGCGCCATGCGATGCAGGCGCAGGATGTCGCGGTCTGTGTTTTCGAGGAAGCGCGCCATGGCGTCGCCTTCAATCTCCAGTGCCGCCAGCGGTTGTCCAAGCAATCGGCGCGCGCTGACACCCAGCCAGCGGGCGAACGCGGCATTGACGCCGCCGATGTGTCCGCTGGCGTCGGCCCAGGCGACCGGCGTGCTGAGCGCGTCGGTGTCGGGCGGAATCATCGGGAGGGGAAGTGCCGGGGACGACATTGCACCAGTTTAGTGCAATGCCGTCCCGGCAAGCGGTCAGGCCTCGTAGGCCGATTCACCGTGCGAGGTGATGTCCAGGCCTTCGCGTTCGGCTTCTTCGGCCACGCGCAGGCCGAACACCAGTCGGGCGATCAGGAACGACACCACCGACACCACGCCGATCCACACGATGGTGATGCCCACGCCCAGCGCCTGGATGCCGACCTGCGTGGCGATGTCGTAGCCGTCACCCTTCACGCCGCCCAGCGACGCCGCGCTGAAGACGCCGGTGAGGATCGCGCCGACGATGCCGCCCAGTCCGTGTACGCCGAAGACGTCCAGGCTGTCATCGGCCCCCAGCAGGCGCTTGAGGCCATTGACGCCCCAGACGCAGATCACGCCTGCCGCCAGGCCGATGACGATCGCGCCGAAAGGACCGACCGTGCCACACGCCGGCGTGATGCCGACAAGACCGGCCACGGCGCCGGAGGCCACGCCCAGCGCCGAGGATTTGCCCTTGGTGAACTTCTCGGTCAACGCCCAGCCGAGGATCGCCGCGGCGGTCGCCAGCAAGGTGTTGAGGAAGGCCAGCGCCGCGCCCGCATTCGCTTCCAGGTTGGAGCCGGCGTTGAAGCCGAACCAGCCCACCCACAGCAGCGATGCGCCGACGAACGTCAGGGTGACGTTGTGCGGCTTCAGCGCTTCACGGCCGAAGCCCAGCCGTTTGCCGACTAAGTAGGCACCGATCAGGCCGGCGATGCCGGCGTTGATGTGCACGACCGTGCCACCGGCGAAATCCAGCGCACCCTTCTCGAACAGGAAGCCACCGGCCGCCCACACCATGTGCGCCAGCGGCAGATAGCCGAAGGTGAACCACAACACCGAGAACAGCAGCACCGCGGCGAACTTCATGCGTTCGGCGAATGCGCCGACGATCAGCGCACCGGTGATGCCGGCGAACGTGGCCTGGAAGCCGACGAATACGTACTCCGGCAGGCTGACGCCCGCGGTGAACGTGGCCGCCAGCGATTCCAGCGTCACGCCCTTGAGCAGCGCCTTGTCGAGGTTGCCGATCCACGCTCCTTCGCCCGAGAACGCCAGGCTGTAGCCGTAGATCACCCACAGGATCACCAGCAGGGAAAACACGGTGATGACCTGGATCAGCACCGACAGCACGTTCTTCGAACGCACCATGCCGCCGTAGAACAGCGCCAGGCCGGGCACCACCATCAGCAGCACCAGCAGCGTGGATGTGAGCATCCAGGCGACGTCGCCTTTTTCCACGACCGGCGGCGCTTCCGCCTCAGGCGTCGGCGCGGTCGCGGTGACGTCGCCGTCGGCCGGCGCGGCGAGCTGATCGGAGACATCCGCCGGTGCGGCCGGCGGCGTGGTTTCGGCCGGAACCGCGGCGGCGGTTTCCTGGCCGGTCGGTGGCGGCGCGGCGGGATCCTGCGCGAACGCATGGCCCATCACGCCCAACGTCATCGCGCCGCACAGCGCGGCCAGACAAAATGCTTGCGCACGGGTCTTCCACCCGTCGAACAGTCGAGTCTTCATGGGGGCTCCGAGTGTTAGAGCGCGTCCGCGCCGACTTCGCCGGTGCGGATGCGGATGACCTGATCGATGGTGGTGACGAAGATTTTTCCGTCGCCGATCTTTCCGGTGCCGGCGGCCTGCTGGATGGCCTCGATGACGGCTTCCAGGCGCTCGTCGGTGACGACGGTTTCGATCTTGATCTTGGGCAGGAAGTCGACGACGTACTCGGCGCCGCGATACAGCTCGGTGTGGCCCTTCTGTCGACCGAAGCCCTTGACTTCGGTGACGGTGATGCCCGACACGCCGGCTTGCGACAAGGATTCTCTGACCTCGTCGAGCTTGAACGGCCGGATGATGGCAGTGATCAGTTTCATGCGCATACCCCGATGGTGGATGGAACCGGCCGGCCTGTGCCGGCCGGCGGTTTCAGGACACCCGTGCGCGCTGCGTGCAGCCGGCGGACACGTTCTCGGTGCGGATGAACCCATGAACCGCACCTGCTTCCATCGCGATGGTCCGCGACGGAAGAGGGTGACGTGGGAGGGAGCTGCGGTTCATGGATCTCTCCTGTTTTCCCCTGCGTATTGCGGTGTTGCGATCTCCGTGAATCGATGACGTGTGTTGCCCGGCTCCCCAGCCGGTGTTGCAGGTGTTGCGAAAAAGTTGCGGCGATTGGGCCCGGGGGGGGGGGGGTTTGCGGGCCCATGGGCCGCGGTTGCTCAGTGCGCCTGCGGCGTGCCGCGCAGAGCCGGTGCCTGGCCCTGCGCATGCGTGGTGCTGACGCGATGACGCGGCATCAGTTGGCGTAGTACAGCGGGTATTCCAGCGGGTGAGGCAGGAACGCTTGCGTGGCACTGCCACGCGTCCCTGCCGAACGCCCGCCGCGCTGCGGCGGGCCGGACATCCGCCCCTCCGCTCGCGCCATGGCTGATACGTTCGAGTGCATCAGTTGGCGTAGTACAGCTGGTATTCCAGCGGATGCGTGGCCGCGCGGAACTTGGTCACTTCCTGCATCTTCAGCGCGATGTAGGCATCGATGAAGTCGTCGCTCATCACGCCGCCGGCCTTGAGGAAGTCGCGGTCCTTGTCCAGCGCGTCCAGCGCCTGGTCCAGGCTGGAGCAGACCTGCGGGATGTTCTTCTCTTCTTCCGGCGGCAGGTCGTACAGGTCCTTGTCGCTCGGCGCGCCCGGATCGATCTGGTTCTTGATGCCGTCCAGGCCGGCCATCATCAGCGCGGTGAAGGTCAGGTAGCCGGACTGCAGCGGATCGGGGAAGCGCATCTCGATGCGGCGCGCCTTCGGGTTGGCCACCCACGGGATGCGGCACGACGCCGAACGGTTGCGCGCCGAGTAGGCCAGCATGACCGGCGCCTCGAAGCCGGGCACCAGGCGCTTGTAACTGTTGGTGCCCGAGTTGGAGAAGGCGTTGATCGCACGGGCGTGCTTGAAGATGCCGCCGATGTACCACAGCGCCAGCTGCGACAGGCCACCGTAGCCGTCGCCGGAGAACAGGTTCTGGCCGCCCTTGGCCAGCGACTGGTGCACGTGCATGCCGCTGCCGTTGTCGCCGACGATCGGCTTGGGCATGAAGGTGACGGTCTTGCCGTTGCGGTGGGCCACGTTGCGCACCACGTACTTCATGCGCTGCAGTTCGTCGGCCTTCTTGACCAGCGTGTTGAACTTGGCGCCGATCTCGCACTGGCCGGCGGTGGCGACTTCATGGTGGTGCACTTCGACTTCGATGCCGACCTGTTCCAGCGTCTTGCACATCTCGGCGCGCAGGTCGTGCAGCGAATCGGTCGGCGGCACCGGGAAGTAGCCGCCCTTGATGCCCGGACGGTAGCCGCTGTTGGCGCCGTCGTAGCTCTTGCCGCTGTTCCAGGCGCCTTCCTCGGAATTGACCTTGAAGAAGGTGTTGCCCATCTCGTTGGCGAACTGCACCGAATCGAAGATGAAGAACTCCGGCTCCGGGCCGAAGAACGCCATGTCGGCCACGCCGCTGGACTTCAGGTACGCCTCGGCGCGCTTGGCGATGCCGCGCGGATCGCGCGAGTAGCCCTGCATGGTGGCCGGATCCAGGATGTCGCAGACCAGGACCAGGGTCGGGTCGGCATAGAACGGGTCGATGTAGGCCGAGGTCGGGTCGGGCAGCAGGACCATGTCCGACTCGTTGATGCCCTTCCAGCCCGAGATCGACGAACCGTCGAACATCTTGCCGTCCTCGAACAGCGACGCATCCACGATGCTGACCGGGAAGGTGACGTGCTGCTCGATGCCACGCATGTCGACGAAACGCAGGTCGACGAACTCGACCTTGTGGTCCTTGATCAGCTTCTCAACGTTGTCCAGGGACATCTCGGAACCTCGGGTTGGATAAGGGTTGTGGCAGAGACGGAGCAATCCCCGTGCCAACTTCACTATCGCTCTAACCCATTGATTCAGAAGGCATCAAAAAGCGATGGCATGGCTGATAATCCCCAAATTGGGGATCAAATCCCGCGCAATGCACCAATGTGGGCTTGCGCGCCGGGGGCCGGCGACGGCGCGCGCTTGCCTCGCACCGGCCGGGCGGAGAACATGCGCTCCCTTCTTTCCGGAACCGGCCCCGCATGGACCTGCTGTCGCTCGAGCACTTCTCCGGCTGCCTCAACGAGACCTTCTCGGCGGACCTGCAGGGCATGCAGGCGGCCTTCGTGCTGGTGGAGGCGCAGCCGCTGCCCGTGCGCAGCCCGGATGCCTTGCGCGCGCCTTTCTCGCTGGTGTTCCACAACGCCTCCGCGCTGCTCTTCCCCCAGCAGACCTACCGGATGCACCACCCGCGGCTGGGCAGCACCGAGATCTTCCTGGTGCCGGTGGCGCAGGACAAAACGGGCTTCCTCTACCAGGCCGTCTTCAACTGACGGGCCGCGCGCGCCAGTCCATCCTCAGGTAAGGAAACGCGGCCTCGGAGGCGGCGAATCCCAGCCGTTCGTAGAGACGACGCGCCCCGATGTTGTGCTGCAGGACGTGCAGGGTCACGCCGTATCCCTGGGCGGCGGCGGCCTGCTGGGCGGCCCCGATCAGCGACGCACCGATCCCGCGGCCACGGGCGGCAGGGAACAGACTGATGTCGACGAGCAGGTGGTCGGGGGGCGACCGCAGCAGGTAGAGCCTTCCCAGCGGACCACGCTCGTCGCACACGGCCAGGAAGTCGGCGTCGGCATGGACCTGCAGGTAGTGCCGGTGCTGGGCCTCGAACTGCTGGTCGAGGAAGGCGCGCCTGTGCGTCTCGGGCCACGGCACCTGCGCCATCTCTTCCTCGCGCGTGCTGGCGTACAGGTCGCGCAGCCAGGGCTGGTCGTCGTCGCACAGGGCCCGCAGCGCGATCCCGCATGCGACGAGGGACGCGGGCGTCCGCATGCGGTCGGGCCGTTCCGGCGGGAAGGGCGCCAGCCGCGATGACGTTGGCGTGGTCACCTTAAGGGAACGATGGGTAGATCCCTTGCAAGGCGATGCTGAAGTTGACGCCCAGATATGGCTGTTGGTTCTGGTGCGGCTGGCCGCCGCCCTGATTGGGCTGGACCATGTTGGACGCCAGCTGGGTGTTCAGCGGCGCCGCGATGAAGGTCCGCGAAGACGTGCTGGTGGCCAGGAAGGAAAGGCCGCCGTTGGCGACCGGGACGTGGCTGCCGCTGCCTGGCGCGGTCTGCGAGTAGGCGTTGACCCCGTGGTTGTGCTGCGGGATCTGGTTGCTGGTCAGCGTCACGGTGTTGACGCCGAAGGTTTCGCCGAGGCTGCGCGGCGACAACCCCGGCCCGTTGCCCTGCTGGCAGCCGGCGCGGCCGGCGAAGTTCGGCAGCTGGAACGTGGTCTGTCCGTTGCCGCCGTAGATCGTGCCGACCAGCGAGAAGAGTGCGGTGTTCTGCGAAATGGGCAGTGTGGTGCCATTGCAGAACGCCCAGCCGAGCGGATTGAAGTTGAAGCCGAACAGCTGGATCTGGCCGATGTAGGGTTCCGTCATGATCAGGTTCCTGCGAGGAAGGGTCGCGTCGCCGGACGGCGATGGCGCCTGCGGGGTGCGATGGGTGCGGCGATCAGGCCTGCGAGGGGAAGATGCCGCTGGTGGCGATGCAGAACTGCACCGTCAGCGTGGGCATGCAGTTCTCGTGCGGCTGGCTGCCGCCGGCCAGGGTCAGCATCTGCGGCGACATCGCCGCGGCGTTGTTGCCGGTGACTGTGTTGACGTAGAAGGTGTCGCCGCTCACCGCGCCGGGCAGCAGGCTGCCGCCCGGCGTCACCGCGGTCGAGGCGGCAGTGGTCGCCACCAGCGTGTGGGTGTGCGCCGGCATCTGGGTCGACAACACGGTGACGGTCTCCGTGCCGGCCCGCTGGCCGATGACGTAGTTGCTCAGGCCGGGGCCCGCGCCCTGGTGAATCGGCAGACGGCCACGCAGGTCCGGCACCGCGAAGGTGGTCTGGCCATCGCCGCCGTACGTAGTGCCGATCAGCGCGAAAAGCGCGTCGTTTTCCGAGATCGGCAACAGGCTGCCGTCGCACGCCTGCCAGCCGAGAGGGGCGCCTCGGGTTCCGAAGGCGAACATGCGGATTTCGCCAAGATAGGGGTCTGCCATGAAAGTGCTCCGTGGTCGTTCGTTGGCCGGCCGCTGTGCGACGCCGGCCTGCGTCAGTTGCGCGACGGGAAAATGCCCTGCAACGCGATGCAGAAATTGACGACGCTGTAGGGCTGGAGGTTCGGGTGCGGTTGGTTGCCACCCGCCGGACCGACGGTCGCCGGATTCAGCGGCACGGGCGGTCCGCCCGACGTGGCATAGGTCGGAATGGCGCTGCCTGCGCTGTTGGTACTGGTGGCGAAGACGCGATTCGACGGAACGCGGCTGTTGCCGCTGGTGGTCGATGCGTTCACCGCATGGTTGTGCGCCGGCAGGTTGGTCGACAGCAGGGTCACCTGCTCCACGCCACCGGCCTGGCCGATCTGGACCGACGGCGGCTGCCAGCTCGGATCCACGGAAGACGCATAGCCGACCGGTGTCCGACTGCGCAGGTCCGGCAAGGCGAAGTTGGTGGTGCCGTTGCCCCCGTACTGCGTTCCCAGCAACGAGAAGAGCGCCTGGTTCTGGTTGATCGGCAACAGCTGGCCGTTGCACAGCGCCCAATATCTGGGCGCGAAGTTGAAGCCGGCCATCATGATCTGGCCGATGAAAAATTCGCTCATCGATATCTTCCCCAAGGACGTGCGCGCGACGGCACCGCGTACCGTGCCGCGCGTACTCTGACCTGCATCGGCCCCGGCCACAAGGCCTGTCGGTGGCGTCTGTCCCGCCATCGCATCCCGACAGGGGCTTCCGCTTGGCCGGGAAGCCTGTTCCAATGACGCTAGGACTACGCCCGGGGAGTGGCTGCGTCGTCCTGCAAGGAATTCCGTTGTATTCGCGCAGACCGTCAGGCCTGCCGTAGGCCCGTGTCGGACGGGCATTCTTCAGGGGAACTGGAACATGTATACGTCTTCGAACCGCCCGTCGGGCCGTCGCCTCGGCACGCTCGCGTTTCTGCTGCTCGCGCTCGCGGTGCTCTGGCCAGCGCTGGCGTCGGCACAGAGCTCCACGTACTGCCCGACTCCCTTGACGGCCACGGTGGCGTGGGGCGGCTCGGCGAATGTCGACGTTACGGGATGCCAAAGCGGTTTTGGCGGCGTAAGTGGCCCGTTCGCACCGTTCGCGCAGCATGGCACCGTGACCCTGGGCCCGGCCACCGGGGGGCCGCAATCGCTCACCTACGCGCACAACGGCAGCACGCCCGTCGGTGGCGGCTCCGACGTCATCTGGCTGGAGGACGACGAGGGCGGCACGGTGCGTGTCGACATCACGATCAGCGCCCCAACCTCCGCAATCACCGTCTCGCCGGCCACCCTTCCGACCCTGACCGCCGGCACGCCCTTCAGCCAGAGCCTGACGTCCAGTGGTGGCACCAGTCCCTATACCTACGTGCTGGAATCAGGGCCGCTGCCGGTCGGCCTCAGCCTGACCGGTGGGGGCGTCCTCAGCGGCACACCCACCCAGCGCGGTGGCTACAGCTTCAGCGTCCGCTCCACCGATTCGGCGGCGCCGACGGCCGACACCGTCGTCAAGAGCTACACCGGCACGGTGCAGAACCCGACACTCACCCTGACCACACCCAGCGGCACCGCGATCCAGGGTGCGCCCTTTTCGCAGACCCTTTCGACCACCGGTGGCGTCGCGCCGCATGACTACCAGCTCGAGACCGGCGCCTTCCCCGCCGGCATCAGCATTTCCAGCGCAGGCGTCGTAAGCGGCACCACCACAGCCGCTCCCGGCAGCTACCCGGTCACCCTGCGTGTGACCGACGCCAGTACCGGCCCCGGCGTCTACTACGAACTCGAGAACTACACCCTCACCGTCAGCCCGCCGCCGAGCGTCTCCATCTCGGTGTCGCCGGCGTCGGTCAGCGAAGACGGCGCGACCAACCTGACCTACACGGTTACCCGCAGCCTCAACCTGACGTCGCCGACGACGGTCAACATCACTACCTCCGGCACAGCGACCTCCGGCGTCGACTACACAGGAGGCGTCGCGACCGTCGTCATCCCGGCCGGCGCGGCCACCGCCACGATCACCATCGACCCGACAGTCGACGGCACCGTCGAAGCCGATGAAACCGTCACCCTGACCGTCGCCGCCGGCACCGGCTATACCGTCGGCGCGCCGGCCAGCGCGACCGGCAACATCCTCAACGACGACGTGCCGAGCGCGACGATCAGCGTGAGTCCAGCGAACGTCGCAGAAGACGGTGCGCCGAACCTCGTCTACACGGTCTCGCTGAACCAGGCATCGTTCTCCGCGCTCTCGATTAACTACACGATTGGCGGCACTGCGACCAACGGCACGGACTACGCGACGATCGCCTCACCGCTGGTCATTCCGGCGGGCAACACCACCGGCACGATCACCGTCAACCCGACCGCCGATGCCACCATCGAAGCCAACGAAACCGTCATCCTGACCCTGAATGCCGGTGCCGGCTATACCGTCGGCGTGCCCAACAGCGCCACCGGCACGATCCTCAACGACGACCTGCCGAACCTGGCGATCAACGACGTCACGGCGAACGAAGGCAATGCCGGCATCACCAACTTCACCTTCACGGTCAGCCTGAGCGCGCCGGCAGGTCCGGGCGGCGTGACGTTCGACATCGCCACCGCCAACGGCTCCGCCACCGCCGGTATCGACTACGTGACCAGCAGTCTGACCGGCCAGACCATCCCGGCCGGCAGCAGCACCTACACCTTCACGGTGCAGGTCAACGGCGACACCGCCAACGAGCCAAGCGAAACCTTCTTCGTCAACGTCACCAACGTGGTGAACGCCGTGGTCGTGGACGGCCAGGGCGTGGGTACCGTCGTCAATGACGATCCGCTGCCGAGCCTGTCGATCGATGATGTCAGCGTGGTCGAAGGCAATGCCGGCACCGTCAACGCCATATTCACCGTCGCCCTGGGCGCCGCCAGCGGGCAGACGGTGTCGGTCAACTATGCGACGGCCGACGGCACCGCGACCCAGCCGGCGGACTACACCAGCGCCAGCGGCACACTGACCTTCACGCCGGGTCAGACCACCCGCACGATCACCGTGCCGGTGATCGGCGAGACGGTGCCGGAGGCGAACGAGACCTTCTTCGTCAACCTCAGCGGTGCGATCAACGCGACGATCAGCGACAACCAGGGCGTGGGCACGATCACCAATGACGATGTCCCGGTGACGGTCAGCCCGGGCACGCTGCCCAATGGCACCGTGGCCACCGCCTACAGCCAGACGATCACTGCCAGCGGCGGCACCGGTCCCTACAGCTTCGCGGTCACTGCGGGCGCGTTGCCTGCCGGCCTGACACTGTCGGCTGGCGGCGCTGTGACCGGTACGCCGAACGCTGGCGGCAGTTTCAACTTCACCGTCACCGCGACCGACGGCAGTGCGTTCCCCGGTCCATTCTCGGGCAGCCAGGCGTACACGCTGACCATCGCCGCACCGACCCTCGCGCTGCCGGCGACCCCCCTGGCCGGCGGCACGCTGGGCACGGCGTACTCGGCTGCGATCACCCCGGCCTCGGGCGGCACGGCGCCCTATTCGTACGCCGTCACCGCCGGCGCACTGCCGGGCGGCCTGACGCTCAATGCCTCGACCGGTGCCGTCTCCGGCACGCCGAGCGCGCTGGGCACCTTCAACTTCAGCATCACCGCCACCGACAGCAGTACCGGCACGGGGCCGTACACGGCCACCCAGGCTTACGCGATCGCCGTGATCGACGAGCCGCCGACGGGTGGCAGCTCGTCGCTGACCCTGGCCTACAACGCCCCGGCCACGAACGTGCCGCTGACGCTCAGTGGCGGTGCGCCCACGTCGCTGGCCATCGGCACGCCGCCGGCGAACGGTACCGCCATCGTCAGCGGCACCACCATCACCTACCAGCCGAACGCCGGGTACGCCGGGCCTGACAGCTTCACCTACACCGCCACAAACAGCGGCGGCACGTCGGCGCCCGCGACCGTGAGCGTGACGGTGCAGGATGCGGTGATCAC